>JBAPQW010000082.1:0-101228 GCA_049280815.1 Verrucomicrobiia bacterium | reverse complement strand
CCTGGTGGCAACTGGCGCTGTTCCGTTTTCTCACGGCGCTGGGCATCGGCGGCGAATGGGCGGCGGGCGCGACGCTGGTGGCGGAAGTGTGGCCGGAGGACAAGCGCACCAAGGCGGCGGGACTGCTGCAATCGGCGTGGGCGGCGGGGTTTTTCGTGGCGGCGGTCCTCAACCTGCTCCTGCGCGACTGCGGCTGGCGGCCGATCTTCGCGGTCGGGGTGGTGCCGGCGTTGGTCGCGCTTCTCGTCCGCTGGTGGGTCCGGGAACCGGAACGCTGGGTCAAGGCCCGGGCCGAGGAACGGCAGGCAGGCGGCACACGCCTGTTGAAACTGATGGAACTGTTTTCGCCGGGGCTGCGGCGCGCCACATTGGTTGGCTCCGGGCTGGCGTTTGTGGCGGTGTTCGGTTTGTGGGGGGCGACGAACTGGACGCCCACGCTCATCCGCGCATTGCCGGATTTGCACGGGCAGAACGCCGGCCAACTCGCGAGCCGGGTCAGCTATGCCATCATGCTGCTGAACGTCGGGGCGCTGGCGGGTTACCTCAGTTTCGGTCCGCTGGCGGATCGGGTGGGCCGGCGCCGGGTATTCGCCCTGATGTGCGTGGGCAGCCTGGTGATGCTGCCGGTCACGTTCCTGACCCCGCGAACCTACGCCCACGTGCTGTGGCTGTTGCCGCTGCTGGGATTTTTCAACAACGGCATTTTCAGCGGCTTCCCGATTTATCTCCCGGAATTGTATCCCACGCGGATTCGTGCGACGGCCGCGGGGTTTTGCTTCAACATCGGCCGCTTGCTGGCGGCCTCGGGTCCATTTGTGACCGGCTACCTGATCATTGTCCTGGGCAGTTTTGGCCTCGCCGCCAGTGCGGTGGCCGGGGTTTATATCATTGGACTGCTGATTCTGCCCTTCGCTCCCGAAACCAAAGGCCAGCCGCTCCCACCTTGAGCGAAAATCGGGATGGGCGTGGCGAGGGACAAGGGACAGGACTCAGGAAAAAGCTCCCCGCCTTCGCTGAGCTTCGGCGCGGCCAGGAAAGCCAAGGGCTGAACACTCAGCCATCAACATTCAACTAACACAACCGGCTTTCCATCGTGGAAGCCCGTTCCGTCTGCATAGCCGACCGGCACCCGGGAAATGACGGCCACCCACGCTTTCGCACCCATCCATGCCAGAAACCCGCCCGGGCGCCATTCCATCCTGATGGCGCCAGTTTTGCTGATTGAACGCGATGCCTCAGTCAACGGCAGCTGGCACAAGGCTGGAGATGGAATCGCAGAAATTTTCATCAGGTTCCCTGCTTCTGCAGCACTTTGCGGATTCTTGCAATCAACTGGTCCGTCTCGGCCGGTTGGCGGCTGGAACCGGCGTCGCGGGTGATGCGTCGGGGTTCAGCAGGTGAATTCACCCACGTTATGCCGGGCAGAAGGGACGCAGCAGCCAAAACCGTCCGCACGGGGATTTGCCGCGGTATCGCCGGTTCGCCAAACCCGACTTGAATTCTTGAGATCACATTCATGCCAGCAGATTACAGCCGGGATGAAACCCTGACTATTGGCACGAAGGCCATGCGTTTGTAGGGCCGGATGGTTCCGGGGGATAAGCATTTTCCCTAGCAACCCACCCCGCCGTCTTCCGTCTTGCCTTCTCCATCAAATTACGTTCACTTCGGAGTCAATGTCTGTTCCACCAAAAATGTTTTCGCTGTTGCGCGACCCTTTGGGGCTGGACCCGTTGGAACTGGACGGCGATCACCTTGTCAACCGGGCGGGCCAACGGCGCTATCCGGTGGTCGAATCCATCCCCGTGCTGCTCGATCCGGCGGGGCTGGGTCCGCAGAATCTGAAGTTCCAGCGAATGTACGATTGGATGTCGTATGGTTACGACCTGGCCCAGAGGCTCGGCGATAAGATTTACAAGGGTAAGATCGCCGAAATGCGCCGGCGGCTGGCGGCCCGGCTGGCCCTCAAGCCGGGGGAGCGGTGCTTATACACCTCCATCGGGACCGGGGCGGACGTGCCTTACCTGGCGGAGCAGGTATCGCTGGAGACTGTCGAACTGGTGGGGTTGGATCTTTCCATGGGCATGCTCAGACGCTGCAAGGCAAGAATTCGCCCTTATGAAAAGACCTCACTGCTGGTGCAGGCAAACGCCGAGCGGCTGCCGTTCGCTGACCGGACATTCGATGTCGTCTTTCATGTGGGCGGAATCAATTTCTTTGACCAGCCCGCGGTGGCGGTGCAGGAAATGATCCGGGTCGCCAGGCCCGGGTCGCTCATCCTGATTGCGGATGAGACCAAGGATGTGGTGAAGAACAGTTATCAAAAGAGTCCCTTCACCCGGGCTTACTTCAAGAACTCCCCAATGAACTTCAGTCCGCGGGACTGGGTGCCGCCGGGCGTCCGCAATCCTGCCTACGAAGAGGTTTGGAAGGGAAAAGGCTACATTCTGACCTTTAAAACCCCGGCTCTCTGACCGCTGGATAAACGTGGATTTTCCCGTTGTTCCGAAAAACCCATGTAAGGCCGCGTGAAGCTTCGCCACGTGGCCACGTGGGAGGCCGCGAAGGTTGATGGTTGATCCACCGTCGCTGCGCCATGGCGTGACAAGTTGCGGCTGGAAATTTCGAGGTTCATCCGATCTGCGACCCGCCATGCGTCACCGGCCCTGGGGTGTTCACCCCATGGACAAAAGGGAACAACTGCCTGAAAATTCATCGGAGTTGGCATCTTGTCGGCCCGGGAACAAACCTCCTGATGGCCGGACAACAACTCAGCCAGTTTTGTTGGGTGTCTATGAAACGAATCACTGCGCTGCGCGCGCAACTGCTTTTGCTGGCAGGGCTGTGTCTGGTGGGGGGATCCCCTTGCCTGGCCCAGGTTGACCCAGAACATCGCAATCTGCTGGAGTTGGGCTATGACGAACCGCTTGCCGGCCAGGGACCGCAAGGGGTTTATGCCTACTATTATTACAACCGGCCGGACTTCCTGAGCACGAACCTGGATTTGCGCCTGGCCATCGCCCCGGTTTACGTGGACGGCGAGCTGGGACTCAAGCAATGGCTTTCGCCTACCACGGACCTCGGCTTCGGTTTTTCCGGCGGCGCTTACGGAGACAATTACTACGAAGTGCGGCAGGGCAGTTACATCAAGGACGAAAGTTTCAACGGGAGCGGCGGCGGGGTTTCCTTGAGCGTATATCAATTGTTGAATCCGGGCATGTTGATTCCGGTGAGCGTGATCGCGCGGGGCGGGGGGCATTATTCGGCTTTTTCGGATACGTCCGACACGGCGGCCACCTTCACCCTGCCCGCCAATCAAACCACTGCCTACACGCTGGGCGGCATCCGGCTGGCGGGCAAGGAACCGAACCTGTATCCCGACCTGGGCCTGGAATTGTCCGTCTGGTTTGAACGGCAATGGCGGTTCAACAGCGACACCTTCGGCTTTAACGATGACCGGCAGCTCAACCCGAACACCGATCTGTACTGGCTCTATGCCGGTTTGAACTACGCGTGGACGAACAGCGGACAAATGGCCTCCTTCGCCGTGACCGCGGGCGGTTCGACGGATGCCGACCAGTTGACCGCGTGGCGTTTGGGTGGCGTGCTGCCCCTGGTGGCGGAATACCCTTTGACGCTGCCCGGCTATTATTATGAAGAACTGACCGCGACCCGGTTCGTCCATATCTACACCGCCTACAACGTTCCGCTGGAGAGCGAACATCGACTGCTGTTCCGGGTGGAAGCGGCCACGGCCCATCTGGAATATTTGCCCGGATACGAACAACGCAGCGACTGGCAGACGGGCGCGGGCTGCGGCCTGACCTTTGCGCCCAAGAACAAGAATTTCAAAATCGTCGTGCGCTATGGCTACGGATTCAACGCCATCCGCAATGGCCGGGAAGGCGCGCAAAGCGTGGGCTTGCTGTTCCAATATGATTTTGAAGCGCGCAAAAAGAAGCAGGCTGACCGCTGAACCCAAGTGGCTAGTGACAGGATTGGCGCGGGGGTTTCAGATGCGGCTGCTGGTTGAAGCCTGATCGGAGTCGTATGCGCGGGAATTCTGCCGCAGCAGCCGCAGCAGCAGGAACGACATGGTCAGGAACGAAATGATCATGAGCGACAGCAGCAGGAACAGCATGTCAGGCGAAGCAACCCCAGGGGTGGCGGCGACCAGCGGAGTGGTTGACGCCGGGACGACGACTTTTCCGGAAACGGTTCCGGTGGCGTTGGCTGCGGATTTGACGGGGGGTTCCACCACGGCCACGGACGGTGTGGTCACTGCCGGCGTCAGCGGCTGGGGATCCCAGGCATCCGACTGGCTGAGTTTTTGTTCCAATGCCACACGGGCAGCAGCCTGGGCCGGGTTGTCGGACGCACGGACAGAAATGCAACTCGCACCCAGAATGACGCACAAACCCAGATAGACCCTGATTTTCATGAGAAGATCCACCTGCAACCGCCTGGCCGAGCCTCCCCAAGGCCGATGCAGTCCATTGGTGAGCTGATCGAGGCCGGCCTTGAACGGATGCGCCGGCGGACTCTCCCGCCCGCCGGATTTGATTTCTTTCATAATGTTCATCATGCGAGGTGTATTTAGCAGAAGTTGACTGAAATTTAAGGATTAAGGGACATATTGCTGTTTTTGAGGGGTGAATTGCGCCCGGTCAGGGACGGAATCCCTCCGACAGAAGGCCGGCAAAGGGCAATAAGCTGAAGGCTAAAACGGAAGGGACGCAGGGCGCAGTCAGAACATCGGTAACACTCGTGGACTTTTATCTTGAAGCTGGTGTTGGATGGATATAAGATAATCGCGCATTTGGAATCAGAATCATGAATGCTAAACCAACCGATGGTTCAGGCCTGGATGTTGGCCGGTCGATCCAAGCCTTCCACTTCCCATCCACCGGCCCGGCGGCAGGCCGGCGCGAAAAGATGGTCTGGCGGGCAGGCTGGCGCGGTTTTTATCATTGGTTGTGGCTGCCATTGGTCGTGGAACTGGCGTTGGCTCCCTGCGGGCTAAGGGCGGCGGGAACCTGGACGCCATTGGCGAATCTGGCACCGGACACCATCGATACCCTGTTGCTGCTTTCCGACGGAACCGTCATGGCCGCCAGCGGCGAGCCCAGCGGTGGAGGGGCTGGAAGCGCGTGGTATCGGCTGAGGCCGGATGCGACTGGCAGCTACATCAACGGCACCTGGTCCACGCTCGCGCCGATGAATTACACGCGGCTTTATTATTGCTCGCAGGTGTTACGGGATGGCCGGGTGTTCGTGGCCGGCGGCGAATACGGCACCGGCACAAACTCAGCGGAGATTTATGACCCGGTGGCAAACACCTGGACGGGGACCCCGCCGCCGCCGGCGGGCCAGGGGGTGTTCTCCGATTCTGTCTCGCAGATTCTCCCCAACGGCGACGTGTTGATTTCACCGGTGGTTCCCGCCACCTACGACGGCACGGTCATCTACAGCGTGGCCTCCAACGCATGGTTCGCCGGAGGGACGCTGGTCAATGATGACTATGGCGACCAGGATGAGGCGAGCTGGGTCAAGTTGCCGGACGACAGCATCCTGACCATCGGCCCGTTCAGCACCAATTCCCAGCGCTACATCCCCTCGCTCAACCAATGGGTCGCCGATGCGAACGTGCCGGTGGAAATCTATGATCCTTTTGGCGGCGAAATGGGCCCGGGATTTCTGCTGCCGTCCGGCAACGCCATCTTTTTTGGCGGGACGGGCAACTCGGCCATTTATACTCCATCCGGCAATACCAACATGGGAGTCTGGCAGGCCGGCCCGGTCATCCCGAACAGCCAGGGCATGGTTGATGCGCCGGGGGCGATGATGGTCAACGGCAAAATTCTGTGTGCCGTCGAACCCTTGGGAACGGCCTCAACCAATGAATACCTTTCACCCACGACGTTTTACGAATATGACCCGGTGGCCAATTCGTTTGCCCAGGTAAACGGCCCGGTCGGCACCACGTTCAATTCTTCCAGCTTTCCCATGCGCATGCTCGACCTGCCGGACGGGACGGTGCTGTTCTCGGATACCGGCACCCAGCTTTTCGTTTATCAGCCGGATGGTTCTCCGCTCGCCGCGGGCCAGCCGACGATTAACACCATCAGCACCAATCTGGATGGCTCGTATCACCTGACGGGCAGGTTGTTCAACGGCATCTCACAAGGCGCCGCCTATGGTGACGACGCCCAGATGAACAGCAACTATCCGCTGGTGCGCATGACCAACTCCTCCGGCGCCGTCTATTATGCCCGCACCTACAACTGGAGCAGCACCGGCGTCATGACCGGCGCCAACATCGTGACCACGGATTTCGCCGTGCCCGCCAACCTTCCGGTGGGGATTTACTCGCTCGCCGTGGTGGCGAACGGCATTGCATCCAATCCCATCCAGTTTGTTTTCGCGCCGGACGCGCTGCTCATCACCCCGGGAACCGCCTTTACCTTCGGCGGCCCGGCGGGCGGCCCGTTTAATGCGAATTCAACCACCCTCACGCTCACCAATGTCGGCCCCTCGACCTTGAACTGGTCGCTCGGCCACAACCCGACCTGGTTCAGCGCTTCACCCGGCGGCGGCTCATTGACGCCGGGTGGCCCAGCGGCCACCGTGACCGTCAGCCTCAATTCCACCGCCAGCAACCTCGTTTTTGGCACCTATACCGCAAACCTTTGGTTTACCAATTTGAGCGATCATTTCGTGCAAAGCCGGCCATTCAATCTGCAAATCAATCCGCCGCAATTGGTGCCGAACGGCGGGTTTGAGACGGGTGATTTCACCGATTGGACCCTGAATGGCTACGGCTACAATTTTACCTTTGTGGACAATGGCTCCTATTTTCCTTCCATCAGGCCCCATTCGGGAAACTACTTCGCGCTGCTGGGACAAACCGGTTTTCTTGGCACCCTCTCCCAAAATATTGCCACCACACCTGGCCAGTTCTATTTGCTTTCGCTTTGGATGAACAGCCCGGACGGCGGAGGTTACAATGAATTCAGCGTGTCCTGGGACGGGAATACGCTCTTTGATGGAGTCAACCTGCCCGCGCTCGGTTGGACCAATCTGCAATTCATCGTCGAGGCAACCTCCGCCAGCACGGTGCTCCAGACCGGATTCCGGGACGAGGCCACCTGGCTGGGTCTGGACGATGTCAGCGTCACCGCCATCCGCCTCCCGGTTCTGGAAGCCCCGGTCAAGGCCGGCGGCTCGGTCAATCTCAACTGGACCACGATGGCCGGCCTCGCCTATCAGTTGCAATATAAGACCAACCTCAACCAAACCGGCTGGATCAACCTCGGCAATCCCCTCACCGCCTCCGGCGGCATTATTGCCACCAACGACGTCTCGGCCGATCCGCAGCGATTCTACCGCCTGCAAGTGCTGCCCTGAACCCGGCGCGATCACCATTCCGCGGCCAGCCGCTTTATTCCTTTTTATACTCGAGCAACTTTCCATCCGGCCCGAACGTCAGCCTCAACACCCGGTCGGGATATCCGGTGCTCGTGCCCACGCCCGTGCCGACCGCCGTGCCGCCCCCGCTATAGAAACCCGTGCCCACGCCGAAGCTCAAGCCGCCGCCATGACTGTGGGTGATCCAATCGGCCACGGTTTTGCCGTCGCTCAACTTCGCCGTCTTGTCCGGCGGCCCGAGGTCCGTCACGGCCTGATCATAGGTGTAATTTCCGATGCGGCTGTTCCAATCCACTGTGGGCGTGCTCTGGCAGCCCGCGAAGAGCAGGCTCAACATGGCGAGCAAAACGCCGAGGCAAACGACCTGCTTGACGGAAATTTTGGTCCTCATACATGTAACTTAACCGAACATCCGCCGGATGCAAAAGAGGGTTGCGGTTTCTGACGTTGGACCTGACCTGAATGCCTTCAAGCGAGCCCGAACGCATCTGATTTTGGCCTTTATCCTTCAGCCATTTCTTTATAACCATCTGGCCATGATTTCCAAACTGGCCTGTCTGGTGGGTTTGACCTTGTTGGTTCTGCGGGTGGCAGCTTTCGCCGATGTTACTCCTTATCCACCTTACCCGGGTGCCATTCCAAGCGAGTCTTACAAGGTGACCGTGAACGGCCAACCGATTTTTACCCATCATTTTCTGACCTTTGACCAGTTCAATTGGATGGACTATGCCAGCTTCTCCATGACCGGAAAGGTCCACGTCGAAATTACCTCGTTCGTTTGCGACCGGAAATTGCTCACCTGCAATATCAGGCCGCTCGCCTACGGCATCCAGCCGAAGATCAGCGGCAATACGGTCAGTTTCGACCTGGACCGGCCGCGTTATCTGGTCATTTTTTTTAACGACGAGCCGATGTTCTACAGCACCGGGCTGATGCTGTTTGCCGAACCGCCGGAACAGAATCCGCCCAAGCTTGGCGATACAAACGTGGTCAACATCCTGGACTACTGCGTTGACAACACGGGCAAGACCCTCGAATCCGCAAAAATCAACCAGGCCATCAGCGACGTGTCCGCCCGGCCCGGGGGCGGCGTGCTCTTTTTTCCACCGGGCGTTTATTTGAGCGGCACGGTGTTCATGAAGAGCAACGTCAAACTATATGTCGATGCCGGCGCCAAAATCCAGGGGTCGGGCAAGAATGCGGATTATACCTCGACGCCTACAACCGCGGGAGGAAGGCAGCTCAGGGCTTTCTTTATCTTTGACCATGTCGAAAATGCCGGCCTGATGGGCCGGGGCACCATCGACATGGAAGGCTACCCTTGGTTGTGGCATGACTTCCAGCCCGACACCCCGGAGGGAAACGCCCGGGACGCGGATGGAAAAGTGTTGGACCCGCATGCCAGCGGCATCCGGGGCTACGTGGTCAACAACTGCCGGAACATTTCGTTCCAGGACCTGTTGCTCCTCCGCTCCGCCTATTGGACCGTGTTTGTCATCGGCACCGACAATTTCTCCACCCGCAACCTCAAGATCGTCAACCGCAAGCAGCAGTATCACGACGACGACTACGACTTCAGCGCCAGCAGTCACATCCTGATTGAGGACGGTTTTGCGATGTCCATGGACGATACCTGGGCCTTTTACCGCGGCACGGACCCCAAAACGGGCGAAGCGAGGGGCATCGAGGATTTTGTCGTGAAGGGATTTGTGAATTACACTTACACCGCCGGGCTGGCCATCGGGTATGGCGGCGCCCCGGCCGTCAAACACCTGCGGTTCGAGGACGTGAACTTCATTGCCAACCACAATAAGTTCGCCATCTGGATTCAACTGTCCCCAGCATATTTCACTGGGCGGGGATATTCCTCGGGCGCCAAATTCAGCCGCAATGCGCCCATGGACGATTTCCGGTTTGTGAACTGCACGTTCGAGAACGACGGCGGGCAGGTCTATATTGACGGCGGCGACAATCCCCTGACGAACTTTATTTTCGAGAACTGCGTTTTCCACCCGACCACCAAACCCAGCCTGATGATGGGAACGAACGTCGCTCCGGTCCTGTTCAAGAATGTCACGGTCAACGGCAACGAGATGCGGGGTGCCGAACAATTGCTACGAGCCGGATTCGATCTTTCCGTCCCTGTCAAATTCGAGCCTTGAGGCCAAACCAGCCGGGGAAAGGTAACAACGGTCGGTCGCGTGAGGTTGAAAAGCTTTTACGCAGCCTCGGCCAGCGCCCGGTTCATGCGCTGAATCGCTTCGTCCACCTCCGCGCGGCTTTTGAAGCCAATGACCACGGCGTCGAGTTCGGGACGGGACATGGCAAAGCGAATGGATTTTTCCCGGTCCTCGGCATTGAGGAACGTGCCGTTGCCGATGATTTTCATGCCGATGACGCCACGACCTTTGGCGCGCATTTCCTTCAGTTCGGTCAACACCGGGGAGACTTCATGCGTGGCCTCGCTCCAAACGCTTTGGTCCGGACCATCCATGTAACGGCCTTGGGGATTGACGCGGACCAGCTGCACCTCGGTCCAGGGTGTTTCCGTGGCCTGGCGCAAGGCGGGCAGACTATGACATGAGACGCCCTTGGCGCGAATCCAGCCTTTTTCCTTGGCCTGATTGAACCCGTCCATGATCGGTTTCATTTCCTCGGTCCAATCGTCCTTGACCATGCAATGGATCAACATGCTGTCCACGTAATCGGTGTCAAAAACCTTGCGGTGATGGTCGATGGCCGCGAGCACGTCCTTCGGCTGGCCGGGAACCTTGGACTGGATGAAAAGTTTTTCGCGCGGCAAACCTTTGATGGCGCCAGCCATCCATTCGAAGGTGGCGTAGGCCTGGGCGCAATCGAAGTAGGTAATGCCCTGGTCATAGGCATATTTGACGAGGCTGTTGAAACCTTCGCGTCCCAACTCGGTTTGGATGTGGCCGCTGTTGCTGCCGGTGCCCATGCCCAGGCGGCTGAGCTTGATGCCGGTGGCGCCGAGCGTCACCTGGTCCGTCGCGGTGCGTTTGGGCGGCGACGCACCGAAGGCAGGCAGCCAACCGCCCGAACCCAGCACAATGACACCCGTGGCGGTCAAGGAACGTCTAAGAAACTGGCGGCGGCTAAGATGTTTGTTTTTCATAAACCATTTTCAGTTCGTAGCTTTATATCACGCCGACGGCCTTGGTTGGCAACAAAAATCGGGTGGCAATAAAGTTTGCAAGCAAATCGGAAACCTATTGTTTTGAGGCTGAACTTGGACCGGGACTCTGGTAAACAGGGGCGTGCCTGAAGACAGCCGCCCCAATCCCGATGCGCTGTTGAGTTCCCTGCAACGCGAGGAAGCCGCCAAAAAACGCGGCCGGCTCAAGGTTTTCCTCGGCATGTCGCCGGGCGTTGGCAAAACCTACGCCATGCTCGAAGCCGCCCGACGTGAACTCGCCGCCGGACGCGACCTGGTCATCGGCTATGTCGAGACCCACGGGCGCGAGGAAACCGACACGCTCGCCGCCGGCCTGCCTTGCGTCCCTCGCAAAACCGTCGAGCATCGAGGCCTCACGCTCACCGAAATGGACCTCGACGCCCTGCTCGCGCTCCATCCACAGCTCGCATTGGTGGACGAGCTGGCACACACGAACGCGCCCGGCTCGCGGCATCCCAAACGTTATCAGGACGTGCGCGAACTGCTCGACGCGGGCATTGACGTGTTCACCACGCTCAACGTCCAGCACGTCGGCAGCCGGGCCGAGATCGTCCGCGAATTCACCGGCGCAACCATCCATGAAACCGTGCCCGATTCGGTGCTCGACGAGGCGGAAATCGAGCTGGTGGATTTGCCGCCGGGCGAACTGCTGAAGCGGCTGGCTGAAGGTCGGGTTTATCTGGCCGACCGCGCGCAGGCCGCCGCCCAGAATTTTTTCCGCGAAGGCAACCTGATTGCGCTGCGCGAACTTGCCTTGCGCGTCGCCGCCGAACACGTCGGACAAAACGTGCGCGATTATCTCGCCGCCCGGCACATCACCGGCCCTTGGAAGTCCGGACAGCGGCTGCTGGTCGCCCTCAGCCCCAGCCCGCTCTCGGAATCCATGGCGCGCTGGACGCGCCGGCTGGCGGACAACCTGCAGGCCCCCTGGCTCGCGGTGTTCGTGGACACCGGCCGGCCGCTTTCGGACGACGAACAGACCCGTCTGCAAAAAAACCTGGCCCTCGCGCGCGAACTGGGCGCCGAGGTCATCACCACCAGCGACCAGGACCTGGTCGAAGGCATTCTCCGCATCGCCCGGCAGCAGAACGTGACGCAAATTGTCGCCGGCAAGCCGGCGGGCTTGCGGATGTTAGATTTTCTGCGCGGCGGTTCGGTTTTGAGCCGGTTGATTCGCGGCAGTGGCAACATTGACGTGTGTTGCGTCCGCGCTGAAACCGGTGAAGCGGCCGCGTCACCCCCGCCGTTCCGGTGGCGGCCGAGTTCCGCACCCCGGCAATATCTTGCCGCGCTCGCCGTCGTGGCCGGCGTGACAGCATTGAATTTTGCGCTGCGCCATTGGACCGGACCTTACGCGTTGTCGCTGGTTTATCTGATGGCGGTGGTCGCCCTGGCGCTGTTCGTCGGCCGCGGCCCGATTTATCTCGCGGCCACGGCGGGCGCGTTGATGTGGAATTATTTTTTCCTGCCGCCGTTGTACACCTTTTACATCACAAGTTTCCAGGATGGGCTGATGTTCATCATGTTTTTCGTGGTGGCACTGGCGATGGGCCACCTGACGGGACGGCTGCGGGCGCAGGAATCCGCGGAGCGGGAACGCGAAGAACGCGCCACCGCGCTTTACCTCCTGACGCGCGAACTGGCCGGCGGCAAGGATTTCACCGAACTGCTCGGCATTGTGATCCGGCAACTCGGCGAGGTGTTCCAGGCGGACATCGCCGTCCTGCTGCCCGACGCGAACCGCAAGGTGGAACTGGTGCCTTATCCTTTCGGCACGCTCGACGTGTCGGAGAAGGAGGCCGGGGTCGCGGCGTGGGCCTTTCGCAACGTCAAGCCGGCGGGCTGCGCCACGGACACGCTGCCGGCCGCCGACGCGTTGTACCTGCCGCTCGTGACACCCACCGGCTGCGTCGGGGTCATTGGATTGCGGTTGAAAATCGGGCGGGAACTCCCGTTACCGCAGCGCAACCTGCTGGAAAACTTTATCCGCCAGGTCGCGCTGGTGCTCGACCGCCAGCGGTTGAGTGACGCCGATCATACCGCGAAATTGCTGGAAGAATCGGAGCGGTTGAGCAAGGCGTTGCTGGATTCCATTTCCCACGAACTGCGCACGCCGATCGCCGCCATCACCAGCGCCGCCAGCGGGCTCGAGGATCTGGCGGACAAGGAAAATCCCGCATTGCGCCGCGCGCTCACGGGCGAAATCCGCGAAGCCAGCCGGCGGCTGAACCGGCTCGTCGGCAACCTGCTCGACATGACGCGGCTCGAATCCGGCCGGATGAAGCCGCGGCTCGAATGGTGCGACGTGGGCGACCTCGTGGGCGTGGCCCTGCGGCAACTGGAGAAGGAACTGGCGGATCACCCGGTGACAACCCGACTGCCGCGCGAGCTGCCGCTGGTGAAAATGGATTTCATGCTGATGGAACAGGCGCTCACGAACCTGCTGCTCAATGCCGCGCTGCATACGCCGGCGGGAACCCGCGTGCAAATCAGCGCGACCATCGAAGACGACAAGCTGCTGCTTTCCGTGGCGGACACGGGACCAGGCATCCCGGCGGACGTGCTGCCGCAGTTGTTCGACAAATTTTATCGCGCACCCGGCGCGCCCGCGGGCGGCAGCGGCCTGGGACTTTCCATCGTCAAAGGTTTTGTGGAAGCCCATGGCGGTCACGTAAGCGCAGGCAATCGTGCGGGTGGTGGCTCGGAATTCACGATCCAACTTCCCATGGGCCAGGCGCCGCCACCGCCGGAGGAACCCAAAACATGAGCGAAGAAAAGCCAACGATCGCGCTGGTGATTGACGACGAGGTGCAGATCCGCCGCCTGCTCCGGCTCACGCTCGAAGCCAACGGTTACAAGGTGTTCGAGGCCGCGACCGGCCAGGACGGCCTGCTCGAAGCCGCACAACGCCGGCCGGAGGTCATCGTGCTCGACCTCGGCCTGCCGGACCTCGACGGCGTGACGGTCCTGAAACGGCTGCGCGAATGGAGCCGGGCGCCGGTACTGGTGTTGTCCGTGCGCGACCGCGACGACGACAAAATTGCCGCACTGGACAACGGCGCGGACGATTACGTGACGAAGCCGTTCAGCACCGGCGAACTGCTGGCGCGGCTGCGCGTGGCGCAACGGCACGTCCAGCCAACGCCGGACACGGCGGTCTTCCGCTCCGGCGACCTGCAGGTGGATTTGACCGCGCGCGTCGTGACCGTGAAAGGCCGGGAAGTGAAACTGACCGCCACCGAATATTCGCTGGTGCGTTTGTTTGTCCGGCACGCTGGAAAAGTCCTGACGCACCGGCAAATTCTCCGGGAAGTCTGGGGGCCCAACCAGGAGGAGCAGACGCATTATCTGCGCGTCTATCTCGGACATTTGCGCGAGAAGCTGGAGGCCAACCCCGCGCAGCCCGAACATTTCATCACCGAGCCCGGCGTCGGCTACCGGCTGATCGAAAAGAACTGACCACCTGATAAGCCCGGGAGCGTCGGCGTCCCGCCGGCCCGCCGCTTAACCACAACGGTTGGTTCCATTTACCGCCGAGACGGCGGCGCTCCCAGGGCGTGGTTTTAAGCTGTAAATCCGCAACGTTTCTGTTTGAATCAACGCCTTGTGACACAGTCTCCGGCCAAACCCGGCTGGGTTCATTGATGATGGCATTGCGGCAACGCTTATGAATTTACGCGAACTGGTGGTTCTGGCGAAAAATGTGTTTATCGGCCGGGCGCGGAATCTCTCCGATAAAGGCCTGTTTCACCAGACTTCGTTGATCGCCTTGTTTGCGTGGGTCGGCTTGGGCGCGGACGGACTCTCGTCCTCGTGTTACGGCCCGGAATCGGCCTTCGTGGCGCTCCAAACGCACACGTATCTGAGCCTGTTCGTGGCTGCCGCCTCCATCCTCACCATCGTCGTCATCTGCGCGAGCTATTCGCAAATTATCGAAGCCTTTCCCTCCGGTGGCGGCGGGTATCTGGTGGCCAGCAAACTGTTGTCGCCCACGGCAGGGGTCGTGTCCGGCTGCGCCTTGATCGGCGATTACATCCTGACCATCGCCATCAGCGTGGCGAGCGGCACCGACGCGCTGTTCAGCCTGTTGCCAGTGGAATGGCAGGTGTGGAAGTTGAAATTTTCCATGGCCATTGTGATTTTCCTCACTCTGCTGAATCTGCGCGGGGCCAAGGAATCAGTCCTGTTGTGGGTTCCGGTGTTCTTTCTCTTCGTTCTCACTTACACCTTTGCAATTGTTTATGGCATCGTGTTCCACGCGGGCGACCTGCCGGGCATTGCGCAGGGAGTGGCGTCCGACGTGCAGACGGCAACGTCCCAAATTGGTCTGTGGGGAATCATCGTGGTCATCCTCCGGGCCTACAGCCTTGGGGCTGGCACGTACACCGGCATCGAGGCCGTCAGCAACGGGCTCAACTCGCTGCGCGAACCACGCGTGGAAACGGGCAAACGCACCATGGTTTACATGGGCGCGTCATTGTCTTTCGTCGTCGGCGGACTGCTGCTGGCCTACCTGCTCTATCATGTCGCACCCGTGCCGGGGAAAACCTTGAACGCCGTCCTGTTCGAGCAAATGACGGCCGAATGGCCCACGACGGCGGCCAAAGCCTTTGTCATCGCGGCGCTCGTGTCCTCGGCGGCGCTGCTGTTCATCGCGGCGCAAACCGGATTTTTCGGCGGCCCTCGCATCCTGGCGAACATGGCGGTGGACCGCTGGATGCCCACCCGGTTTGCCACGCTCAGCGACCGGCTGGTGACCGAAAATGGCATCCTCCTGATGGGCGCCGCGGCGCTGGTCGTGGTGCTTTGCACCCGGTCGATGGTCAGCGTGCTGGTTGTGCTTTACAGCATCAACGTCTTCATCACCTTCAGCCTGTCGCAACTCGGCATGGTGCGGCACTGGTGGCTCGACCGCGACAAGGAACCGGCCTGGAAGCGAAAAATGCTCATCAACGGTTTCGGCCTCCTGCTGACCGGCGGCATTCTGGTTTCCCTCTGCGTCGTGAAATTTTCCGAGGGCGGCTGGGCCACGCTGCTGGTCACCGGCCTGTTGATCGGCGCGTCCTTCTGGATCAAACGCCATTATAAGCAGACGCAAAACCAATTGCAGCGGCTCAACGAACTGGTCGCCGCCGCCGGCATTGACCCGGCCAGCATCCAAGGCACGCCGGTGCCCGCGCCCGCCTGCAATCCCAACGCCCGCACCGCCGTGTTTCTGGTCAACGGCTTCAACGGCCTGGGCCTGCACACCCTGCTGGCCGTCGTCCGGATGTTTCCGAAAATTTATCAAAACTTCGTCTTCCTCCAGGTCGGCGTGCTGGACGCGGGCAGTTTCAAGGGCGCGGCGGAAATGGAAAACCTGCGCGAACATTCGCGGCGGGAGGTGGAGCGTTATGTGACCTTTATGCGCCAGCAGGGGTTTTACGCCGAAGCGCACTTTGGGCTGGGCACGGATGTGGTGGATGAAGCGGCAAAATTGTGCGCCACCGTCGCGCAGCGTTTTTCACAGACGCAGTTTTTCGCCGGACAGCTCGTGTTCAAGGACGAAAACCTGCTCACGCGCTGGCTGCACAACCACACCGTGTTTGAACTGCAACGCCGCCTCTACCAAAACGGCTGGCCCATGCTCATCCTCCCAATCCAGGTGTGAGGGATTGAGGCCGGAAAATGATTTACCCGGGGCGGTTCCCGCTTCGGGAAACCAACCCCGGGTCAATAGTTTCTGCTCGTGAACGCCGGACGTTCAGCCCGCGTTCAAGCCGGCTCGGCGGTTTCGAGGAAGCCCTGCAGATGGCGCACGCGAGTCGGGTGACGCAGCTTGCGCAATGCCTTGGCCTCAATCTGGCGGATGCGCTCACGGGTGACGTTGTACATCTTGCCGATTTCCTCGAGCGTGCGTTCGTAGCCGTCCAGCAAACCAAAGCGCATTTCGAGAATCTTGCGCTCGCGTTCGGTCAACGTCATCAGCACATCGCTCAATTTTTCGCGGAGCAAGCTGTAACTGGTCACTTCCGACGGGTTTTCGGCCGTCTTGTCCTCGATGAAATCGCCCACGCTCACGTCGCCGTCGTCGCCGACGGGCGCATGGAGTGACACCGGCTGTTGCGCCATCTTGAGCAGCGCATGGATGCGGGACACCGGCATGTGCATCTCGTCGGCGAGCTCCTCCGGGGTGGGCTCGCGGCCCAACTCCTGGGTGAGCTGCTTTTGCGCCCGCCAGAGCTTGTTCATGATTTCAATCATGTGCACCGGAATGCGGATGGTGCGCGCCTGATCGGCAATCGAGCGTGTGATGGCCTGGCGGATCCACCAGATGGCGTAGGTGGAAAATTTGTAGCCGCGGCGATACTCGAACTTCTCGACGCCCTTCATCAAACCGATGTTGCCTTCCTGGATCAAATCGAGGAACGACTGGCCGCGGTTGGTATATTTTTTGGCGACGGAAACCACGAGGCGCAGATTGGCCTCGGCCATGTGCGTCTTGGCCTTCAAACCGCGTTCGGCGGCGGCCCGCAACTCCTGGAACGTCTTGAAAAACTCCTCGCGCGGCATCCGCACAAATTGTTCGAGCGTCTGAATTTTGGCGCGCTCGGCCTCGATCGCCGAACGGCGTTCGGCGGTGGTGCGCAGCCCTTCGAGTTCCTGGATGTGGCGCAGACTGGCCTGGAACTTCTCATGGATGTTGCCGGCCACCACGATCATCTCCTCGACGACCTTTTGCTTGTAAAAGAACCGGATGAAGATCTCCTGCAGCTTGAAGCTGAGTTTCTTCAACTCGCGCTGCATTTTTTCCTTGCGGCTCTTTTGCAGGGCCTTCTGCCAGTTGAAATATTTTGTGTCCACCTTTTGGTCGAACGCGCGGATCTTCTTGATGAGTTTGCGCAGGTCGCGCAGGTGGCCTTCGCGATTGGCGATCTTCTTGTCCACAATCACCCGGTCAAAGCGTTCCTTCGGCGGCTCGGACAGCAATTTTTCGGCGATGGCGATGTGCTCCTTGGCCGTGAAACCGAGGCTGTACACAATGCGCTTCATCTCCAGCTCGGCCTCTTCAATGCGCTTGCAAATCTCCACTTCCTGTTCGCGGGTGAGCAGCGGGACCTTGCCCATCTGGTTCATGTACATGCGAACCGGGTCATCCAGGATTTCCAGGCGCGCGTCCTCGTCCTGCTCTTCCTGCGGTTGCGCGGGTTCAGGCTGCTTGGCGCGCTCGGCCTCGGCCTGATCCATGACGATTTCCACGTCGAGACTCCGCAGCTTCGTCAGCAGCGCATCCAGATCCTCCGGACTGAGATTGTCCGGCAACACGTCGTTGACGTCGTCGTAGGTGATGTAGCCGTGCTCCTGCGCCAGGTGCAGGAGGGTCCGGACTGTCTCGGTCAAATCCACGGTCGATTGAATGGGGGCGCCGGTGGCGGCGTTCACATGGCCGTTCTGCGGCGATTTTTCCGCGGAACCGACTGCGCCATTGCCATGGGGCTTGGCCTTCAGCGGCTTCGCCGCGTCCCGGCGCGCATTGGAAATGACAAAACGCCGGCGCATCGGTGCCGGTTTTGACGCGGCATTGCGTCGGCTGCCATTTCGATGATTCCCCGCCATACTGCCCCTCGCCGTTCTTTTTCGCTTCGACATAAGATTATAATTGGACCTACTAAGGCCCATTTTGGTTCAGAAAAACTGACGAATCCCTTAATACATGGACCTCGCTGGCTCTGTATAAAAATGACCACCCACCCAGAATACCTTGGGAGAGCGCCCACACCAGAAGACCGACGCGGCTTCATGTTAGCCTCATTTTATCAAAACTCAAGAAGAAACCGTCACCAGACCAAACTTTCAAAACATTGCAAATCAACTACTTATACTAATTAATAACCCTAATTACCAGTCTTTTATTGGTTTATTTTGACTTTCCGGCGGGCTTTTAGGCTTTAACTGGAGGAGTTGCTCGTCGCCTTTTTGCGCGTCCAACAGCCGTTGGGCTTCTTCCGGCGACATTTCCCGGGCCGCTGATGCCTGGGTCTGGCCAGTCTGGCCATCCTTTTTTTCGTCGGATGGCTTGTCCGCCGATTTTGCCTGCCGTTGCTGATCCTGCTTTGGTTGATCCGGCCGCGACGGTGATGGTGATTGCGATTGTTGCTGCTGATTTTGATTCTGCGATGATTGTTGTTGCTGTTGTTGTTGCTGTTGTTGTTGCTGTTGTTGTTGCTGCTGCTGTTGCTGCTGCTGTTGCTGCTGCTGTTTGAGAAGCTCCTCAAGTTTCTTTAACTTCACATCATCGGGATAAAGCTTTAGTCCGCCTTCAACTGCCTGCTTCGCGCTGGCAACGTTGTTGGAAATGTAGAATTGGGCGCCGCTGTTGAAAAAGTCATCAGCGGACTGGGCACAGGCTGCTTGCCATGCAAACAGCAGCAGGCTAAGGCTGGCTGGGAGTAACAATCGCATCAATGTCCTTCAATTTTTTGGTGTAATCCTGGAATTTTTTGGTGGCAATCGGATTGTTCAGACTTTCCATGATTTCCAGCGCCCGGTGGTATTCAGTCCGGCGAACCGCGGCATCGGCGTCCTGCTTGGCCCGGCGCATCACCTCGCGGAGTTGGGCGATATAATCAAGCTGCCGCTTCACGAAGTTCAGATTGTAAGCGGCATCCACATCGTTCGTGTTCAGCTGCACCGCATGCGCATAACTTTTCACGGCTGCCGCCCACGTTTCCCCCATCGCATTCAGTCCGTCGGCGTCCGGTTCAAATTTCAATTCGCCCATTCGATACTGCGTGTTGCCCAGGTTGTAAAACGCCCGCTGCTGTAACTTCAAATCCGGCGACAACGTTGCCAGTTCAAAATCCGTTGCGCCAAGGTCAAAATTCGTGGCCCGATAAGCCGCCGTTCCCGCATTGAAAACCAAACGCAGGTCATTGGTGCGGCTTTGGGCCAGACGTTGATATTCCTGCAGGGCGTTCGTGTAGTTGCCGGCGCGGTAATCGCGCAGCGCGCCGGACGGCGACGCGGCTGCGTTTCCGCCAGCCGCCAGCACCAGCAAGGCCACCAGCATTGCGACCGGAGCGCCGGCCTCCGGCCCGGCTGGTTTTAATCCGTCATTTGCCCCGCGCCGGGTGGCCAGCCGGCGTTCCGGCAGAAACTTTTCCGCCAGCAGCAGCAAAATCGCCGCCGCCAGCGGCCACTGAAATTGCTCGTGATAACGCCGCACCAGCCGTTCCTTGAACTCCGACTTCGGCAGCGACGCGAGGCCGCGCTCGTAAAGCGTGTCCATCGCGTTCGCCCCGCGCATCGGCAGATAAAATCCGCCCGTGGCCGTGGCGATGTCCTGCAGCAATTTTTCATTCAGGTGCGACTTCACGACATTACCCTGCTCGTCGCGCACATAATCCGAATTGCCGCTCGCATCCGTGATGCGCAGCAGGTCGCCCGCCGGGGTGCCGATGCCGATGCTGAAAATTTTCAGGCCGGCCTTCGCCGCGTTTTGCGCGGCTTGTAGCGCACCCGCCTCGTTGTCGTTGTCCTCGCCGTCGGTGAACAGCACGAGCACCCGATGCTGGCTGTCTTCCTTGAACGCGGTCAGCGCGGTGTCGATGGCCGCAGCGATGGCCGTGCCGCCCCGGGGTATCGTGTTCACATCCAGCGCCTGCACGCTTTGCTGGAACGCCGTATTGTCAATCGTCAGCGGACATTCCAAAAATGCGTCCCCGGCAAACGCCACCAGCCCCATCCGGTCCGTGCTCGCCTTTTGCATCAATTCCAGGGCGGCGAGCTTGGCTCGTTCAAGCCGGTCCGGGGCGATATCCGTGGCCAGCATGCTCTTGGACGTGTCAATCGCCACCACAATGTCCAGCCCGTGTTGTTCGACTTCCTGCAAATCGAATCCATGCTGCGGCCGGGCCAGCACCACCACCAGGAGCGTGACCGCCAGGATCAAAAAGGCAAACTGGATTCTCCGGCGCGTGGGGGAAATCCCTACGGTCAACGCCGAAAGCAGCCGCGCCTGGATGAACTGTTCAAGTTGTCTTTGCCGCGCGCGGTTGGCCAGCCGGAAAAGCAGCATCAGCAGCGGCGGCACCACCAGCAGGAGCCATAACAGATTGGGATGTTCGAATCTCACGGCAGCCTCCGAAATACGGTTTGTGCCAGCGCCACCTCGACCAGCAGCAGCCCCAATCCAAACGATACCACCCAGGGGAACAGTTCGTCGAATTGGGCGAATTTATTGATGACCGCCTCGGTCTTTTCCAGCTTGTCAATTTCGGCGTAGATTTGCCGGAACCGTTCCGCATTGTCGGCGCGGTAATACTTGCCGCCGGTCTGGTCGGCCATTTTTTGCAACGTCGCCTCATCCACGTCCACCGGCATGTTCCGATAAATCTTTTCACCGGTGTAGGGATTCCTTCCCACCGGCATCGGCGCCTCGCCCTGCTTTCCGATGCCAACGGTGTAAATCTTCACGCCGAGCGCCGCCGCCGCGTCCGCCGCCAGGAGCGGCTGGACTTTGCCGGAGTTATTCTGCCCGTCGGTGGCCAGCACGATGATTTTGCTTTTTGATTTCAGATCCCGCAGCCGGTTGATGGCCGTGGTCAACGCGTCGCCAATCGCCGTCGCATCGGAATTGATCGTGCCGATTTCCAGGCGCGCGAGATTTTCCTGCAAATAATCGTGATCCAGCGTCAGCGGCGCGGCGATGAACGCCCGGGACGCGAAAACCACCAGCCCGATGCGGTCATTCGGCCGCTTGTCAATGAAGCTTTTCAAGACCGACTGCGCCATGTTGAAGCGGTTCACCCGCTCGCCCTGCACGACAAAATCCTCCGAGATCATGCTGCCCGATAAATCGAGCGCGCAGACGATGTCAATGCCGCTGGCCTTGACGGTGGTGGTGCTTTTTATCAAACGCGGTTGCGCCAGCGCGATGATGAACGCCGCCAGCACCAGCCAGCGCAATGCCGCCAGCATGGCGCCCGCCCGGGAACGCCGCGTCCGCGTCAACCCTGCCACCAAGCGCACGGACGAGTACAGAAACGCCGGGGGCTGGCCGCGTCTGCCTTTCAGCCACGCCAGCAACGGCAGCAGCAAGAGCAGCAGAAGAAAATAGGGATGGGCGAAGGTCATGCTGACGCGGGGTCGAGAGTCGAGGGTCGAGAGCCGAGGGCCGGCAACTCCGGCTGCGGTTCAGTTTCATCCACCAGTCGCACGGCGGAGGCATGCAGCCCGCGCAACTCCGTCTCGCCAGGCTCGTATTTTGCGAATTTCACCAGGTCGCAGCTCTCCAAAAATTCACCGAGCTTTTCCTTTTGTTCCGCCGCCAGCCAATCCGTGCCCTGCAGCTCGCGCAAAAACTCCTCAGTCGTGCGTTCCGGCGCCCGGAAATCAAACCGCTCCTCCAGATAAAGACGGATCGTGTCGGAAACCAGGATGCAGAACGTTTTTGGCTGGGCGATGAGCGCGAGCGCCTCGGCCAGTTTTTGCTTCGCGCGCACGTGCGCGGGCACGGGCGGCACGGCTGCAACTTGCGAGCGCCGTCTCTGCCACCATTTCCAGGCCAAAAATAATAACGCCAGGACCGCCAGCGCACCGAGCGTCCACCAAACCCATTCCCAGCCGCTGGAAATTTCCACCGGCGGCTTGATGTCGCGGATGTCGCTGGCCACGGCGTTGGTCATTTGTCAATGATTGTAACAGCCGGCGTGAGTCGGCTCTGACTTGGCTGCAACTGAATGAGCCGACTCACGCCGGCTGTTACGATTAAAATATGATTCATCCCCTCAGCCTCCGTCTTTCCCGGTTCTCGAAAAATTTGCCCAGAGCCGCCGAGTACGACTCGTCGGTGCGCAATTGAATCGCATCAATGCCGGACGCGCGGAGCTGCCGGGCGAGATCCTCATTTTGTTTTTGCTGGCGCAGCGCAAAGGCATCGCGGGTCGCGGCCGGACTGGTGTTGACCTCCAGAATTTCGCCGGTCTCGGCATCTTCCAATGTCAAACGGCCAAGCGCAGGCAATTCGAGTTCGTAACGATCGGCGATGTGCACCGCCACGACGTCATGTCGGCGATTGGCCATCCGCAACGCGGTTTGCACCGGCTTGGGCAGCGCGCCAACGCCGTCCGGCATCAGGAAATCCGAAATCACCACGGCAATGGCCCGGTGCGGCAGGACGCGCCCCATGAATTCCAAGGCGTGGACCAAATCCGTTCCCCGCCGCTGGGGTTCGAAAAACAAGACTTCGCGGATGACGCGCAGGACATGGCTGCGGCCCTTGCGCGGCGGAATGAACTTTTCCACCTCGTCCGTGTACAGCAGCAGTCCGACCTTGTCGTTATTGCGGATGGCCGAGAACGCGAGCACGGAGGCGATTTCGGCGGCCAGCTCGCGTTTGGATTGCGCGCGCGAGCCGAACCGGCCCGAGCCGCTCACGTCCACCACGAGCATGACGGTGAGTTCGCGTTCCTCGACGAATTTTTTGATGAACGGATGATTCATGCGCGCCGTGACGTTCCAATCGATCGCGCGCACGTCGTCGCCGGGCTGGTATTCACGGACCTCGTCAAAATTCATCCCCTGTCCCTTGAAGACGGAATGATACTGACCCGCAAGCGTTTCAGTCACGATACGGTTCGTGCGAATCTCAATCTGCCGGATTTTTTTAAGAATCTCGCGGGGAATCATTTTGGGGAAATTTATCTGGCCGCCGGTGAACCAACGAACCGCCAATGCCACGGCTCGTAATGCACGCCACGGGGGTTGTTGCGCGGATAGGATAATTCGAAGCCGAATTGCGCCGCATGGGTCTGTAGCCAGCGAAAGGCGCGGGTGTCTTCGAAAGGCGCTTCCACATCGCAAGCCGGGCTTTCCTCTTCACCTAGGTCCACCGCGAGACCTGTGTGATGTTCTGAATGGCCGGGGCGTCCCACCCAGCGAACGGCGGCATCTTCCGAGCCGTATTTCGCCACTGCTTTCGAGAAAAGTATCTCCTGATATGCCAGGGTGCGAAAGCCGGATATGGGAATGATGGTCACTCCATCGTTTCGGGCTTGAGCCATTAAATTGAGCAACGCTGCAGCAGCGACAGCACGCAATTTGACCTCGCGGCCGGTTTGCCGATATTCACCGACTATCGCCATTTCATCTTCCTTCGGCTCGGAAAACCGGGTCGTGCGATTCTCGATCGGCGGGGTGGGGAGAGTGATTTTACGTGGAATCATGTTCAGTCTTCCGCCTCATCGGCTTTGTGAAAATCAAAGAAAGTCTGGATGTCATCACGTTGGGCAAAACCACGGTCCTGCTTTTCCTCCACCAAGGCCTCGCTGGCCTCATCGCGCCAGCCGCGTTTGCTCATGAACGCGTTCCAGACCAGAATTTCCTCGTCATTCGGACGCCGGCCCTTCTGAAAGCACCATTCGAGGATTTCTTCGTCCGTGCCACCCTGCAACGTACGCTCAACCAGTTGGGGATAGGCCACACGGAGAAAGCGCACACAACGTCCATCCATGCCCGGACCACAATTGTAGTCCGACGGCAATTGACCCTGTGCG
The DNA here is from genome assembly GCA_049280815.1 of Verrucomicrobiia bacterium. Lineage (GTDB taxonomy): Bacteria > Verrucomicrobiota > Verrucomicrobiia > Limisphaerales > UBA11358 > UBA11358. Next base: position 77,069 of record JBAPQW010000082.1, on the reverse strand, counting down.
TGAAGGCGGATTTTGTCGAGCATTCGTCCAAAGAAAACGATGCCGCCGACTTTTTCGTAGGAACTTCGCAAACCGGGAATTTTCATTTGGCAAACAACTCACGGAACCGGCAGTTCATCAAAAATCTTTTGCACCACGGTTTCGCTGGTTTTTTCCTCGGCCTCGGCTTCGTAAGTGATGGCCACGCGGTGGCGCAACACGTCCATGCCGATGCTCTTCACGTCCTGCGGCGTCACATAACCGCGGCCCTTGAGAAACGCATAGGCCTTGGCGGCCAGCGTCAGGTTGATGGTCGCACGCGGCGACGCGCCCAGCTGGATGAATTCCTTGACCTGGATTTTATAGTGGTCGGGATCGCGCGTGGCGCAGACGAGGTCCACAATGTAATCCTTCACCTTGTCATCCACGTAAATGTCGTTGATGACTTCCCGGGCCCTGAGGATGTCCTTCGGGTCAACGACCGGATGGGTCACGGGCGTGCCGGAGGTGCGCGCCATCAGGTCGAGAATCTGCCGTTCCTCGGCCCGGGACGGGTAGCCGATCTTCAATTTCAGCATGAACCGGTCAACCTGCGCCTCGGGCAGCGGATACGTGCCTTCCTGTTCAATGGGATTTTGCGTGGCCAGGACCAGGAATGGTTCCTCGAGCTTGAACGTCTGTTCGCCGATGGTGACCTGCTTTTCCTGCATGGCTTCGAGCAAGGCGCTCTGCACCTTGGCCGGGGCGCGGTTGATTTCGTCGGCGAGCACCAGATTGGCGAAGATCGGGCCCTTGCGGGTGGTGAACCCGCCGGATTGCGGATTATAAATCTGCGTGCCGATGACGTCGGCGGGCAGCATGTCCGGCGTGAATTGCAGGCGCGAGAACTTGACGCGGATGCAATTGGCCAGCGATTTGACGGAGAGGGTCTTGGCCAGGCCGGGGACGCCTTCGAGCAGGACGTGGCCATTGGCCAGCAGGCCAATGACCAGTCGTTCGACCAGATAATTCTGGCCTACGATGACCTTGCCGAGTTCATTAAACAGCGGATGCGTGAAGGCACCGGCTTCCTTGACTGCGTCGTTGATGGCGGAAATTCCCGTATTCATTTGATTTGATTATTATTTTACAGACAGATGGACAACATGACCAGTCGGAGTGTTCAAGGAAATTTTGGGCGTAGCAGCCGACATGAGGAGGCTCATTTTCCACGAAAAGGTTGGAACCTCGTCACCTCGGCTGCTGCGGAATCAGAAGCGCTGCCCCGCCTCGGTTATGTCGCGGGCGATTTGTTCACGCAATGCGGCGGCAGACGGAAACTTTTTTTCGTCGCGGAGTTTGGCGGCAAAGGTGATTTCCAGCTCCTGACCGTAGAGATCGCCGCTAAAATCGAGCAAATGTGCCTCAACGCGAAGTTGCGGCTTGGGGCCGGCCAGCGTCGGGCGCAGACCGATGTTTAACACGGCCCGGTGCGTGGCCGTGGGCCCGGCGTCGCGCCTGTCTCCATCTTTTTGTTCCGCTGGTGCGGGAGATTGATTTGAGATCGGCGCGACGCCGGCCCTGCAGTATGCGAGCGCCGCATAGACGCCGTTGGGCGGCAGCAATAGACCCGTGGTATCGAGGTTCGCCGTCGGGAAACCCAGTTTGTGTCCGATTTGATCGCCGCGAACGACGACCCCCGCAAGCGAATAGGCACGGCCCAGCATCTGACTGGCGGCATCGAGATTGCCGGAGCGGATGGTTTCACGAATACGCGTGCTGCTGACAATTTGACTGTCGAGCGACACGGCGGCGAGTCCGTGAACCGTGAAAGCAAGTTCGTCCCCGAGTTTTTGGAGCAATGCGACATTGCCGCTGCGCTGGCGGCCGAAAACAAAATCCGCACCGACACAGACGCTCTGGATTTTCCCGAGGTCGCGAGCCAGGCTCCGGATGAATGCCTCGCCCGTCTGCCCGCTGAAGTTTTCATCGAAATGAATCTGCAACATCGTGTCCGTGCCCAGTGATGCAATCGCGCGCAGTTTTTGCGGCAGCGAATAAATCAGCGGTGGCACGCGGTCGGGTGCGACCACGGTGTTCGGATGCCGGTCGAAGGTGATCACCAACGACAGGGCGTCGTGCTGCCGGGCGTCGGCGACGGTCTGCCGGATGATTTGCTGATGGCCGAGGTGAACGCCGTCGAACACGCCGATGGCGAGGCAGACCTTCTTGCTGCCGGGCTTGAGTTCGTTTGCGGCATGGATAAGTTTCATCGGTTCGCAAATTGTAACGGCGCTTCGTGAGAACGCCGTATTATTTTTTAGATGGCGGCGCTCTTCCGAGACGCCGCTCCGGGGTCAAGCGCCGCCAGCCAGTTTCAAAAATGGAATCACCTTTTTCTCCAATTCCGTTGTCGTCAATTTCAACAGGTCATCCAGCGGCGTCGCGTCGGCCACGTCATACTTGCCGGAAACGCTGCGTCGGAGGGCGGCCAGGTGCGCTCCGCAGCCGAGTTTCTGGCCGAGATCATGCGCGATACTGCGGACGTAAGTGCCTTTGGTGCAGGCAACTTTAAATTGCCCCAGCGGCGGCTCGTAGTTCGTAAAAAGAAAATTGTAGATGTGAATCAGCCGCGGGGCGCGTTCCACCTCGATGCCTTTGCGGGCGAGTTTGTAGAGCGGCACCCCATTTATTTTGATGGCCGAAACCATCGGCGGCATCTGCATCTGGTCACCGATGAAAGTTGCGGTCGCTTCGTTCAACTGCTCGAGCGTCAACGGCGGCACCGGCAGGGTGGCGGTGATTTCACCGTCAGAATCGTAACTGTCCGTGGCCTCGCCAAATTTGACGGTGCCTTCATAAACCTTGTCGTCGGACATCATTTTCTCGGAAAGCTTCGTGCCGCGCCCGAGCACGATGATGAGCAGCCCGGTGGCATTGGGATCGAGCGTGCCGCAATGGCCCACCTTTTTGATGCCGAACCGGCGGCGGATCACGTCCACCACGTCGTGCGAGGTCGGACCGGAGGGCTTGTCAATCAACAGCGCGCCATCAAGCGGGGAAAATTCTTGCATGAACATTACCTGGTGGAACCCAGGGCGCGCCGGATCGCGGCAATGACTTTTCGCTGTACGGACAGCGGCTTGCCCGGAATGCGGGCGCCCGCCGCCGCCGGATGACCGCCGCCGCCAAATTGCGCGGCAATTTCGTTGACGTTGATCTTGTCGCTCTTGGAACGCAGGCTGATGCGGGTCATTCCGGGTTCGATTTCCTCAAAAACGCAGGCGATGACAACCGGCTCGATCGCGCGGATGTGGTCAATCAGGCCTTCCGTGTCGTCGCTTTCGGCGCCGGTGCGGGCAAAGTCAGACTGCTTCAGCCAAAACCAAGCAATGCGGTCACCGGCGGTGAGCCGGAATTTGCTGTAAACGTGTTTGAGCAGCCGGGCGCGGGAAAGCGGATAGGATTGATACACCTCCTCGCAAATCTTCGCCAGGTTGGCGCCGCGCGTGACGAGTTCCGCCCCGGCGTGAAAGGTGCCGGACCGGGTTGTGGAGTATTGGAACGAGCCGGTGTCGGTCGAGATGGCGGTGAACAGGCAATCGGCCACCGGCCGGGTGATCGGCCAGCGCGCAACCTTGAGAATACGGTAAATCAACTCGCCGCAGGAAGGTTCGCGGGCGGAAACCCAGTTCACATCGGCATAGCGCGTGTTGCTCTCGTGATGGTCAATGTTGATGAACGTTTTCCGGCGCGCAATGCAGGGGCCGGCTTTTCCCAGACGTTCGAAGCTCGCGCAATCGGTGGCGATGACACAGTCGAATTTCTGGCCGGTTTTTGGCTTTTGAAACCACCCGTCCGGATCGAGAAATTTGTATTTCTGCGGCAGCGGATCCTCGTTCCAGCACGTGACCTTCTTGCCTTCGTTGTGGAGCGCCCGCGCGAGGCCGAGCTGCGACCCCACACAATCGCCGTCGGGCCGGATGTGCCCGACAATGCAAAAAGTCTTGTGCTCGCGGATGACTTCGAGGATGCGATCGATGATTTTGGGATAACTTTTCACAGGCTAATCTTCAGGCTCCCCGGCCGGCGTCGTTTTTTCCAATTCCTCCATGATTTGCAGCACCCGGTTGCCACGCACGATGGAATCGTCGAAGACAAATCTCAGCGTCGGCGTGTATTTCAAAACCACGGCCTTGGCGACCAGCCCCTGGATGCGGATGCGATGCTCGGTGAGCATTTGAAAGCCGCGCTTTTGCTGCTCCGGACTGCCGAGAATGCTGATGAAGACGGTCGCGGTCTTGAGGTCGCCGGCCACATCCACGTCATTGACCGAGATCAGGCCGGTCTCATTGACGTGAAACTCGCGGCGGACGGCCTCGCCGATTTCGCGTTTCAACAGTTCGCGCACGCGCTGGAGACGGAGGGATGCCATGGAATCACCAACGGATTGATGGATTGGTGGATTGGTGGATTGATGGAGCAGACTGCGCTACCCAATAATCCAATAATTCAATAATCCAGTAATCCAATACCCCGCTATTCATAATTTCGCCGCAACCTTTTCAGTCGTGTAGCATTCAATGGCATCGCCCACCTGGAAATCGCTGTAGCCCTCGATGCGGATGCCGCATTCCATGCCGGCGCGGACTTCGTTGACCTCGTCCTGAAAGCGGCGGAGCGATTGCGCGATGCCTTCGTAGATGATGTCCTTGCGCCGGCGCACCCGGACCTTGCCCTTGACGATGCGGCCGGTGGACACCATGCAACCGGCAACCGGCACCCCCTTGGACAATTCAAAAATCTGCCGCACCTCCGCCGAGCCGATGATGCTTTCCTTGACGTCCGGTTCCAGCAATCCGGCCATCGCCTCCTTCACCTGGTCAATCAATTCGTAAATGATCGCGTACAGTTTGACCTGCACGCCTTCATGCTTCGCCTTTTCGGCGGCGGTGCTGTCCAGCCGCGCATGAAAACCGAGAATGACGGCGGCGGACGCGGACGCCAGCGCGACGTCGTTTTCAGTGATCGTGCCGACATCGCTGTGAATGATTTCCAGCGAAACTTTTTCCGCCTCGATTTTCTTGAGCGCCTCGACGATGGCCTCCACCGAGCCCTGCGTGTCGGCCTTCACCACGACTTTGAGGACCTTGCTCTGCGCGGCGGCCAGCGAAGCGAACAGATTTTCCAGCGTGACCTTCGAACGGTTTTCCAGGTCCTGGGCTTTGGTTTCGTGGGCGCGCTGTTCGGCCATGTCCCGCGCGGCTTTCTCATCCTCGACCACGCTGAATTCCAGGCCCGCATCCGGCACGCCGTTCAAACCGAGCACCTTCACGGCCACCGAAGGCCCGGCCTCCTTGAGGCGGTCGCCCTCCTCGTTGATGAGCGCCCGGACCCGGCCATAAAACTCGCCGCACAAAATGATGTCGCTGACGCGCAAGGTGCCTTTGCGCACCAGCACGGTTGCGGTCGGACCGCCCGGTTCAACGCCCGATTCAATGACGTTGCCCTTGGCGCGCCGGTTGGGATTCGCCTTGAGTTCGAGCAGCTCGGCCTGCAGCAGAATCAATTCCAGCAACTTGTCCACGCCCTGCTTGGTGAGGGCGGAAACGTCCGCAAAAATCGTATCCCCACCCCAATCGTCAGGCACCAGCCCCTTGTCCTGCAATTGCTGGCGCACCCGCATCGGATTCGCATTCGGATGGTCGCACTTGTTGACGGCCACCAGAATCGGGACCCTGGCCGCCCTCGCATGACTGAGGGCTTCGAGGGTCTGGGGCATGACGCCGTCGTTGGCCGCGACGACCAGCACAACGATGTCCGTGACATTCGCGCCGCGCGCGCGCATCGAGCTGAACGCCGCGTGGCCGGGCGTGTCCAGGAACGTGATTTGCGCCAGTTCATTTTTGCGTTCCGGATGCGGCACGGCAATCGTGTAGGCGCCGATGTGCTGCGTGATGCCGCCGGCCTCGCCCGCGGCGACATTCGCCTTGCGAATCACGTCGAGCAACGTGGTTTTGCCATGGTCCACATGGCCCATGATGGTGACCACCGGAGCGCGTGATTTGAGCTCTTCCGGCTTGTCCTCCATGTCGAGCTCGACTTTTTTTACTGGCGCGTGCACCACCCCGCCGCCCCGCTCGCGTTTTTCCACTTCAAAACGGAACCCATATTTCGCGCAGAGTTGCTGGGCAATTTTTTCGTCAATCGCCTGGTTCACGTTGGCAAAAACGCCGAGTTCCATCAAATCGGCAATGATCTTGAAGGGTTTCTGCTTGAGCTGCCCCGCCAGTTCGCGCACGACAATCGGCGGTTTAATAATGATCATTTCGCCGGTGACGGGCGCGATAAATTTGGGCGGCGGCGCGGCGGCGGGCTTGGCCGGTTCGCGGGTGGGCGGCGCGGATTGACGCCCACCGAATGAACGTTGAAAGGGGTGTCGGGAATCAGCTCTTTGCGGTCCACCGGAACGCGACGACGACGGTCTGGCCGGAGGACCGGCTTTGTCAGCCGGTCGCGGCTGGGGTCGCGCGGGCAGCTGAATGAAGCCGACTTTTTCGCCGACCTTCGGGCCGGCCGGTATGGCTGGTGGCGGCGGTGGTTTTGGCGCTTCAACGACCGGCGGCAGAACCAGCTCAACCAGGGGTGCTTCCTCCTTGACCTCCGGTTTGGGCGGTTCCGGTGGTGGCTTGATCACCACGATGGGTTCGCTGGGCGCGGCTTTGGGCGCGGGCGGGGGTGGTGGAGCGAGCTTGGCGGCGAGCTCGGGATGGTCTTTGCAGAGCTGCTCTTCGAGATACTCGGCGCTGATTTTATCGAGCGAGCTGGACGGAACCTTGGCCGCGGCAATGCCCAGGGACTTGGCCTTGGCAAGAATTGCCTTGTTGTCCAGGCCAAGTTTTTTCGAAATATCGTAAATCCGAACGGGCATAAATTTCTTTCTTCACCAAACCGCGCCGGTCACCGTTCCGGCCAAAATTGTTTCCGGCGGCATTCATCAGGCCACCGCAGTTGTCGATTCATTTCCACCCAGCTGTATCTTCCGGCTTTCAGCTTCCGCGCGCGCGGCCTTCAAAATTTCCGCCGCCTGCACGCCAATCTGGGGAATGCTGCTCAAATCCGTTTCGTCCGCCGACAACAAATCCTCAATCCGCGTCAAACCGGCATGCACGAGCGCATCAGCCTGTTCGGGCGTAACCCCCGGAATGGCAGCCAGCAATTCCACGGCTTCAGCCACCTTTTCCTCGAAGCCCTTGGTGACCACGACCTCGGCGTCGATGTCCACTTCCCAGCCGGTCAGCTTGGCCGTCAGACGCGCGTTCTGGCCGCGCTTGCCGATGGCGAGCGAAAGCTGGTCTTCCGCCACCAGGATTTTTACCCGCTTGCGGGCTTCATCAATTTCAAAGTTCTTGAGCTTCGCGGGCGCCAGGGCGTTGGTCACGAACGTGCGCACGTCCGCCGACCACGGGATGACGTCCACTTTTTCATTGTTCAATTCGCGCACAATGTTTTTCACGCGCTGGCCGCGCATGCCAACACACGCGCCCACAGGATCCACCTTGCTGTCCCGTGAATAGACGGCCATCTTCGTGCGGAAACCCGGTTCGCGCGCGACGCCCTTGATTTCAATCGTGCCGTCATTGATTTCCGAAACTTCGAGCTGGAACAGCTTGACGACAAACCGCGGGTCGGCCCGGGACAGGATGATTTCCGGCCCGTGCGCGCCCTGCTCCACCGCCTTGACGTAGCAGCGAATCCGCTCGCCCACCTGGTATTCCTCGGTAGGCACGCGCTCGCGGTTCGGCAGCAGGGCCTCATATTTGCCCAGATCCAAAATCACGTCCGACCGCTCAAACCGCCGCACCGTGCCGCTGACAATGTCGCCGACGCGGTCCTTGAATTCGGTGAAAATCAGCGCCTTCTCCGCCTGGCGGATCTTCTGCATGAGCGCCTGCTTGGCGTACTGCGACGCGATGCGGCCAAAGCCGGTCGGCGTCACTTCCTTTTCAATTTCGTCGCCGATTTGCGCGTCCGGCTTGATGCGGCGCGCGTCAAACATGGAGATCTGGTCGTGCTTGGAAATGACCTTGTCGGAGACGATAAGCTTGGCAAACGCCTTGATGTCGCCGTTTTTCTGGTCAATTTCGACGCGCAATTCGCGCGCCGCTCCGACCGCCTTTTTGGCGGCGGACAGCAACGCCTCCTGGACAGCACCGACCAGGACATCACGATTGATGCCCTTTTCGCGCTCCCAAAATTCCAAAACTGCCAAAAAATCCGCATTCATAGGCTCGACGCTGTTCCGTATCCAGCGAACAAAAAAGTCGGTAGATATGTATCTTCCGACTTTCGCACGCTGGATGACCCAGCAAACTTTACCGTTCTTGTGGGATAGATTAAGAAGTTAACCTGAAACCGTCAAGTGCAAACAAATCCGTGCCAATACAGGGGAAATCAAGGTTTGCCAGCGGGAAATTGCCGGTGAATCGCCCGGCTGGTTGCGGAATGACACCGCGACCGCAATTGAACACATCTCCGAATGGGACATTGTGATAACAGCCCGGCGATAAATTGCCGCCTACGGAGGTCGATTCAACCGCAGCAAAAATCCTAGCCCACACCCATGCCCAACAGGAACTCGATGTTGGTCTTGGTTTTCTTCAGCTTGCCCAAAAGCAGTTCCATCGCCTCCACCGGCGGAACGCCGGTCAGCGCCCGGCGCAGCAAAACAATCCGGCTCAGTTCGTCCGGATGGTAGAGCAGCTCCTCCTTGCGGGTGCCGGAACTTTCGATGTTGATCGAGGGGAATATGCGGCGGTCCACCAGCGCACGGTCCAGGTGCACTTCCATGTTGCCGGTGCCCTTAAATTCTTCGAAAATCACCTCATCCATGCGGCTGCCGGTGTCCACGAGCGCCGTGGCGATGATCGACAATGAACCGCCCTCCTCAATGTTGCGCGCCGCGCCAAAAAACCGCTTCGGCTTGTGCAGCGCGTTGGCGTCCACGCCGCCGGACAGGATTTTGCCTGAGTGCGGCTGGATGGTGTTGTAGGCACGGGCCAGGCGGGTGATGGAATCGAGCAAAATCACCACGTCGCGCCGGTGTTCAATCATGCGCCGCGCTTTTTCGATGACCATTTCGGCCACCTGCACGTGGCGCTCCGGGGGTTCGTCGAACGTCGAACTGATGACTTCCGCGCCTTTGCAACTGCGTTCCATGTCGGTGACCTCCTCCGGGCGCTCGTCAATGAGCAGGATGAACAAATACGTCTCCGGGTTGTTTTTGAGGATGGCGTTGGCGATTTTCTGCATGAGCACGGTTTTGCCCGTGCGGGGCGGCGCCACGATCAGGCCGCGCGAACCCTTGCCGATGGGACAGACGAGATCGAGCACGCGCGTGCTCAACTCGTCGGCGGCGGTTTCCAGAATGAACCGCTTGTTCGGAAACAACGGCGTGAGATTGTCAAAGTGGGTCTTTTCCTTCGCCTTGTCCGGGTCTTCCCCGTCCACGCCTTCCACCTTGAGCAGGGCGAAGAACTTTTCCTTTTCCTTGGGTGGCCGGATCTGGCCGGCGATAAGATTGCCGGTCTGCAAATCGAACCGGCGGATCTGGGACGGCGAAACGTAAATGTCCTCCGGGCACGGCAGATAATTGAAGCTCTGGGAACGGAGGAAGCCAAAACCTTCCGGCAACACCTCGAGCACGCCCTCGGAAAACAGGACGCCCGCGCGTTCGGCGTTTTTCTGGAGAATGTGAAAAATCACCTCGTGCTTGCGCATCGTGCCGAAATTTTCAACGCCCAGATCGCGCGCCATCTGGTTCAGCTCGCTCATCTGCATTGCCTGCAGTTTGGCGATGTTGAGCGACGCAACGATCTTGTCGCGTTGCGTGCCCCGGCGCTCCTCCGCCCGGGGCTCCTCCCCTTTGGGCTCTTCGGCCAGTTCGACCGGGGTGGACGGCGGCTGCAGCGAGGCGGAGCCGGACGGTTCGGGCGCCACCGGGGTTTCGACCGCCCCGTTGGTCAATTCCGGCGATTCCACCGCGGCTTCTTCCGCCGGTTTCGCCTTGGGCTTTCTCGTTGAGACTCTTGGCATAGATTAAAATTGGTTGGATTGGCTGGATTTCAATTTCCGGAGTTGCAAGTCCTTTACGCCTTGGACGGCTGGCAGCCGGAAAAGTTCAAAATGGATTTTTATTAACCGAGCGTTCGAGGCAATTCAATTGCAACCTCAATACGGCAAGGGAAATTTCGCAGTCAACTCATTCACAGAGTGGCGCACATTAAACCCGTTGTCAAAGAGAATTTTGGACAAGAGATTTTTGGACACGGATTACATGGCTTCATTCCGGCCTGGCCGCGTTCGCGCAAATCCCTGCAATCCGCGTCTTTTTTTCTTGTGCGATTTCTCCGTCTGCGGGTGCTATAAGGTGAACATGACGCCCGACCGTGAACTGCTCCGCCGCCAGGCCGAAATCAGATACGAGGAAGCCTTTGCCGAACTGGTACGACGGCACGTCAATCTCGTTTATTCCGCCGCGCTGCGGCAGGTCAACGGCGGGGCCCATCTGGCGCAGGACGTGGCGCAGACGGTTTTTACCGACCCTCGCCCGCAAGGCCGCCGCGCTCGCGCTTCACGGCACGCAGACCGGCCGGCTTTACACCAAGCGCGCATTTTGCCGCCGCCAAAGGCCGTGCGCTCGGAACAACGCCGCCAGGCGCGCGAACAGGAGGCTCACCACCTGCGCGAAACACTTCACCCTCCAGCGCCCGAATGGATGAAGACTTATGGTTTTGCCGATGGCCACGCCGAAATCCACACGGAACCAAGTGGCAATTTCGACGATGGGGATAGTCAGCGTATAATTTCACCGCCACCCAATCCATAAGGCAGCGGGAACTTTACCGTCACTTCGCGCCCGTTGGCGGATTACTTCTTCGGCGTCAGGAGGCTGACTTTGGGAAAATACGTGGCAATCCTTTCGGCATCGCGCGTGGCCAGTTTCCAGCCCATGATTTCGGCGTGCGCGCCGATGAAAAAATCCGGCAGGGGAATTTTGGGCGCCATCCCGCCTCCCGACGCCCGCCGGGCTGAAACATAACGCCGGTAGGCCGCGCCGCAAACGGTTGAGGCCACCGCCGGCACATCGAAAATTTCCAGCCCGAGCTTTTGGCTTTCCGGCTGGATATCCGCCGGGTTGGGGGAACCCGCGCAAAGTTCGGCCAGCGTCACGGCGTTAATCCCCGCGCCTTCGCCCGCTACGGACATTTCAATCAGCTTCACCGCCCAGGCATGGCTGGCCGCCGAAGGGTCACGCGCGTCGATCACCACGTTTGTATCAACCAAAATCATGGCTCACGCGTGATGGCCCGTAATTCTTCCCAGGTCAGATCGAATGTCATCTTGCTGTTCTTGATGGCACGTCGAACTTCGGCTTTGGTCTTCCTTCTCAACGGTGGGGATGGATTTAACCGCGCCAAGGAAAAATGATTTTCATCCTGCTGTTCGCAGGCGAACACATCGCCCGGCTTGACCCACGGAATGACCACCCGTTTCTTGCTGTCAGCGGTTATTGTCATGGTGGGATAATCCCACAGGGCACTTAATTTGTCAATACGGCAGGGGAAATTTTGCGGTCAATTCCCTAACGCGCCCGCGTACCTTGTGCGCCGCGTCCGTGTTTTTGATGTCCAGCAGCACCTCCGAAATCATGTCGGCAATGGCCGCCATTTCCGCTTCCTTCATCCCGCGGGTAGTGACGGCGGGCGTGCCGAGCCGGATGCCGCTGGCCTGGAACGGCGAGCGGGTCTCGAACGGAATCGTGTTTTTGTTCACCGTGATGCCCGCTTCGTCGAGCACGATCTGGCAGTCCTTGCCGGTCACACCCTTCGCGCCCACGTCCACCAGCATCAAATGGTTGTCCGTGCCGCCGCTGACGAGCCGGTAGCCGTTTCGCCTCATGCCCTCGGCCAGCGCCTTCGCGTTTTTCACGATCTGTTCCTGGTACGCCTTGAACGTCGGTTGCAGCGCCTCCTGGAAGCAGACCGCCTTGGCCGCGATGATGTGTTCCAGCGGCCCGCCCTGGATGCCGGGGAAAACCATGGAATCAATCTCCTTCGCATTTTTCTCGCGGCACAAAATCAATCCGCCGCGTGGTCCGCGCAATGTTTTGTGCGTGGTGGTCGTCACGAAATCCGCGTGCGCCATCGGGCTGGGATGAATGCCCGCCGCCACCAACCCGGCAATGTGCGCGATGTCCGCCAGCAGGTACGCGCCGACGTCGCGGGCGATTTCGCCCATGCGCTTGAAATCAATGGTGCGCGGATACGCGCTGGCGCCCACGGTGATCATCCTCGGTTTGTGTTCGCGCGCCATCTGGGCAAGCTGGTCGTAATCAATCCGTTCATCGTCCTTGCGCACGCCGTAGTGGACGATTTCAAAGAATTTACCGGAGAAATTCGCCTTGTTGCCGTGCGTCAAATGTCCGCCGTGGCTCAAGTCCATCGTCAGCAGCTTGTCGCCGGGCTTCAACACGGCGAAATAAACGGCCATGTTCGCCTGGCTGCCGGAGTGCGGCTGGACGTTGGCGTGTTCTGCGCCGAAAAGTTTTTTCACCCGGTCGATGGCCAGCTGCTCGATGGTGTCCACGTTCTCGCAGCCGCCGTACCAGCGCTTCTTCGGCAGGCCCTCGGCATATTTGTTCGTGAGCACCGAGCCCTGCGCCTCCATGACCGCCGGGCTGACAAAATTTTCGCTGGCGATCAATTCGATGTTTTCCTGCTGGCGCAGGCGCTCCAGTTCGATGGATTCGGCGACGGCGGGATCGACCATCCGCAAGCGGAGTTGCGGCGCAGCCAGCCGGACATCCATCTTGTTGACGCGGCGTCCATGACGTCCGCCCTCAAATTTGGCGCCCAGGAACGCGTCGAGAATTTTACGGGCCAGTTCCGGCGAGGTGTTTTTGCCGCTCAGACAAAGAATGTTCGCGTCGTTGTGTTGCCGCACCAGCACCGCCGACGATTCATCAGCCACGAGCGCGGCGCGCGCGCCCGGCACCTTGTTGGCGGTCATGCTCACGCCGACGCCGCTCGTGCAGATGAGCAGGCCAAGCTCCGCCTGTCCCGCCGCCACCGCCTGCGCCACCGGTCGGGCAAAATCGGGGTAGTCGTCGCCCGAATCCTTCGCTTGGGCGCCGAAGTCGGCAATGCTCAACCCGCGCTGTTGCAGGTATTGCTTCAGCGCTTCCTTCAATTCAAAGCCGCCATGATCCGCGCCGAGCGCGAAGTTCGTGACCGCGGCCGGTTTGGTCGCATGGGAGGCTGACAGGATTTCGTGTTGTTCCATAAATTTCAAAAGTGAGGCAATGCCCAATTCGATCTGGTCGCGGCAATTCTCATAAACCTCGTAGGAACCGCCGATCGGGTCGCTGATGTCCTTTTCAAATTCTTCGAGCGCGTCGTCAAATTCGCGCAGCAAAAAGGTCTTTTCGGCCGCGGCCGGATACAGGAGCCCGATCGCGTCCACGTGGCTGTGCGTCATGCCAAAAATGTAATCCGCCTGACGCACCAGGTCCGTCGCGAGCATCCGGCTGCGCTGGCTCGAAATGTCAATCCCCAGCTCGCGCATCGCCGTCACCGAATGGGCCGTCGGCGGCTGGCCGTCCACCGCGCCGAGCCCCGCCGAAAACACGCGGAACTCCCCGCGTCCGGCCGCCGCCTGCCGGAACAGCGCCTCGGCCATCGGGCTGCGACAGACATTGCCGGTGCAGATGAATAAAATGGTTTTCATGCCGCGCAAAGATTCAAGGTGAATTCTGAATCGCCAATCGTCAACCCGAAATCAGGGGTGTGAGGCGCGTACGACCGCCAGGCCTTTGACCAGATCCACCCCCCGCGCCAGCACCGGATCGCGCAGCACCGGTTGTGGCGGCCGGGCGGCTGGGGTCGGCGCGGAATCATCATCGCTGTCACTGTCATCACTTTTACCCCGGACCGAGCCATCCTGCGGTCCGGGCGGCGGCACATTGAGGGATTTCCCGTCATTCTGCTTCTGCCGCACCAGATCCGCCTCACTGGTGTGGTCGATAAATGGCAGAAATCTGTTGGAGACCGCCGGGGCGGCGTTGGTGTTTTGCGCCAGCGTTCCGTAGGGATTCTCCCAGAAGGCGTATTCCTGTTCGGGATTCACGGTCACGGCAATGTCCGGCTTCAGACCACCGGACGGCATCGCCTGGCCATCCACTTTCACCGGGGTCGTCGCAATGAGCAGCCGTTCGCCGTCTTTCAGGGCAAATTCCTTGAAGGTCATCGCCGCACCCGCTGTCGGGCTGCCAATGATCAATGCCGCGCCCGCCTTGCGTAATTCCGCGAGGATCGCTTCCGCCGCGCCGATCGTCCCGCCGTTCACTAGAACGACCAGTGGTCCGCCAACCGGACGGGACGCCTTCGAAGCCGTCCACAGTCCCGCCGTTTTCTCCGCCGCCGCGTAATCGTCGCCTCCCGCAAAACGCAAATCCAAGACCGCGCCGACGACCGGATTCGTAGAAGTCAACGCCCGGCTGGCCGCGCCCAGTTCGCCCGGGAGGCTCCCCGTAATCCGGCTGACCCGGAAATACACCACGTTGTTCTCGATCACGGCGGCTTTGCTGAGAGCCGATCCGTTTTGCGATCCGGCAGACCCCTCCGTTGGGCCGCCGACGAGCGCCACCTTGCCCGGAAACTGTGACACCAGACCGGCCACCGCCGCGCGATTCAGGGTCCCGTCCGTCGCCTCCGGAAGATTGGCACGGAGCAACTCATAAACCTCCTTGAAATCCGGCGCCGGATTCGTCGGACCTGAATACGCAGCGCTGCGCAGGGCCAGCCCCCCGGTCAAAACCAGGGTGAATAATTTCAAGAGACGTCGTGTCATGCTGCGCCCAAAATGCGCGACTAATGACCGAAAGTAAAGGCACGACACATTGACGATCGTGCTCCAATTTGAACCGGAGCGCGGATTGTCCTCAATCCGCAGCGGCTGGACCGGTGGAAAGGCTGCGAGTTGGGACAACTCCCGCTCCGCCTGTTGGCGCATAAATCGCATATCACCCATCATAAATCTTTTCTGTCGGAATTTGGGCATCGGCGGCGATATAATTGCAAAGAGGACGACTGATTTGGATTTGCTGGGGCAATATTTCAGCAGCGTTGGCGGTGGCTTGCGCGGCTTTTAAAGCCTTCGTTGCGGCGGGCATCCTGGCCTGCCGCAGAGCCGGGCTTCCCATCCCGGCGGACAAAACTCCGCGCACGCCGGAGCAGGTTTGAAATTTTGCGAGTCGCCATCAATTCGTGGAGTTCTTTCCGGACGGCAAGGATGCCTGACGCTACGCCATCGCCTTCGCCGCGATGTCGCGGCGGAAGTGCGCGCCGTCGAATTTAATCTTGTCCACCGCGGCGTAGGCTGCCACTTGCGCGCTCTTCAAATCCTTGCCCCATGCCGTCACTCCCAGAACGCGTCCGCCATTGGTCATAATTTGCCCGTCCTGCAACGCCGTGCCGGCATGGAACACTTTTGTGTGCGGCAGCGCATTGGCGGCGTCCAGACCACAGATAACCTTGCCTTTTGCGTAACTGCCCGGATAACCGCCGCTGGCCATCACCACGCACACGCTCGCCCGCGGACTCCACTTCATTTCAATCCGGTCCAGCGTGCCATCCACGCTCGCGTCCAGCAATTCGACGAGGTCGTTTTCCAACCGGGTCAGATAGACCTGCGTTTCCGGGTCGCCGAAACGCGCGTTGAATTCCAGCACTTTCGGGCCGGATTTCGTCACCATGAGGCCCGGATACAGGATCCCACGATAGTCAATTCCCTCCGCCGCGCAGCCGCGCATGAAAGGCTCAAGGATTTTTCGCCCGGTATCGGCGAGCTGAGCGTCGGTCAGAAACGGGGTGGGCGAATAGGTGCCCATGCCGCCGGTGTTCAAGCCCCGGTCGCCGTCCAATGCACGCTTGTGATCCTGTGAAGTCGGAAAGAGCTTTGCTGTCCTGCCGTCGCAAAGCGCGTGCAGCGAAATCTCCATGCCTTCCAGAAATTCCTGGATGACAATGTTGGCGCCGGCTGCGCCGAAATTTTTGGCGACCAGGATTTCATCAATTGCCTTGTCCGCTTCCGCCACGCCTGCGCAAATCAAAACGCCCTTGCCGAGCGCCAGCCCATCGGCTTTGACGGCACATTTACCCCCGAGCGATGCCGCAAATTTTTTCGCTGCCGCCGCATCCGAGAAAGCCCCGGCGCGCGCGGTGGGGATGCCGTATTTTTCCATGAAGTTTTGCGAAAAAACCTTGGATGATTCAAACCGCGCGGCTTTCCGGTTCGGCCCCCAGATCCGCTGACCGTTTTTTTGAAACAAATCCACAATGCCAAGCGCCAGTGGATTGTCCGGACCCACCACCGTGAGTTCGATTCTCTTCTCCTGCGCGAACGCGAGCAACTCCGGCAAATCCTCGACGCCGATGTTCACGCATTCGACAGGGGCGGAATTTTTAGCCAGGTGTTCCTGCGCGATGCCGGCGTTGCCGGGCGCACACCACAGCCGGGTGACGTGCGGCGACTGCGCCAGTTTCCACACCAGCGCGTGCTCGCGTCCACCTGAACCGATGACCAGCAGTTTCATTGCCGGGCAGATTGAATCAGGAAATCAAGAAATGAGGAAAATGTTTTTTAACCTGCTTAAAAAGAATTTTTGATATCAATTTTGCGCCCTTGACCCCATGGCGCAATGGTTGCAATCTCAGCCCGTATGGATGTCCTGACATTATCCCGCATCCAGTTCGGAGCGACCGTTGCCTTTCACTACATCTACCCGCCGCTGAGCATCGGGCTGGGCGTCATGCTCGTGGTTATGGAGGGTCTGTGGCTGAAAACCAACAAACCGGTCTATCATCAGCTGGCGCGGTTCTGGACCAAGGTCTTCGCCCTCACGTTCGCCATCGGCGTGGCCACGGGCATCGTGATGGAATTCGAGTTCGGCACGAATTGGGCGACCTATTCGCGGTTCGTCGGGGACGTGTTCGGCAGCGCGCTGGCGGCGGAAGGCATCTTCGCGTTTTTCCTCGAATCCGGTTTTCTCGCCGTGCTGCTGTTCGGCTGGGACCGGGTCGGCCGCAAAATGCATTTTTTCTCGACCTGCATGGTCTGCCTCGGCGCGCACTTCAGCGCGGTGTGGATCATCGTGGCCAATTCCTGGATGCAGACGCCGGCCGGCTATCACATCGTCGGCGAAGGCATGAAGGCGCGGGCGGAGGTCACGAACTTCTGGGAGGTGGTGTTCAATCCCTCCATGGTGGACCGCCTGTTCCATACCGTGTGCGGCGCGTGGCAGACGGGTGCGTTTCTGGTCATCAGCGTCAGCGCGTGGTATCTGCTGAAAAAAAAGCATCTGGATTTTGCCCGGGCGTCGTTGCGCGTTGGTTTGATCGTCGCGGTGTTTGCCGCGCTGCTGCAAATCGTCACCGGCGATTCCAGCGCGCGCGGCGTGGCCAAGAATCAGCCGGTCAAACTCGCCGGATTCGAGGGGCTTTATAACAGCACCGCGCATGCGCCGTTGACGCTGGTGGGCTGGGTGGACGAGCAAAACCAAAAAGTCGTGGGCATCCAATGGCCGGGCATGTTGAGCTGGCTGGTGTTCCTGGACACCCGCGGGGTGGTCACCGGACTGAACGATTTCCCGCCTGAAGACCGGCCGCCGGTCCCGGCCTCATTCCTGTTTTTCCACGGCATGGTGGGGATCGGTTTTACGACGTTCGCCATCGCCGTGATCGGTTGTTTTTATCTCTGGCGCGGGACGCTCGCGGAAAAGCGCTGGTTGCTCTGGATTTTCGTTTTCTCCGTGCTGGGCCCGGAAATCGCCAATCAAATGGGCTGGTTCGCGGCGGAAGTCGGACGGCAGCCGTGGATTGTCTGGCACCTGTTGCGCACGCCGGAGGGCCTGTCCGCCGTGGTCAAGGCCAATGTGGTGCTGTCGTCGCTGATCCTGTTCACCTTCCTCTATTTCCTGTTGTTCGCGGTTTTCATCTACCTGCTCAACGACAAAATCCAGCACGGGCCGGATGACGCGGATCTCATCCCGTCCGGCAAACTGGCATTGCCCACAAAAGAATAATCAACCGCGAATGAACACGGATAATCGAAAACTGGTTGAAGCGTTGCAGAGTTTAAGCGTTAAAGCGGCAGTCGCTTCAACGCTTCAACGCTTCAACTCGTTACCGTTTTTATGAATTTTGACCTGAACACCATCTGGTTCATCCTGGTCGGCGTGCTCTTCACGGGCTACGCGATGCTCGACGGCTTCGACCTTGGCATCGGCGCGCTGCACCTGTTCACGAGGGATGACCAGGAACGCCGCATCATGCTCAATTCCATTGGGCCGGTCTGGGACGGCAATGAGGTCTGGCTCGTCACCGGCGGCGGCGCGCTGTTCGCCGCGTTCCCCAATGTGTATGCGACGGTGTTTTCCGGCTTTTATCTCGCGCTGATGCTGCTGCTGGCGTCGCTGATTTTTCGCGCGGTGGCCATCGAATTCCGAAGCAAACAACCCATGTACTGGTGGCGGCAGATGTGGGACATCGGTTTTTCCGTCGGCAGCCTGTTGTCAGGCCTGCTCTTGGGGGCGGCGCTGGGCAACATCGCCTGGGGCATCCCGATCGACGATCGCGGCGAATTTGCCGGAACCTTCCTCGGCCTGCTCAAACCGTATCCCGTCCTGGTGGGCATCACGACCGTGGCGCTGTTCATGATGCACGGCGCGATTTACGGGGCGATGAAAACCGAAGGCGCATTGCACGATAAAATGCGCCGCTGGGCGATGAACTCCATCATCTTCTTCGTGATCTGCGCCGTGACCCTCACGATGGCCACCCTGCTGTTCGTGCCGCACATGTCCGCCCGCGTGCGCGAAAACCCGGGCCTGTTCAGCATTGCGCTGCTGAACATGCTGTCCATCGCCAACATCCCCCGCGAATTCCATCACGGCCGCGACTGGCGGGCGTTCCTGTCGTCGTGCGCGGCGATCATCACGCTGATGGCGCTGTTCGCCGTGGATATTTTTCCCAACCTGGTTTACAGCCTGCCCAATCCCGAGAACAGCCTGACAATTTACAACGCCGCCTCCTCGCAGAAAACGCTGGGCATCATGCTCGTCATCGCCGGCATCGGCGTGCCCGTGGTGATTGCCTACACCGTCTGCATCTACTGGATTTTCCGCGGCAAGGTGAAGCTGGACCGGATGAGTTATTGAGGATTTGCGATTGACGGTAATTTTGACGTCTTGGACTGCGCCGGCAAAGAGCAGCGGCGACGGCGCTTTCGGATGGCGTGACGTGTTCGGTTGTTCACCCGGCACTCATAAGCGGTGTCGCGCTCCGCCTGCCACCGCCGTCTAAAATGTTACACCACCCGCGCCACGCCCTTGCCCTTGACCACCTTGCCAATAAGCCACGTCTTGTGCTTCTGGGCGCGGATGAATTTCAAGACCGCATCCACCCTGTTCGCCGAGACAATGGCGACCATGCCGATGCCCATGTTGAATACCTGGTATAGCTCGGCATCCGGCACGCCGCTCTTCTGCTCGATGATTTTGAAGATCGGCAGCATGGACCACGAACCCTTGCGGATGATCACATCCAGGTTCTTCGGCAGCACCCGCGGAATATTGTCCACGAAACCGCCGCCGGTGATGTGGGCGAAAGCTTTGATTGGGAGTTGAGCGTTGAAGGTTGAAGGTTGAAGGTTGAAACGCTTCAACAGTTTCTGGACGAGCGGCCCGTAGCTGATGTGAACCTTCAGCAGTTCAGCGCCAATGGTGTTTTTCAGTTCGGCCACGTAACTTTTCGGCTTGAGCTTCAACTGTTCGAAGAAAATCTTGCGCCCGAGCGAATAGCCATTGGTGTGCAGTCCGCTCGACGCAATACCGATGACGGCGTCCCCTGCCCTCACGGTTTTCTGGCCATTGAGCATCTTCGATTTTTCGACCACGCCGACAATCGTGCCGCTCACATCATATTCACCCTTCTGGTAAAAGCCCGGCATCTGCGCCGTCTCGCCGCCGATGAGCGCGCAGTTGTTTTCCGCACAGGCGCGCGCGAAGCCCTTGATGATATCGGTGAAAACGTGCGGCTCCAGCTTCCCGGTGCCGAGATAATCGAGGAAGAACAGCGGCTCGGCGCCCAATACGGCGATGTCGTTGACGCAATGGTTCACCAGATCGGCACCGATGGTGTCATGCCGGTCCATGGCGAAGGCGATTTTCAGCTTGGTGCCGACGCCGTCCACGGACGACACGAGCACCGGCTCGCGGTATTTTTTCAGGTCGAAGGCGAACAGGCCGCCGAAGCCGCCGACTTTGCCGAGCACCTCGCGGCGATGCGTGCTGGCGAGCAGTTGTGGCAGCGTCGCCTTGACCTTGTTGCCCAAATCAATATCCACGCCCGCGCGGGCGTAAGCTTTTTGTTTCATGCGCGCGGAGATTAAACCCGCAAGCGGACAAACGGGCGAGAACATTTCGCGCCGGTTAAGGAGCGCGGGCAGCCTGCCCGCGTGATCATTGAGGCAACCATTTCAACTCACGGACAGGCTGTCCGCGCTCCGGTGCAAATCGGAATCGAATTGCGCTCCGGCCCAATTGTTGCAAAATGAGCGGATGAATTTAGACGCGCTTTATTCCGAACTGACCCTTAAAACCAATGCCAAGCTCGCGCTCCTCGTCCTCGACGGCCTGGGCGACATCGCCACCAGGGAACAAAATTACCTGACGCCGCTCGAAGCCGCCGTAACGCCGAATCTTGACAGGCTGTCGAAGGATTCCGCGCAGGGCCGCATGATTCCCGCTGCGCCTGGCATCACCCCCGGCAGCGGGCCGGGCCATCTCGGACTGTTCGGCTACGACCCGCTGGAATTCCAGGTCGGCCGCGGCGTGATTGAAGCCCTGGGCCTGGGCCTGGAACTCAAGCCCGGCGACGTCTGCGCCCGCGCCAACTTCGCCACCCTGGATCCAAAAGGCATCGTCACTGACCGCCGCGCCGGACGCATTCCGACGGAAACCTGCGAGAAACTCTGCGCCCTGCTTGCCGCCAAAATCAAAAAAATCGGCGACACGGACCTCCTCATCAAGGCCGGCAAGGAACATCGCTTTGTCGTCGTGTTCCGCGGCCCGGGGCTGGAAGGCCCGCTCACGGATGCCGACCCGAACCGCGAAGGCTTTGCCGTTCCGACCGTTCATCCGCGCGACGAAAACAATGCCGGCCAGAAAAAGATGGCCGCGCTCATTGGCGAATTTTACAAGGCGGCGCTGCCGGTCATTGCGAAGGAAAAGCCGGCGAACGGCTTTCTGATGCGCGGTATTGCCCATCAGCCGCACATCCCGCTGTTCGAGGATCGCTACAAATTGAAACCCGCCTGCCTGGCGGTTTACCCAATGTACAAGGGCCTGGCCCAGCTCGTCGGCATGAAAAAAATCGAGGGTCCGGCGACCATCGCCGAACAATTCGAACGCTATCTCAAGGATTACAACCACTTCGATTTCTTTTTCATCCACTACAAATACACGGACAAGGCGGGGGAGGACGGCAATTTTGCGGCGAAGAAAAAGGCGATCGAGGATTTCGACGCCGCGCTGCCGATCCTGCTGAAGAAAAAACCGGACGTGATTGCCATCACCGGCGACCACTCGACGCCGTGCGCGCTCAAGGGCCATTCGTGGCATCCGCAACCGTTGTTGCTGCACTCGGCGGTGAGCGGCTCGGACAAACTGGAACGGTTCACGGAAACCGGTGCGAACAGCGGCTCCCTCGGCGTGTTTGCAGCGAAATATCTCATCCGCCTGATGCAGGCGAACGCGAAGATGTTCGACAAGTTCGGGGCGTGATGGAGCGCGGACGGCTTGTCTGCGGGATGGATCGCTGAAATGGAAAACAACCAATACTCAACACCGCGCACTGAATGATTTGCTGTTCACGAGCTTTGGATATTTGGATGCTGGATGTTCGATGCCGGATGTTCAAGGTTTCATTCCGATACACGCGGACAAGCTGTCCGCGCTCCTGAACATGAATCTGCCGAACAAGCTGACGGCTTCGCGCTTCGTGCTGACGGTGGTATTTCTTTGGGCGCTGTTCTGGCCCTGGCCCATTCCGCTCCGCAACACGCTGGCGCTGATTTTATTTGGCGCCGCGGGCATCACGGATTTTCTCGACGGCCGCCTCGCGCGCAGCCGCGGTCTCATCACCAATTTCGGCATCTTGATGGACCCGCTGGCGGACAAAATCATGACCTGCTCGGCCTTCATTGCGTTCGTCGAGAGCACGCGCCTGAACCCGGACGCACCGGTCAAGGTCGCCGCCTGGATGGTCATCATCATTGTCGCACGCGAACTGGCCATCACCGGGTTGCGGCTGCTGGCGGCGTCAAAAAACATCGTGCTCGCCGCGGAAAAGTTCGGCAAGCACAAGACCATTTCGCAAATCGTGGCCATCAACGCGTTGCTGGTGGTGGCCGCGTGTCACGAATGGCCGCCATGGCTGCAGGATGTTTTCACACCGTGGGTGGTGGGGTTTGCGAAAATCATGCTTTGGGTGACGGTCGCGCTGACTGCGGCCTCCGGATTGATTTACCTGTGGCGCAATCGCGAGCTTTACCTGAGCGACATGTGATGCCGGCGGTTGAGAGTTGAGGGTTGAAAGTTGAGGGACCTGAAGCTGGAACCCGCTCTCCGGTTACTGCGAGTTTAACGATGCGAGGTGAGCGGCAGCGTCTGGCCCGAATTTGCCGATTGATAAACCGCCGGCGGCAAACCGGCCAGCGCGTTGCCCGGCTTGTGGTGCCGCCAGGCGAAACTGGCGAGGAAAATGACGAGAACGACACCCAAAACGGCGCCGCCCGCCGCCCCCACCTTCCAGTTCATCTTCGAGAGGAGAAACATCATCCGGTCAAGGGGCTTGTTGGATTCTTCGCTGAGCGGCGGCGGTTCGCTGAACTTTTCCGTCTGGCCCAGTTCGGCGTTGAGTGCCGCCATGATCTGCGGCACGTCAAGCTTGAGCCGCATGGCGTAATTCTTCACCGAACCACGAATATAAATCGGCGCGGAAAACACATTGAAATTCCCCTCCTCCAGCGCGCGGATGTGGTCGGTGCGGATTTTGGTGGCTTCCGCGACCTGCGCAATGGTGAGGTTCTTGGATTCGCGTGCGGCACGAAGTTGTTCAGCGACCGTTGACATGGTTTAATTTTTCAATGGTTTCAGGTGATTTAGCAATGCAAATAGCACGAAACAGGCCAGTTTTAGGCGGCGGGATAGGAGGCGGTATGTGGTTCACACCTGAAAAGACAATTTCCTGGCGATGTATTTGCTCAAGCCTTGCAACCACTGGATTCCAAAGTTCAGATTGAATGGTTACGGCAATCACCCGACAGTTTAATGACTTCTTTGAATGCTTGAATTTATCATTCGTAATGCTACGTTGACCTGGTGCTAGATTAGTACCAACATGCCGCCGGTTATCCCATTTGGGCTATGCAGTCCGGCGGTTTTCTGTTTGTGGGAACCCGCCGTGATCCAACGGGACAGCCAAACCGGACGGCTTGATCCGGTGTCCCACAAACCAGTATTCTGCTTTTTCATGCACTTTGGGGGGGCTGATTGAACCTTTTCTCGCCTCTGGCATTCTTCTCTGTGTAAATGCTGGTAGTGGCTGAACGCGAACAACTGCCCGTGCCGCAGGCCAAAGCCGGGGAACCGGAGGCTTGGGACGGTCTTTTTCGACGCTACCAGTTGCCCTTGTATGTCTATGTTTTTGAACTGGTGCACGACGAACAGACGAGCCTCGACCTCGTGCAGGAGACGTTCATCGCTGCCGTCCGGAACATCGGCGGCCTGCGCGACAATGACAAATTCGGGAGCTGGCTTTTTGGCATCGCGCACCAGAAATGCATCCAGCGCTGGCGAAAGGAAAATCGCGATGAAATGTTGCGCGATGAAATCGCCGCTGCGCCGGACGAGTTTGAAAACGGTCCGGACGATCTGCTCATCCAGCAGGAACAGGAGGCTGAGTTTATGAACCGGTTGAATGAATTGCCGCTGCCGCAACGCTCGGTGTTGTTGCTGCATTTTGTCGAAGATTTTTCAATCGAAGAAATCGCCGGCATCACCGGCACGCCGGTCGGCACGGTGAAGTCGCGATTGCATTACGCCAAAAAGTCGCTGCGCAAATTGCTGGAGGAGAAGAAATGAAGACGCCGCGGGAGAATCAAAAGGTAGGGCGGGCAGTCCTCTGCCCGCCGCTCATCTGCATACCACCGAACGGCGCGCACGGAGTGACGCGTCCTACCAAAACAACGACATGAAAACACCGCGTGACATTTTGTTTGCCCGCCATCAAGCCGCCGCGCCGAAACTCGACGCCATCCGTCGGGAAATCGTGGCTGTAGCCGCCGATGTCAATCGGCGCAAACAACCGATCCGCGAATTGACATTTGTAGCTACGCTGGCAGAAGCCGTCAGGCTTTCGTTTCTGGAACTCATCTGGCCTTGTCGTCAAATCTGGGCGGGATTGGCGGTGGTGTGGATTTTGATTTTGGCGGCGAATGTTTCGTTGCGCGAACAGTCGCCGGCCATCATCAAATCCGGACCGTCATCCGAAATGATCATGACTTTGAAAGACCAGCAGAAAATCCTGGCCGAGTTGTTGACCGATCATTCCCTACCGCGCGATGCGGACCGGCAGAAGATTTTTTCACCTAAGCCGCGCACCGAAGGCATGGAAGTTTTGACAGGATAAACAGTAGCTGCGGACATTAGTCCGGTCAAACTTCTCAAGAATGAGCCGACTCACGTCGGCTGCTACGAGGAAAAGAAAATTATGAACAAAACACCAAACAATAACCGGGGCTGGCGGATTCTGCGCCGGATTTTGATGGGTTTGGCCATTCTCGCCACGTTGATCGCGATTTTTTACACCGAGGAAGACTGGCGCGGCAAACGCGCCTGGGAAAATTGCAAACGTGAACTCGAAGCCAAAGGCGCGGTGCTGGACTGGAACAAATATATTCCGTCGCCTGTGCCGGACGACCAGAATTTTTTCACGGCCAGCACCAACATTTTACTACGGTTCCAGAAAGCCCAGACACCGGAGCAAAGCGACGTGGCGGCGAATTTATCATGGCTTCGGCTGCCACCGTTCGGTTCGAATTCTTTTTCTGTGTTTGATTCAACCAAGTCCAAGCCACTGATTGTGGCCAAACTAATCATCTCGCCAACCGCCATCGCCAGCCGTGAACCCGGCACAAACAATCTCCTCGTGACGCTCGACGATGCGACGGCTCCAGAAAAAATGCGAACCCTGATTCAAGCCACCGTTGGCCGGAGCGTGAATGGCGCGGCAGGATTTAAGTTTTCGGAATTTGACTTGAGCAGCTTGGTGCCGGCGCGGATTGTGTTACGGACCGATACGCTGCCATCCCTCAGCGATTTGGAAAATCTTGTTCCTACAGATTGGGCCACTAATCTCGGCCGGTTGCGGGTCGCGGCGACGTTGGATAGAACAGTGTTTCAAGTGACATTGACCGATTTGCATGTCACAGCGGCGGCGGATTATCTGCAATGGAGCGATCAATTTGTCCCGGCCTTTGATGAAGTCCGCGAGGCATTGAAACGGCCTTACGCCGTGATTCCCGGCGATTATTCAAAGCCGTATGAGCAACCGATTCCAAATTTCGTGACCATGCGTGCCGTCGCGCAAACGCTGGCGCAGCGGGCGCAATGTCTTTTGATGCTGAACCGGCCGGAAGCGGCGTTACCTGAATTGACCTTGATGCACGATGTTTGCCGAATTTTGGAAAAACCACCGACCGGCCAGCCGGAGACGTTGGTGGAAGCCATGATCAATGTCGCCATCACCGGGCTTTACGTTGCCACCGTTCAGGAGGGATTCCGGCTGCACGAATGGCAGGCACCGCAACTGGCCGCACTTCAAGCGCAGCTGGCTGAAATCAACCTGCCGCCGTGGATAGCGGCGGCGTTTCAGGCGGAACAGGCCGCGACCTGTCACGCGGCCGAACTGCTTCAACCCAGCCAAATCAGCATGATCGGCCTCGCTTCCGCAAAGCCGACGATTTGGAAAAAAATCATGGACCTGCCCAATCACGCCATTGACCTGGCTCCGCGAGGGTGGGTTTATCAGAACATGGCGGTATGCGCCCCCGTGATTCAAATCCAGAAGGAAAACGTCTTGGACTCGGATCAAAATGTGATTCCCAGACGAACCGAAATGGCGGCAAAGGAAATTGCAAAGTCGCTCGACAATCATCACTCGCCTTTTTACCTCCTGGCGAGAATTGCCGTTCCCAACTTCACCAAGGCGATGCAGGCATGCGCCTTCAACCAGACCCTGGCTAACCAAGCGCAAATCGTCTGCGCGCTTGAACGCTACCATCTTGCGCACGGCGAATATCCCGAAACGCTCAACGCCCTCGTGCCGCAATTAATCGAAAAACTGCCGCACGACATCATCGGCGGCCAACCGTTGCACTATCGCCGCACCGAAGATGGAAAATTTCTGCTCTACTCCGTCGGCTGGAACGAAACGGACGACGGCGGGGAGGTGGCATTGAAAAAGGATGGCTCGGAAGACCGGGAACAAGGCGATTGGGTCTGGAAAAACTAGCCACAGATGGGCACAGATTTGCACAGATAATTTGCAATCTGTGTTTCATCTGTGAAAATCTGTGGCTCAAACGGACTGGCGGAAAAAGCTTTTTCCGACGACGGCGCCGATGATCGAGCCAATGATTGCTCCGGCCGCGAAATCCGAGAACCAATGGATGGTCATGGAGACACCGATGCCAACATAGAAGGCGTAGAGAATCGCCACCCAACCCAGCCAGCGTTGCTTCGGACAGAGCGTAAAGATCGTCACGGCCATGGCGAAGGCGATGGTGGTATGCGAAGACGGCCAACCCCAGAAAATTCCGCCGCGCAGAACTCCGAAGCGGAAGACATGACTGATATCTTCGCCGGCGACGTGCGCCGGATGGACGCGGCCGGTAAATGCCTTGTAAGCGGACGAAATCAACGAACCGAGGAGCGCCGCCTGGCCCACCGCCCAACCGGTCTGAATGGCCCGGGAATTTTGAATGATGAAACCGACGACGATCAGAAACAGCGGCAGGACAATTGGCAACAGACCGCCTATGCCAACGGCGGGCCATATCCACGAACGCAGCATCGGATCGTGAGTGGCGAGGTAGTAGTGCCAGTCGAAGCCGGACGTGACGAGGATGACCGTGAGCAGGATGGCGATGACATGGCAGACGAGGTTGCGGCCTCTGAAACAGCCAATGAGGTTGCGGGGCAATGCCGTCAGAAACTGTTTCATGCGGAGATGGTACGGAAGACCGGGAAAAAGGCGACTGGGTTTGGCAGTACCCAATGCAATGAATCAGGAACACGCGGACAAGCTGTCCGCGCTCCATCAAACTGCGCTTTGCCCGCCGCCATCCGCTCCGCCGCCGTCCAGATCAATGAGGATGTCGCGCGGCTCGGCGCCTTTGCTGGGCCCAACAATGCCCCGGCTCTCGATTTCGTCCATGATGCGCGCCGCGCGCGTGTAGCCCAGGCGCAGCCGGCGCTGCATCAACGAAACACTCGCCTTTTGCTCGCTCCGGATGACTTCAATACACTGCTGGATGAGATCCTCGTCCTCATCAATGCCGGTTTCGTTTCCGAAACTGGCGGCGGGCTGGGACAGTTGCTGGTGAATTTCCCGGTCGTAGTTCGGTTTGCCCTGTTTGGCGATAAATTCGACGATGCTGTTGATTTCCTGATCGGTAATGAGCGCGCCCTGCGCCCGGATCAGTTTCGCTGAGCCGGGTGGCAAATAAAGCATGTCGCCCTTGCCGAGCAGTTTGTCGGCCCCCATCGCGTCGAGAATCGTGCGCGAGTCCACGCGCGAGGCGCACTGGAACGCGATGCGCGCGGTGATGTTCGCCTTGATGACGCCGGTGATGACGTCCACGCTCGGCCGCTGGGTGGCGACGATGCAATGGATGCCCGCGGCGCGCGCCATCTGGGTGATGCGCGCGATGGCCATTTCCACGTCCGCCGGCGCCACGAGCATGAGGTCGGCCAGCTCGTCGATGATGACGACGATGTAGCTCAGTTTTTCGGGAATGACGATGTCCTCCTCGCGCGGCACGACGATTTCCTCATCCACCTCGACGGCGAACCCTTCGGCGCCCGGTTCAACCTTTTCCTTTTTGGTGGTGAGCGGCAATTCGGGTTCGGTCTCCCGCAACGGCTTGTTTTTCGGGCGGGAATTGAACGTCGCGATGTTGCGCACGCCGACGCGCGCAAAAATCTGGTAGCGTTTTTCCATCTCATTCACGACCCAGCGCAACGCGAGGATGACCTTCTTCGGGTCGGTCACCACCGGTACGACGAGGTGCGGCAGGGCGTTGTATTGCTGCAGCTCGACGACCTTGGGGTCGATCATCACGAACCGGAGTTCGTCGGGCGAAAAGCGGTAGAGGAGCGAGGCGATGATGGTGTTGATGCAGACCGATTTGCCGGAGCCGGTACTGCCGGCGATGAGCACGTGCGGCATTTCCACGAGGTCGGCAATGATCGGATGACCGTACACATCCTTGCCGAGGGCAATCGGGATCTTGGCCTTGCTGTTGCGCCATTCGTCGGATTCGAACATGTCGCGCACGATGACCTTGGACTTGATCAGGTTGGGCACCTCGACCCCGACGGAGCTTTTCCCGGGAACGGGCGCGAGGATGTGAATGCGTTCGGCCTTGAGCACGGCAGCGATGTTGTTTGAAAGCGCGGTGATTTTTTCCAGTTTCACACCGGGAGCGGGATGCAACTCGTAGCGCGTGATGGTCGGGCCCTTGGTGATGTCGCCGAGGGAAACCTCGATTTCGAACTGGGCGAGCGTCTGCTGCATGAGCCGCGCGTTGGCCATCAGCTCCTCTTTGGATTCCGTTGGCTTCAAGGTCAGGTCCGGATGCTGGAGAAAATCCAGCGGCGGCAGCTGGTAATTGCCGATCATTGGCGTCGAAGCCACTGCGAGCGGCCTCGATTTCCGGGGCGCTCTCGGTTTGGGTGGAGCCGGCGGCACGGAACCGTCGGCGATGTGGATGACTGGATCGGCTTTCGCCTCGGCGGATTTCTCCGCAATCGGCGTTTCGATTTTGGCTCCCGCCGGTTTTTCCGGCGCTTCGGATTTCCGGCCAAGAACGTCCTCGGTGGTCGCCGCGGCAGGCGTCGGGGACGGTTGGTCGTGCCCGGCGGGTTCGGCAATTTCCGGTTCCTTGGGCGGAGTCCCAGGCAGGGTGGTTTTACGCACGCGGGGACCTGCCGTTTTGGCCTCGGGCACGCTTAAATCCCGGACGGTCGGCTCCGGCACCGGTTTCATGTCGGCACCCAGACCCGACCGGGCAACTTCCTCCTGTAATTTTTGGGCCTGCCGTTCGAGGTCTTGCGCGCGGCGTTCGAGCGCGGCCTCATCACCGGATTTGGGCGGGGCCAAAACATCGGCGACGGGTTCGTCTTTGAGAAAATTACGAATCCAGACGCCGAGCCGGAAATTGGTCAGGAACAACAGGCTGATGAGGGACAAGGTGGCATAAACAATGACCGCGCCAACCTTGCCAAGGAGACAAAAACCGTATTCATAACGCGGAGTCTGCCCGTAGCTCACGGACCCCAGCCAGCCGCCGGCGCTTTGCGATCCGATGGATTCGTTGATCTTTCCCAGCCAGCCGGCGTTATCCAGCAAGTAGAGCAGGCCGGTGAGTGAAATCACCAGCACTGCCGACCACAACAACGACCAGCGGAGGCGCTCGCGCAGGTAACCCAGAATATTCAAAAGATACGCCACACCGAACGCCGCGAACAAGACGGGCAAAAGGTATCCCGCCACTCCAAATGGCAGAAACGAGAACCACGCCAGATAAGCGCCAAACGGCCCGATCCAATTATGGACCGGCTTGTTGTGCGGATCCCTGAAAAACGAGAGATCGTAGCGGTCGAACGAAAACTGCGCGACCAGCAGCAGCAACGCGGCCGCCAGCAGGGCGACCCCGATGACATCGGCAAAACCGTTGTGTGAATCCGACGACGACTTCCGTGACATGTCCGGAGCGTAACAACTTGGCGGGGCGACTTCAAACCGGGAAATCAAATTTCCCGCGTCGTATCGCACCGGCAGCTGACTTTTATTTGCGCCGGTTCGCGGCACCGGAGATCTTCACCTGGTTCTCCGGCACGCCGGGAAAAGCCAGGTAATTGCGGGCATTGGCGTAGCAGAGGTTGCGAATCATCGGACCGGTCAGGCTTTCGTCACCCGGCAAAAGGCCTTTTTCCACGTCCCGGCCGATTAAATTGCAGAGCGTGCGCCGGAAGTATTCGTGGCGGGGATACGACATGAATGAACGTGAATCCGTGATCATGCCGATGAAGCGCGAGACCAGGCCGAGGTTCGACAGGGCGTTCAACTGCCATTCCATGGCTTCCTTCTGGTCCAGAAACCACCAGCCGGAGCCGAACTGCAGCTTGCCGGGGCTCGTGCCATCCTGATAATTCCCGATCATGGTGGCAACGGCGTAATTGTCCGCCGGGTTCAAATTGTAAATGATGGTTTTCGGAAGCGCATTTTCCTGGTCGAGCCGGTCAAGGTAAAGCGCGAGCGCGGAAGTCTGCGGCCAGTCGCCAATGGAATCGAAACCCGTATCCGGGCCGAGCTGCTTGAGCAATCGCGTGTTGGCGCTTCGCAACGCACCCAGGTGAAGCTGTTTGGTCCAGCCCCGGGCGGCGTCGAGCCGGCCGAAAAACAACATCATGAACGAGGCAAACTGCCCGTGTTCCTGAGGGGAAACCATTTTGCCGCGCCGCGCCCGGGCGAAAATATCCGCGGCGGTTTTCTCGGTGCAAAAATCCGCGAAGCAATGGTTCAGGCCGTGGTCGGACAGCCGGCACCCCTGCGCATGAAAAAAATCGTGGCGTTGCTTGAGCGCAGTGACGAAGGCGGAAAAGCGGTTGATGTCCACGTTGCTGGCGGCAGCCAACTGCTCCACCCACGGATTGAAACTGGCGGGCTGATCGACCGTCAACGCCTGGTCCGGCCGGAAGGCGGGCAACATTTTGGTCGGATGGCCCTGGGACGCAAACTCGCGGTGATATTCCAGGTTGTCCACCGGGTCATCGGTGGTGCAGACCACCTTGACCTTGAATTTTTTCAGGATGCCCTGCGTCGTCAATTCCGGGGTGGCCAGCTTTTCGTTGGCCTGCTTCCAAATCCTGCCGGCGCTTTTCTCGTCGAGCAAATCGGCGATGCCGAAGTAACGCTTCAGTTCCAGATGCGTCCAGTGATAGAGCGGATTACGGAGCGTGTGCGGCACCGTTGCCGCCCAGGCCTTGAATTTGTCGAACGGGCTGGCGCTCCCGGTGCAAAAACGTTCCGCGACGCCGTTGGTCCGCATGGCCCGCCATTTGTAATGGTCGCCTGCCAGCCAGATTTCAAAAAGATTTTTGAACTGGCGGTTGGCGGCAATGTCGCGCGGCGCCAGGTGACAGTGATAGTCGAAAATCGGCTCGGCTTCGGCGTATTGATGGTAAAGCTTCCGGGCCGTCCGGTTGCTTAATAAAAACTCTTCGTGGATGAAGGGCATGTTTGAATGAATGATAGACAGGTTGATTCAGGCGGAAATCGCTTTGCGCCGCAAGGATTCCTTCGCCCGCACCGCGTCGCCGAGGAACAGCGGCTTCAGGTGCCGTTCCAGCAGGTTTTCGGTGACATTTTTGGCGATAACGGCCTCATGTTTTTTGAGCGCGTTGAGATAACGGCCGCCCTGCCTGGCGGCAATTTTGAAACCGACATGGAGCAATTGACGGAGGCTTGGATTGTAAGCCTTGTTTTCGGGATCGTGCCGGAGCGCGGACACAAATTGTTCCGAACTCCAGCCATTGACCGTCGCCGCGGACGGCAGCTTTGATTTATCAATGTCGATGACCGTCGCATACGGCGCGCACAGTTCATCGATGTGTTCCAGCGCAGAAGCGTAAATTTCCCTGACAATGTCCAGCCCGTCGCTGCCCGCCTCCGCCAGGCCGATGAGTTCCTCCAACCAGGTGGTGCCCGCCGTCTTGATATGGATGCCGGCATCGAACTTTTTCAACGCGCGGCGGATGGCGGCGTAGATGGAAAACTTGTCGCTGCCGGAATGGACGCTGAGTTTGAGCGTCTCCGGCAGGCCGTATTTCTTGATGGCGAACGCGATGACGGCCAGGTCCTCGTTGAATTCCTTCTCGAACGGCTTCACCTCGCCGACGTAATCCACCCCCTTGTTGAAACGCCCGGTGAATTTCGGCGCGATGGTCTGCAGCGGGATCTGCTCGTCGGCGAGCGCCGCGAGAATAATGAGCAGTTCCGGCGGCGTCTGCGGGCGGTCAGTTTCATCCATCGAAACCTCCGTGATGAAATTGGCCTCGCCCCTGGCCTGCGCAACGTGCCGGTAAATTTTGCCCGCGGCCTGAACCGCCAGCAAAAATTTGTTGGCGACGCGTTCCACCTGGGCGAGCGTCGTTTCAAACGGACGGTCGATGTGCCGGATGTCAATCCTGCCGATCAATTCTGGGTGGCGCTCGGTAAACGCCTTCACGCTCTTGGGGTCGGCGGGCTTGCCAATGGAGTCGGCCACGTCAATGGTGAAGAAATCCGAGGGAGCAATGAATCGATCAACCGTTTCAAGCCGGATATGGTCGGCGTCCACATGATAAGGATTGTTCCAGCCCAGCGCCTTCACGGCGGCGTCCGCTTCGGCGCGCAAACTGGACGGTTCGGTGCCGACAATCAGGTGTTCGCGGTTCGATTTATTCCAGACGGGGACGATGTCCACGCCGAACCCGGCCGCCAGGACACACGCACGGAGTTGCGCCCGGCCCTGGTGTGCAAAACGGTCGCCCAAGCCAAATGAAAACTTCCCCAGTTTCAGATATTTGCTCATAAAGGCCTTTTGAATAGTAGCTAGTATAAACGAGTCACCCCCTCAATCACCATATCATCTTTTGCAGAAATGTTTGAGAATTCTGCACTCGCATGAGGATATCGCAACGAGTTTGCGCTTGCCAAGCTGCTGCCGGACTGCCACTTTTTGCCGCCTAAGGCGCGGTTAGCTCAGTTGGCAGAGCACTACCTCGACACGGTAGGGGTCAAAGGTTCAAGTCCTTTACCGCGCACCATTTCAAATCCCCCCGCCAGCGCGCTTTTTTTGCCGCCGCCGGAAAAACAATAGCGTCAGTCCGCCCATCCCCGCCAAAGCCAGAGTCGTGGGTTCCGGCACAGGTTGAAGTGTGGCCTGAAAGGTCACGATCGAAACGGAAGTCAGCGAGAAGTTTCCGGCAGTCGTTCCGAATTGTGCGCCACGGTTGAAGACCGGTGGTCCGCATAACGGTCCGGTTGATGTGCTCAAGTTGTAAGATGCGAAAGCAGGATTATCTACAAAAAGGATGGCCAAGTTCTGACTCGGATCTGAGAACCCGACTCGCGAGGCATTTTGGTTATCCACATTGATCGTCGAAATATTGAACGTCCCGCTGCCGATACCCGAGACAAAATCGTTGCCATCAAGTCGGATAAGCTAAAGATTCCCGAAGCTGGATTTACAATCTGGCTCGTGCCGGCGGTGGAAGTAATCGTGAATGACGCGTTGTTAAACGGGTTGGCGCCAAGGTTGCCAGCGCCGACGCTGGAAAACGAAAAAGTGATCGGCGTGGCTCGCGCGGCGATGTATCCGCAAAGACTAATTATGGTTACCATCGCCGTGACCGCCAGACCGGGCAAGCCGACATGCCGCTGAACATCGCGGCGGTTTGGGTTTATCCTTGGTCAAAAGTTACAGGGTTCCCTCAAAACTGTCCCCAATACCGGCAAAAACATGCATGTGAATAACTTATTCTCGACAAAATGGACAGTTTCATTAGACTCTAGTTAATCAGATGGAATGACCGTGGTTGTGCTTCGCGACTCAGCGCGGGGTGTCAGTTAGACGTTCTTCCACCAAGAAATCAAGTCAGACACTAAAAACATTGGGGTATATGAAAATCAATCGTTTCACAAAAGCGTTCATCGCTGCCATCACAACAATTGCGGCTATAACCGGTCCATCGAAAATCTGGGCACAAACAATAACATTCGACGATCTTAATCCCACGACTCTCCCAGGCGGCGATCACCCTTACAATGCGCAGGTTCCGAATGGGTATGCAGGGCTTCAATGGAATAATTTTTTCGTTACGGACGTGCCGCAACAATTACAGGCTTATCCATATGACACCGGCTACGCGAATGGGTTGGTGTCGGGCAACAACGAGGTCTACAACGCCTATGGGACTCCGGCCTTAATCAGCGACGGGGCGTTTAACCTCAACTCGGCCTACCTGACAGGTGCGTGGAACAATGGATTGCAAGTGGAGGTTCAGGGATTTGTGGGTAATACGTTGACCTACGACACCACTTACACCGTGAATACGACAGGTCCGACGCTGGTTAATTTCAATTATCTTGGCGTGGACAAGGTGAATTTCATTTCTTTCGGCGGTGTCTCTGCCGGGTATGGCGGCACCGGCACGCAATTCGTGATGGATAATATGACCATCAGTCCGGTTCCAGAACCTAGCGTGCTTGCGTTAGTCGGACTGAATGCTGCCGCTCTGATGATTTGCCGCTGGCGTAAGTGTTAAAGGTTGCCTCACAATCTCCCAGACCGCCCGCCAGTGTGCTTTGATTGCCATCGAGGGTGAGGCCCCGCTCACAACTGACCCGTCCGTTCACCGCGTTTCCGGCAGTCGAACTGCTGGTTTTGGCCGCGTGCCAAAAATTACTGGCACAGCCGTTAGTCGCCCGCCGGTTGACCTCCCGGGTTGATCGGCGGGCTTTTTGTGCTGCCTTGTGTTGTGAATAACTATTGCTTGTATTTGCTAATCAATTGCTTACACTTAGCTAGCCTGAAACCCTAACAAGACCAACACCGCCGGTTAACCCGCCCCGGGTTATGTTTTCCGGCGGATTCTTTTTGGAACAGTTCACCCCCTACATGACTCGGAATGGGGTGAACGTTGCCGAGGCGCAAGCCAGGCCGAAATCAAACGCAGGAATTGACCACCATGAGTCTCGGCGGTGAAGTTGTTTGGAGGCCGGCCTGCTTTTTCCCGGCGAATAACCATTAACGCTGCCAAGTGACATTTCTTCAGCCATCCCTTAAACTAAAGTTGCGTATGACCCGCTGTCTGCCCCTAATTTTGCTTTTGGCGTGGGGAATTTGTGTCGATGCTGCCCAATCGGCCAATGTGGCGATGGTACAACGGCAGTGGTTCGAAACGCGCACCGCCCACTTCAACGTTTACAGTTGTGGCGCGCCCCAGGATGTCTACAAACTGGCCGCCCGGCTGGAACAGTTTTGCGAGGCTTTCTCCCTGCTGGCCGGAACCAATGCCGTCGCTTCTCCCCCAATTGTGGTCCTGGCTTTTCCCGACCACGAATCCATGAAACCATTTTTGCCGCTTTACCAGGACAAACCCGCCAACCTCGCGGCCTTTTTCCAGCGCGGCAGTGATGAAAACCTGATCGTGCTCGGTTTGCCGGGCGCGAACCCGGCCTTCACGGACCTGGAGGTCATTTTTCACGAATACACCCATCTGCTGCTGCGGCGCAACGACCGGGCCTGGCCGCTCTGGCTCAAGGAGGGAATGGCCGAGGTCTGGTCCACCTTCGAGACGACCGGCACCCATGCCCGCATTGGCAATCCGATCGACCACCATCTGCGGTTGCTGGCGGAACAACCGCTCATGCCGCTGGCCGAATTGTTCGCCGTCACGCACGACTCCCCCCAATACAATGAGCGCGACCGCCAGGGCATCTTTTACGCCGAAGCGTGGCTGCTGACGGATTTTCTGATGGCAGGCGACCGTCCCGAATACAAGGCCGGTTTCGATCAGTTCATGGAACTCCTCCATCTGGGCCAGTTCCCGGAACAGGCTTTTACCAACGCGATGCAGACCCCCTTGCCGGCCATGGAAGCTGAACTTCGCCGCTACCTCAACCGCGGCCAGTTTCTGGCGATCGGACTGGCTTTGCGGACGAACCTTTCCGCACCCATCACCATAAAAACGCGCAGCCTCACGCCTGTGGAGACATATTTCCGGCTAGGCGACGAACTGCTCCGGATTCACCGCCCAGATACCGCTGACTTGTATTTTACGCAGGCGCACGACCTTGCGCCGGACAGTCCCCTGCCGTACGAGGGGCTGGGACTGCTGGCCGCCGAGCGCGGGCAGCACGATGCAGCCTTGCACAACTTGAATGCCGCCATCCAGCACGGTTCGACCAGTTTCCTGGTCTATTACGTTTATGCCCGGGAAAAATACCGGCTCACGGCGGATGCCCAGGAACGGTATGCCCCGCTCAATAATGAGGCCGCGGCGGAAATTCGCGGCGAACTCCAGAAATCGCTCGCTTTGATGCCGGACTTTGGCCAGGCCCAGGAACTGATGGGCTTTTTCGAAATGGTCCAGGGTGAAAATCTCGGGTCGGCGGAGCAGCACCTGCAGCGCGCCATCGAACTGGAACGCGAAAACCCGTCCTACTTGTTTTCCCTGGCCCAGTTGCAGTTGCGAAACCATCACGCGGACGCCGCGCGCCTCACCTTGCAACCGCTGCTGCTGCCGAACGTGGATCCGAAACTACGCGCCCAGGCCAAGGAGATGATTCAGGAAATCGCCGACAAGCACCCGGCCAATTGATGGTTCGTGAACCAGGATCCCGCTTCGCCGGAGGCCGGGCATCAGACTCAACCCTTCGGCCGCAACGCCTTCCACAGCCAGCCGAACGGGTCGTAGAATTCATCCACCACGCGCTCTTTCAACGGAATGATGGCGTTGTCGGTGATGGTGATGTTTTCCGGGCAGACTTTGGTGCAGCATTTGGTGATGTTGCAAAAACCGATGCCGTGCGCCTGCTTCAATTCCTCCAGCCGGTCCTCGGTGTCGAGCGGGTGCATCTCCAACGCGGCGGTGTAAACCAGGAAACGCGGCCCGATGAATTCCTCGTGCTTGTGATGGTCGCGCAGGACGTGGCAGACGTCCTGGCAAAGAAAACATTCGATGCACTTGCGGAATTCCTGAACGCGGTCCACGTCCTCCTGCTGCATCCGCCAGGTACCGTCGGGGGCATCGGGCTTGCGCGGATTGAATTTCTTGATCTGGGTTTTGACGCGAAAGTTCCAGGCAACGTCGGTCGCCAGGTCGCGGATGCTGGGAAACGCGCGCATCGGTTCGAGGGTGACAGGCTTGTCGATCGGGATCATGTCGAGCCGGGTCATGCACATGAGCCGCGGCACGCCGTTGATCTCCGCCGAACAGGAACCGCACTTGCCGGCCTTGCAATTCCAGCGGCAGGCAAGGTCGTTGGCCTGCGTCGCCTGGATCTTGTGAACGACGTCGAGCACCACCATGCCATCGGAAACTTCCGTGCTGTAATCCACGAGTTTTCCGCCGTTGGCATCGCCGCGCCAGATTCTGAATGTGACCGTCTTGCTCATTTCATCTCCTCAATCACCTGTTTCAACTCCGCCGGCATCTCGGGAATCGGCTCGCGACGCAACTGCATGGCGCCATCCGGGGCTTTTAAAATGACGCTGTTATATTTGGCGGCCGCCGCGTCCTTGTCGGGGAAATCCTCGCGGAAATGGCCGCCGCGGCTTTCCTTGCGGTCCAGCGCCGAGCGCGTGATCGCCTCGGAAATCGTGAGCAAATGTTTCAAATCAATCGCCGTGTGCCAGCCGGGATTGTATTCCAGGTGGCCGTAAACGGCGACCTGACCGGCTCGCTGGTTTAACTTGCCGATGCCTTCCAGCGCCCGGGACATTTCATCTTCGCGCCGCACGATGCCGACGAGTTCCTGCATCATGTTTTGCAACTCGTGCTGGACCTGATACGGCCCGTCAGCCGTGGCGCCGGTTTTTGCGCCGCGCTCAAACGGAGCCAGGGCCTCGCGGGCCGCTTCCTCGATCTGCACTTCGTTGACCTGGCCTGCGCCGTGTTCCTTGGCATATTTTGCGGCGTATTCGCCCGCGCGTTTGCCGAACACAATCAGGTCGGAGAGCGAATTCCCACCCAGGCGGTTGGCCCCGTGCAATCCAGCCGCACACTCGCCCGCCGCGAACAGTCCCGGCACATTGGACATCTGCGTGTCGCCGTTCACCCGGATGCCGCCCATGGCGTAATGCGTCGTCGGTCCGACTTCCATCGGCTCCCGGGTGATGTCGAGGTTCGCCAGTTGCTTGAACTGGTGATACATGCTCGGCAGCTTCTTTTTAATGTGCTCCGCCGCGTTCGGAAGCTTTTCCTTGATCCAGGCAATGTCGAGAAACACGCCGCCGTGCGGACTGCCGCGGCCGGCCTTGACTTCACGGTTGATGCAGCGGGCCACGTGGTCGCGCGTCAGCAATTCGGGCGGGCGCTTGGCATTTTTATCATTCTGCGTGTAACGCCAGCCCTCCTCGGGATCGGTCGAGGTCTGCGACTTGTAATTGTCCGGAATGTCGTCGTACATGAACCGCTTGCCGTCCTTGTTCCGCAACACGCCGCCTTCGCCGCGCACACTCTCCGTCACCAGAATGCCGCAAACGCTCGGCGGCCAGACCATGCCGGTCGGATGAAACTGGATGAATTCCATGTCCAGCAGCTCCGCACCCGCATGATACGCCAGCGACACACCATCGCCGGTGCCTTCCCAGGAATTGCTCGTGATTTTGTAGGCGCGTCCGAGCCCGCCCGTGGCCACCACCACCGCCTTG
Organism: Verrucomicrobiia bacterium; assembly: GCA_049280815.1. Classification (GTDB taxonomy): domain Bacteria; phylum Verrucomicrobiota; class Verrucomicrobiia; order Limisphaerales; family UBA11358; genus UBA11358. The sequence continues at coordinate 38,225 of JBAPQW010000082.1, read as the reverse complement.
GCCTTGAAAATCTTGAATCGTCCCCGCTCGCGGTCGTAGCCAAATGCACCAACCACCCGGCCGCCATCCTTCAGCAGGGTGACAATCGTGTATTCCATGTGGACGGTGATGCCTTGGTGGATGCCGTGGTCCTGCAACGTGCGGATCAGCTCCAAACCGGTGCGGTCGCCGACGTGGGCGAGGCGCGGATAGCGGTGGCCGCCGAAATTGCGCTGAAGAATTTTCCCATCCTGGGTGCGATCGAACACCGCGCCCCAGGCTTCGAGTTCGTAAACCCGTGCCGACGCCTCCTTGGCGTGCAATTCGGCCATGCGCCAGTTGTTGACATACTGGCCGCCGCGCATGGTGTCGGCAAAATGAACCTTCCAGTTGTCGCGGTCGTCCACATTGCCCATGGCCGCCGCCATGCCGCCCTCGGCCATGACGGTGTGCGCCTTGCCGAGCAGCGACTTGCAGACAAGGCCGACCTTCACGCCTGCCGCCGAGGCTTCAATGGCCGCCCGGAGACCCGCGCCGCCCGCGCCGATGACGAGCACGTCGTATTCAAAGGTTTCGTAATTGGTAGCCACAGGCAAATGGGGTCGCGGTTTAGAATCTGAAGAAAATGAAATCGGGGATTTTGCCCGTCGCACACAGGCGGACGTAAACATCGGTGAAACCGACCCAGAACAAACTGATCCACGCCCACATCATGTGGCGGGTATTGAGACAGCTCACGCAATTATAGGCCTTGGCGCAGGTGGGCGCCTTGGATTTGGAATCCAGGAAACCGCCGATCAGATGCCGGAGCGAATGGCAGCCGAACGTGTACATGGCCAGGAAGAAAGCGTTCAGCGTCAGCACAATCGTCCCCACGCCGATGCCAAAATGCTCCTTGCCGGTCAGCGAATCGGTGAACCACATGCCCAACCAGGCGTCGTAGGAAAGGATCACGATGAAGAGTGCGGCAAGGTAAAAGAAGTAGCGGTGAACGTTTTGGATGATGAGCGGAAAATAACGTTCGCCCAAAAAGGATTTGCGCGGTTCGCCAACGGCGCAGTTGATCGGATCGGCCCAGAACGATTTGTAGTACGCGCCGCGATAATAGTAGCAGGTGAAGCGAAAACCCGCCGGGGCCCATAAAATCAAAAATGCCGGCGAAAACGGAAGCCACGCCGGCCACCAGGCCGGCAGCCGGCCAATCGCATGCGGCGAGACGCCCCAGAACTCCGGCGAGTAAAACGGCGAGAGATAATTCGCCCCGTTGCCGCCAAACCAGTAGCTGCAAGTGTGGTTGTGAACGTCGGCGACACCTTGGAACGCCGCCCAGGTGGAATAAATGATGAAGGCGGAAAAACCGAGGAATACCACCAGCGGCTGCAGCCACCAGGCATCAGGACGGGTCGTTTCGCCAAAGCCCCGTTGCTTTGGAAGTGTCTCAGCGTAAGCCATAAAGGATTAACCTTAATTATTTGATGATGAAGCGTCAATGGACACACGACGGATATAAGCGAGGCTTCGATTAATCTTGGACTGAACTTATGCGGGTGCGGCGGCCGGTTGTGGACGCACGCCCCAGTCATTCAACGCGCGCTCGCCCCGGGTGGCCGGCGAAAGCCCGAGGAGTTCCAACGCCTCGCCCACCAGGTAAAGCGAGCCGGTCACGACCGCAAAATCGGCCCCGGCGATTGTCTCCAGCGCCTCGGCCATGGAATCGCAGGCCAGGACTTCCGCGGAGGGATTCGCCGCGCGGCAGACCCTGGCCAGTTCCTGCGCCTCAGCCGTGCGTTCGCTGGCGACCGGCACGGTAAAAATCCGCACCGCCAATGGCGCGAGGGTCTCACAAATGTGCCGCCAATCCTTGTCCTGCAGCACACCCAGAACCAGCGTTCGTTTCATCGCCGGGAAATTCTTTTCCAGGGCATCGCGGAGGGCATTGGCGCCGGCCACATTGTGCGCGCCGTCCAATAAAATGTTCTGCCCGGACGGTCGTGTGACCAATTGCAGCCGCCCCGGCCAGTTCACGTTTTGCAAACCATTGCGCAGGGCGGCATCGCTCACCGGGATTTTATCCTGCAACCCCTCGACCGCGGCCAGCGCCAATGCAGCGTTGAGTTGTTGGTGGTCGCCGGGCAGGGACAACGTGGCGGCGCCTCGGAAGAGCGCCGCCAATTTTTCCGCAGCGGAAATGACTTTGATCATCGGCGCGTTTTTCTCCCGTGCCGTCATTTCGATGACCGCCAGCGCATCCGGATCCGCCGCCGCGGTGATGACCGGCACGCCCGGTTTGATGATGCCCGCCTTTTCCGCGGCGATTTTTTCAACCGTGTCACCCAGCCATTGCTGGTGGTCCAGGGCGATGTTCGTGATGACGGCGGCCAGCGGCGTGACGATGTTTGTGGCGTCCAGCCGCCCGCCCAATCCGGTTTCCCAAATCACCAGATCGCATTTTTGCACCGCAAAAAAATCCAAGGCCATCACAGTGACGACTTCAAAAAATGTCGGGTGATGACCGGCCGGAAATTGTTCAAGCCATGGCTGCAGTTCCCGGACCAGCCGCACCACTTCACTTTCCGGAATCAATTGCCGGTTGACCTGAAGGCGCTCGCGAAACGAGACCAGGTGGGGTGAGGTGAACAGCCCGACGCGCAAACCCGCCGCCCGATAAATGCCTTCGAGCATGGCGCATGTCGATCCCTTGCCATTGGTGCCGGCGACATGGATGAAACGCAACCGGTCCTGCGGACGTCCCGCCAACGCGGCGAGCTTGAAGGTGTTCTCCAATCCGAACTCCGCGCCAAACAGCCGCAGACCGTAAAGAAATTGGATGGCCTCTGAGTATGTCATGATGTTACAGCGCCATGGGCGCGACCTATTTTTAGTTTCAGACCCGGCACCACGCAAGCTCCGTCAGGAGCGACATATCGGTTCTCCAACGCTTTCAGTGAAATGAGGGTTTACGCCCACCTTCCTCCCGGAAGAGGGTGCATACCGCCGCATTGCCGGACAGTTTCTCGATCCTTGTCGCCGCCACCGATTTTGTGTCATCGGCAACGAAACGCACAACCATTCTGCAGGTCACCACTGTTCACAACACGGCGAACGATTATCCCTCTCCTGGGTAAGAGCCACCCGGTTGGCTTTTACACAACGACGGGGCAAATTCGCGTATGCCATGCCCACATTCCTCCAAATCGCAACCGCCAAAAGCACTGCCCGACGTTCATAAAAATGCTTGGGGCTCACATTCAGGCCAGGCGCCTCATCCATTCCAAAGTGGAGCGGGTGCAGGAGTGTTTGAGGCTTTGAGCCGGTTTGGCATGGGCTGGTATGGCGGCGCGCATCATGATTACGGTGCGCTGATCCGATAAAACCGTTCCGACCAGTTGGTCGCAGTCATGTCAAAAAACTCATATTGGCCCGGACTGGGCTCAGCCGACGTTCCCATCAACTGCCATTGCATCAGGTTCGTTGAACTCCACACGCTATACGTTGCGTTGGAAGAACCGCCAAAGTTTAACGCAAACGAACTGCTCCCGTTTGTCTCCGTCAGCCAGAAATAATTCGTCAACTGCGGCGCCAGCGGCAGATTGATGTTCACCGTCACCGGAGCCGGTGTGGATCCGCTAAATGCATTGTTCGCGGCGAAATTGAACACCGCATATGGATTGCCAGTGCCGTTCAACCCCGGAGCAAAAATCACCCGCCCGCCCGCATCGCTCACCAGCGTGTTGGCAGCGTTCATCCCGCTGCCGCGCGCGCCCCCGGAATACTGGTAAAGTTTCCCGGCCGCCGGCAGACTGCTGACAAAATAACTCAGGGGATTCCCGTCCGGATCCGATCCGGAAAGGGATATCGCCAGATCATGATTCACATAGCCTGCGACAGTTTGCGCGTTGGCTTGGAGCGTCTGGTTGCGCGGCAGCAAGGTGTAAAGGGAATAGGTGAATTCATTCCAATCATTGCTCGACGACAGAAACTGGACCTTGATCCGGGTCGAATTCTTACCGCTGGTGAAGGAAGCTGGTATCATGAAATCCTGGTCCCGCCAATTGTGTAAGTCTTCATACCCGGCCTGGTACCAGACGCCCACGAGCGCGCCGTCCGCATAGACATTGGCCTGCTGGTTCGCAACTCCCTGGTCGAATCGCCGCCGGAGAATGGCACCCGCATTCGTAGGCTGAAGGCTCATCGTGAACTGGCTGAAACCTTTATGCGCCCGCCCGTCATCCGTGATGTTAACATTATCAAAGTCACCATCGTAGGAATAGGTGCGCGAACCGCTCCACGTTTGCGTATTGATCGAGTAGGCATGGGCGGTTTCGCTCGCGCTTTTGCCCACATCCAACTGGTCGGTCAGAACCGCCCGCACAACCGGCTGGTAATAATAATACGCCAGCGTCCACACATTTTCCGAGACGCTGTTCCCCGTCCCGTGCTCGATCCCCGCCCGGAGGTGCTGGCGGAAGGGTATCGCATCCTGCATGAACAAACGATAGGCTGCCGTCCGGTCAAAATTGGTGTCTGCCACATGAGCTGTGTTGCCATGGGTGGGCTGCGTGAATAATCCGTGGTCGAAATACCAACCTGCGTTGTAGAAATCCTCCGTCCCCGTTCCATAAAACGCCGGGCTCGCGTTGTCATCGACATAGAACCGCTCGTCGCCCTCCAGATAACTGCGATCTACGGGCCCCATCATCGATTCCACGATTCCCACCAGATGCCCCGCCCCTTCCGTGTCCAGCATCAGAATATCCGACCCGTTGGTGGTCGGTGTTTCACTGTGAAAATACGTCTTGAAACGCCCCACGTTCGTGAATGAATCCGTGAACGCTTTGTGCCGGATTTCACAATGGATGTTGGTCGTGGCCACGGATCGCTGACTGATCAATTGCACCAGTGCCCGGTTGGCAAATGGCATCGGGAAATACACGTACATATTCGTGCTGGCATCCATCCCCACCGGCAGACCCCGCGTGTTGTACGGCGCAAACTGCCCCATGGCAAAAAACGAGCCGATGGGCGCAGAGATGCTGGGATTGGTTTCATTGTCAAAGAACGCCGCCAGCCACAGGTTCGTAAGCATGTCCAATGTGTTGCTGGACGGTGCCGCCGGCGGATATTGAAACGTCTGCGTGCCCGTCCAGGTCTGTGAGTTAATCACGTAGCTGTGGGAGCTCTCCGAGGCGGCATTTCCCACATTCAACGAATCGGTCAGCACGTTCGTCCCGCCGACGGTGGAATAAACCCAATAATAAAATTCGTTCCAGTCCAGCGACGAACTCACGAATGCCACCTTGACCGTGATTGAACTCTTGCCGGCGGTAAAACTTGACGGGATATTGAAACTGTTGTCCCGCCACCGGTAACTGCCATCCCCGCCCGCATCAAACCATTCCCCCACCAACGCCCCATCCACAAAGATGTCGGCTTTCTGATTGGCGATTCCGTAATCAAGCCGCCGGACCAGCAGAGCCCCGGTGTTGCCGGAATTCAAGATCATTTTGAACTGGCTAAAATTTGTGTGCGCCCGACCGTTGTCGGTGAGCGTTTGCGGAAAGGCGGGCTCGGTTCCGGGAATGCGCAGCTTGATCACGGAAATCGAACGTGGACCGGCAACATCCAGGAGTGTTTGCGCTGCTCCCGCCACGAGATCGAATGTGTTGGATACCACCGTATTCCCGGCGTCGGTTTTGGGGTCCAACCCTGCGTTGTTCCACAGATTTCGCACCACGCTGGAATCTTCAGTCCCGGTCCAGGTGGTGATGGAAGTATCCGGCGTATAAACATGGTAGCCTAGGTTGTAATAAAATGCGCCGCTCGTCCCGTTGGACACTATCCGGATCGATTGTTTGAACGGCAAGGGCAGGTAACAAAAGTAACCTCCGCTCGATACGGCTTCGTTGCCGACCAGCGGAGACAAAAATGGCGCATTCGTCCCGCTGAAGAGATCATTGAGCAGCAGGTTGATTCTCGGGGTGGCTTCGCCGTCGAAATAAACCTGGATATAGTCCACAGCCGGGTCAAATCCCGTGAACCACATCCGGTAAACCGTCCCCGGCCCCTGAAGGTCCAGCAGCACCTTGTTGGTCCCATCGATGTACAGAAAATTTCCGGCGTCCGCATTTCCTCCCGACCGGTCAAAGCTTGACTGCCCGGCCGCCATCGTATCCAGCTTCAAATAAGGCAACCGCTCAAATTGGGCCATGGCATCCAGTCCGTAGGGCTCCCCGGCAGCGGCATTGGCGTTTGTAGTCGCAAGGTTGAATGCCGTTTGAACCAGCAACCACATCACGAGCAAGCCAGGCTGCATGATTGTGCGCTCCGGACCGGAAAATATTTTCCCATGGCGCCAGCATCTGGAACCGATGTTTTGTTCAAATCGGCTTATCACGTCAGTATGATCTCCAACCTTTCTCCTTCGTTTATAATCATTTCACCTTCATCAAAAGTGATAAGACATTGTGCGCTGTTTATTGCGAAAGTAATCGGCCTTTTTTCACCTTCGAGCACGGCGGTTACGTTATGAGGAACAACCCCTCGGATGGGGGCTAATTCCAGTATCTTTAACCGTAATTTACCGGATTTAACTGCTATTTCCACCCTTTGAACTTTTCCTTCCGCTTTTTGTGTCAGACTGCCCCAGCCTTCTGATGCACAAAAGAAACTCTTGAAATCGTCGGGCTTATATCCCGGTGTAAAACGCAAGGCGTGGCGCGGACCATCATGTTGGTATCCGGAAAGCGCAAGCAGCAGTGACCACGAGGACATGGCCCGGGCGTAATGGCCGCCGCATTCAATTTCACACCAGGGGTTCCGCCCGATGGGCAGGCGCGGGATGCCGTCATAGCGGTCACGGGCGCCTTTGATGATGGAAAAACCCTCCTCAAGCAGCCCTTCATAAATCATGTGCGCCGCGACTTGATATTCTATCCCCGTCCAGATTTCATCCGAATAAAGCATCACATTCGCAGGTCGCCCACCCTTCGGCCAGGTGCAGATGATAAGGCCTTTGTCGTTCGCTCCGGCAAACGCGCGCGGGTCGTGTTTCCACCCCGTCAGGTCTGATTTCCAATTGTATTTGAAGATGGAGTGCAGTGCGGAAAGCACGTTATCTTTCGGCAAAATGTAGCCGAGATCGAGTTGATGCGCCCACCACTGGCCGAGGAGTTGGTCTGACATGCAACCGGGGCCAACCTCCCCTTTTCGGTTCAAATAGTCCGGCAAATGCTGTTGAAAGTATTCTCCGTTCCAACACAGCTCGACCAGCTTCTGTTGGCCACTTTCAAAAATCTCATGAAAACGGTCAGCCGTCACCACATCATCCATGCGACGTGCCCACTCCTCCCCGGCTCTTAAGGCGGCAAGGTAATAACCGCTGATAAACGTGGTAACGCCATGCAAAGCTTCATCGTAAGTATTCCATTGGTCATCCTGCAACAGGCCTCCGGGTTGTCCGTTCGAAGCCTTTGCATCGCGCGCAATCAAATACTCCACGGCTCGTTTCACGTGCGGCCAATATTCACTGAAGAAAGAATCGTCGGGAGAGTTTAACGCCTCACGATAGGCTTTAAGGATGCAACTGGCGTGACCGTCGGCAAAGGGGTGTTCCCCGGTTGGGTGAAGCGGCGAAGGCACGGCGGTGCGATTGTTGATTCCACCGTCAGGTTTTTGCTGGTGCAGGTAATCGATCCGGCGCATTTCCCTTTCCAGATCAGGAAAGAGGCGGGCCAGCGACTGCTCGTAGCCCCATACATGCGTGCAGGTGGGCTCGCAGGAGCCATTTGATCCTTCCCACCCGTAAACATCCCCATTGGCAATTCGGAAAACGACGCCGACATGCCGTATGATGGCCGAGTTGGCAGTCACACAATCAAGCAGCCAATAAGGCAGATTACTGTCGTAAAACGTTTCATGGAACAACTCGGTTTTTTTGCTGAATACTTCATAATGGGCAACCGCATCATTCATCACGTCCCTGGCATCGGTCCATTGAGTGGCATAATAGCATCCCATCCATTTCCCAGCCGCGCTGTATTTATTTGGATAATGCCAAGTGAAAAGGAAGGGAACTTCAACTGTGCCGCCAGCGGGCACGGTAATTGTCGCCGCCAGTGCACCATTGGTGGTTTGACCAGGTGGAGTAGGTGGACTTGGCGAAAGTGAATTGGGCTCCGGGAAGCGTCCATGCTCCCGAAATTGTTTCCAAGCCTGTTCCCAATTCTCAAAACTTGTCAGTTGCGTTGTATCCTCCGCCAAAGCAACCAATGCGAGTGTGCCAAAACCTGGCTCCTTCGCGGCTTGTCCTTGGGTTGCAGTATAATTTGCACCAACCAACGAACAAAGCGTCGAATACGCGTCCTGACGCGCCTGGGTTGACTCCGTATGCGCCGGATCAAGCAACTGACCAAGGAACAACACCACTTTACCGTTGCCAACAGATCGGGTGATTTGTTCCAGACCATTTCTGGCCTTGGTAAGCTCACTCTCGGGATACAACACTTGATCCCGAAGCTGAACACGGGCAGGTTCACTCCCCTGCCCGGCTGGTTCTTCCACCGCACTAAAACGAACCGGAAGTAATTTCTCCAATAATTGTAAAACGACGCGATTCTCTGGCCAATCGGTAAAAACAATCTGGTCAACATTAATATGTCCCCAGCTGCCTTTCTGATCGTCCAAGATTTCAAAATGCGCAACCTGCCCCATGAATTCGCGCACTTCCCAAACCACAGGTTTTAGTTGCTCGTCATCCTGGCCGGACTTGGCTCGAACTATTCTGTCTCCCACCACAAGGCGAACCTGCGTTGTCGCGCAATGCCCGCCACCGATTAAAAACCGAATGGAATTTCGCTCGATCGCAAATGTTTGGCTCGTCAGTTTGCCGGTTGCATCGTCGCCATTAACGAAGGAATTGACCAAACCCTTGCCGACAAAACCAGTTACCCGCTGTTGATGGGGCAGAGTGCCATGAGCTGGTTCTTGTCCAAAGGCTTCGCCTTCCACAGTCCATTTATCATAACCATGCTCAAAATCTTCAAAGACAATATCCGGACGAGGAGCGGGTTCAGAAAGGGCTTTTCCGCCAGCAGCCGCCGCGTAAGCGCTTAACAAAGGCATGGCCCGACCAGAGAAGACCAGTGTTGCCCCCGCATCCACAGACTCCTTGACCGCAAGCAGCAGCGACGGGGAACAATTGGCCGGAGCATCCTCCAACCAAATCACCGTGTGTGCGGGATTCGTCAAACTGCTGGCGAAAAACTGTTCGGGTTCAATAATTTTCACCTTCAAATTTCCAGGCCGGTCCACCGGCGGTATGGCAAAGTCTCTCGCCGCCGCATAGGCCCAATTTTTATTTCCGATCCCAGGATCTGGCGGCGTAACAAACAAATCGTTCAGCAGGCAAATCATTACCGGTCGGTCCAAAGTTGGCTCGTCGCCGCTTTGAGCGTGCAGAAATAAACCAGCGGCACGGCCTTCACGGAAACTTTCATTTAGATTCGCGCCCAAACTGGGATGGGAACGGCCGTGAATTTCACCAATTGCGGCATAACCGACCGGATTGGTTAACATGGCAGCAAGTGAGACGGTTTGGGATTGAGCGGTCGGATTGTGAACGCGGAAACGGAATATAGCCAACGGTATGGAAGACAATTTTACATCCAACGGTGCAAATGGACTGAACGCAGTCAATTCGAGCCGTAGAGGCAACTCATCGTCCTCAAAACGCAAGGTCGCCACCGGATATTCACCCGTCATCTCAATTCGTTTGATTCGTGGTAAATCAGGACCACCCGCTGTTTGCAACAGCTTCGCTGTGTTTCCCGCTTTAACCGCAAAATAGAACGGCACCTGACCATCGCGGAGGGTGTTGAAAAGCTGCCAGGTGGTGAGTTGGCCATCCGCTCCAATTTCGAAATTGCCGGTCCCAATGCCGCCAAGATGCATCCGGGCATCCGTGTGTTTGTTCGAAAGATAAAGACGCGGGGTTCCCGGTTCAAAAAGCGAACGCTTCCAACGGTCCAATTCGTTGGGAGAAAGTTCGAATGCACCCCAGGCTGGGCCGGTTAAAAATGTCGCCGCCGCGCCGGCGCCAACCAATCCCAGGAATTTACGCCGGGTAAGACCATCGTCTTGAGGGACGCATTTGCCGGAACAATTACATTTTCTCATAAGAAACCATCCAGGAGCTTTGTCTGTTTTGAAAAATTTCCCTGATTAAAATCTTTCCCCAATGAAAACGTAAAGCGCCAGTGAAATTCATCAAGCCGGCCGGGCGTTTCCTGCGAAGCTGGGAGGGTTTGTTTTTCACTTTCGGATAGGGTTCGTGGACATGATTTAAGCCTCGAGGTCAACTGCACAACGGAAGCCAATGGTGCTGCACCGATCAAGACCCGGCCACATCAGCAAAAACTTGGCGGCAAAATCAATCGGGCGCGGGCCCCCATTGGCATACCAACCGGAGCCTTTGGCTTCGAAAAAGGCCCCTCCCCGTATGATGCAAAATCGGGTCCGGCCGTCGCTGCGCTGGCTTTCAGTCCACTCCCAAACGTTCCCGCACATGTCATAGCAGCCATAGGGCGAGCAGCCTTGCGGGAAGGCTTTCACGGGTGTGGTGTCTCCGGCTTTTCCGCCATTGCAGCGGCCCGGTTCCAGGCGGTTGCCCCACGGGTACTTCCTGCCATCGCTTCCCTGCGCCGCGAATTGCCATTCCTCCTCGGTCGGAAGCCGCTTGCCCGCCCATCGGGCATAAGCCCGGGCATCGTCCAGGTCCACATAGACTACCGGATGTTGTTCCTTGCCCGCCGGGGGGCGTCCGTGCTGCCAGTGCTTCAAGAAGTTTTGCCGGTGCCGCGGTTGGTAATCACTCGCTTGCAGGAAGGAGGCGTAACCCGCGTTGGTGACGGGCGTTTCATCCACTGCGTAACGCGCGAGCGCGACAGAACGGCGGATGGTGTGAACCCGAAAATCGAAGGAATCTCCGAGATCCTCATCCGGCGGTGGCGTGGACTCATAATAGCCGCATTCCCGTTTGCGCATCTCAATGCTCAACTCAATGGTGACTGGAGGAATCTCCACCATTCCAGGCGGGCTGCGCGGATGCAATGAACGGGTAACCGAAAATGTTTCCATTTCAACCTTCGGCCGATCGGTTTTGAAACACTTTTGCGAGTCCAACCGGGCTTGTTGAGCCAGAAATTTGTTGAAATCCGAACCCAAAGCCGGCTCCGTGCTGGAAAGGAAACAACCCATGCCGCGCGGAGGAATATTCCCGGACAGGAATAGGGTTTCCTCGTCGGGATTCACCCTGATTTCGAGGCCGCTTAACAAGTCGAAGTTACGGTGGTTTGCCCTGGCGGGCACTTTGAGCAATATTCCATTGCAGGCGGCTTCGTTGCGGTTGACGAGCGTCCACAACCTCAGGCCGTCGCTTTCCCATAACGTGGCAAAGACGCCGGGTTGTTCGGCTGGAACGAGCGGCGTCCAACTTCCAGTGTTGAACAGCTCGGTGAACCGGCGCTGGATGGGAAGCATTCCACGGAGGATGGACCGATCCCTTTGGTTCCATGGGACCCAGGAACCAAACACATTTTCCCAAATCATCATCCCGCTGCCATTCATCCAAGCCGCGTGCAACTCGCCTGTATGATCCTGGTCCCATCGTCGGATCTGGTGCTGCATATGATGTCGCTCGATCCATTTATGCTTGAGCACGCCGGGCGCATAACTGTCCTGGAACCATTGCGCCCACGAGGCCAGGTGGTCGTGGAGGTTTTCCAGCGGCAAGGCATCCTCACCCTCCAGTATTACTCCCCGCCGCGCCGCATCAAGCCTTGCGCGATAATTCGCGCCACCCTTGTTCAAGGTGTCCAGGAAAACCCCATCGGCTTCGACTTCACGCACGATGGCGGCCAGCACTTCCAGGTCCGTATCCTGCTCCCGGCGGGTGCCAACATCCCAAGGATTGTAATCCAGGAACACTCTGACACCCCGTTGGTGGAACTGGCGCACGACGCCGCGCACGCCTTTCAGTCCGCCGGGCATGTCGCGGTAAAAATCGAATTGATTCCGTGGGTCCACTCCGATGCGTGGATAGGCGTGCCAGAGCAGGACGCTGTCGTAGCCTCCAAATTCATCGTCCGCCTGCCGAAGAAATGTCTCCACCGTGTAGCGGCTGTCACGCCAGTTGTAAAAGGTCTCATCGCACATCATCAGAAAGCAGCAGGCGTAATTGGAAGCGGACCAGGCAAACTCCGGGCATCGATACAGAACATCGTTGTATTGGAGCCGTGCCCGGGTCTCTCCTCGCCACTGCGCCAACGCCACCCGGTAGGCTGGCCACTGCGCCGCATCGTTTGGGGCCGGGAGAATTCCCCCGGCGGCATCAAGGCGGAACGAGGTATCGGCGCCAACCGCCAGAATATGCCACTCCCCCGCCGAGGGCAGCAGCAAGATTGCTCCTAATTGCAGGAAACGTCGCCGGCGCATTTTCATTTCCTGATTACCTCACGTTCTCATGGCAAAGTGTGCCGGTTGATGGTTTCCGACGAATTCAGTCAATGGCAACGGTGCCAGCCGCCCTCGCTGCCAGGCGCGAAGTGCAATTGAAAGCCATCTGTCTTTCAATGATGGCATGATCTCCTCGCCGGTAATGCTTGCTTAGATAAAATTCACCTTGCCACAAAGATGAACTTCCAGACCGAGCGTGGCCAGCGTCACCGCTTTAATCCGCATGGCACGATGCGCCTGTTTTTCGTTTGGTGCGTAAACCACCTGCACGTGATTCGCCTTGTGCCGGGACATCATCTGGTCACGGGTGATCCCGTCGAGAACGGCATGCATGATGGGCCACTGCGGCGTGGTCTCGCGCCATCGGCGTTCGGTTTCCTGTTGAGGCAATTTGACGGCCCGGCCTACGCCGAGGTCGCAGTGCAATTTGCCATCCATGATAAACACGCGGCTCCACACAATTGGACCGGGCTGGGAAACCCCCTTGATCGTTCCGCCGCCCAGGCGGAAATACATCGGTGGCTGGCGTTCACTGACGGCATTCTGGTAGCCTCCGAGATGCGCCGGCGGGACGGCGCCGGAAATCAGGAAAACCCAGACGAATTCGTTCACGCCTTTACCCTTGAAGTGCTGGCCCCAGCGAAGGTCGTGCAGGGTGTTTTCAGGGGCAAAACCCAGCTTCCGCCAAAGACGGTAGGTGACCAGTCCATCCAGCCCGGCGCATTCGTCCACCTCGTTGAAATGCGGCACGGCTTCGCCGGCAAAAAGAATCCGGCCGGTTTGTTCATGCCGAACCGGCGGACGATCCACGTTGTTTAACATTCCTTCCACCAGATCGCTCGCCGGCGCAAGGTCTTTCAACCCTTGCTGGTATTGAATCCCAATGGCGCCACAGCCGAATTCGTCCGCGAGGCGGACGGCAGCCACATACATTTTGCACTGCTGAAGAATCTGCCGTTCGGTCAATTCAGTTTCCTCGTCCCGGCCAATATTGAAACGCATTCCCTTCTGCTGGAGCCAAACATAAACGGCTTGCGCCTCGACATCTGAAACCTGCTGCATGGAGGCAAAAAGTGATGATTGGCTGAGCCGTTCCTTGAACACCCCGGTTCGATGGAGCAATTCATCCGGGATGATGGCGTTATACATTCCCATGCAGCCTTCGTCGAAAACCCCGATAATGGCCTTTTGCTGTTTGAATTCCCGGCCGAAATCCCGGCCAAATTGCTCATCGGCCTCCGGTAGTTTTAACAGCGACAAATCCTTTACGTGACTCTGGTCGTGGGTGATGACGCCTTCAGCGAGCCATTGACGCAGACTGTTTTTAAACAGCCGGTCGGAAAAATTCTCGCTCCACAAGGTGCTGTATTTGACGCCGGCCTTGGTCAAGGAGCCATTGAGATTGAGCATGCCCACCAACCCCGGCCAGGTGCCGCTCCAGTTGGCCAGGGTCAGAATTGGCCCCGGGTGCGTGAACAAGCCGGACAACACGTGATGGCTGTATTGCCACACGCCTTCCGCCACAATTAAAGGCGCGTTGGGATCAAGTTGGCGGAAGACTTCCATCCCCATTTTTTGTGAATCGATGAACCCGTGCTGCTTGACCTGGTCGAAAGCATGAGCGCGCACCACCGTCCAACCCTCAGCCTTGAGCGCTTTGGTGAGCGCGGCCTCCATCTTCGCCTGTTCCGGCCAGCATTTTTGATTTGCCGACAAGCGCAGGTCGCCACTCGACATCAGGTAAACTTGCCGGGGTTTTAATTTGGTTGTCATATTGATCGCTTGAGTTGCTGTCTTTGAAAGTCTTTGGCCGTGAGAAAAGCTGGCGCGCGGCAGTTTATTTCAGCGCCTGGCCGCCTTGATTGACATTACTGCTGTCAAAGAGGCGGGTGCCCAGCACGATTTCGTTCGGCACTTTTTCCCCGTGCAGAATTTTTAGCGCCGTTTCAATCGCCTCCGCGCCGCCGGTCGGATACTGAAACGTGGCGTCCAGGATTCCCTGGCTCACATAGGCGACCCCTTCCTGCGGCAGCGCGTCGATGCCGACAAATTTCATCTGGCTTTGGCGGCCGGCGGCTTTGGCGGCAAGATACGCACCGTGAGCGCCATCGTCGTTGTGGGCGAACACCAGATCAATCTTGTCGAATCGCGAAAGTGCGGATTCCATTTCCTGACGCGCGTCCGGCTCCAGCCACTTCATATCGGCGCTGAAAATGATTTTGATGTCCGAGCCGGCAATGCCTTTGAGAAAGCCGCTGTGCCGGTCCTGCCCGGGGGTGGAAGTTTGCAGCCCCATCAATTCCACGACGTTGCCCTTGCCGCCGAGCGCCTTGACAATCCATTCGCCGGCCGCCTGGCCAATCTGCTTGTTGTCCGCGCCGATGAAGCAGGTGTAATTGGTTCCCAGCAAACGACGGTCCAAAACAATGACAGGAATGCCGGCGTCCATGGCGTGGGCGATGGGCTCGGTCAGCGGTTGCGCTTCCTTGGGGCTGATGAGGAGGAGGCCAACTTTGGCGCTGACAAACTCCTCGACCTGGGCGCGCTGTTGGAGCGTATCGTTCTGGGCGTCCTTGAAAACGACCTCGAGTTCCGGATATTTGGCAGCGGCGGCCCGGATGTCCGCGTTCATCTGCACGCGCCAGGGCTCGCCGAGATTGCATTGCGACATGCCAATGACAAACTGACGGCTGGCCGCGTTTGTGGAGGTCGTGGTTGAGGTGCCGGGGCCGCCCGACTTGTCGCAACCGCTAAACAGGGCGGTCGCCAACAAGAGGGTGGTCAGCGTTGGAATCAGAGCATGGTTTGTGCGCATAATATTTGGATTTGTGGATTCTCAGTATCGTTTGCGACGCTGGGCCAACACCGCCGCCACGATGATAACACCCGTCAACACCAAACGCCCCGCTTCGGGAACCGCGTTGATGCTGAGAATTTTGTCGAGGTAACCGATGGTCAAAACGCCGAGGAGCGTCAAACCGATCCCGCCGCGGCCGCCCATCAGGCTGGTTCCCCCAATCACCACCATGGCAATGGCCATCAATTCATAGCCCACCCCGGCTTCCGGATCGCCTTGTTGTTCCTGGGCTGCCTGACACATGCCGGCCACGCCGGCGAACATGCCCGAAGCCACATAGGCCAGGGTTTTTGCCGCCACGACGGGAACACCGGAAAGGCGCGACGCCTCTTCATTGCCGCCTATCGCATACAGATAGCGGCCCCAGACATGTTTTGACATCAACACCCAGGCCATCGCCACACAGGCGACGAAGATCAGCGTCACCACCGAAACGTTGCCGCCCAGAATGCGATGGTCAACCAAACGGAAAAAGCGGGGCACTTCCACGTAGCGGTAGGTTCCATCGGCATTCATGATTGCGGTGGAAACTTTCATGCCACCGGAGGCGTACTTGGCCAGCCCGCGGGCCAGAACCATCATTGAAAGTGTGGCAATGAACGGTTGTACCCCGAGCCGGGCCGTGACGAGGCCGGAAACCCCGCCGCAACAACCGCCGACGATAAGGCAGGCAGGCGCCACCAACCAGGCGGACCAATTCCAGTGGATCGCCATCTGGGCACAGCAGACCGCCACCAATGCCAGCACACTGCCTACGGCCAGGTCAATGCCGCCGGAAATAATCACCAGCGTCATGCCACAGGCCAGAATGCCATAGACGGATGCCTGGCGGAGCGTATCCCGGTGGGTGCCCATTTTGAAAAATGCGCCGTCCGCATTGAAAATGGCGCCGAGGATCAAGACCAGCAACAAGGCTAGAAATGCGCGGCCCGCCGGACTGACCAGAATCAGTTTCAGCGGATTTGCTTCGGGCATTTGGGAAGGTTCAGCCATCAGTTTTGAAAATCGGCAGGGTGGACCGTTGAATTGGATCCCATGGCTGCGGCCAGAACAGTTTCCGGAGTGGCTTGGGCCCGCGAAAATTCCGCCGTAACCTGCCCTCGATGCAGGACCACAATCCGGTCACTTAATGTCAGCAGTTCCGGCATTTCCGAAGTAATCAGGAGGATCGCGATGCCTTGGGCCGTCCACT
Source organism: Verrucomicrobiia bacterium (assembly GCA_049280815.1). Lineage (GTDB taxonomy): Bacteria > Verrucomicrobiota > Verrucomicrobiia > Limisphaerales > UBA11358 > UBA11358. The sequence goes on along the minus strand of JBAPQW010000082.1, from coordinate 21,687 downwards.
GGTTCATCAACTGATAAATTTCCCGTTTGGCGGCGATGTCAATGCCGCGGGTTGGCTCGTCGAGGAGAAGGAGTCGGGGACGGATCTGGAGCCATTTCGCCAGGGCGACCTTTTGCTGATTGCCGCCGGAAAGCGCGTTGACTTCCACGTCCAGCGACGCAGCGCGCAACTGCATGAGCGAGGTGGTGTGTTCCGCGGCGGTGCGTTCCCGGGCAGGCAGCCGCCAACCGGCGCGCGAAAGGTCGCGCAAACCAGCCAGCGTGGCGTTCGCAATGATGGACTGCGACAGCACCAACCCGGTGGCTTTGCGGTCATTCGTCAGCAACGCCACGCCGGATTCGATGGCTTCTCGTGGCGAGGCCAACCGCGTCTCCGTTCCGTCCAATTGCACGCTTCCCCGCGTTGCCTGACCATGGGCACCAAACAACCCGAGCAGCAAATCACTCGCGCCGGACCCTTGCAATCCGCCCAAACCAACGATTTCTCCGGCGCGGACGGACAGCGAAACGTTCTGCGCCGCTGGTTTCCTTGAACAGCCGTCGGGGAAAACGCTGAAGTTTTCCAAACGCAGCCGTTCGGCGCCCGGATGCGGCGTGTGCCGGGGAAATTGTTCGCCCATTTCCCGACCGACCATCCATTGGATCAACTTCGGCGTCGGCAATTCGGCGGCACGTGCGGTGCCGATCCACTGGCCGTCGCGCAGGACCGTGATGCGGTCGGCGATCCGTTCGATCTCTTCCATTTTGTGGGTGATGTAAACGATGCCGCAGCCCTGCTGTTTCAACGACTGAATGAGCGAAAAAAGCTTTCCCACCTCCGGCGCATTCAACGCGCTGGTCGGTTCATCCATGACAATGATCCGGGCGTTTTGACTGAGCGCCTTGGCAATTTCGATGAGCTGCTGAATGGCGATGGGAAACTGCTCCACCGGCCGGCGCACGTCAATGTCCAGACCAAGCTGCCGCAACCAATGCCCCGCTTCGCGCCAATGCGCGGCGACCCGCACCAGCCCGGCTCGCGTGGGCATGCGGCTCAGGAAAATGTTGTCGGCCACACTCATCGGTCCAATCAGCGACAGTTCCTGATGAATGACCGCGACGCCAAGGGCATTGGCCTCCAACGGCGTTTGCGGGCGAACCTCCCGGCCGTTGATTTCGATCCGCCCCTCGAATTCCGCGTGCACGCCGGCCAGGATTTTGATCAACGTGCTTTTGCCGGCGCCGTTTTCACCCGCCAGCGCATGCACCTCCCCGCCGCGGAGTTCAAACTGGACGTCCTGCAAAACAGTCACCCGGTCGAAGCGCTTGGTGATGCCGCTCATGCGGGCCAGCAAGATCTCCGCGCCTGCAGCCATGAATTCAGGGCTGTTCATGGAATTGGCGGCAAGTATGCAAGTGATTTGGAGCGCCTGACGAGAGCATTTCGCTCATTTTTCAGGCAATTTATGGCTGCGGCTGACTCTTGCCAAGCCTCGACAAAACGAGTGCCTTGGTCGCCGCATCCTTTTCGTACCAAAAGGCCACCGAAGAAATGTCGTCCTGGAGTTGAAGATATCGCCCGCCACTTTGCCAGCCGAGCGCTTGGAGGGTTACTTTCAAGCTCTTTTGGAAGCGCACCGGGTCGGTGAGGTGCCAGCGATACAAGCCGAATTTTTGGCCCGCTTCGTATATCTTATCCGCAGGAATGACCTGGGCCAGACCGGTGTAAGGGGTGGAAAAAACCTGATATTTTTTTGTCCCCGGGTTTTCAAAATCATAGGAACCACAAAAGTAGTCCTCCGTGCCCGTGCCACAGATGGTGGGGAACTCCTTGTCGCCATCCAGGTAAAATTTGACTTCCCCTTCCCCCCACCATCCGGGACTGTGCGTTTCCCAGGCCAGGTAAGTGCCCACATATTGTCCCTGGCCTTCGACGCCATCAAGAATCGTGTAGAGACCCTTTTGCTTGAGCGGCGCTTCGTGTCGGAATTGGGCGTGGAAATAGGCGGCATCTTCCGGCAGTTCCGAAAGGATGTAATCCACCTGATAGTACAATACCATGTCTTTGTCGTCGGTATTCTCCATGGTGATTCTGGCGGACTTGTGGAATGGCATCGGCCAATAACAATTGAAGGCGCTGCCCGGGTTGACACAGACCGCCAGCGAATTGATTTGGCCGTATTCCCCCCAGCCGCACGCGAAGAAATCTCCCACCGGGCATTCCACGGCCGGCACGGTTGCGCCATCCCAATAAAAGCGCAGAATTGAGTGCCGCCAATTCCCGGTGGGCGTCATCCAGATGTGCTGAATGCTGCCGGGCCCCTGGATCTCGCCCAGCGTGAACGTGCTTTTGGCCTTGACCACGACCGACGGCGAAATCTTCCAGCCCGGGCCCAAATCCCGCGCCGCGTAGGCGCCCGTGCCATTCGTGGCCATGCCCGCCTTGCCCTTTTCACCCGTGAAATTCTCCGGACAAATCGATCGCGACTGAGCATTGGAGGTGTGAATCAGATTCCCCAGAATGCCCCCCGAGCCGTCATAGACCGGATCAGCCGCGTGCAATTCCAGCCCTTGCAATGCCACCAGTAAAAAAGCCAGCCACAACGGTGTTGAAGCGTTCATAGAAAATGTGTGTTCCGTTTCGGTTTGTTCACAAGTCGAGGTGGCCGCCGGTTGTAACCGAGGTCCACTCAATTCCTTATGCCGCAAGTCCGGGCGGTTGTCATTGAGAGTTCGCGTTTTTCTATTGAGCTTTTGCGACGGTCGGTTAGAATGAGGAGGCTACCGGCCAAACCGTTATTATTATTAGAAATAAAGCCCGAAGCCAAGGAACATTCGGATGAAACAATCCTGGGGCACTCCCAGAAGCGTTTGAGGTTTTTGGCAATCGCCAATTCGCGAATGATTCCTGGGTGTCAGCCGGTATGGCAACGTTGCGCCCAAAACTTTTTTGTATGAGACCTCGCCGCCAACGAGCCCTTCCCAAGCGCCGCCGGCGCGTGGCCTTGATCATCGAGTCGTCGCGGGCTTATGGCCGGGGACTGTTCCTGGGGGTGGCCAAGTTCGTGCGCGAACACCACGAGTGGTCTGTGCAAAGCGAGGAATGGAAGTGGACCGACGCTTTTCCAGGCTGGCTCAGCAACTGGGACGGGGACGGAGTCATCGCCCGGGTGGAAACGCCGGAAATGGCTGCGTTTGTCCGGCGGCTCGGCATGCCCGCGGTGGATGTGCGAGGCTCGGTCGGCGGTTTTGGTTTGCCCCTGATTGACACCGATGACCGGAAGGTGGCGATCCTGGCCGCCGAACATCTCATGAACCGGGGGTTTCGACACTATGCATTTTGTGGATTCGTAGGGGCCAATTATTCCGACAAGCGGTCCCATTGGTTCCAGGAGCAGCTGGCGCTTTCCGGCTTTTCGTGTCAGATCTTTATCCCGCCGAGGCAATTGGCGGAAGGGCAAACCACCGGATACGAAAGACAAGGTATGCTCTTCCAGGAGGAACTCGGGCGCTGGTTGGCCGCGCTGCCGAAACCAATCGGAGTTATGGCGTGCAACGACATTCGAGGCCAGCAGGTCTTGAACCTTTGCCGCCGGCTGGAACTGGCTGTGCCCGAGGAAGTGGCGATCATCGGCGTGGATAATGATGAAATCCTCTGTGAGCTGTCGGACCCCCCGCTGAGCAGCGTGGCCCCGGACACCCTTCGCATCGGGTATGATGCGGCGGTTTTGCTCGATCGAATGATGGCGGGCGGCAAACCGCCCGCCAAACCGATCCTCATCCCGCCCCGCGGGATTGTGACCCGGCGCTCCACCGAGGTGCTGGCCCTGGATGATCGCCAGCTGGCCGTCGGGTTGCGCTTCATCCGCGATCATGCATTTGATCCCATCACCATCAAGGAGGTGGCGAAGGTGGCAAGCCTGTGCCGGCGGGTCTTCGAACGACGTTTTGTGGCGAAGATGGGGCGCTCCCCCAAAGCCGAGGTGTTGAGGTTGCGCCTGGAAAAAGTGAAACAGTTGCTGACCGATACCGACTGGAACCTGTCCCAGATTGCCGAAAAAACGGGCTTCAATTACGGTGAATATCTGCACACGGTTTTCACGCAGAAAATAGGGATCACGCCGGGAGAATTTCGTCGCCACGCGAAGATGACCTCCAGAGGCCGGTTTCACCTGGTGTAACGGGCTCCACAAATCATCGAGACCGCGGAAATTCATGCGCATTATTTAACGGCGGTCGGAGCAACCCCTTTGGCTTTTGCTGGAGAAAGACGGTCCGCTACAGGCCACGAACGTGTCGGACGCCGTTCAAACTTTCAAGCATGCGTTTCCCCGGCGTTCTCGAATCGGATCCGGATGATCCCCGAATGCTCGTGTTTAATGCGAACCGCAAAACCACCGCTGGCCATGGCTTCCACCGTGTATCCTTGTGCGCATTCATTGAGGTTGTTTACCCGGGGCAGCAATTCCGCGCCCGCGCGCACCGCCGCTGGTGTATCCCGCAATCTGAGCACCTCGCGCGCGGCTTGGTCGAACGTCTGGTAATCAATCTGGTGGTCCCCATAATGAATGGCCTGCACCACGGAAGTTGAGCCCAATAAGTGCGACTCTTTCGGCGGAGCCCATTCCGGCACCGAGGCCATGCCCCGTTGAAAGTGGCGCAGGTAATCTCCGTAGCCGTCTGAAAACCAATAGCCGGTGGACTCATCCAGGCTCGCCTTGACCAACCCATCTGCGCGCGAGGCGTACGTCGCCCAGTTGAAAGAACGAAAGGCGCGTTGTTTGGAGTCAAGGTCGCCGGTTACTTCGTACCAAAGGGCGCGCACGGAAGCGTAGCGCGCGGTGTGACTGGCCATTTTGTCCTTATCATTCAACTGCTCGGAAAGCACTTCCGCGCCCCACTGTAGCCCCTTTTCGTGCAACCCCGCCATGGTCACCGAGTCGGAGGCGAAGTAGTGGGTCACCCAATCCAGAATCCGCTTCGCGTGAACGAGCGCATCCGGATCCATTTCCGGGTGCTGCAGCAGGTAACGGGCGGTCTCCAGCGCCGAATATTGGTTCCGGTTGGTGCGATAATCGGCGTAGATCAGCACGTCTTCGAAATACTGCGTCCAGACCTGGTTCTGGACGGGGTAAGTCATGAGCCAGCGCCACGCCAGGTCTCGCGCCCGCGCGTAGGATTTTTGGTCACCCTGTTTGAGGCGGAGAAGTTCGTCAAACAGGCGTATGGGGCCGATGGTGTTGGCCGTGTATTCCTCGCGAATCCGCGTCCCGGTCCTGGCATCGACGCGAAACGGCCAGGGAGAATGGCTTTGGTCTCCGGGGCGCACGTGCGCCGCCAGCGCATCGGCACAATGCAGGGCAGCCTGGAGGTACTTTTGCTCCAAGGTAAACTCGTAGAACTGGAGATAGGCGCAGCCAAGTTCGCCAACCTTGTCCGGTTCCAGATATCCCACGCCATCTCCGCGACCGCACGGCGTGTGGTTTTCCTGATTGCAGTAAATGGTATCCGTGCCGCCACGGTAAACCGGATTGCCTGCATCCGAACTGGAATACGGAACTGATGCCCAGGAATCGGTGGCGTCCGTGGTTCCAAACGTGATCATGTGGTCCAACATCTCGCGCACCCGGTCCATGACGGTCTGGTCTCCACCATAGGCATGATAAAGCAACGCCGAGTCGGTAAGCATGGCAAACAATCCCGCCGGATTGTGAGCCCAGGGGCGTCCCGCGAACAGCGGTTGAGCCGGATCATTCAGTCCGTTGAATTCCGGGTAGGTAAAATAGGTTCGGTAACCATCCGGCTGCACCGGGATGCTCGTGAACATCGCCCAGTCATTTCGGATGATCCAGTCGTACGGGGCTTCGGAATCAACCCAGCTAAGAAGCTCCCCATCCTTGTCGAGTCGCACCGGGTGCCGGAAGAGTTGTTCGGCATGCAGGACGCTCGTGTTCAAAAACCATGCGACGCTCAACAGGGCGGCAAATCGGCCCGCAAAGGTTTTCCGGCAGACCGGGCAGCGGAGAGGCGATGTCCAATGGAAAAATGGCATTTTTACAAGTCCAGGCGCTTATGATGCCATGTCCGGGAGGAGCCAGTTGCGGATCATTTGTGCTTTTGCAGTGTTCGCAAATCAACCGTCGCCGGCCGGCTGTAAACCGGCACGCGCACCACCAGCGCATCGAAGCCCAGAAAATATCCCGCTGATTTGGGCGACTTGCCCGCGCATTCAAAGCGCAGGGTATGGGTTCCTGCCGTCAGCTTTTGCGTCCCGAGTTTTTCTGCGGTCGGGACGATTTCCGGATCGTATAGGTCCAGCTGGGCAATTTGCCGGCCGTCGAGCAGCACGCGATAAATCCCGTAATCGTAAGAGTGCACCGTCTTGAGCGTCAGTTCGGCAACCTGGTTGGTCTGGCTCTCGAACGATACTTCCACCCATCCTTTGTCGTGGGTCGGATGGAACCACAATTGTTTGCCATCGGTGACCCCATCCAGGGATTGGACTTCAATCGGGTCGTCGGAATGCTTCGCCGCCGGCTCGGCCGCGTAACCTTTGAGCATGATCCATTCGTGGAACGGCAATCGCTCCGCCCCGGGCGGCAATGCCGGCCAGGGCTTGTGCGGCTCGATTTGATACCAGAACGCCACGCTGGAAAACAAGTCATCGCGTTCAATGAAACCGGTGGACGTTCCGTCGGGAAAATCCTGGCCCCCCTTGTGTTCGATTTCCACGCGCAACGATTTCTTGAACGTAATCGGATCAGGAATATGCCAGCGGTAGGCGCTGCCGCGATCGCCGGGGTCATAGCCTTCCCACAGCGGGGTGCCATAAAACGGGCCGGATTGCTCGCGGAAACCCCAGCCGTCGCAAAAATAGTCTTCCGTCCCGGTGCCGCGCAGGCTCGGCTCCTGCTCGCCGTCGATGAAAAAGAAATCATCGCCTTCGCCAAACCAGCCCGGCGACACCAGATAAACGCTCAACACCGTTCCCACGTACTGCCCGCGGCCCGTAATGTCCGCAATCAGATAATTCTGGCCCATCACGCACGGAAACTCCTGCCGATACATCGCGTGGAAATAGGCGCTGTCCGCCGGCAAGGACGGCAGTTTTTGCCAGTCAACGTAGTAATAAAACGCGTCGCAGGGCTTCTTGCTTTCATTGGTGACGACGATGCGCGCCGATTTCCGAAACGGCATCGGCCAATAACAATTGCGTCCGCGGCCGTCGGAACTGACGCGGACGGGCAATGAAGTAAAAGCCTTGTCCACGCCCATGCCCATGCCGAAGAAATCGCCGATCGGACATTCAACGCTGGCGTTGGTTTCACCGTCCCAATAAATTCGTAACGTGAGCAGCCGGGAATAATTCGGTTCCTGGTCTGCGATCGTGCACCAGAAGTGGACGATTTCTCCGGGCCCGGTGAGTTCCGCCAGCGTCAGGCTGCCGCCCGGTTTGATCCACCGGCAGTCGCCGTTGCCATTGCGCCAGTCCGGATCGCTGGACGACGCGCGCCGGGTCTCAAAGTCTTTCAGTTTCTCCAGGCCCGACAGGGGATTGCCCGGATCCAGTTGTGCCAGGACCGTACCGCAACCCAACGTGAGGACAAGGGCCGCCGAATGGATATGGTTCATATGGTAGCTTGTGGTTTATTCACGAATTTGAAATGGCCAGTGATCATCTCTGCAACGGATCCCAGTATTGGCTGTTCCCAAGGGCTTTGACCGTTGCCGTGGCTGGATCCACCGGGGGATTTATATCGGCATCCTTGCGGGCGGCGCCATGCCCATCCGTGAACACCGCCATGCCAACCCCCGAGTGCCGGATCATCTCGACCCCCTGGTGGCTGTTGTTCGAGGCATAGGGCCACCAACAATCCGAACTCCAACACGCCGTGGAAGTGATGTCGCTGGAGGCCGGCATGCTGTCGCCGATCATGAAGGTATCCGTCGGATGAAGAATGGCGCTTCGTTTAAAGTCAGGCACGGTGTTAAAATGGATTCCGCCCACCAACAAAGTGGTGGCCAAAAACGGGTGCAGTCCCAGAAAATAATTATTGTAGCCATACCCGACAAAATGAGGATCGAAATTCCAGGACCAGGTTATTCCCGCATCTCGCCGCGGCTCCTTGAGGGCCGGACAATGGAAGAGATTGCTCTGTGACGGATTGTTCGCCATGGCGAGCAAAGTGATGCCCCACCAGTTGGTCATGGACAGGTTAACATTGTTGTTATTGATGTTCTGGTTGCGATGCGCCGGAAAGATGTCCTGGTAATCGTCCGTGTAGAGCTGCATGTAAACCGCGATTTGTCTGAGATTGTTGAGACAGGAAATCCGATCGCCTTGTTTCTTGGCCTGCGAAAGCACTGGCAGCAGCAACGCAGCCAGAATGGCGATGATGGCAATGACCACCAGCAGCTCAATGAGCGTGAAGGCTGACCGGCCCGGCGAAGAACCTGGCGGCCGCCTGTTTCTCGGTGCATTGAACACGTTCATGTCGTCAAAGTTTTCTCTCACCCGCATCACCCTCGGGGATGATCTCCACCGCCTGGACCATCGCCTCATGGCCCGGCACGGATTTGAAGCGCAGTTCAATGATCCCGTTTTGGGGCTGGATGTTTTCAAATTCACGGGCATAGGCGTGGAATGTTCCCGCTTCCTTTCGCACGTTAAGATTTTCAATCACGGTTTGACCATTGATGAGCACCGTGGTCGGGCGGGGAACCGGCTCCCATTTGTCCCCCTCGCGCTCGACCCACGGCGTTTCGGGCGTGTCCGCCCAATGTAAACGCACTTTGTAACGGCCGGGCGCCACGGTGAGATTCACCCAAAATTCCGGCGCATGAACCCCGTATCGGTATATTTCCTCGTCCGATGTGCCGCCGATATACATGCTGCGACGGGCATGCCACCAGCACCGCGCAACCGCATCCACGTCAGATCCGAGGCGGGCGACGAATTCAGTGCCGGGCCGCCAGGGGTTGCCCTTCGAGTCAATGTAGTCCTCCCGCCCGGTATAACCAAAGATCAGCCGTTGCGCGCCTTTTGGCCCGCCACCGGAGCCGAAGCCCGCGTCTCCGGTGGCCGCAGAGTATAGGGCGGACTCGAGTGCAATCTGAGCGCCAAGCGCCAGCGGATTTTTCTCGCCGCGCACGACAATTTTCAACTCATGCAGCCCGTTGGTCAGACCATTCTTGAGAAAGATCGGTTGTTCGTGCCGGATCGTGGGATTCCAACCCTCCACCAACGTTGGCTGCTTCACGCCGTCCACGAAGGCATCCGCCCAACCTCCATCCGGGCCAACGGCGCCCAGCAGTCGCACTTGATTGCCGGAGAACTGGAAGGTCATGGTCGCGCCCGGTTGATCCGCCGAGCGTAATGAACCGCCCGGGACGGCGTTGTCCTTCTGCGTCGCCCAGGTTCCGGTAAACACGAATGAAGTCTGGTCGGCCGTTTGTTGCGGATCGTCTCCGGTCACTTGAATGTTTCGGCAACCATCATGCCGCACGGTGACCATCCAGTCGCCGTTTGACAAGGGTGTGAGCGTATAGCCGTTGGCGTCCAGCGTGGAGCGTTTTTCGAGCTGCCGGCCATCGGCCTGGATTGACGCGGGACAAAAGGCCAGTCGCATGACTTCCTGCACGCCCGGCGGCGCATCGAAGGTGGCGTAGGTGATTTTGCCTTTTCCATAGCGAACTTCCCGCACCACCGAAGAGGAACGGACAATGTGGTTTTCGCGGTTGGGAGCGAACTGCTCGGGCAACCACGCCATGGCTTCCAGAACCTGGCACAGCGGCCAGGGATGGGCCAGATTTGACCATTCGGCAGTCGCCACCTGGTCGCCAAACAAGCCGTCCTTCACGACCCCGTTGGGCAGGCTATCGTAAGTCGCCATGAGCATCATGCGCCGGCCAATTTCCGCCGCCCACTCGCTGTGGGCCAGCGCGCCGTAGCGAATCAGTGTCGGGCCGGCCGTGTATTGATTGTAAGACAGGGAAGTGCCGCAGCAAACGGAAGATTCGGGAAACGCCCAGGCACCGCTGTACACATCGCCCCAGGAATCCGGGGCGACGCAGTTGCGATTCCAAGCCAGGGAAAGCATGTTCCGCAAATCACTCTGCCAGTCGGTATAAGCTTGGGGATACATCATGAAATGGTCGGCGCACATTGAAACCATGCCGCACATCATGGGATTGTCCCAATCCCAATACGTCCGCCCCCACGTGTCATCCACCCACCAGGCGGGCAGCATTTGCTCGTTCAGGAAACGTCTTCCCGCGTCCCGGGCCTTGAGAATCGCGCCGTCTTTTCCCAAATAATCGATTTGAATCAAGTCGTCGAGAAAGTCAACTATGATGGAAGTGGTGCCGGTCAGCACGTCGGACCATCCCACCACGGAAGGATCCACGTAGCGGTTCCACGGGGAAATCTCCGGATGGGTGAACTGGCATTTGGCGGCAAACACATCGCCCCAATGTTTCGCCATTTGCAGGTAGCGCCGATTTCCGGTGAGTTTGTAGGCGCGCAGCACCTCGATGCCCACAATGGCACAGAGGTCGAGTTGATTGCGGCCCGCCGGATCGCATTTCCCATAGGCTTTTCCCCGGGTCGGCGTGCTGATGGGAAATATAGGCCAGTCCGCCTTTTCATCGGTCAACCCGTAATCCAAAATATAATCCACCGCCCGAGGAATGTAGACGAACGCAACCGGATCGCCGCTATATTGGTAGTAGGCGGTGAGTCCTTTTATGGTGCTCCAGGTGCGTTGCGCCAGATCTCCGCACATCCAATCGGTCGTCGGAGGAATCAGGATGGTGCCGTCGGGCTTGATGCTCCAGTGGGAGTTATAAATGAAGTCCGGCGCGGCCATGACCGCCTTGGGCTGGTCCACCCACGGATAGCGTTTATAGACATTCACGGCGATGTTCAGACGCTCATCCAACTGCCCGTTCAGTCCATGATACCAGGGTGCGATTACGCCGTAAGCATCCAGTTCCGTTGGATGCGCGTAATAGGAGGGCAGATTGGTGGCCGCCTGCGAGTTGTTGCAAACCGCAACGATCGCAAGCAGCACCCCGACTTTCATCGAGAATGGGAATTCAGAATTTCTACGCAACGACGAGTCGTCCATGTTCTCTCAAATCGAGATGTTTTCCATAAAATGAGCACACCGATCACCCTCGCTGATTGCGAATTCTCAAGGTCCAATCAAACGGAAGAACTGGGATCCGGGGCTGTTTGTCACCGTCACCGTCACCAAGCTGCCAATCTGCACTTTGGGAGCAACAACGTCAGTCCAGGAGGATGGAGCCAGTTTTGCCGTCGATTGGAGTTGGAACGTGGATTGAACCGCCGGCCAACTGAGAACAACATTTCCCGCACCGCTGCTGATGGACAACTGAGGATGCGGAATGAACGCGCTAAAGTCACCGGCCATGACCGTCTGGACTTGGGATTGAGACAACGCGATATTAAATACCGCCACGTCATCCAACAGGCCGTTCCAGTTGCGGGTACCATCCTGTGCCAGTTCTGTGCCAATGAGTATGGCATCTTGGAATCCAATGTATCCCCCAAGTGGGGCATTTACCGCTTGAGAAGCAATCCCGCCGTTGGGTCCTTGATTTCCGTCGCGATAGATTGTGAGATTCGTTCCATCATAAACCACAGCCCAATGCTCCCATTGATCCAGAAGCGGCGTAACACCGGGAGATCCACCCCACCCGATTTGCCAGGCGCCATTGGCCCGCGCCCAAGTGTAGAGTTCGGCATCACCCGACGCGCCTGACTCCAGTTGGAACGCTGTGCCGTCGTCAATGACCATTAACCGGCCATAGGTGGCCACGAAATTGGCCGTACCATCGGAATCCTCATAAGCCCAGGCAGTGATGGTCCAGGGATTCGTGGCGGTCTGTCCGATCAACAACGAGCCGTTGCTCGGAACCGTAACGTAGGCGTGATCGACGCCGTTATTGGTGAAACGCAGAGCGCCACCAAACCCGGTTTGTCCAGCCACCCACGCCGGAACATTTCCGTTTTCGCCGGCGAGAACCCCGTTGTTTCCCAAACCTGACGTATCAATGGCATTGGTGCCGCTTCCTTCGTTAAAACGCCAGAGTCCGACCAAGTTCGCTTTAAACACAGACAGCGTGGCGGGCTGACTGGTTGCGCCGCCCAGGGAGTTGCTGACGGACACCGAGTAAGTCCCCGACTGGTTTAACTGGAGATTGCTCAACACCAACGTGGCATTGGTAGCCGTCGGGTTGCTGGCGCTGGACAACTTGTTGGTGCCATTGAAATACCACTGATATTTGAACGGCGACAGGCCATCCGCGCCAACGCTGAAAGTGATGCTCGATCCCTGCGGCACCGTCTGGTTTTGCGGCTGGCCGACAATGCCTGCCGGGCCGCCGACGAATGACGAAAAATCACCCGTCATCACCGTGGCGATTTCCGATTGGGTCAGCGCCCCGGCAAACACGGCGACGTCGTCCAACATCCCGTTCCAGTTAACGCTGGCGGCTTGATCGAGTTCCGATCCGATCAGAATGGCGCCGGCATAACCGGGAAACGCCAGAGGTGAAGTCACCGGGGTGGAAGAAGTGCCACCTTGCGGCCCTTGGTTCGCATTGCGGTAGATCGTCAGGTTGGTTCCGTCGTAAACCGCCGCCCAATGCACCCATTGGTCCAGAAGTGGTGCAACGGAAGATGCTACGCCCCAGGGTACCTGCCAGGGAGCGTTGAGCTCGCTCCAGGTGTACATCTCCGCGTCACCGATGGCCCCAGACTCAAGCTGGAAGGCGTTGCCGTCGTCGATGGTGAGTATCCGTCCGTAACCTGCCACGAAATTGCCCGTGCCGTTGGAATCTTCATAGACCCAGGCCGTGACGGTCCACGGATTTGTGGCGGTCTGGCCAATCATGAGCGAGGCCGCACCGGGAATATTTACATAAGCGTGGTCGGCGCCGTTGTTCGTGAACCGCAGGGCACTGCCAAATCCTGCCTGTCCTGCCACCCATGCCGGAACATTGCCATTTTCCCCGGTAAGGGTTCCATTGTTTCCCAAACCGGAGGAGTCCAGGGCGCTGGTTCCGCTCCCGTCGTCGAACCGCCACAAGCCAACCACGGAAGGGGCGGCGGCGGCCGCCGGTTGGTGAAGGAGAATGGCCCAACCGGCCAAAATTAAGAAGAATCGAGTTGTCAGTCCGGGAGAAGAGGCTGTTTTCATAGGCATGTTCGTAGACTTGTTCAGGTTGATAAGACTTAATCTTATCAAAAGATAGCCTCATGTCATTGAGGGTTCACGTTTTTTTATTGAGGTTTTGCGACTCACGCCGAAGCCAGCCTCCATGTTCACAAAAACCCCTTCATTTCAACAGGGGATGGCCGGAAGCGAACGCAACGAGTCATGGCCTTGACGATGCATCACCACGATACCGTTAAGTTTTCTGTCAGGACACGGCTCGGGAACGCTCCCTCTCCCGACGGAATCCAAAACCGGCGGTTCAGTTCGACCTCTCGAGTCTGCGTCGAGTGACCTCCGCGATTTTCATCGGCACCGGGCGGATCGGGCTTGCGGACGACGGCTCCCGGCATGGAATTTCAGGTGCCCTGGACCGGACTGGAAACCTCAAAAACTCACCCAAATTGAAATGAGTCACCTGCCGGATCTTTCACGACAGCGTCAAGGCGGTCGTAAACTTGATGCGCAAAATACCATTTGCCATCACAATGGGTAAAGCCGGGCGAAGGCGAACGTCATCACTGATTTCATGATCGCAGCGGACAAGTTGCTGAAAACGAACAAGTCTGCCCGACCTACAGCGCTGACGAACTACAACGGCTTTTGATGCAGCCGCGCGTGCGCGGCGGCGATGAAACCCTTGAACAGCGGGTGCGGCTGGTGCGGCTTGCTCAAAAATTCCGGATGGAACTGGCTCGCCACGAAGAACGGATGGTCCTTGAGCTCGATGACTTCCACCAGCTTGCCGTCGGGCGACAGGCCGCTGAACACAAAGCCGGCCTTCTCGAATTTTTCGCGGTAGGCGTTGTTGAATTCGTAACGGTGGCGGTGGCGTTCGTTGATCACAAACGAACCGTAAAGTTCCGCCGCTTTCGTGCCGAGCGTCAGCTGGCAGGGCTGCGCCCCCAGCCGCATCGTGCCGCCCTTCTTCGTCACGCGCCGTTGTTCGTCAAGCATCGCGATGACCGGGTGCGGCGTGCCGGGCTCAAATTCCGTGGAGTGCGCCTTTTCCAGCTTCAACACGTTTCGCGCAAATTCGATGGTGGCGATTTGCATGCCCAGGCACAGGCCGAGGTAGGGAATCTTGTTTTCGCGCGCATATTGCGCCGCCCTGATCTTGCCCTCAATGCCCCGTTCACCAAATCCGCCGGGCACCAGGATGCCACCGAGACCCTTCAAAATTTTGTCCGGGCCTTCCTTTTCAATTTCCTCGGCGTCCACCTGCACGATTTCCACGCCGCAATCATTGCCGATGCCGCCGTGGATGATCGCCTCGTACACTGATTTGTAGGCGTCCTGCAACCCGATGTATTTGCCGACGACGCCGACGCGCACGCGATGCTGCGGGGCGATGAGTTTGCGGATGATTTCCTGCCAATGCGTCATGTTCGCGGTGCCCGTGTGCAGGTCCAGCAGGCGGCACACCAGGTCATCAAGCCGTTCGCGCTGGAGCATTAGCGGCACCTCGTATATCGAATGGTCCACGTCCTTTTCCTCGATGACCGCCTCGACCGGGACATTGCAAAACAGGGAAATTTTCTGGCGCAGTTCCTTGTCGAGCGGCTTCTCGCAGCGGCAGATCAGGGCGTGGGGCGTGATGCCGATTTCGCGCAGTTTGGCCACGGATTGCTGCGTGGGCTTGGTCTTCAATTCCCCGGCCGCTTTGATGAACGGCACGTAGGTGACGTGGAGAAAAATCGCGTTGTTGTAGCCGACTTCCAGCGCAAACTCGCGGATGGCCTCCAGAAACGGCAGACCCTCGATGTCGCCGGTCGTGCCGCCGATTTCCGTGATGACGACGTCGGCTTTGGATTTTTCAGCAAGCAGATGAATGCGGTTCTTGATTTCGTCGGTGACGTGCGGAATCACCTGGACGGTCTTGCCGAGGTATTTCCCCTCGCGCTCGTTGTTGAGCACATTTTGATAAACCTGGCCGCTGGTGAGGTTGTTGAGGCGCGTCAACTTGACATTGGTGAACCGTTCGTAATGCCCGAGGTCGAGGTCCGTTTCCGCGCCGTCGTCGAGCACGTAAACCTCGCCGTGCTGGTATGGATTCATCGTGCCCGGGTCCACATTGAGATAGGGGTCGAATTTTTGCAGCACCACCTTGAGGCCGCGATTTTCCAGCAGCGTGCCGAGCGAGGCCGCCGTCAGGCCCTTGCCCAACGAGCTCACCACGCCACCGGTTACAAATATGAATTTCATTTCAATTTTCTGTAGCCGCGAACGTGAGTTCGCGGCTGACTTTACAAATTATTTTGCCGCGCTCTCACGAGACGCGGCTACGATGTTAAAAGCTTTTCCACCCGTTTCACGTCGCCCGGCACATCCACGCCCACGCTGTCGTAATCCACTTTCACGACCGCGATTTGGATGCCGTTTTCCAGCGCGCGCAACTGTTCCAGCTTTTCCGCATTTTCCAAGGGCGACACCGGAAATTTCACCAGCCGCAGCAGCGTCTCCCGCCGGTAACCGTAGATGCCGAGGTGCTTCAAAAAAGCAAACGCCGCCAACTGTTCGTTGCCCGAACCACTGGCGGCCTCGCGCAGATACGGAATCGTGCGCCGGGAAAAATATAACGCGCGACCGGCGGCGTTGACAACAACTTTCACGACGTTGGGACTGTCGAGTTCCCCGGCGTCCCGGATGCGCGTGGCCGCGGTGGACATTTCGTCCCCCTTCAGCGCGCCGGCGACGGCATCGATCACCTGCGGGTCAATCAACGGCTCGTCGCCCTGGATGTTGACCACCGCGTCGCACTGGCAGCGTCCGGCCACCTCCGCGATGCGGTCCGATCCGCTCGGATGATCCGGGCCCGTCATTTCCACCCGGCAGAAATTTTGCACCACCTCCCAGATGCGGGTGTCGTCCGTGGCCACGACGACTTCGCCCAGCGAGCCGGCTTTCTGGCAGCGCTCGACCACGTGTTGGATGAGCGGTTTGCCCGCGATGAGCGCGAGCGGCTTGCCGGGAAACCGCGTCGAGGCGTAGCGCGCGGGAATGATGCCAACAATTCTCACGGGCTTGGATTAAGCCACAAACCGGGCTCGGATGGAATAAGAATCACATCCCCTGGCACTGCTGGGGCGCATCTATCCACCCGTACCATTTATAGGTGGGGACAGCGCGCTGCGCTGTCCGCGCCGCGTTGAGCGGCGCAACCGAAAGCGCGGAAATACCCCTTTACGAAAAATTGAGTTCCGACCGCTCCACGCGGCCAGTCACGCCGCAGCGCGGCGTCCCTACCTTTGGTGCAAGGGGCTGGATGCGCCCGCGCTGCCGCTGGCAACCCACGGATCTGCCGGCTTCATGCGCGATGTCACCGGGAGGAAGTTGAAGTGGCACTGTGGTTTATGGCGGTGACATTCCCCGCCCATTGGCTCCCGAAAGCCAGGCCAACACCGGCGTGACCAGGTCGGCAAAAAAATAAGTCACCGACTCGTGGGTGGCATCGGGCACCACGATCAATTCGCTTCCGGGTGCCGCCAGCGCGTGCAATTGCTCCACATCGGCCACCGGTGTGATCTTGTCCTCCGCCCCGGCCACCAGCAGCGCGGTCACCGGACATCGCCTCAGTCCGGTCGTGGTGTCGAGTTCGCCGGCAGGCACTTCCAATACGGCCGGCAGTTTTTTTATCCCCGCCCGGATAAACCCTTGCGGCATCCATCCGGCATATTCGCGGCCGAGATTCACAACAGCATTGGATAATCCTGCATAGGGCGTGATGGCCACCACCGTCCGCACGCGGGGCTCGACCGTCCTCCACCGCAAGGCCAGCGCCGCCCCGTAGGATTCGCCGAACGCGGCCACCGGTTCGGTCAATCGCCCGTCGCGCGCCAGCTCGTCCAGAAGCTGGCTCAGGTCGTGCGCTTCCTGGACCCCAAAATAGATCCGCTTGCCCGTGGATTTGCCGTGTCCGCGCAGGTCCACCAGCACGCAGCGCCAGCCTTCCTGGGCCAGTCGCAATGCCCAGGGCGCCATTGAAAACTGGGCCAGCCCGTAGCCATGCAACAATATCACCGTGCCGCGCGGCGCCGACGTCCAGGCATTCGGCTGCGCCGGCAGGTCGGCATGGAAGGTGAACTCGAACTGCTTCCGGCCGTGTTCCATCCAGTTGGTCGAGGAAATTTTCAGGTGATAATCCGCCGGCTCGACGACGCGATAGCACAGTTTCGCCGCCGGCGGGCCCACCGTCACAAATTGTTTGGGAAAGTTCGTGAGGAATTTCGGGCTGAAGGCCACGGCCACGGGCGCCTTGGGCGCGAACCACGTGGGATACGTGTTCGGCGCCTGCGCCATGCGGCGGGCCATGAAGCTGCCACAGCCCGGCGTGCTCAAAACCAGCAGCACCAGCAGGAGCAACCCACACAACTTTTGCCGTATCACCCTGCTTGCTTAACCTGTTTCCGGCCGTTTGCCAAAATAATCCTGCCCATGATCCTCGTAGCCGCGGACGTTAGTCCGCGCACTTTGAGTCCAAAGCAAGTCAGCGGCGCACCCACCAGATAAAACCCGCGCTTCGCAATAAACACGTCGGTTTTGCCAAATAACGTTCAGCGAATACAGCAGGTTTTGTTACCTTGGATTCAGGGCCGGCTGGGTGGGTTGGATGGAAGGTGGCCGGTCAGGACCGCGCTTTATCCCAACGCGCAGGGTCGCACCCATCGGAGCGCGGACAGCTTGTCCGCGCGTTGGTTTGCGGCGGCATCGGACTCGCGGACAAGGCTGTCCGCGCTCCGGGAAAATTTGCGCCTGTGCATGGAATTTTGATTGATAACCGTACAGAGTTTTTAAGCACATGAAAGATCGCAAGAAACAAACCAACAACCGTTCCGGTCGGGCGTTGCCCGGCAAAGGTGTCGAGTGGTTGTACAATCCGGTTTTCAACAAAGGCACGGCGTTTTCCGAGGCGGAACGCGAGACCCTCGGGTTGCGCGGACTGTTGCCGCCACACATCCACACCATCGAGGAGCAGGTGCTGCGGGTCATGACCAACTTCCGTCACAAGCCTGATGACCTCGAGCGTTACGTGCAGATCGTCAGTCTTCAGGATCGGAATGAAACGTTGTTTTACCGGGTGGTCATGGAAAATCTGGAGGAAATGTTGCCCATCATCTACACCCCTACGGTCGGGCGCGCCTGCCAGGAATACGGTTATATCTTCCGCCGCCCGCGTGGGTTTTACATCACCAACCGGGACCGGGGTCAGATGGAACAAATTCTGCATAACTGGCCGACCAAAAACGTGCGGGTGATTGTGGTCACGGACGGCGAACGCATTCTGGGTCTCGGCGATCTCGGCGCCTATGGCATGGGCATCCCCGTGGGCAAACTCTCGCTCTACACCGCCTGCGCCGGCATCCACCCCGCCCTTTGCCTCCCCATCACCATCGACGTCGGCACCGAAAATGAATCCCTCCTGAAAGACCCGCTTTACACCGGCTTGCGCCAACGACGGATTCGCGGCGAGGATTACGATACACTGATCGAGGAATTCATGGGTGCCGTCGAAAAGGTTTTCCCCGGTGTGCTCGTCCAGTTCGAGGATTTTGGCAACCGGAACGCCTTCCGCCTGCTCGCGCGTTATCGGAACCGGGCCTGCACCTTCAACGACGACATCCAGGGCACCGGTGCCGTGGCGCTGGCGGGCATCCTGTCCGCCCTCCGCCTGACCGGCGGGAAGCTGAGCGACCAGCGCGTGCTGCTCTTCGGCGCCGGCGAAGCCGGCATGGGCATCGCCGAAAATATCGCCGCCTGTCTCATGGAAGAAGGAATCCCCATGACGGAGGCCCGGCAACGTTGCTGGTTTGTGGACTCGAAAGGGCTGATCGTCAAAGGCCGCGACGCGCTTTCCGAACACAAGTTGCACTACGCCCACGAACACCCGACCTGCCCCGACCTGCTCGCGGCGGTCAAAGCCCTGAAACCAACAATATTGATCGGCGTTTCCGGCGTGGCAAAAAGTTTCAACGAGGAGGTTGTTCGCGCGATGGCCGGCTTTCATGAGCGCCCGGTTGTGTTCGCGCTGTCGAACCCAACCTCCAAAGCCGAATGCACCGCCGAGGAAGCGTATACTTGGACCGAGGGGCAGGCGGTTTTTGCCTGTGGCAGTCCTTTTGCGCCCGTGAAGATTGGTGATCGCACCCTCGTGCCGGGACAGGGCAACAACGCCTATATCTTCCCCGGGATTGGTCTGGGGGTGGTCTGCACTCATGCCCGCCGCGTGACCGATGTCATGTTTACCAAGGCCGCGCGAACGCTGGCCTCATTTGTCACCGAGGCCGAACTGGCGGAAGGCCGGGTCTATCCCGCGTTGAACCGCATCCATGAAGTTTCCCACGCCATCGCCGTCGCCGTGGCCGAGGAAGTTTACGCCCGCAAGTTGACCAGTCAACCGCGCCCGGACGACCTCGCCGGCTACATCCGTTCCCAGATGTTCCGGCCGGAATATCCCGACTACTGCCAAGGTCCAAGCCCGGAATCCAAGCCCAAAATCTAAAATTGAGCCGCGCTCGACGCGGCGAGCCCAACCGGGCAAGGCCGGCTTTGGGCTGATAAAAATATGCCGGGCGATGGCCGGTCATTTTTTTGGGCGCTTCTGCGTTGACCGATTCACCATCGCCCGGTTGCGTTTGGATTTCTCCATCCGCAAATCCGATGGGCTGAGAGTTGAGAGGTGATGGCCGGGGATGGTGGATTTACGCATAACCTTCATCCCACAACCATCAACCGCTCTGGCTACGTGGCCATCAGCGAAATCGGGTCGCTCCAGTCGCTGTATTGCGTCGAGCCGCCCACCGCGCGCACCCGGACCGAGTAAATGGAACCCGGCGTGAGGCCTTTCAACAGGATGCCGCGGGTATTGGGAAAAATACCCAGTTCCTGCCACGCCGCCGTGCCGTTTTGAAATTGCACCTGGTAGGCTTTGGCGTTGGTTACCGCCTGCATGCTCAGCTGCAACTGCGTCGTGATCGAATTATCCAGATCATTCAACACCGGACGCGCCAGGGGAGTCTGGGTGTGGTTTGGAATCACCACGTCAAAACCCGAGGACAACACCGCTGACACAGTATCCAGGGCCAGACTCTGGATATACGCGGCGATTTGACGCAAGGCCGAAACGAGCGCGTCCCGCGTTGCCGCGAGAAAGCCGTCATTTCGTCTCTGCCGGTCTTGTGTTGTCTGAAGGCAGGACAGCGCGTGATCGTTTTGGACAATTTCCATCCCTGTCCCTCGCCCATCCGATGGGAGAGGGTGGCCGCAGGCCGGGTGAGGGATCGAACTTGTGCGTCACTCCGTGCGCGCCGCTCTTTCCCACGGAAAAATGGCCGCCGCCCTTTAGGCTTGTCAGCGAATTAAAACTTTGGCATCGGGGAGCTGGTGAACCGAAAACAACGTTCGCGCAGCCAGCCCGCGGCAAAAATAGCTGAACTGCCTGCAGACCTTCCGCAACAGCTTCCGCCCAAATCCAAGGCGTACCTCACCAAACAATGGCTTGACGAGGTGGCCGCCGGCACTGAAAAAAACATCCACGATACTCCTGCTTGGAAAGCTGCGGTGCAACGGCTGGGCTTGAAAGAAGTACGCCGCAGACTGAGGTTGGGCTGTCTGGCCAGCCAATACCCGGGCGCCAATCCGCTGAATTGAGCAGCCCTCAGAGATTATCCAGCGGGCTTTTCATCCCGCAACCGCCCTGGCCCATGACATGGGTGTAAATCATCGTGGTGGAGACATCCGCATGACCCAGCAATTCCTGGATCGTCCGAATGTCCGCTCCGCCCTGCAGGCCATGCGTGGCAAAGCTGTGACGGAACGTATGGCTGCTCACGCGCTTCTGGATTCCCACCCGCGCCACCGCCGACTTGATCGCCCGGTGTATTGTGGCTTCATCCAGATGATGCCGGCGCATCATGCCCGACCGGGGATCCTTGGACAAATCCCGGGCGGGAAAAACATACTGCCAGCGCCAGTCGCGAGCCGCGTTCGGATACTTGCGGTCCAACGCCCCCGGCAGATACACCGAGCCAAAACCCAGTTTCAAGTCCTCCTGATGCCGCAACCGCACCTTCTCCAAATGCTCGCGCAACAGCGGAATCAGCACCTCGGCGAACATCGTGTAACGATCCTTGGCCCCCTTTCCGTCCCGTACCGTTATTTGCTTCATCCCAAAATCCACATCCTGCACTCGCAATCGCAAAGCCTCCAACTGTCGCAACCCGCTCCCGTACAAAAGCTTCACCACCAGTTGTGTCGTACCCGACATTGCCATGATCACCCGCCGCGTTTCCTCTTTGGTCAGCACCACCGGCACTCGCACCGGCCGGTCCGCCCGCACCGCACTCACCTCCTCCATCTCCACCCCCAGCACCTCCCGGTACAAAAACAATAATGAATTAAAGGCCTGATTCTGCGTCGCTGCCGCCACCTGCCCGGCAACGGCCAGATCGCTCAAAAACAGTTCCATCTTG
>JBAPQW010000081.1:0-26403 GCA_049280815.1 Verrucomicrobiia bacterium | reverse complement strand
GTGTTGTTTAGCCCGGAGGCCAAATACCGGATTTACCTAGATCGCAAGGACACTTGCGGTGCAAAAAAGGTGGCGAAGCTGCACGAAGTCCTTTGCAATAATATGTATGATTTCAACCGAAAGATTTTGGAGCGGGTACAAGTCATAGGTTCGCATGAGGTGGAACAACTTCAGCTTTGCGATTTTTTAACTGGCGCCGTGAGTTACGCCAATCGGGAATTGACCAGCAATCCGGCGAAGGTGGTATTGCTCGAACGGCTCAAGCAACGTTCCGGCTATCAGTTGACACGCACAACGCTCTTGCGGGAACGGAAATTAAATGTGTTCATCTGGGAACCGCAGGGGGGTGCGGCATGAACGTGGATTGGCTCCCACCATTGGTGTTGCTGGAAGATTCCGGCGGTGACTGGACTGCCTACGAAGAAGTTTTATACAGCCATTTCACCACGGACTTTCTTGATTCGTTGCCGGATTGGATTGGAAAGCGAGTGGGGTTGAAAAAACACCCGCTTTGCAAAGGGAAGGAGGCGACATTCTGGCATTTTATTTCCGATGGTAAAATTGAAGATGATCGTTTGCCTGACATCAGACGGTGCGAACGCATCCGCTGGCCGAAACCGACGATGGAAGCATTTACCAATCTGCGACCAACCGCTGACGACCGGATTGTTTGGTGGAAAAACGAACGACGCCAGGAAGAACGTTATCTGTTGGCCCTGCCAGATTTCAGCTATTTGATGGTAGTCGCAGATCGTGGTGACTATGTGCTGCCTTGGACGCAGTATCATGTGGAGCATCCGCATCAGCGGCAGAAATATCAAAAGGAATATGATGCCTACTGGGAGGGCCAAAAATGCTGAAGCCGCCCCTTTCGGAACGGCCTCGTTACTCCTTCAACACATGGTTGATGAGCTAAATTAAATATGTCCTAAAATGACGATGTTGCAATACAGCGGAAGTAGCAAAAACTTTGCCTGTTTGATTTTGAACGCATGGTCGAACAACCGTCGAAATCATAGCAAAGAATGTCATTCTGTAAACAGCTATTTCTTATTTTTTTGGCGTTTTTCTGCAAAAAATAAGGCGAAATCGCAATAAAAACCATCCACAATGTCCAATCATGGGACAGAATCGCAGTTTGAGGAGACGACAATTGATCGGCTGCTGGCATTGCCCGGCTACCGATACCAATACGGCGGCGACATCGAGCGTGATTGGCGCGATGTGGTGATGACGGAATGGTTGCGGGCGTTCCTGCAAAATAAATATCCGAAGTTGCCAGCGGATGCCTTGGAAGAAGCAATCGTAAAGGCGTCGCACCCGGAGGGCGTCACGACAGAGCAGCGGAACAAGCATTTTCATGCAATGCTCACCAGCGGTTATGACCAGAAATACCGCAAGCCTAATGGCACGGACGCCCACGAGCATATATTTCTGGTGGAATGGGATAAGGACAAATGGGCGGAAAATGATTTTTGCGTCGTGAATCAGTTGACGATTCGCGGCGCGAATGACCGTCGCCCTGACATCATCATTTATCTGAACGGTTTTCCCATCGTGCTGTTCGAGTTGAAGAATCCATACGAGGAAGAGCCGAACACGCTCGGCGCATTCAACCAGGTTCAGCATTACAAGGCCGGGATTTCGCAACTGTTTGATTTCAACGCGCTCGTGGTCGTTTCCGATGGCGGCATGGTAGGCCGCGCGGATGACGACACGCCCAACGCGGTCGGTTCGACCTTGCACGGGATGTGGACTTCGACCTGGGAATGGTTCGCGCCCTGGAAAAGCATCAGCGGGCGCGACGTGGTGGAAAGTTCCACCGGCGCAATGAAGACGTTGATTGAGGGATTGTTCCCGGCGGAGCGGTTGCTGGATTATCTTCGACACTTCATCGCGTTTGAGGTGGTCAACGAGAAGATTGATAAGAAGGGCGCAAAATATCACCAGTATTTTGGCGTGCGGTTCGCGGTGGAGGAAGCCATCCGCGCCACAAAGCCGGACGGCGACCGGAAAATCGGCGTCATTTGGCACACGCAAGGTTCGGGCAAATCGCTCTCGATGGCCTATCTCGTCGCCATCCTGCGGCACGACTTGCGCATGGAGAATCCCACTTTTGTTGTTCAAGTGAACAGCACGGATATTGACGACCAGTTGCACGATCAATTTGTGGCGGTGAAATCGTTGGTGGGTGACGTGCAACATGCCGAATCCATTGAGGAACTTCGTTCCCTGCTGTCGGGTGATGGCGGCGAGGTCATCTTCTCGACCATCCAAAAATTTCAGTTGGGAGAAAACGAAATTGTTCACCCGACACTCTCAACGCGGCGCAATGTCATTGTCATTGCTGACGAGGCGCATCTCTGTCAATACGGACTCACGGAGGGTTTCGCGCATCAGCTTCGGAAAGCCCTGCCGAATGCGTCTTTCATCGGCTTTACCGGCACGCCAATCAGTTTCGCGCAAGCCGACACACAGGCCGTGTTTGGCAACGTTATACACTGCTACGACATGATGCAGTCGAAGAAAGACCATTCGACCGTGCCGGTTTATTATGAACCGCGTCTCATCAAGTTGAAGCTGGCGAACGAACAAATTGACGCGGAACTGGCGGAAATCACCGAGGAGGCTGGCGGCAACGCCACGCAAATCGAGCGCGCACGCTGGGCCACCGTTGCCGAGGCTGCCGGGACAAAGGAACGGGTGGAAGACCTGGCGAAGACGTTGCTCGACCATTTTCAGAAGCGAAACAAGATGCTGAACGGAAAGGCGATGGTCATTTGCATGAGCCGTCGTAACTGCGTGAAACTTTACAACGCACTCACTGATTTGCCTGGTTGTCCCGAAGTCAAAATTGTGATGACCGGCAATCTGGCCGAAGACCCGGCAGAGTGGAGTCAGGACGGGCACATTACCACCAAACCCCAGCGTGACGCGATCAAAGCGCGCATGAAGGACATTGATGACCCGCTGAAAATCGTCATCGTGCGCGATATGTGGCTGACCGGAACGGACATTCCGTGCCTGCATACGCTTTACGTGGACAAACCCATGAAAGGTCACACGCTCATGCAGGCCATCGCGCGTGTGAACCGGATCTTCAGCAACAAGCCGGGCGGGTTGGTGGTGGATTTCATCGGAATCAGCGACCAGCTCAAGGAAGCCACAAAGAAATACACCCAAGGCGGCGGCGAGGGCAATCCCGCGCCGGACATCAGCGGTGAGGCAAAAGAGGCTTTCTTGCAGACGCTCGCTGACGTGCAAGATTTGTTGCCGGAACTGCCGACAGGCAAGGGTTATGGCGGCTGGCGCGCGTTGCCGAACATCGAATTCGAGGATTTGTTTCTCCGGTGCTGCGGACATCTCACTGAAACCGATGAGTTGCGCGATGATTTTCTGGCAGGTGAAGCGCGTCTGAATTCTGCGTTCTCGCTCGTCAATCATCAGCCCGACTGTATCGGCTATGCCGATGAGGTTGTGTTTTACCAACTTCTCCGCAAACAACTGAACAAGACAACTTCCGGCCCGTCACCCAAAGACGAACAGAAGGCCAAAGTCGTGCGCGAGTTGCTGGACCGGAGCATTGAAAGCAAGGGCGTGGTAGACATCTTTGCCGCTGCGGGAATTGAAAAGGCGGACATTTCGATTCTCGATGAAAAGTTTCTCGAAGAGTTCAAGTCGCATGAACACGAAAACCTGCGGCTGAAATTGCTATCCAAAATTCTCGCGGATGAGATCCGCGTGCGCGAGAAAATGAATATCACGAAGTATCGGTCCTTCAAAGAAATGTTGGAGCAGACCCTTCAGCGGTATCACAACCGGGCGATTCAGGCGGCGGATGTCGTGCGGGTGATGATCGAAATCCGAAAGGACATAGATAATGAAGCTGCCCGCAGCAAAGCGCTGAACTTGAGTCCCGAAGAAATCGCATTTTACGACGCCGTGGCCGCAAATGTCGCCACACTGTTCGATGAGAAAACCCTCTGTGATTTGATCCGCGATGTTGTCCAGGCCGTGAAAAAGAATTTGAAGGTGGACTGGACGAAACCTCACCGGGAAGACGTGAAGGCCGGGGTGCGTGCCGCCGTGAAAAACGTCCTGCGGCGGCGCGGTGTAAAGAAAGAGCAACTTGAAGTGCTTACCGATAAAGTAATCATTCAGGCCGAAGCGTTGTTCCGAGAATGGCCGCTAGCCGCATGATAATGGTCGCAATGAGCTTGCGACTGCTTTCCGAAGCCCAGGCAGGAGTTGAAGGAGAGTAGCCAGACCAGAGCGCGCGGCGCATAAACCAATTTCATAGTATTTCACCGCGTTTTTGGGATGGGAATGTGGACAAAAGGGCTTTGAGTTGGCTGGTGGTAGTAATTTTCAGGTGTAATGTTCCAAGCGGTTCATTTGTGCGGGCGTCACGGAGTTCAAGGCGCACACCTTCAAAGTAATAATTGAAGTTGGCAGAACTGGGCACATCCGGCACGTCGTCAATGACAAGTTCGTAATTAACCGAAAGCACCAGGAAAAACGGCGCAGCCGGTTCGTCCAGATTGTTGCTATCTGGCAACTCGAAAGCGGGGAGGCGATGCAACCAGCAAACCGTGCGGACACTGTCCGTCGTCGGCTCTTCGTGATACTCGAAGCCAAGCGGTTCGAAGAGGCTTTTGTGATCGGTTGTGTGCTCTGCTAGGTTCATTTCTGTTCCAATGCCAACAAAGGTTCAGTTCCGCGAAGCGATTACGGTAAAAACAAAAAGGGCGCGAACTCAACGCACCCTCAATAGAGGCACCGCGAAGCGCCTGTGAAGAGAACACGCCAAGCCGCGCCCGATGGGGCGCGTGCTCGGTCGGCCTCTTCACAATGAAAATTCGCGGTTTTCTATCGAGACCGTAGCCTGGCTACGCAAAATTGATTTTGAACGGTTCTACATTCGTTTTAGACTGTCAGGAATGTTTTAGTGCGGCAGAGGCGGCGCGGCAAGGCAATCTTCAAGGAGATCGTTCAGGGCTGATCAGGGTGTGCCGAGAGCAGGTCTTCGACTATTTGGCCGGGAGTCAGGCCGCGTGCCTTGGCGAGATTGGCCAAGCGGTCGGCAGCCGCCGCCGAAACCAGAAGCCGGATGAGGCGCTGTCCGCGCCGGGCGAGGTTGGTTTGATACTTCTGCCGCGCCTGTCGGCGACGGTCAGCCATCGGAAGGGGTGATTTTGGACGGCCCATTTTACCAGTCGGGTTCTTGCGATTCTTGATATACGACCAGTGCCGTCGGCGCGGGTGTTCCGCACCCAGCCTCGCGTAACGAGTCGGCATGTATGGTCTTGGCCATTCAGTTTCCATGCGTCAGGACAGAAGGTTTGGTAAAAGTAGGTCGGTATAAAGAGGCTGACCGCTGCCAAGATGGGTTAGGTCGCGGAAAAAGTTTTCCCCAAAGGGACGGCGACACGGCCTCGTTTCCGGGTTGATTACCCAAAAAGCGCGATTTCCCAAGTGAATTGGAAGTTCTGAAGTAACTGAAGCACGCTCGTTTCTGGTTTCCATTCATAGGTGAGTAAACAGGAAACAACGTCCGCAATTAGTCCGGACATGGCTGGCGCGGACCTTCGGGCGTCGCTAAAACGTAACGCCGGCCTTTGATGGTGAGCCAGCCTGCCTTCTGGGCGCGGCGGGCCAGTTTGCTGATTTGGCCCTTGCTGACTTGCATTTCGGCAGCAAGGTCACTGCAAGTATTCAGCCCCTCCTCCATCCAGCCCCGGAATATCATCAACGGATCGGCCACGCTCCATTTCACGCTGACACCATCACCACTCTCACGCTGGAAGTGCCATTCCAAGGCCGGCGCGTCCTCGCTGGGTGTATTCCGACACTTGGTAAAACGGGCCACAAAACGAGCGCCGGTCGTGACAGTGCTAGCCTCGACGGGTTCGGACAGGGAAAGTATCCAGATTGCGGCATCCTCACGCCGGGACGTGCCGCGCATGAAACCATTGCGCCCGGCGTGAGCGATAAACACCACGGCAATCCGCCGACGGCGCAATTGCAAAAGCCACGGCAAAATGAGTTCCCAGGCATCGGCGTCGTTTTCCTTCACGCCGGAAAACAGGCACGAAAGGTTGTCGAGGATCAGCACTTCCATTTTGTTTTCGATGGCGTGTTGGAGCAATGATTCCTGCACCAAGGGTGACGTGAGATTCAACACCTTGCCAGTCCGCTGAAAGACAACTTCGTGGTGGAGAAACATCAGGTTGTCACTGGGCGTCGGAGAAAGCGCACGGTAACGAATTTGCGTGAGATCAAGCGCCATTTCGCCGTCAACGTATAGAACTCGGCGCGGTTGCGGCGCATCCCACGGGCCAACCTTGCCGCCAGTGGCGATAGCGTGCGCTAAAAGCATGGCCAGCCAGGTTTTGCCCACCCCACGCGGCGCGAAAATAAACCCTAGGTCGCCTTGCCGAAACCACTTACCTAGAATCGCTTCGCGGGGAGTTATCGGCAAGGTTTGCAGTTCGCTTGCCGTGACGGTGGCGGCACTCAAAATGCCGGGCCAGTCAGTTGCTTCAGGTTTTATCACCTCGTCTGCGCCCACATCTGGCACGTCGAGCATGGTAGGGCGGTTGAGCAAATCGCTCATGGTTTTGTCTCCAAAGGGTTGAAATTTAGAAAATAGATTGTCTGGCGACGGCCATTGTCCCGCGTGCCGTCGGGCATCCGCACAAATTGGGAGCGTGTCCACGTCGCGCGATCCGCGCCGAGTGAAACGGCATAGCGGAAAAACTTTTCCACTTTGCCGTCCGGCTGGCCGGCCACGAAAAACCAGCCGTGCAAACTTTTCCCGCCGCTGTGAACTGCGCAAACGAGTGGAGCGAACCGTCCCAAGTGCAGCAGCAGCGCCGCGTGTGCATCGGTAGCGCCCTGGTCAAATTCACAAATCAGAAACCGCCGTGGACCTGTGTTGGACAGCGTGTGTTTGGAGGTGCGGCCGCCCTTGGTAAAACCGGTGACAGCGGACATGGGCGACGGCACTATAAATTGAAGGCCGGTAAGCTCGCCGCGCCAATCACCACGCGACATGGTGTCAAAATCCGATTGTGACGCCCCGCAGCACAGGAGTGGATTGCCAGGGAACAAATGGTCAATCACCTTTTCGGTGTGGGCCGTGTTGTCCTCGATGCGGATGGCCGACGCCTCCCAAAGATCAGCCAGACCGCCGCCGTCGCGAATGATGGCTTCGATTTGTTCAGGGTTCGATTTCGGCCAGCCCGACGCACGCGAAATGGTGGCTTTCTGGAAATCAGGTTGCCAAGCACAGTTGGCTGAGTTGGTGATCGCCCCCTCGATTTCGCGGCGGCTGACGGCGCGGCCGCACCCCGCTACGGCAATCGAGAGGAGTTTGGCGAGTTCCCCTTTGTCCGGGTAATGGGGATGAAGCTGCCGGGCGACGCGGAAAAGCCAAAGATGCACGCCCTCACCGTGGCGTGGCGGGCTGGCGAGCAGGTCGCGGAGAAATTGAGGCAAGGTCGTCATGTCTGGGTGTTGCGGGTGCCCCTGGCCGCAGCAGCACACATTTTTGGCCCATTAGCGGACACTTCGGAAATCACGTAGCGTTCGATGAGTTTCCGTGCCCAAGCCAGAGAGTGACGAAACTCAAAAGTCCGTAGATAACCGCCAGCCACACCAACCACGACTCGCCGCGCGTCTCGCCTTTTGACCAACCGTCTCGCGTATTCGGGCGACCGAGTTTGAACCCAGGTGATGCCGGGAACTGGCTGCCAAGCACACAAGGCGCGATCACCGATGACGCTGTTCAGGATTCCACGAGTGCTCATTTCAATGCCCCCTTAATCGCCACGGGCATCAATTTGATAGTCGCGTTTCAGCTTTTCCAGCGCCTCGCGCCACGGAATCAACACGGTGCGGCGGATTTTCAGAAACGGAATGCGGCGGTCGTGAATCCAATTGTCCACGCAGCGAACGCTTACCGAGGCGCGTTGGGCAAACCGCCGTTTGCGGTCGAATGTCGGCTCGTTGTGTTGGCCTGGGCCGGCGTCAGGCGCAATTTTTTCACCCATGTCTTTTAATGACCCCCATTGTGCGGCAGCACATTGTCGGATGCGTTTATTCGCCGAGCCGGGACTACCGGCGCTCCGATGCGTTTGCTGGTGACAGCGGGTGCGTCAGGGCGAGGTTTTACGCGATGTGGAATTTTTTATCTAACGTGTGACAGAAAGAAAACTGTCACCCTCCGGCTGGCTGCTTTGACACAGGAGCGGTGGCTTGTGGTTTGCGTCGCTTCTTCTTGTCACGGGGCGGGGCGGAGTGGGTGAGGGCAGCATTTTTGAGTTCAAATACGGGATAAACAAGGGCGGTCATTTTCTCCACGGCCTTGACGCCAAATTGCACATTCCTACGTTGGTTACGGACTTTTTCGGTAACTATAGTAGAATCTTCCTTCTGGTAATCAGCCCCGACGATGTGCTCCGCCAGCGATAATCTTCTTTCCTTCAGTGCGAGATAGTGTCCCCATGCCGCTTCGCTGCCGAAAAGATGCTCACGGCCCTCAGGTAAGCCTTTTTTTACCCGGTTTTGAAGTCTCTCAAACACCGCTCCGACATCCTTTGTGGTGAGCAACGTGGGCGAAATAGCAAAGAGGCGGGCGCGACTGACAGTTTCCAAGAATCCCCAATACTGCGCGGCGGTATCGCGGCTTAAAATGTCATTCCTGCGCGGTGGTCGGACATAGTTGAATTCGTAGCCGTCTTTTGAGTCGTAGTGGTTCTGCCATTCACTCACGAACCAAGACCTAAAAGACTTGGGCAGACGATTCCAAGATGTTGTGCAATCAAACAAGGCTCCACCCGGTCGCCAGTTTTGCCAATCTGGAAATGGATTTGTGAGTCTGGGTGCGAAGATACCAGGTCCGCGCGTCCGTGATTCTCCCCCGACTTTCACGGCAAGTTTGCGCCCCCTGCCTACATAAGCATTCCGCCAAACCCAAGACGAGTCACGCAAGTCGGGGGAAATTCCATGTCCTTCTTGAATGCGGCCACAACGCTTGCAGCAAATGAAGAATTCCGGTTCGGGGACAAGCCAGGTGAGTGCGAGTGCCGCCAGCGGGTGTGTCTTCCGATGTTTTTCAATCAGGCGAAACGTTTGTCTTCTAATTGGGCGGTTCTTGATTGGTTCGAGACTTTGCCAAGCTGCTGCCTGTTGTGCTTTGAGCGTGGCGATTTTCTCTTTCAGAGTGGGTGAGTTTTTTTGTCGCAGAGCTTCGGCCAAAGCGTCAGTTGCGAGGTTGAATTGGCGAGCGACCTCTTGATATTCCTCGGTTTCTTTCGCCCCGCGTTTGTCTAGTGCGCGAAGCCGGTTCACGTTACGGCGGAAAGAGCTGTTGCGACGAAGCAGTTCCCAAATCTTGGCCGGGATTCGCTCGTTCTTGTGGGACGAGCATGGATTGAAAAATTGTCGCGGTGATCCAGCCATAAAACGCTTCGATGTTACCCGCACTCGCGGTGAACGCAATATGCGTGACGGTGCGAAACCATGCGCGTCAGCCTAGCCTGATTCCTGGCCGCGAGCATTGATGCGGAAATGTTGAGCGAGATAGGCGTCCACTTCGGCTTTGGGGAAACGAACGATTTTCGACGTGAGTTTGATGAAGGGCAGGCGGTGCTGCCGCATGAGGTTATCAATCGTCCGCCGGCTGACGTTCAAGCGCCGGGCAACCTGCGACTTGGTTTCGTAATCCGGCAGTGCAGCGATTTGATTCGGTTCCGGGTTCATGGCGGACAATCGCTTTTTTGGTACATCATGCCATTGAATTGCGGGGTGACGGTGTATCACATACACCACATGGCTTCACCTGATGGCGCCAAAGGTTCACGCGCGGAAACCTAAAGGCCAAACCCAGGAGGAGGCGGGCGTGTCAATTTGGAGCGCAGCAGGGTGGAGGGGCGAGCAAGAGATTGACGCGACCGCCGCCGCTATACAATCGAACCGGCTTCCGCGCGTCATGTCCCCGGAATGCTCGTGGACTGAACGCAGACACGGACTGACTGTGGACATTGCGCGATTGCAAACTGATTGAGGACACGGAAAGTTCGTGGACATGGACAATTCGCGGCTGCGGCTGCGGTTGTGGACAGGACACGATCACGGACTGACTGCGGGTGGGACGCGGACGCGGACTGGCCGACGTTGCGGACGCCGGATGAGATTCTCGCGCAGATAGTCCGCGTTTGAATCGCGACCAGTTCGCGGACTCAAAAACCTCGATTTGACGAGGGGTAAGGCGTGCCCTGGGTATAATGGTGAGATTTTCGGCAGTATGTAGTAACAATCGCGGGCATCATCCGTTCGCGGCAATTTGCAGCGGGACGACATTCTCGGCTTGCTTGGTCGGCATGATGCCAAACCATTCCTTCGCCTCGCTTTCGCGGACAAGCTGGCGGTAATGTTTGAAAACCATCTGCGGCGAGTTGCCCGCTTCAAGGCTGACTTGGCCCACGTCTTTGACCACGGCGAGCCGGTAGCTGATGAAGGAGTGGCGCAGGCCGTTGTGTTTCCACGGCACGCCGGATTTTTCCGCCAGATAAAGAAATAGCTGTTTGTCGGCGCGGGATAGATTAATAACAGGGCCGGAAGTTTTGGCGTAGCATTCGAGCCACGCGGCGCAATTTTCAGAGATCGGCACGGTGCGGCGTGAGGCGGTCTTGGCCTTGCCCGCTTTGACTTCGACAAATTTCTCGGTGCCGGTCGAATGAATCTCCGACCAGTCGAGCCGCATGATTTCAGCGGCGCGCAGGCCACAGAACGATGCGATGGCCAAATACGGAATCATTTCCTCGCGGGTGCGCCACTTGCCGCGCTCTTTCACCGGCGTCATGCAGGCGTCGAACAGCTTTTGCAGTTCGGCGGGGCTGAACACTTCGATTTCACTGCTGTCCACCGTGGCTTTTTCGACGCTGCTCATTTCGTCGTGGTCTTTGGGCAGGTAGCTGCGCTTGATGGCGAACTTGAACAGGGTGTTGATCAGCCGGTGAATGTTGTGTTGTGTCCGCCCGGAGAGGCTTCGCCGCTTGTTTTCATCTCTGCCAAGGGTTTTCAAGCCGCGAATGTATTCTTCAATCTGTTTGCCGGTGACGCTGGAAATACGGAGTTGGAAGCTGTCGGCAAATGCGCCGAGGCGGGAGGTCAGATCTTTGATATAAACGTCGCTCTTGCCGGCGCTGTCTTTGGACGCAATCAATTCGTCCACGACTTCGCGGACGGTTTTCGCCGGCAGGCCGATGGGATGGCGCTTGAGAAAAAATTCAACTGCTTCGCTCAAGCTGACGTGTTCTGGCAACCGGCGCATGACCGAAACATAGTCGGTGACGGCCAGGTTGAGATCGGCGTCGGGTTTCCAGGAGCGGAGTTTTTGCATGGCGCGAACGTAATCGGCACGGTCGCCGCCGGTCAGTTTGAGAGCTTCGGTTTCGCCGTTGGCGAGTTTGACGGCGATTAACTCCGCTTCGCGCTTGGCCTTTGCCAGATCGGAGAATTTCTGCCGAACGCGCTTGGTTCCCTGATAGTAAGCGACGGTGTAGATGTCGCTCTGGTATTTGACGCGCGCCTTGCGCTTCCCGTCCGGCAGGCTGTCGTAAAGAATTACGCCTGTCTGCGGGTCACGCTGGGGAATGATGTTGGTGTGGGCGTAAATCGGAATTGAAATGCTACCCACTTTGACGACCTCAAAGGGTTGGCTGGTCTTGTGACTTTTGGCTTTGGACGGGTCATTTTTCATACCCACATTGTCCCGTCTTTGTCCCGTCCTGTCAAGCACAATTACAAAACACCAATAAAATATGGTGGAGGCGGCGGGAGTTGAACCCGCGTCCTTGGCAAACAAACCAGCCGCGACTACATGCTTAGTCCGGAAAAGGTTTTCTGCTATGCGATGGCGTCCGGACACGAGTCGCACTGCCTAGTCCGCAGGATAAGATCTCGGTTGCCGGCGCGCAGACTCCGCCTTCAACCCAGCCTGCTGTGGCGTCCGTCCACCGTAGCAGGTGTCCAGTGGCAGACGTCGTGGCCTTAGGCCGCGAGAGCTAGTTCTTGATTAGCTGTTTGTTTTGGTTCGATTTTTTACGAGGCCAACGAACCATCCTCGGCATGCCGCCTCTGGCGCATTTCCCAGGTCGAAACCAGTACGCCCCCATCATCCGATTCGGCACTCCTATAATCTGCCAATTCATCGCACGGGTCAAGCGCCGCGCGACCCGGCCGGATTCAATTCCGGTTGCAGGTATTCCCGGGAAGTGCTATTGTCCCGGAAACTCTAAAAGTCTATGCAAGAAAACAAGTTGCAAACCTCCCGGCGCGATTTTCTGAAAACCTCCCTGTCCTTGCCTGTGGCGCTGGCCGCCGGACCCGTGGTCATGGCGCAAAGCGCTTTTGCCGCCGACGCGCCGGCACCAGCCACAGCCAGTGTAGTGTTGCCCAAGCGTCAACTGGGCAGGAGCGGCCCGCAGGTCACCATGCTCTGCATGGGCGGCATGGAGCAGGCCCTGAGCCCCCAATACATCGATATCGCCTGGTCCATGGGCATCCGCTATTTCGACTCGGCGGATTGTTATATCGGCGGCAAATCCGAGAAAATTTTCGGCGCGTGGCTCGCCAAATATCCGGAGCGTCGCCAGGAAATTTTCCTCGTCTCGAAGGATCATCCGCACCAAGGGCCCAAACAGATGCTGGAAATGATTGATCGCCGGCTTGACGCCTGCGGCACGAAATATCTCGACGCCTTTTACATTCATGGCCTCGGTCCGCGTGAATACGGCGACGCCTCGCTGGAATGGCCCAAGAGCGACGAGTTTAAAAAGACCGCCGAGACACTCAAAAGCTCCGGCAAGGTCAAAATGGTTGGTTTCTCCTGTCACGACGGGCGGTTGAACGATTATCTCAATGCCGCAGCCCAAGGCGGGTTTTTGGACATCATCATGCTCAAATACACACCGTTCTTCACCAAAGGCGATGCTTTCGACCAGGCGCTGGACGCAGCCTACAAAGCCGGCATCGGCTTGGTGGCGATGAAGACCATGCGTAACACCGGCGACGTGCCCAAGCGCATTCCTGAATTCGACAAACTCGGGCTCACCACCCACCAAGCCGTGTTGCATGCCGTCTGGGGCGACCCGCGCATTTCCGTCGTTTGCAACATGCTCGACAACGTCGGCCAGATGGAGAACAGTGTCGGCGCCGCGCGCAGCTACAAAACCCCGCTCAAATCCGCTCACCTCAACCTGCTCAAGGAAACCATCCTCGCCAGCCGGCGAACCATGTGTCCAGGTTGTCCGTCCTGCGATGCCTTCGCCGCGACATCTGAATTTGCCTTGCTCGACATCGCCCGGTTCGTGACCTACTACGAACAGGACGGTCTTACTGAAGCCCGGGATTTTTACCAAGCCCTCCCGGCTTCTGCCCGCAATGCCGCCGGCGTGGATCTGGCCGGATTGCGAGACCGCTGCGCGTTCCGCGTGGATTACCTGGAAATCGTGCAGCGCGCCCAGCGCTGCTTCGCGTAAGCCGGCCCCTGACGCATGGCCGCTCCCGCCGCCCCGCCTCCGATCGGGAACCGTAAAACGTTCCGGCGCACGAAGGTTTCCGCGGTTGAGCGCGTCGCCAGCCTGACCACCGTCTCTCTGCTGGTCTTCATCGGTGCCGTCATCTGGTGGAAGGGCAGACATTTTGATCCCAACCGTTTCGCGCTCAACCCGGACGCGTTGAAATCCACCGCGGCGGAAGTCAAGGGCAAGTCCGGCACCGTGGGCGGAATGGATGGCGGCCCGGGAGAAATGCAGGCCTCCCTCAAAACTATTCCCGCCGCCGGCACCGGTGAAGCTGAACCCGGCGAAGGGGGGGTGGCCGCTCCCGCTCCCGCCGCGAAAGGTGAACCACTGGATATCAAACTCGATGGACTGAAGCCGATGAGTGACACGGAATTTTACAACGCGGACAATTTGTTCGAGAAAATTGACGGGCGCGCCCCGGCTTACCAGAATTTCAATGTTCAAGGCCTCCGTTGCCGCTCCTTCTCCGTCGTGGGCACGGCCGGCAGTTACGTGGATGTCTATGAATACCGCTTTGACACTCCGGTGAACGCCTTCGGCATGTTCTCGCTCGAACGCGATCCCAAGGGTGATCCGCTGGCTTTTGCCCCGGATGGTTATGTCAGCGGGATGGGATTTTTCTTCCGCCAAGGCCCCCGCTATGTCCAGGTGATGGCTTCGGACCAGAACCCGACGACCCTTGAACTGGCCAGAGCCATCGCCGCAGATCGCGCGAAAAATCTCCCGGCTGATGATGCCGGGCTGGATGCCCGCCGCCGTTTGCCTGTAACCGGTCTGGACCCGGCGAGCGTCCAATTCGTGCAGGACAATGCCCAGGGCCAGGCGTTTCTGAAGAATGTTTTTCAGGCGAGTTACGATTTTGCCGGCAAAAAACTGCCGTTCTTTGTGATGGTGGCGACCCCGGCAGACGCCGCGGCCGCGTGGAAATCCTATCTGGATTTTGCCGGCCAGTTTGGCGGCAAGGTGACCGCACTGCCGGACGTGAACGGCGCGAAGGTTTTCGCGGCCCAGAATTTCGGATCCTGGAAGGTGATCTACCAGCGGGAGGGCGAGATCGGCGGGGTGTTTGATGCCGACGCCGGGGACCAGGCCCGCGAATTCGTTGAAAAATATCTGGAGGGGCAAATCAAGTAATGCTATGCTGAAGATCAGGTTATGAATCCCGAATCAGACCAGGGTGAGTCGGGCAACTCCGGCGACGGTATGAGCCGGCGCGAGTTTCTTGTCCGCGCGGGCGCCACGGGTGCGTTGCTCGCCGGCGCGGCGGCGGGCGGTTATGCCCTGTGGCAGCCGAAACATTTCGTCCCCGGCTTTCAACCGGAAAAGGGATTGCAGCTGCCGAGTTACGCGCTCGCACCCAACAAACTCCTGCCTTCGCTCGCCATTGCTCATGGAACGGATCACGACAAAACCATCCGGGCCGTCATCGGTGCGCTCGGCGGCATGGACCGGTTCGTCAAAAAAGGCGACGTGGTCATGCTCAAGCCCAATGTCGCCTTTGACACCCCGCCGCCGCTGGCCGCGACCACGCATCCTGAAACGTTGCGCGCGGTGGCCAAGCTCGTGCTCGAAGCCGGCGCCGCCCGGGTCTATATCGCCGACAACCCGATCAACAGCCCGACCGGTTGTTTTTGGAAGAGCGGCCTGCGCCAGGTGGCGGATGATTTGAACCTGGATTTGATGTACCCGGAATCCAGTTCCTTCGCGCCGTTGCAGCTCAATGGCGAGGTGCTCCGCAACTGGACGTTTTTCCACGAGCCGTTCAAGAAGGCGACCAAGGTCATCGGCGTGGCGCCGTGCAAAGATCACAATCTTTGCCATGCCTCGATGACGATGAAAAACTGGTACGGCCTGCTCGGCGGGCGCCGCAGCCAGTTCCATCAGTACATTCACAGCATCGTCTCGGATTTTGCGCTGATGATGAAGCCGACGCTCGTGGTGCTGGACGGCATGAACGTGCTGATGAAAAACGGCCCGACTGGCGGCCGGCTCTCCGACGTGAAGCAGATGGGCACAGTCGTCGCGGGCACCGACATGGTGGCGGTGGACAGTTACGGTTACACACACCTGATGGAGCGCGACCTCGCCGAGCTGACCTACATCCACAAGGCGCACGAACGCGGTCTCGGGAACAAAAACTGGAAGGATCTGAATTACAAGGAAGTCCAGGCCTGACAATGAAAGCCCGTACCGCCCGCCGCATCGCCCAGGTCTTTTTCTTCACCCTGTTCCTGTTTTTTGTCGTCGTCACCGATCTGCGGTATCTCAAAGGCTATCCGGTCTCGCTGTTTTTGGAGCTCGATCCGCTGGTTTCCTTTGCCACGGCCATCACCACGCACACCATTTACATGGGCCTGCTGTGGAGCGTGCTGCTCATTCTGCCGACGCTGCTGTTCGGGCGCATCTTCTGCAACTGGATTTGTCCCTACGGCATCCTGCACCACTTCATCGGCTGGCTGTTCGGCAAACGCCGCGCGGAGGAACGCGAACGCATCGAGGCCAACCGCTACAAAAAACTGTACTCGCTCAAGTATGTCATTCTCATCGCCATGATCGTGGCGGCGATTTGCGGCAGCCTGCAAATCGGCTGGCTCGATCCCATTTGCCTGTTCCATCGCTCGATGACGGTGGCGATTTTGCCGATCTTGAACCTCTTTTTCCCGTCGAGCATTTATGTGCGGCAATATTTCCACGTCGGCGCGTGGGTCGTCGGTTTTCTGCTCGTGTTCCTGGTCGCCATGAACGTGGTCATCCCGCGCTTTTTCTGCCGCGTGCTCTGCCCGCTCGGCGCGTTTCTCGGCACGCTGGCCCCGGTCGCGCTGTGGCGCATTGACCGCGACCCGCACAAGTGCGTGGACTGCGACCTCTGCCTGAAAAGTTGCGAAGGCGCGTCCGACCCGCACACGCAATTGCGCAAGAGTGAATGTTTCGTCTGCTTCAACTGCATCGAGGACTGTCCGGAAGACGCCCTTTCGTTCAAGTTCATGCCTCAGCTCCAGCGCGAAGTCACCGCACCTGTCGTCCCCGGACGGCGCGCGTTTCTCGGCACCCTGGTGGGCCTGACTTTTTACGCTTTCGGCCGGGCCTCTGGCGCGTCGGACCGGAATTACGACAAAAAGGTCATCCGCCCGCCCGGTTCGGTTGAGGAAAAGGACTTTCTCGACCGTTGCATCAAATGCGACCAATGCCTCCGGGTTTGTCCCACCAACGTGTTGCAGCCGGCGATGATGGAATCCGGCCTGGAAGGCATCTGGACGCCGATCCTCAACATGAAGATCGGCTACTGCGAGTTGAATTGCACGCTCTGCGGCCAGGTCTGTCCCACCGGCGCCATCCAGCGCATTTCCATCGAGGAAAAGACCGGCACCGGTACGTTTGTTGACGAGGGCCCGATCCGGCTGGGCACGGCTTTTTTTGACCGGGGCCGCTGCCTGCCTTGGGCCATGGAAACTCCGTGCGTCGTCTGCGAGGAGGTCTGTCCCGTGTCACCCAAGGCGATTTATTCGCGCGAAGTCACCTTCACCAAGCGCGACGGCAATCTCATTACCCTCCGCCAGCCGTACGTGGACCCGGCATTGTGCATCGGATGCGGTATTTGCGAACATGAATGTCCCGTCACCGACGAGGCCGCCATCCGCGTTACCGCCGTGGGCGAGACCCGCTCGCGCGACCGCCGGCTGCTGATGGACGGCGGCGTGACCAGCGCCCCCCGCAGCCTGGAAGGCAAGCAGCGGTAAAATCCGAATAGTTTATAACCGGAGCGCGGGTTGCCCCAACTGGCAGCATTTCCCACCCATACAGCGGCTGCGGATTGAGGGCAATCCGCGCTCCGTTGACGAATCGAGACGTTGCCGGATGGATTGCATGCCCGGGATTTTGAAGTAAACTCCCGCCATGGAAAAGGTCTCTTCCGGTCAGCGTCCCCGCACCTGCCGCGCTTGCGGCAGGAAATTTGAGTATCCCGTCAAGGGCAGCGAGGCCACCCGATATCACTGCGCTGACTGTGTGGTGCTTCCACCCGACGTGCGCAAAATTCTGGAACGCCTCAGCCTCCGCGTGACCCAGCTTGAAAACCAGTTGCGCCGGCTCCAGGAAAAATCCGCCAACATGCCGGTGGGCAACTGATTCGAGTCGCGGAGCGTCGCCAGAGCGATGACATCCGTCCGAACCAAAAGCGCCAGCCGCCGTCGCGCCGGAGCGGCGCTATGGCGCGCCGCGAAGGCGGAAGGGCCGGCGCACTCCAGGACGCTTCGCGACCATCCTACGCGCCAAAACAAAAACGAGGCCGGGATTGCTCCCGGCCCCGCTTGAATTTTTCTTCTGGTAGGGACGCGCTGCTGCGCGTCCGGCCGACCAGCAGGTCGGCCCTACCTGTTTAGTAACCGCCCATGCCGCCCATGTCGCCCATGCCGCCGCCGTGACCGCCACCGCCCGGGGCCGGTTTTTCCTTCTCCGGCAGGTCGGTGATGAGGCACTCGGTGGTGAGCAGCAAGCCGGCAATGGAGGCCGCGTTTTGCAGCGCGGAACGTGTGACCTTCTTCGGATCCACGATGCCGGCTTTGACGAGGTCTTCGTATTCGCCGGTGGCGACATTGTAACCCTCGTTGCCCTTGCTCTTCTTGACCTGGTCAACGATGACCGAGCCTTCGACCCCCGCGTTGAGCGCGAGCGCCCGGAGCGGTGATTCGATGGCGCGCTTGATGATGCCGACGCCAATCTGCTCGTCTTCGTTCGAGGTCTTGACGGCTTCAAT
Source organism: Verrucomicrobiia bacterium (assembly GCA_049280815.1). GTDB lineage: Bacteria > Verrucomicrobiota > Verrucomicrobiia > Limisphaerales > UBA11358 > UBA11358. The sequence goes on along the minus strand of JBAPQW010000081.1, from coordinate 8,058 downwards.
GGCCGCCACGCACCGCAGCAAGGCCACGCCGCCGCCGGCGACAATGCCTTCCTCGACGGCCGCGCGCGTTGCGTGCAGCGCGTCTTCCACACGGGCTTTCTTTTCCTTCATTTCGGTCTCGGTGGCGGCACCGACGTTGATGACGGCCACACCGCCGGCGAGCTTGGCCAGGCGTTCCTGCAATTTCTCGCGGTCGTAATCGCTGGTGGTCTCCTCGATCTGGCGGCGGATTTGATTCACGCGGCCCTGGATGTCGGACGATTTGCCGCCGCCTTCGACGATGGTGGTGTTTTCCTTGTCAATGACGATGGATTTCGCCCGGCCGAGGTCGGTCAGTTCGATGCTCTCCAGCTTGATGCCGAGGTCTTCACTGATGAACTTGCCACCGGTGAGAACGGCGATGTCTTCCATCATGGCCTTGCGGCGGTCGCCGAAGCCCGGGGCCTTCACGGCGCAGACGTTCAACGTGCCGCGGAGCTTGTTCACGACCAGGGTCGCGAGCGCTTCGCCTTCGACTTCTTCGGCGATGATGAGCAGCGGTTTGGCCGAGCGCGCGGCTTTTTCAAGCAACGGCAATAGATCCTTCAGGCTGCTGATTTTCTTTTCGTAATTGAGGATGTAAGCGTCTTCGAGCTTCACTTCCATGGTCTCGGCGTTGGTGACGAAGTATGGCGAGAGATAGCCCTTGTCGAATTGCATGCCCTCAACAACTTCGAGGGTGGTCTCAATGGACTTGGCTTCCTCGACGGTGATCGTGCCGTCCTTGCCGACCTTGTCCATCGCCTCGGCGATTTTGTCGGCGATTTCGAAATCCCAGTTCGCGGAAACTGCGGCGACCTGGCGAATTTCGTCCTTGTCCTTGACCTTCTTGGTGATTTTGTCGAGATGGGCCACGGCAGCCTCGACGGCCTTGTTGATGCCGCGCTGGATCCCGATCGGGTTGGCGCCGGAGGTGACGAACTTCAAACCTTCCCGGTAAATGGATTCTGCCAATACCGTCGCCGTGGTCGTGCCATCACCGGCGGTGTCGCTGGTTTTGCTGGCGACTTCGCGGACCATCTGGGCGCCCATGTTTTCATAGGGATCTTCCAGTTCGATCTCCTTGGCTACCGTCACACCGTCCTTGGTGATGGTGGGGGATCCGAATTTTTTGTCGATGACCACATTGCGGCCCTTGGGCCCGAGTGTGGCGACGACCGCCTTGGAGAGCTTCTGGACGCCGCGCAGGATCGCCTGGCGTGCCGCTTCATCAAATAGTAATTGTTTAGCTGCCATAATATTTTGTTCGTTTATTGGTTAAAAGTTGGATCAGTCGAGCACAGCGAGGAGGTCATCGGAGTTCAAAATCTTGTATTCCTTGCCGTCCAGTTTGATTTCCGTGCCGCCGTATTTGCTGACCAGCACGCGGTCGCCTTTTTTGACTTCAAACGGGACTTTCTTTCCGTTGTCGTCCGTCTTGCCCGTACCGAGGGCGATGACGATGCCTTCCTGCGGTTTTTCCTTGGCGGTTTCGGGAATGATGATTCCGCCCTTTTTGGTTTCCTTCTCTTCGACCGGTTCCACAAGGATGCGGTCGCCGAGCGGTTTGACGTTTAATGCCATAGTTTGTCTTTCCTGTTTTGGTTTTGGTTGTTGAATCAACTCCCGCCGCCCGAGCGGTGGGAAAATTACTTCTTTTCGTCCACGACCTCGGCGTCGATCACGCCTTCGTCCTTCTTTTTGTCGTCGGACTTCGGCTCGCCGCCTTCCGGCTGCGGTTGGGCCTGGCCTTTTTCAGCCTGAGCCTTCGCGGCCGCGGCCTTGTAAAGTTCGGCGCTCACGGCCTGCCAGGCTTCGTTCAACTTCTCGGCCGCGGATTTGATGGCCGCGGCGTCCGTACCCTTGAGCGCTTCCTTCACTTCCGTGACGGCCTTCTCAATCTTGGCCTTGTCGTCGCCGGAAATCTTGTCGGCGTTGTCCTTGAGCATTTTTTCGGAGCGATACACTGCGCCGTCCGCCTCGTTGCGCGTCTCGACTTCCTCGCGTTTGGCCTTGTCCTCGTCGGCGTGGGCCTCGGCGTCCTTGCGCATCTTCTCGACTTCATCTTTCGAGAGGCCGCTGCTGGCGGTGATGGTGATCTTCTGTTCCTTGCCGGTGCCCAGGTCCTTGGCGCCCACGTGCAAAATGCCGTTAGCGTCAATGTCGAACGACACTTCGACCTGGGGTACGCCGCGCGGAGCGGGCGGGATGTCGGTCAGATGGAACCGGCCGATGGTCTTGTTGTCCTTGGAAAACTGGCGTTCGCCCTGGAGCACATGCACCTCCACGCCGGGCTGGTTGTCCGACGCGGTGGAGAAAATTTCCGATTTGCGGGTCGGGATGGTGGTGTTGCGCTCGATGAGCCGGGTAAACACGCCGCCCAGCGTCTCGATGCCGAGTGACAGCGGCGTCACGTCGAGCAGGAGCACGTCCTTGACGTCGCCCTTGAGCACGCCGCCCTGGATGCCGGCGCCGATGGCGACAACTTCATCCGGGTTCACGCCTTGATGCGGCGGCTTGCTGACGAGCGAGTGCGCCACTTCAACGACTTTCGGCATGCGGGTCATGCCGCCGACGAGCACGAGTTCGTCAATCTTCGCCACTTCGATGCCCGCGTCTTTCAAGCAGGCCTTCACCGGCGCGATCGTGCGCTCGAACAAATCGTCGCAAAGCTGTTCCATCTTCGCGCGGGTGAGCGACTTCTGGATGTGTTTGGGTCCGCTGGCGTCCGCGGTGATGAACGGCAGGTTGATGTCGTATTGCGCGGCGCTGGAAAGAGCGATCTTGGCCTTTTCAGCTTCCTCCTTGATGCGTTGGAGCGCGTCGGGCTGCTTGCGCAGATCCATGCCGCTGTCCTTTTTGAATTCGTCGAGGATCCAATCCATCAGCCGGTTGTCCCAGTCGTCACCGCCCAGGTGCGTGTCGCCGTTGGTGGCCTTGACTTCAAACACGCCGTCGCCGATTTCCAGCACGGAAATGTCGAATGTTCCGCCACCGAGGTCATAGACGGCAATTTTCTCGTCCTTCTTTTTGTCGAGTCCGTAGGCGAGCGAGGCCGCGGTGGGCTCGTTGATGATGCGGAGCACCTCGAGGCCGGCGATGCGGCCGGCGTCCTTGGTGGCCTGGCGTTGCGAGTCGTTGAAATAGGCGGGCACGGTAATGACGGCTTGCGTGACTTTTTCGCCCAGGCGCTTTTCGGCGTCGGCTTTCAGCTTGGCGAGGATCATCGCGGAAATTTCCGGCGGGGTGAAAGCCTTGGGTTTGCCGTCCACTTCCACTTCCACGGCAGCATCGCCATTGGCGGCCTTGACGACCTTGTAAGGCACGCGTTTGATTTCCTCCTGGACCTCGTCGAATTTGCGGCCCATGAAACGTTTGATGGAATAAACCGTGTTGCGCGAGTTGGTGACAGCCTGGCGTTTGGCGGCCTCGCCGACGAGGCGGTCGCCGTTCTTGGTGAACGCGACGACGGACGGTGTGGTGCGTTTGCCCTCGGAATTCTCTAGAACCAGCGGCTCGCCGCCTTCCATGACGGCCATGCAGGAGTTCGTGGTGCCCAAATCGATGCCTAATACTTTTGCCATAAAAATTCTGTAATTGGTTGTGTGCTCCCAATCTCAACGCAATAACGGTGCCGCAATTACAAAAAAACCATGAACGCCCTATAAACAAAGGACAAAATTGATTTTTAGGCTGTTGTTCAGCTGAAGAAAAACAGTGCCAAAAGCGTCATCGTGGCACAGTCAGAGTGCCATTTGGCACAGTTTTTTGAGACGCAAGATCGCGGGGTTATGCACTTCACAATTCCTGCATGACTATGTCGGAGGCATTCTTTGCGGCGCGGACAAGCTCTTCCGCGCGGCTTGGCTGCAAAGTGATCCGGCGTTGAGCCAGGTACTGGGCGTCGAAGCCATCGCCAGCCAATCCAGCTTGAGCCGGTTCTTCGACGTGTTTGGTCAAAAGACATGCAAGGCTTCGAACGACCTGCATCGCCGGGCCATGGACAGTCTGCCTTCACTGAAAGAAGGTTGCCTGCTGGACCTGGATTCGTGGGCACTGCTGCACGGGGTATGGTGAAGCCACGCGGGGCACGTTGAGAATTGTGCCGTCGGAGCAGAGGTTGACCGCGTTGCGCGAAGATGACCGGAAGAGGCTGGAAACGTTTTTCGGAACACCGCCGGATTTCAATGCGATGATCAACGCCTTGCAGTGATGGGAATCCGGCTTCAATAAGAAATGATAACGAGTTTCATCTTCGCAGCATCCCCGGCAAGCCGCCGCCCATGCGCGACATCATTTTCTGCAACTTGCCCATTTTCTTCATCATCTGCTGCATCTGGCCGAACTTGTTCAGCATCGTGTTGATTTCGGTCACACTCACGCCGCTGCCCTTTGCAATGCGCACCCGGCGCTTGGCGTTGAGAATGGCCGGATTCTGACGTTCCTTGCGGGTCATGCCGCAGATCATCGCCTCCATGTGCTTGAATTCCTTTTCCTGCTTCGATAAATCGCCCTGCTGCTTCAACATCTCCGCGCCGCCGGGCAGCATGCCGACAATGGATTCCAGCGAACCGAGCTTTTTCATCTGGCGCAATTGCTCCAGAAAATCCTCCAGCGTGAACTGGCCCTTGCGCATCTTTTCTTCCATGCGCTTCGCTTCGTCAATGTCCACGGCTTCGGCAGCCCGTTCGACCAGGCTGACGACGTCGCCCATGCCCAGAATCCGCGAGGCCATGCGCTCCGGATGAAACGGCTCGAACTCGTCGAGCTTTTCCCCCGTGCCGCCGAACTTGATGGGCTTGCCGGTGACGGCCTTCAAGCTCAGCGCCGCGCCGCCGCGCGCGTCGCCATCGAGCTTGGTCAAAATGGAGCCGGTGATTTGCAGCGCCTGGTCAAAATGCGTGGCGACGTTGACAGCTTCCTGGCCGGTGGCGGCGTCGAGCACGAGCAAAATTTCCTGCGGCTGCACCAGGTCGCGCAGGCGCACGAGCTCCTGCACGAGCGGCTCATCCATCTGCAAGCGGCCGGCCGTGTCGAAAATCAAAACATTGCGGCTGTTCGCTTTCGCAAAGTCGAGCGCTTCGCGGGCGATTTTCGAAACATCGGTCTCGCCGCGTTTCACAAACACCGGGACGTCCAGTTGCTTGCCGAGGGTATCGAGCTGGTCCATGGCGGCGGGCCGGTAAACGTCCGCAGCGACGAGCAACGGCTGGCGTCCCTGTTTTTGGAGCAGCCGCGCGAGTTTGCCGCTCGACGTGGTTTTGCCCGAACCGTGCAAACCGACCATCAGGATGCTGCTGGGATTGCCGCTGAGATTCAGTCCGGCGTTGGTCGAGCCGAGCAGGTCCACGAGTTCGTCGTGAATGATTTTGACGATTTGCTGGCCGGGCTGGACGCTTTGGACGACTTCCGCGCCGAGGGCCTTGGCCTTGACGCGCTCGATGAAATCGCGGGCCACCTTGAAATTCACGTCGGCTTCCAGCAACGCCATGCGGACTTCGCGCAGCGCGTCGGCGACGTTGGCCTCGGAAATTTTGCCGAGCCCGCGCAGGTTGCGGAAGGCGTTCTGGAGTTTGCCGCTTAACGAATCGAACATCGGGTTAAGCTAGCGCAGAACCGTGCGGATTGACAAGGCTCGTGCGGTTTGGCTTAATCTGTGTCCCTTACGTGGTAGGTTACCCAAGTGGCCAACGGGGGCAGACTGTAAATCTGCTGGCTATGCCTTCGATGGTTCGAATCCATCACCTACCACCACTCTTTCTTTGCAGGGGAAAAGTGGTTTTTAGCCAAATAAATCAATGGTTTTCACTGCGTCTCTGTTTTGAACCTCTGCGTTTTGGTGCTTTTCCCGTCTCTTGCTTTCCTTTCCATTAAACCTTCAAAAGTCATACAAAAGTCATACAAGACCCAGAAGCCAGAGTCCGCTGTCTTGCCGCCAAGCACACGCCAAACGCGCGGCCAACGCAGCGTAGCACGCTCCTTTGGGTATCGTGGCGCACATTGACAAAGGGAATCCGCCGGGCGAATCAAACAGCGTCAATCGCGGCGCGGCGCACGGCAATCGGTATCGTGGCGAGCGTCAGGGTGAAGTTTAGAATTTAAGGAATCCTTTTTTTCGCGGGGGCGACCGTCCCCGCCGGGTGCCGGGGGGAGGGGGATTTTGCAACCGTCATTCGTTTAGGAGTCCAGCGCTTTAAGTGAAGCCTGTTTTTGGGGAAGGTGCTTGATGCACGGTTTGACATCCGCCCGCGTCGTCAGCTTTTACTTTGGGTGATTAGTGCCAGCACATCGCTTTCGAGAAAGCCACATGACCTGATTCTCCCCGGCAGCTTTAACTTTTTCAGAATCCCAGACGCGGCAAGTTTGTCCACTGTTCGGAGCGAAACTGCCAACAGACGGGCGGCCTCGTCACGGCGAATGCAACGCTGGCGAACTACCGGCCCGGCGTCTGATTTCAGCGACTCGTCATCGCCATTGCGGAACATCGCCACGAGTCGGGCGCGCTTGGCTGGCGTGATGGTCGGGTCGGCCTTCAATCCAGCTTTGAGCAGTTCAATTGTCGTGACGAGCATGGTTCAGTTTCGGGAAGACGTTACATGAGCCGATTGTTTGCCTTTTTAAGCACGTCCGCACTGGCTGGGGGCGTGGGGATGGCACTCTGAAAATCATTGTCACTGTTCATACGGCCGATCTCCTATTCATCGCAATTGAGGATTCTACCTGGAGCAGGACGGGCGCATCGTGTAATCTTTACACAAAATGACGTGAGGGATTTTGGGCGTAACCGACGGGAATTTTGCACCGGCTCGCAAGGCCGGTTCGGGCGGCAGAATGAGTTCTCAAGCCGCCAGCAACGGATGGCCATAATGTTCACCATGTTGTTGCCGTTGCAGCCGCAAAGCGCGTCATGTTTCTGCCGATTTCCATTCAACGGGTCTGCATCCGCAAATTACAAAAAAGCACTGCAATGGAGTAGAAGCCGAACCCCTTAATCAAATTAAGGATTCTGTGCTGCGCGCATTGCGGCGCAAAAGTTGCGTTACTTGCTGCGTTTGGCGCGAAGTTTGACACCAACCCAAATGCGGCGTCCGGCGTTGCGTTCGATGCCACGCATGATGTCAACCATGTTGCCAAGTCACGATCCGCGTCATTTGCTGCGTATGCCGCCAACTGATATCCGACGATCTTGCGCCGGAATTTCCGCCGGGCTGCCGGTGAGCATCCTTGCAATTTCCCGTGTGTTGTCCCGCCAACGGCTGCGACACTCCCCGCGTGAATCCTTAATCGCCCGTCTTGCTTCCGGCGAAGCGAGCATCGTCAAGGTGGAACTCGAAGGGCAGCGGGGGAGTCTTACCTTGACGACGCGCAGCGAGCCACACAATCGCAGGGCGATTCACGCGGAGCCAGGGTGAACCCGGCGCGGATGCGGATTGGACACGGATAGTTCGCGGCCAGGACACGACCCAGGACCTGGACTGGCAGCCGTTCAACTTTGGCGATGTGCGGCCCGCGAATGTTCGCTGGCGCACTTTCGTTTGGCCCCGGCAACGCACCGACGGTGGCGGCGGGCGTGGCAGGTAACGGGGCTTTAGCCGTGGCATTCAGCGCAGTTTTTCGAGTTGTAGTTAGGTTGGCATCCGGCATCGCGCGCCGCGCAGCAGACGGTTTGCGCCGTCTTTCCTTCAGGGTGCGGTGACAGAAGTAGATGACGCAGGTGCCGGATGTTTTGATCGCGCATGGCGTCAACCGTTCGCTGATGGCGCGGCAGGAAACACCGCGTTTGCGCAACGCAGCCATGTCCTCCTGGAGCGCCAGCAATCGTGAAGCGTGAGACTTGGTGGTCCGGGCATATTGTGACGCCGCATGACGGAACCGGTTTAGCGCATCAGGCAGGAGGGTGGGTTTGTTCATATTGAACTTGGCCTGGATGCCGCACAATGGTTGGCGGCAAACAACGCGGATGGCGTGGCATTTGAGTTGGCACCAAAGTGAGCATCACACGAAGCACCCATGTGGGTGAGATTGTTTGCATCTGGCACC
>JBAPQW010000080.1:0-7375 GCA_049280815.1 Verrucomicrobiia bacterium | reverse complement strand
CGGCCGCGCCCGGGCTGGCGCTGCGCGAGCAGCCGTGGGTGAGCATCGCGGCCACGAGTGCCAGGGCGGGAATAAAAGCGGGATTTTTCATGCCGGATTCAGTCGGTGAATTTTATGTTGATGCGTTGGCCGGTGGCGGGCTGGAACGCGGAGGAGAATTGTTTTAAAAATGCCGCGTACTCCCTTTGAAATCGCGGGTCGGAAACCGGCCGTCCGATGATGAGTTTCGTCAGTTGCGGAAAGGCCACGGGAAACGTGTTCAGCGACCGCATGGCCAGGATCACGTGACGGGGATCGAATTCGGGTGCGATCTGGCCGCGCACCTGGCGCTGCCGTATGCGCTTCAGCCCACCCGCCACCGCCGCGAGGCGTTGCTTTTCATCAATGACCTCTTTCCCGCCGCTTTGCAGCGCCTCCCATTCCAGCAGCCGGACCCAGTCGGCGTCCTTGCAGGTGGCTTCGAACCAGAAGGTCAGGCTTTCCGCCGGATCCCCCGACAAACTTTCGGCCCACGCCTGCCGCTCAGCGATTTTCCGGCGCAACACGGCGCGAAACAGCCCTTCCTTGTCGCCGAAATAGTGGTAAAGCATCCGCTTGTTGATGGCCGCCCGCCGGGCGATCGCGTCCACCCGGGCGCCGGCAAAACCTTTCGCGGCGAATTCCTTCAAGGCGGCGGACAAAATTCGGGCGCGGGTGCGTTCGGGGTTGCGCTCCGCCACCCGGCTGTTCAGCGTTGCCGTTCGGGACATAAGTCCCATAAGTAACCATCAAGTTACTTGAAACGCAAGCCCGATGATGGGTCAGCCCGGCGGGGGTGCGGCGCCCGGCCGGTTGAACTCCTTGATTTCCGCCTCCATTTTTTCCGCCGCCTCCCGGGACAGGCCGTGTGAGACGGACAGACCGAACCGGCGCTTCAGGTATTCATCCAGGCGGACCCATCGGCCCTCCAATTTCACCTGGCCGGTCCAGGCGCAGATGGTGACGACCTGTTGCAGCTTTTCGAGTCGCAGCAGGATGATGACGATGAACACCAGGGCCATGGCCACCGCGCCGATGAGGACCACGGACGTGATCTGGCTGGAGATGGCGTTGCTTTCGGCCCGTTGCTGGCTCAGGCCCAGCGAGTATTCCTCATCCTGCCCCATCTGGAAGAGCACCCGGCCGATCTGCTCCATCGTGTTCTTGCCCTGGTCCGTCAGGGCAATGGCCAGCGCATCGTGCAAATTGGTCTTGCTCCCGCTCATCTTGTCCGGGTCAATGCCCAGCCGGTCGACGATGAGGTTCTGCAGCGCCGTGATGTTGGTTTGCTGTCCCACGTTGTTATGCGAAAGCTCCAGCAATTGGTCGATATCGCTGCGGACCGACGCCATGGACCGGCCATAGGAGGTGAGATAATCCTCGCCGGAGGTCAACAAATAGCCGCGCCGTTCGGTTTCCGCATCCAGGAGGTGCAACTGGGTTTGTTGGACCACGTTCAGGACCTTGTAGGTGTGCGCCACCTGATAGAACGATTCCTGAATATGTCCGGTCGTTTGATGCACCAGCCAGCTCATCACCAGCAGGGCAACCAACGGCAGGGACATTCCGATGAAGAACAGGACTTTATTCGCATGTTGCATGAATTTCATGGCGGAGGATGTAAGGTTTACGGGGTGACGATAGCGGGTCTTTCCTTGTGCCACAAGGAGGCTTGCTCATAGGCCTGCGCGAGATTTAAAAGCGTTTCTTCGCCAAACGGCTGGCCGAGCAGTTGCAGGCCGAGGGGCAGTTTTGGGTTCCGGGTGAAACCGCACGGGATGCTGATGCCGCAGATGCCCGCCAGGTTGCACGAAATTGTGAAAATATCGCTCAAATACATTTGCAGCGGGTCGTCGGATTTTTCACCGATCTTAAACGCGGCCGTCGGCGAGGTCGGCGTGACAATGGCATCCACGGTTTCAAACGCCCGCAAAAAATCATTGCGAATGAGGGTGCGGACTTTTTGCGCGCGCAGGTAATACGCGTCGTAATAACCGCTGCTCAACACATAGGTGCCGAGGATGATGCGCCGCTTGACCTCCGCGCCGAACCCGGCCCCGCGCGTCCGGCAGTACAGCTCGATCGGATCCGCGCCGTCCACCCGCGCCCCGTAACGGATGCCATCGAACCGGGCAAGGTTGGCCGACGCTTCCGCCGTCGCGATGATGTAATAAACCGCCACGCCATAATCGGTGTGGGGCAGGGAAATTTCCACGATCTCCGCACCCAGTTTTTCAAATTGTTTCACGGCGGCGTCCACCGCCGCTTTCACTTCGGGATCCAGCCCGCCTATCAGGTATTCCTTGGGCAGGCCGAGCTTCAAACCCTTGATGTTGCCGGTCAACGCCGCGGCGTAGTCCGGCACCGGTTGCGGCACGCTCGTGGAATCACGCCCGTCGTGCCCGCTGATGACGCCCAACATCGTTGCCGCATCACGGACGTCCTTGGTAAAGGGGCCGATCTGGTCGAGCGACGAGGCAAACGCCACCAGGCCGTAGCGCGATACCCGCCCGTAAGTGGGTTTCAAGCCAACGCAGCCGCACAGCGCGGCCGGCTGGCGGATGGAACCGCCGGTGTCCGATCCCAGCGTCGCGATGGCCTCGTCGGCGGCCACGGCGGCGGCCGAGCCGCCGGACGACCCGCCGGGAATGCGCGTGATGTCCCAGGGGTTGCGCGTCAGGCCGAACGCGGAATTTTCGGTCGAACTGCCCATCGCAAATTCGTCCATGTTCAAACGGCCAAAGACCAGGGCGCCGGCCGCCTTCAATTTTTCCACCACCGTCGCGTCATAGGGCGAGATGAACCGGCCGAGGATTTTCGAGCCGCAATTGAGCGGCTGATTTTTGACGGCCAGCACGTCCTTGACCGCGACCGGGACGCCCAGCAGCGGCTTTTGCAAATGGGTCACACCGGTGGCCAGTGCCTGGTCCGCCGCGTCGGCTTGTGCCAGTGCGTCGGGATCATCGTGGCTGATGAAGGCATGGATTTTTCCGTCCACGCGCGCAATCTGGTCGAGGCACGACTGCATGGCCTCGCGGGCGGAGACCTCCCGTTTGGCGAGGCGGGCGGTGAGTTCCGAAATGGTAAGCTGGTTAAGCATCATGGCATGCGATTCGCGGCTCACTCCACAATCTTGGGCACCATGAAAAGGCCGTTGGCTTTCGCCGGCGCATTGCGGAGGGCATCGTCCTGTGGCAGCGACGGATGGACTTCATCCGGGCGCGAGACGTTGACCATCGGCACGGCGTGGGCGGTGGGCTCGACGTGGGTCACGTCGAGTTCCTTCAACTTCTCGATGTAGCCGAGGATGCCGCCGAGTTGCGCGCCAAGTTTCTTTTCCTCGTCGGGGGTGAGTTGCAGTCGCGCCAGGTGCGCGACGTATTTGACGTCAAATTGGGCCGCTGACATGCCCGAAGACTAGAGCCCGGCGTTCCGAGATCAAAGTTCAAAGTTTGCGAAAACACGAGATGTGATATGTAAAATGGGGCGTGAGCAACGAAGCCTTGGAGCCCCTTCACCTTTCACGCCTCCCGTATCACGTTCCGGTCAATCCTCGTCAAACTTCCGTTTGACCAGGGCTTCGATTTCGGCGATGGCGGCGTGGGCATCCGCCCCCCGGACGTGCAGGGTCAGTTTGCTGCCGGGGCCGGCGGCGAGCATCATCAGGCCCATGATGCTCTTGCCGTTGATTTTTTCGCCGTCTTTTTCCACAAAAATATCGCAGGCAAACCGGTTGGCGGTCTTGACGAACAGGGCCGCGGGCCGGGCATGGATGCCCAGTTTGTTGGCAATCGTGAGTTCCTTGGTGACAAACTCACTGTCCGGCAGTTTCTTCGCACTCATTGGCTTGCTTATTTTACACTAAATCACACAAAAATAAAGCGTCCCGGAAACTTATTTTGCCGGCGGCGGATTATCCTTACTCATGTGGGCAATAAGCCGGTCGTTCAATTCCTGCGCGGCGTTGTGGCCCGACTTTTTTAACTTGGTCTGGAAGGCGGCCACTTCAATGAGCCGCGCCAGGTCGCGCCCGGGACGGACGGGGATGACGATGTGCGGAATGTCCACGCCCAGGATTTTGACGAATTCCTGTTCCAGGCCGACGCGGTCCACGTCCGCCACTTCGTCCCACAATTTGAGCGTGACGACCAGATCCACGCGTTTCCGGGCGCGGATGCTGCGGACGCCAAACATCGAGGCGACGTTGATGATGCCAATGCCGCGGATTTCCATGTGGTCGCGCGTCAATTCCGCGCAGGTGCCGATGATGTCCCGGCCATCCTCGAGGAAGACCTTGGTCACGTCGTCCGAGACCAGGCTGTAACCGCGCTCGATGAGCGCCAGCACCGCTTCGCTTTTGCCGATCCCGCTTTCCCCGCGAATCAACACGCCCACCCCCAGAATATCCACCATGCTGCCCATTTCCGAACTTCGCGGGGCAAACATGGTATCGAGCGCCAGCGTCGCGGCGTTGATGAATTTCATGGTGACCATCTGACACGAGAAGACCGGCACGCCCGCTTTTTCGGCAGCCGCCATGAACTCCTGGTCCGGCCGGAAACCGCGGCTGAAAACGATGCACGGGATCCGGAAGGTGAAAAAATGGGCGTAACGTCTGGCGCGTTCGGCGGGTTTGAGCGACCGCAGATAGGACACCTCGGCGTTGCCGAATACCTGCACGCGTTTGTAGGCGAAGTATTGCGTAAAGCCGCTCAGCACGAGGCCGGGCCGGTTCACCGTCGCCTCCCGGATGATGCGCTTCAGGCTGCGCTCGCCGGTCAGCAGCCGCATCTGCAGCGCCTCGGCGTGTTGCTTGGAGAATTGTTCAACGGTGACGGATTGGTGTTGCATAACTCACAAGTTAAACTCCGGCCCCAGATAAATTTCCCGGGCCTTGGGATCATTCGCCAGAAATTCGGACGAACCTTCCACCAGCACCTGGCCTTTGTGGATGATGTAGCCGCGGTCGATGAGTTTCAAGGTTTCGCGCACGTTATGATCCGTGATCAAAATGCCCAGCCCGCGCTCTTTCAGCCGGCGCACGATCTTCTGCACCTCGTAAACCGCGATGGGATCAATGCCGCTGAACGGCTCGTCCAGCAGCATCAATTTGGGACTCGTCACCAGCGCCCGGGTGATTTCCAGCCGCCGTTTTTCGCCGCCGCTGAGCGTATAAGCCTTGTTTTTGGCCAGGGACGTCAAATCCAGCTCGTCGAGCAGATGTTTCAATCGCACCGCGCGCTCATCGCGCGACAGGGCGCAGGTCTCCAGGATGGCCAAAATGTTTTCCCCGACCGTCAGCTTGCGGAACACCGACGGCTCCTGCGTCAGATAACCGATACCCAGCCGCGCACGCCGGTGCATGGGCAGGCTGGTGATGGCCCGGCCCTGGAATTTCACCGCGCCCTGGTCCGGCTTCACCAGGCCCACCACCATGTTGAAGGTCGTGGTCTTGCCCGCGCCGTTCGGGCCAAGCAGCCCGACGATTTCACCCGCGCGCACCGAGATGGACACGTCGTTGACCACGCGGCGGCCACGGTACGCCTTCACCAGGTTTTCCGTGGTGAGCAACAGGCCGTTTGATGAGGGAGCGGGCGTTTCCATTTACTGCATGAGGGTGTTCGCGTTCCCGGCCGGTTCCGGCGGCGCATTGGTTTTTGCCGGCGGGGGGGGGGGCGGCGGCGAATTGGTCTCGCTCATCAGGCCGCTGAGATTCTGGTGGGAAACCATTTTTTGGTTGGACGCGCTCAAATGATTGTTCTGGCGATCCCAGACAATCACGTCGCCGGTGAGCGTGAACTGGACATTGTCAATTTGCGGGTTGCCGGTGAGCGTGATCGTCTCATTGGTCACGCCGCCCTCCTCCTCGTAGATGTAAACCGCCTTGTCGCCGGTCGCGTGGTTGGTCTGGCCCTTGTTGTCCGTGAAATCAATCACCACGTTGGTCTCGGCCACGATATGATTCACGTGGCCGCCCGCCTGCGGCACATCCGCGATGAGCTGTTCGCACGCCAGCTTCATCTGCGGGTCGTCCACGCGCACGCGCCCGTGGTAGGTCGCCTCATGTCCGGCCAGGTCAAAATCCGCGCTCGCCGAGCTGATCAACGTCGGTCCCCGCGCGGTGGGCAGCGTGCCGGTCGTGTTCGTTTGCGCCTGGGCCAGCAGGCTGCTTCCCGCGGCCAGGACGATCAGACAGAAACGTTTCATGGTTTAATGTTCGTTTTCATCCCGTTTTCAATCCGGGTGCGCACTTGATTGGAGATGGTGAGGAATTGATTGGTTTGCCGCCACAAAAAACCTTCGCCCTCCACCCGAAAGGTTCCATCGCCATTCTGCAACTGCAGCGGCCCGCCCGAGCTGGCCGTGCCACCCATCGTGTCGTAGGTGCATTCCGGCGCGGTGACGATGATTTTAAGATTGCCGTCGAGATCAAAGGTCCGGAGCTGGAGCTGCTTGATGATGAGCAAGCCGCCGGGCTCCGGCTGCGCCTCGGCGCCGGAGAGGATGGATTTGACTTGTTGCTGATGGGGCGCCTCGAAATATTCGGTGGTGGTGAAATCCGTCGCGTGGCCGGTTTGCTGGGCGCGCAGGCCGAGGGCGAGGGCGGAGATCCACGCCGCGCCCGCGATCAGCCCTGCCCGGGTGATGTTCACCGCCGCATTCATGTCGTGTAATGCACCACGAAGGGATTCCATTTTCCCTGAGCGTTTAAAATCAGTTCCACGACTTCGCGGATGGCTCCCTGGCCGCCCGCGGCGCGGGTGACCAGGTGCGCGGTTGCCTTCGCTTCGCGGACCGCGTTGGCCACGGCCACCGCCACGCCCGCGCGTTGCAGGGGGCCCAGATCCACGATGTCGTCACCGACAAAACAAACCTCGTCCCAACTGGTTTTTTGCCGGGCCAGAAGTTTTTCGACCGCGGCGACCTTGCTGAACCGGTCTTTTTGCTGGATGAGAAAATCGATTTTAAGTTCGCGCGCCCGCAGTTCCGTCGCCGCCGAGGGCCGGGCCGAGACCCAGCCGGTTTTCAAACCGGCGCGGCGCAGCAGCACGAGACCGAGGCCATCCTGAATGTTGAATTGTTTGTACTCGCTCCCCGCGCCGCCGATGAAAACCGAACCGTCGGTCAGCACGCCATCCACGTCGCACAAAAGCATTTTGATGCGTGTCAGTCGGGTGGCGAGTGACGGGTGGCGGGTGACGGGATTCGTCGGGCGTCGCGGAGCGTGTTTTTTCTTGGCACTTGTCACATGTCACGTTCAGCGCACCGCATTGAAAACCTTGAGCAGGCTGCGCAACAACGCCGCCATCTCCGCCAGCGGAATCATGTTCGGCCCGTCGCTGAGCGCGCGGTCCGG
>JBAPQW010000079.1:0-4106 GCA_049280815.1 Verrucomicrobiia bacterium | reverse complement strand
GCGTGGGCGTGACCGCGGGTGCGGGGGGCGGCGGGGTGGCCGGCGCGGGGGGCGGCGGCTGGGCATTGGCCACGCCGCTGTTGAACGGCGCGTCAATCAAATTGGCCGGAATCACATCCAGCACCTGCAAATCGTCCGCGTTGGGCCGCGGTGAAAAAAACGCCGGGCCGACAATCAAAATCACCAGCAGCAGCAGGTGGACGCCGGCCGTGACGATAACGCATTTTTTTTGCAGGCGGTTCATTTGGACGGTTCGGTGCGCAGCGAATAGCGCGTGATGCCGCCCCGCTGGCACCCGTCAATCAGCGCCGCGACGTTTTTGTACGGCCCGTCCTGGTCGGCGCGGATATAAACGATGACATTCGGGTTGGCGCGGAACTCGCCCGCGAGCCGGGCCAGCAACTGGTCCAGGCCGATGCGCTGCTTGTCCAGCGTGTAAACGCCGGTGACGCTGATCTCCACGGTGCGGACGTTGCGCTTGTCAATCCGCTGGTCCGGCTGGCCGCCGCGCGGGAGCTTGAGATTGATGCTTTGCTCGAGCAGGGGCGTGGTGATGACGAAGATGATGAGCAGCACGAACGCGAGGTCGAGCAGCGGCGTGATGTTGATCTCACTCAACGTCACGAGCGCATTGCGTTGTGAAAAGCGTCGCATGGCCGCAAATGATTTTTATTCCTCCGCCAGGTATTCCGCCTCCATTTTGGAGACGAGTTCCTGGGCGAAATTGTCCAGGTTGACGGTAAAAACCCGCAGGTTGTGTACCAGCCAGTTGTAGCCGAACATCGAGGGAATCGCCACCAGGAGCCCCGCCACGGTCGTGACCAGCGCCGCGGAAACGCCCGGCGCCATGGCCGCCATGGTGGCCGAGCCCTGTTGCGCGATGCCGGCGAAGGTGCTCATCACGCCCCAGACCGTGCCGAGCAGGCCGAGGAACGGCGCGCCGCTCACCGCGATGGCGAGCAGGATTAAGCCCGACTCCAGTTTCAACGATTCCTGGGCAACCACGTTTTCGATGGCGCGTTTGACGTGTTCCATGTTTTTGAGCGTGACGCTCTGTTTGCGGCGTTCGCCGCCGGGCCCGCGCAGCCGCGCGTCGAGCTGCACGCAGCCCGTTTGATAGACCGAGTAAAGCGGGCAGCCCTCGACCTGCAGTTTGCGGTCAAAAATATCGAGCACGGCTTTTTGCGCTTTGAATTCCTCGTTGAAATAGTGGTTCAATTTCCGTGCGCGGCGCATTTGCACGGTTTTGGAGACGATCGTGGACCACGCGATGATGGAAAAAACGCCGAGCAAGGCGATGACCACCTTTGCTTCAGGCGTCGCCTGGGTCCAGACGTAAATGAGTTCCGCTTGATTGGAAGCGGCCCCCACGACAATGCACACGTATCCGTTAATCATGCCGAGAATTTCCTGGTGGTGAGGAACCGGTGTTGCGGCCAAGAGCAGGACTTCGAGCTGTTTCCTGCCGGACCCATACTTGCCGGGCCCGTGAAAAAATGCAACGTCTTTTTTGCGGAAAATCTCTGTCCTTGCCGCGCGGTAAAAATCGCATACAAAGAAGCCGGTGTCCCGTCCGCGCCTCATCGGTCTGTTGCTCGCGCTCGTCACGCTGCTGGCTTACCTGCCGGTGGTGCATGATAATTTTGTCAATTACGACGACCAGACTTATGTGACGGAAAACCGCACCGTCCAAAACGGTTTGACGCGGGCCGGAATTCAATGGGCCTTCACCACCGGATACGGGGGCAACTGGCATCCGCTCACCTGGCTCTCGCACATGACGGATTGCGAGCTCTTTGGCCTCAATGCGGGCGCGCATCATTCTGTCAACCTGCTGCTGCACACGATGAACGCGGTGCTGCTCCTGCTGCTCCTGTTCCGGCTGACGGGGGCGCTGTGGCCGGCCGCCTTCATCGCCGCCTTGTTCGCCTGGCATCCGCTCCACGTGGAATCCGTCGCCTGGATCTCCGAACGCAAGGACGTGCTGAGCACGTTCTTCGCGCTGTTGACGCTGCTGGCCTATGCGCGCTACGCGCAAGCTCGGTCGAGCGTCGAGGGTCGGGAGTCGAAAGGAGTTCGCTCCCTCGACTATGCGCTGGCGTTGGTGTGCTTCGCCTTGGGTCTGATGGCCAAGCCGATGCTGGTCACGCTGCCGTTTGTGATGCTGCTGCTGGATTATTGGCCGTTGCAGCGGTTCACAACCCTTAACCCCCAGCCGGCAGCCTGCCTGCGTCTGACCTTGGAGAAATGGCCGTTCTTCCTGCTCGTCGTGATTTCGTGCGTCGTCACCTATCTGGCGCAACGACATGGGGAGGCGGTCATGACCCTCCAACAATATTCCCTGAAGTTGCGGGTCGCCAACGCGCTGATTTCCTATGAGCAGTATCTGGCCAAAATGATCTGGCCATGGCCTTTGGCCATTTTCTATCCGTTGCCAAACCATTTGTCATGGATCCGGGCCATGGCGGCCGTGGCGGTTGGCGTGCTGGGGGTCATTTCCTGGCTCGTCTGGCGGACACGGCGGCAATGTCCTTTCCTGCTGGTCGGCTGGCTCTGGTATTTGGGCATGCTGGTGCCTGTCATTGGGCTGGTACAGGTGGGCAGCGCAGCCCTGGCGGATCGTTATACTTATTTGCCCCTCGTCGGCATTTTTATCGCCATCGCGTTTGGCGTCCGCGATCTGGCAAACCGGTGGCAATTCCCGAAAATTATCGTCGCCGTTGCGGCCGGCCTGGTCCTCGCCGCTTGCCTGGCGCTGACCGGAAATCAATTGCGTTACTGGCGCGACAGCGAATCGCTTTTTGCCCACGCCCTGGCGGCGACCACGGACAATTTCAACGCGCGGATTGACTACGGGGCCGCGCTTGAACAACAAGGCCGTTTCCCCGAAGCCCTGGCCGAATATCGGGAAGCCGTGCGCCTCTCGCCCGACAGCCTCCAGGCCCAATACAACCTCGGCAACCTGCTCGATAAAATGGGCCGGCCGGAGGAAGCCCGGCCGGAACTCCTCAAAGCCGCCCAGCTGGATCCGAAATCGCCGTCATCGCACGACGCCCTGGGCGCCGTGCTGGTCGAACTCGGCCTTTTCGCAGAAGCCCGGGGCCAGTTCACCGAGGCCCTGCGGCTCGACCCCAACCACGCCGGCGCACATTTTGACCTGGGCAAGGCGCTGTTGAAACAAGGTCGTGACGCCGACGCGATTGATGAATTTCGGGCCGCCTTGCGGCTCGATCCGGACAATTACCAAATCCTCGCCTACACCGCCCACGTGCTGGCCGCCAGTGAAAACCCCCAAATCCGCGACGGCCAGGCCGCGCTCGTGCTCGCCCTCAAGGCCAACGCCCTGAGCGGCGGCACCCAACCGTTGGTGTTTGACGCGTTGGGCATGGCGTGTGCGGAAGCCGGGCGTTTTGACGAAGCGCAACAAGCCGTCCAGGCGGCCATCGATTTGGCCAACGCCGCCAAAATGGAAAAACTCGAACGGCTGCAACAACGGCTCGAGCTTTACCAAAAGCACCAGCCCTGGCGCGAATCATTCCGGGCCACCAACGCGCCAGCGCCGCCGTGAGCGGCGCTCCAGCGGAATTTATTTCAACCACGCGCCGAGCGTGCGCCGCACCTGTGCGTCCTGCAAAACCCGCTCCGCCGCCGGTTTGCCACCCAGCCACGGCAGTTCAAAAATCCTTTTCGCGTTGAAAAATTCCGCGAGCAAACCGGCGTTTGTTCCGGTTGCAGCATCCGGTCTCCGCGGCGCCATGAGCACGACCCGCGCGCCGGCCGCCAGACGGCGTGGCAGGGCTTCCAGCGTGAGCAAGACCTGATTCACCACACCGATCTGATTGGGACCGACAATGACCGGCATCGCATGCAACGCGGTCAGCAAGTCGAGCGAATCGAAATCCTCCCCCAACGGACTCAGCAACCCCCCCGCGCCCTCCACCAGCACCACCTCAAATCGTTTTTGCATGGCACGGACGTGGGCCAGCACTGCGGCCAGCCGGACCTGCCTGCGTTCGCGGCGGGCGGCCAGCAACGGCGCGACGGGGGCGCGAAAATGCCACGGATTGATTTCATCCAGCGTGAGCGCGCCGTTCATGGCGGCGTGC
>JBAPQW010000078.1:0-13776 GCA_049280815.1 Verrucomicrobiia bacterium | reverse complement strand
GCCGCTGGTGCCGGCTAGAGCGTTTTCAAAAAATGTGTAGCCGCCGACGTCAGTCGGCGCCAATCGAATAATGCAGGATGAATATGGCGCGAACTGACGTTCGCGGCTACGAGATTAATTAAATTGCCCTAGTTATCCTGCAGGGTGCGCTTTGTTTCTTCCACCACGTAGCGGCTTAACGCCTCGAAGGTGTGTTTGGCCAAAACATGAGCCCGGGCCGCCCGGCCCATCTCAATCAACCGGGCACGGTTTTGCAGGGCCTGACGAACCCGGAAAAGCAGGTGATCATCTTCGACATAATAATAAAGCGCATGCACCTCGTCGACCAGGGGGGCATAACGACGGATGATCGGGGATTGCATCAGGGGAACGGAGCCTGCCCAGGCGGCTTCGTAATGCCGATAACAATCCCATCCGCCCCCTTCAGGCGACCAAACCAAATGGGCTTGCGCGCAGCGCATCATATACTCCTGCAGAGACAATCGATCCTTCGCGATGTCAATTTTATACCCTTCGGTGCCCAGCCTTTCCAATTGTTTCAAGCCAATTTGGCGGTTTAATTTATGCTGCGTGTTACCGGCAAAAAAAACGTCCGTTTTCTTGGGTGCTTCAGTCATCGCGAGATTCTTGTAGGCCGTGACATCCAAGCCAAGGGAGATGGGCCGCAACTTCCTGACCATGGCTCGGAATGATTCCGAATGAAGGATATTCTCACCTTCCTCCGCTTTTGCGTTGGTATAAAGAAAGGCATTGGCCGGGTTCTGCGGCAGTTCACGCTTAAAATAGCAGACACACTGCCTTAAAATGGAGAACCGGCTGTTGTCGATGATGGGGCAATCCTGCATATCGATGCCGGCAAGTCTTCCGTTGTAGCGCGAATAAGGAAAGATACGACCGGTCAGGATGTTGGGGTGGCGGGCCACCTCCCGAACCAGCTTCCAGCAGTTGCGGATCAGGCTTTTGCGGGGATTAAAGAACGGATAAAAAATCTTTCCCACGAATACAAGGTCGTAGCGCCTGCGTCTCGCATCGCCCAAGATCCTGCCGGTGGCACGATGCTGCAGGTTAAACCGGTCACGTCCCTGGCCAACGTTAAGGAATTCAAAATCTGGATGCGGGGAAAAAATCTTAATATCCCGCGTGTGCGCTTCGGATAAGTTCCCCACCGCCAAATACTTGCTCATAAACAAATTTTGAGATTGGAAGGCATATGCTTGGAGCCAGCCCATGCCAAAGGCCGCCAGCGAACGCTTCAAGAGTTGACATCCACCCTTTTATTGTCAAGCTTCGTTGGCCTGCCGCCGGGGATGTTTGCACGCATGATGTGTAAAGAATCTGCAACAAAAAAGGTTCGCATTGATTTTTGCGACTTCCGTGACAATTTCAGCAAGACGGATAATTTTCTGTTCAAGCTGTTATCCGAGCGGTTTGCCCTGGAATTGTGCGATCAGCCGGATTTCCTGGTTTACTCCTGCTACGGCCACGCGCACCGCCTCTATTCCGGGGTGAGAATCTTCTATTCCGGTGAATCCGATCACCCGGATTTTCGCGAGTGCGACTATTCCATCGCTTCCGTTCGGGTGGATCATCCGCGCCATCTCCAATTGCCGTTATATGTCACGTACGGCCCCGCGGCGCAAATTGTGAAAGCCAACGATGACCCGCTCCAAACACTGGCGGCCAAGAAAAAATTCTGCAGTTTCGTGGTCGGCGGCTACAATCCCCGCAAAAACCGGAACCGCGTGGATTTTTTCCACCGGCTTTCCAAATATAAACGGGTTGATTCCGGCGGTCGAAAATTCAACAACATCGGCGGCCCGATCCCGGGCAAGTCTCGCGGCAAAATTGATTTTCTCCGGCAATATAAATTCAACATTGCGTTTGAAAACCGGTCGCTGCCCGGCTACACCACGGAAAAAATTTACGAGCCGATGGTGGCCCGCTGCCTGCCCATCTATTGGGGAAACCCGGAAATTGCCGCCGAATTCAATCCGAAAAGTTTTCTGAATTACTTCGATTTTTCCAGCGAGGAGGCGTTGATTGAAAAAATCATCGAACTGGACCAGGATGACGGAAAATACCTCGAATACGTCCGCCAACCCTATTTTCATGGCGATCAGCCGAATATTTATTTCAGCCGCCAGCGGCTGCTGGATTTCTTCGAGAAGATTTTTTCTCAAAAAATCCAGCCGGTCGCCCAACGGAGGGGAAAGTCCTTTTCCTTTGGACGCATTTTTGGCCGCTGGATTCCGGTGAAGCGCCACCATTGGCACCCCCTCAATCCGCCAACCTGGTCGTGACCACCTGACCTGGTTCACTCGCATGTCGGCTGCCTACCTTTCCGTCCCGCCCGGTTATCTCGACCCGCGCCGGGAAAGCCTCCCCCCGGCGCCGCCGCCGGGTCAGGATTTCAGCGCCCGGCTGGACGGAGTGGTGATCCCGGTCTGGGCGGGCGACGTTTACCTGGCGAAAGCCTGTTGCGCCAGCGTGCGGCAATTCATGGGGGATATTCCCATCACGCTGCTGGTGGATGGAACGGCGACCAATACCCGCGATTTGCAGCGCCTGCATGGCGTCCAACGATTGGTCGTCCAGGAAATCATGAGCGAAGAGTATGTGCGGCTGTGTGCGGGCACTTCATGGACAAAATTGCTGCTCTTTTGGATGAGCCCATACGAGCGCTTCCTTTGCCTGGATGCGGACACCATGGTATGGGGGGATGTGCGACTTTATGCGGAATTCGACCGCTACGATTTTATTGCCGCCTTTTATCTGAATAGCCACACGACATTCCAGACATCGGAGGAATTACACCGAACCGTTTTTGATGTGGATGTCATCGCAAAACTTAATCCTGCGCTCAACTGGCGAGGACAGGAATTTGCCAACTGCGGGGTGTTTTTTGCCCGGCGCGGGATTTTCTCCGAGGCGCAATTGATGGACTTGCGCCGGCTGGATTGCTGGCGTTGCTACGAGCAAGGCATGCTCAATTATCTCCGCTGGCAGGCGTTAAATGATGGTGCTCCACGCATGGGTGGACACCCGCTCCAACTATTTCCAGCGGAGACAACGTGTCTGCCCGCGGACCGCTTTTTGCAGCGGAACCACCCGTACCCAGTGATCATACACTGGATGGGCAAAAAGCCGAAAATTGGCCGGCCATTTCGCGCGGCCAATGATTACCGCAAGTTGTTTTTGGAGTTGACCGGACACCCGCAACTACTGAATGCCCGCCTATTGATCGAAGACTTAAGCGTCTGGATTCAGCGCCATCGTCGGTCGCTGAAACGGCACTGGCACCGGCTAAAATTGGCGAAGCCTTGAACGACGCCATGCACGAGAACATCCTTTTGATCCGGCTCAAGTCCATCGGCGATGTGGTTCTAACCCTGCCTGCCGTCCATTGCATGCGAGAGAATTTTCCGTCTGCCAAAATCACGTTTCTCACCTCGAAAGAGAACGCTCCGTTGCTGGCCGGCTTTCGCGAGGTGAACCAGGTCATCACACTGGATCGCACCGCTCTGCGCTCCGGCAATCCATTGAAAATGGCCGGCGAATTTTTCGGACTGCTGAAACGGCTGCGGGCCGGGAAATTCTCCCTCGTGGTGGACTTTCAGGGTTACGGCGAGACCGCCTGGCTGACGCGGATTACCGGAGCCCCCCAACGCTGGGGACAGGTTCGCCGCACCGGACGTGACTGGGCGTACACCCAGCGGATCGAACCCGTCCGGGCCATTCACCCTGCCGAAGCCCATCTTTCCCTGCTGAAACAATGCGGTTTGAGCGCGAAGGAGGTTCGCAATGAATTCAGCCTGCCGGACATGGCGGTCAAAGATGCCCGCGCCTGGTTCGCGGACCACCGGCTGGATTCAACGAAACCCACCCTGTATCTGCAGCCGTTGACCAGCGGGTCGCACAAAAACTGGCCGCTGGATAATTACCTGGCCCTCGCCCGGCATTGGCAAACCGCCGGCGTGCAAATCATCCTGGGCGGTGGTCCGGCCGATCGGGTTGCGCTCGAACCGGCCCGGCGCCAGGGCTTCACGGTTTCCGCCGGCGTGCCCTTGCTGCTCACCGGCGGCCTCATGCAACTGGCCACGCTGGTGGTTGGCGGCGATACCGGGGCCCTGCATCTGGCCGTCGCGCAAGGCAAACGGGTTTTGATGCTCCTGCACCAGGCCACCCCCGGCAGCCCGGTGCCTTTTCAGCATCCGGATTGGGTCGTGGTGGCACCCAAGCCCGTCGCCATCGCCGATATTCCCGTGGCCGACGTCAATTCTGCCATCGCCAGGATTTTGCGCGCGCCGGCCGGCAACGTTTCCGGCTGAATTGCCCGCTGAATATTTTTCCCGCCGCAGCCTTCAGCGATGCTGCCTCCGCACGCCGTCAAATTGGACTTCGCTCGAAGTCCCGGGTTTGAAGCCGGGGGAATATCGTCAGGAGCTTCGGGAGCAAAGATAAATGCGGAAATGGGTCATGGGCCGGCCGTGGTGCAGCGCCCAGAAATGGTCCACCATTTTTACCTGGTCAAATTCGTCGTGGAGGGCGGGCGGCGGCGGTTCAGTGGAATCGGTGACATACAAAGCACTTTGGCCGGGTTGGAGGTGATAACCGGGCCAGAGGGTAAACTGCGTGGAGCCATACGGCTCCGGCAGCAGGTAGGTCGGCGGCTGGTCCGGCAAATAAAAGGCCATCATGCTGGCCTGCGAATAATGGTTGCCGATCAACAAAGCGGCCTGGTATTTCTGCCGGGCCTGTTGCACATGGGCCGCAAAATCAGGCCAGCCCTGCGCGCGGCGCAGCGGGTCTCGGCCGGGTGGCAGATGCAAATAGTCCGTATCATGCAGCACCACGGTCATGGCCAGGGCAATGGCAAAGGCGGTGGCGACTCCCCACCGCCAGGCCGGCCGGTGCGCCACCACCTCCCGCCAATAGGCCACGGTCAAAATAACCCCGGGAATCAACGCCGGCGCGGCCCAGTTGGGCTGGCCGGCCTTGTTCAGGCTGAAGAAAAGGAACAAACCGTAGAGGGGCAGGAACTGGCTCAACAGGAAACGGGTTCGCAAATCCGCTGGCCGTTTGCAGGCGAGTGCGACCACGGCAACCAGCATGCCGGCCATGAACAAGGGCGATATCACGCCAAATTGTCCGCCCAGGAACTTCAGTAATTCACCTGGATGCACCTGGAACGTGTTGGTGACGCCGCTGCGCGAGTGCAGAGCCATCACGTGGACCCAACCGGTCTGGATGTTCCACCAGATGAGCGGCGTGATACTTGTCAAAAACGCGGCGCACAGCACAAACATTTGCCGGCTGAACAGGAGCGGCCGGTGTTCCTTGGACCATAACAGAAACAGGCCGATGCAGGCCATTTGCACGCCATTGGTGAATTTGGCGAGGAATCCGGCGCCAATGGCCAGTCCCAGCCAGAACCAGTCCCAAACTGTTCCGTGGTGCAGGGCCTTCCAAAATATGATCAGCGCCAGCGCCCAAAAAAAGACGCTCAACGAATCAATCGTCATCAGGATGGATCCCACGGCCATGATCGGCATCACCAGGGCCACCAGCAGACACCAGAGCGCCACGCGATCGTCATACAGCCGGCGCGCCAGCAGGAAGAGCAGCCCGCCCGTGGCGGTGCTCAGCAGCACGGCAAAAAAACGAATGCCAAAAACGGTGTTGCCGAACAATTTCGTTCCCAGCGCGATGGTCCAGGCGATGGCGGGCCCCTTGTCGCGATAGGAGGCGGCCAGATGTTTCGACCAAAGCCAATAGTAAGCTTCGTCCGGCACCAGGCCCATGCGCGTGCTGAACCAAAAGCGATAGCACGTGACCCCGAGCAGCAGAAATAGCGCGAGCCGCACGGGGCTGGTCTGGCGCAGGAACGTGAGCATCTTGTTTATTGGTATTGAACCCGGGAATGTGTCTTCGGCGCACCCGGTCAAGCGGGCCACGGGACTCGGGAATTGTTGCGCCTGCCCGCTCCAGTTTCCGAAACCATGCCGGACGATCTTGCTTCCCGTTGTAAATCGGGACAACGATTGAAAGCGGATATTGTCCACATATTGCCGGTACAGAATAAAGCCAAGCGCCCGGCGGGAACACGAAAAAAGTGTAAAATGTCATGCCCGCATATCGGGTTGGGCGGAATGGGTGCCTGTAACCATCGCCAATCGGCGCCCAATCAAGGCCGAACCTTCTTTCCGCCGGATGTCAAAGCTTGCGAGGAGCGCTCGCGCCTCAAACCGGCCTGGCCTGGAGATGAACTCGTTCAGCGCAGAAGCCGGTAGTGTTTTTTGTTAAAGTGGAAGCCAAAACATTTCTCCAGTTTCATCATCCAGCGATGTTTTTTTTCACGCGAGGTGAGCCGGTGACTCGGATCCGCTTGAAACAAGCCCTGTGTTTTTGGCAGCCAGTCCTGCACGACCATCGGATGCGTGCCGCTGAAAAGCCGCAGGACCGCAGGATCGATCTGCGAATAATCCGCCGCGGGCAGCTGCCGGCCATCCCAGAATTTGTGGGTGGCGGTGGTTTTGAGATCCATCTGCTGCGGGCTGCGCACCCAGCCGTAGTGATAGATCGTCGCGCCCGAGTGCGCCGCGCGCGGCAGGCGCGATTTTTTGTGGCTGACCACGACGTTGAAGAACAGCGATTCGCTTGACCAGGCCGGAATGGTGTTGCGGATGATCCGCACTTCCGAACGATACCAGCCCGGCGACCACGCATACGTGTTCGCGTTGCCGTAAAAATGCAGGTAATCAAAGGCCAGCGCCTCAACCCTCCCATCGTCCAGATGCCGCTCCATCGCCGCGCGGATTTTGGGCAGATCATTTTCGTGAACCACCTCGTCGGCTTCAAGATAAAATGCCCAGTCGCCGGTGCAATTGAACAGGGCAATCGATTTCTGCTGGCCGTACACGAACCCTTTCACGCTGTAATCCGGCCGGATCCGTTCATTCCATTGCGTGGGAATGATGCGGATTTTTGGGTCGCCGATTTCGCGGACCTCCTTTTCGGTGTCGTCATCGCCGGGGCCGAGCGCAATGATGAATTCATCCACGATGGGCAGAATGGAGCGGATGGAGGCCACGAAGGGAAAGCCGAGTTTCTGGCCATTGCGTAAAAAGGTGAACCCGCTGACTTTCATGCGTTGATGCTAACCCGCTGTGCACATCAATCACCAAACAATTTTTTCAACTGCTCGCGGGCGGCGGATTCACGGGCATTTTCAGCTGCCTTGGGCGTCCAAATGCGGCGGGCAAATTCAAAATATTCGCAGAAATTGCCCACCTGCTTTTCCAGCACCGGCTCGGCCCGGCGCTCACGGCATTGCTGCGCCACCCGCGGGTCGTGGTGCGCGCAGTTCAGGCAGACGCGCAGGTCTGCCCGGCATTTCATGCAGGTTTCACCCCGGCCCGGCTGGCCGCTCAACGTCCAGGGCTCGCCGCAATTATGGCAGGGTCGGGTCATTCAGCTTTGCGTTGGCCGCATGCTTGAAGTTTAACCTCGTAAACCGTAAATCGTAAATCGTAAATTCCTCGGACCCGACGGCATGAAAAAGATCTTCGCGTCATTTTTCTGGCTGCTGCTCGCCCTGGCTGGCGCGGCCGCATATGCCACGCTGGCGTTTCGCCGGAGTGAACCGGTCAATTCCGCCCATCTGCTCATCGCCGCGGTCTGCACCTACGCCATCGGTTACCGGTTTTATTCCAAATGGATAGCCGCACGCGTACTCACACTCGACAACCGCCGCGCCACGCCGTGCATGGTCCATGACGACGGCCGGGATTTCGTCAAAACCAACAAGTTCATTGTGTTCGGCCATCATTTTGCGGCGATTGCCGGGCCGGGACCGCTCGTGGGGCCGGTGCTGGCCGCCCAATTTGGATATCTGCCCGGCGCCTTGTGGATTTTGATCGGCGTTGTGTTGGGCGGTGCGGTGCAGGATTTTGTGATCCTGTTTTGTTCGATCCGTCGCGACGGCAAATCGCTCGGCCAGATGGTGAAGGAGGAATTGAATGCGCCGGCGGGTTTCATCGCCGTGCTGGCCATACTGGCCATTCTGGTGATTCTGCTCGCCGTGCTTGCGCTCGTTGTCGTCAAGGCCCTGGCCGAAAGCCCGTGGGGAATCTTCACCGTTGGCGCGACCATTCCCATCGCGCTGCTGATGGGCAATTATTTGCGGTTTGTGCGCGCGGGCAAGGTGCTGGAAGCGTCGGCCTTTGGGATTGTATTGCTGCTGTCGGCGGTTTGGGGCGGCAAACTGGTTTATCAAGACCCGTACTGGTCGCAGGTCTTCGGCCTGCATGACATCACGATCGCCTGGGCCATCATTGGTTACGGCGTCATTTCCAGCAGCCTGCCGGTGTGGTTGCTGCTCGCGCCGCGCGATTATCTGAGCACGTTCATGAAGCTCGGCACGATCCTCGCGCTGGCGTTGGGCATTTTTCTCGTGTTGCCCGTGCTCCAACTCCCCGCGCTCACCCAGTTCACCGATGGTTCCGGCCTCGTCGTCGCGGGCAAAATTTTCCCCTTCTGCTTCATCACCATCGCCTGCGGGTCCATTTCCGGTTTTCATTCGCTCATCGCCAGCGGCACGACCCCGAAGCTCATTACGCGCGAAGGCTACGCCCGATCCATCGGCTACGGAGCGATGTGTTGCGAATCCTTTGTGGCCATCATGGCCCTTATTGCCGCCTGCACGCTCGACCCCGGAGTCTATTTCAGCATGAACGTCAAAGGCGACCCCGCGTCGACCGTGGCGCTGGTCACTGCTCACGGCTTTCCCGTGACCACTGGCCAGATGGATTCGTTGGCCGGTGAACTCGGTGAGAAAACCCTGTTCGGGCGCACCGGTGGCGCAGCCACGCTGGCCGTTGGCATGGCGCATATTTTTTCCAAGGTCGTCCACGGCCGCTGGCTCGACCTCTGGTACCACTTCGCCATCATGTTCGAGGCGCTGTTTATTCTGACGACGCTCGACGCCGGCACGCGCGTGGGGCGTTACCTGCTCCAAAATGTTCTCGGCCGCGCCTGGAAACCACTCGGCGATCCGAAAAACCTTCTCGCCCCTCCGGTGGCCGCCGGACTGATGGTCGGTGCCTGGGGATATTTTTTGATTCAGGGCGTGCGCGACCCGCTTGGCGGGGTCAATTCACTCTGGCCGCTATTCGGGATTGCCAACCAGATGCTCGCCGCCATCGCGCTGTGTCTGGCCACGACCATCATTTTGAAAATGCAGTTGCAAGCTGAGTCGAAGGTCGAGGGTCGAGGGTCGAGAGCCGGTAAACCGGTCCTGGCGCTCATCACGCTGGTTCCCCTAGTCTGGCTGGTGGCGGTGACCTTCACCGCAGGCGGGCAAAAGATTTTTCATTCCGATCCGCGCATTGGATTTCTGGCGCAGGCACAAATGCTGGCTGAAAAAACACCCGGTTTGCAAAACGCACTCGACACTGCAACCACCGCGGGCCACGCAATGACCGTCGCCGCCGCCCAAAAAGCATTGCAGACGAACCGGACGTTGCAGTTCAATAATCAGCTAGACGCTGTTGTTGCCGGGACTTTTCTGGCTCTCGTCAGCGCGATTGTTTTGTTAAGCTGGCGCGAATGGTATTTGTTGCTGTCGCGCCGCAAGCCGGCGGTGTTGCACGAGACGGAGCCGGTCTGGCTGCCGGATTACGCCGTGACGGAAG
Organism: Verrucomicrobiia bacterium; assembly: GCA_049280815.1. Taxonomy (GTDB): domain Bacteria; phylum Verrucomicrobiota; class Verrucomicrobiia; order Limisphaerales; family UBA11358; genus UBA11358. The sequence goes on along the minus strand of JBAPQW010000078.1, from coordinate 4,084 downwards.
ACCGGCCGTTGCATCTGGCCGGCCCGGCGGCGCTGGCGCTGGCGCTGGCCAGGGAATGGTCCGGCGAATCGCACTTGGAACGGGCGCGGCAGCAGGCGCAGGCGGTCTGCCATTGTCAGCCCGCCACCACGCAGCAGATTTATGTCGAAGCCACCGAACAACGGTTTAATGGTGTGCGGCGATGTTGTTGAGAGAAAACATGAAAATTGGATTATTTGGCGGTTCGTTTGACCCCGTACATCACGGCCACCTGCTGGTCGCGCAGGCGGCGCTGGAGGAACTGGGTTTGGACCGGCTGTTTTTCATTCCGACCGCACAATCGCCGTTCAAACTGCAAAACCATGCCGCCTCGGCATCCGCCCGCTTGCAATGGCTTCGGCTGGCGCTGGCGGGCAAATCCCTTTGCGAAGTGGATGACCAGGAAATCCGGCGTGGGGGCGTCTCCTACACCATCGAGACCCTGCGCGACTACGTGAAACGATTTCCCAACGCGCAGTTCTTTTACCTCATCGGCGCCGACAACGCGGGGAAACTCAACGAGTGGCGCGAAGCGGCCGAACTGGCCCGGCTTGCGGAATTTGTGGCGATCCCGCGCCCGGGCGGGGCGGCGGCAACTTTCCCGCCCCCGTTTCGTGGACGGATGCTCAGGGGTTTTCCGCTGGGCGTGTCGTCCTCAGAAATCCGCGCCCGGGTGAAGGCGGGCCGGCCGATTGATCACCTCGTGCCATCGCCCGTGGCTGAGGCAATTTGCAATAATCAGCCTTATCTTTGACCGATCGTCGTCCTCGTCGTCCTCGTCCTTGAACAGCCGGGGACGATGGATGAGAACGAGGAGGATTTCAGGTCCAAAAATTTATTCGTGTCCATTCGTGTCCATTCGTGCTTAAATTCCACCGGCAACTATGGATTCAAAAAAACTCGCCCAGCTTTGCCGCGAATTCGCGGATAACAAAAAGGCGGAAAACATCATCATCCTCGACGTGCGCGATCTGTCATCGGTGACGGATTATTTTGTCATCGCTTCCGGCACCAGCGAACCGCATTTGCGTGCCATCGTGGATGAAATGACCGACCGCCTGCGTGAGGAGCATGACGAGCGTCCTCGCGCGGTGGACGGCACAGTGCATGGCGCGTGGGTGGTGCTGGATTTCTTCGACGTGATCGTCCACGTCATGCGGCAGGATGCGCGCGAGCGTTATGACCTGGAAGGCCTCTGGGGCGATGCGGCGCGGGTGAAACCGGGGAAAGGCGCGCCCAAAGCTTTGAAATCAACCGCCCGGGCACGGAGACGCTGAGTTTTGCCTTTGGGCTCCGGCGTTTCGGTCAGGGATTTTTCGTTGGAATTTCGTTGGCTGCCTTCACCATTTCTTCGACAAGTTTCTTGAAATCTTCCAGACCCGTGGCGGGGACGATGATGGGTCACGCCGACCGCCGACGTCTTCGGTAAGCCGATCAGACTTTTGACAGCTTGGGATAATGCGCCTTCCTTCTGCTGGCAAAGACAACCCGACGTCCAACCTGTAAACACGCATCGTTCCTTTTCGAAAAAATTGCCCTGATATTTTAACGGGTGTCGGGTGAGGCCGTCCTCTTTCCAAAGTCCATATTCAGACCCCCCTACGGCGTAGTAGGGGCATTGTCCACCAAGGTGAAGTTGTAGGAGGAGGTCGGAATCGGACGATGTCTTCACCGCTGCCAGCCTCAATACCCTGATTTACAGGAGTATTTTAATATTGATTCTAAAGGGGTTCAAGCGGTTTTTGCGACTACACTCCACGCACCGGCTTTAACACGCCACCTACCCGGCGCATACTCGGTTATTGAAGAAATCGTTGAAGGTTTCGTTGAAGGATAAACGTCACCTGATTCAACAATATTCTTTCTCGATTCCTACGGGCTGATCGAAAACCGATAAAATCTCTGCGGGCCAACAGCCCCGCCAAAATTCGTCGTGTTTAGCAACCCACCGACGCTGTTCGTCACCGACGCTCCGGTCACATCCGACCAAGCTGCGGTCACCAGATTGGTGGTGGACTGGAGTTGATATGTGTCCCCGGGCGCGGAAAGAATGCCGAGGACGACGTTCGTGCCGGCCAACCAAATTTGTTTGATTTGATTGGTTGGGTAGGTGATCGCCCCGGTTAGTTCGAATATCGTGCCCTTGGCGCCAGCCCCGCCGTTCAAGGTGGTGCCGTATAAATTTCCGCCGTTTGCCTGAACCAGCGCTCCGAGCGGCTCGTTTCCATCGTTGGGCTGGCTGCCAAAGGAGTAAAGAACCGTTTCGCTGCCGCCGGGACTGATCCGAAACACGGTGCCGATGTTATTCGTCCCGCCCTTGGTGGTCGTCCCGTAGAAATTGCCGTCGCTCCCAATCATCAGCGAGCTGGGAGCGGATCCATCGGCGGGCTGGCCGTCAAAGGAGTAAAAGAGCGACTCGCTGCCGCCGGGGGTGATTCGGAACACGGCGCCGTGGTTGGTGTACGTTCCGCCCTCAAAAGCCACACCGTAGAAATTCCCGTCGCTGGCCTGCACCAGCTGGCCCGGTGCGAATCCATCGGGAACGGTGCTGCCAAATAAATAGAGAAGCTGATAACTGCCGCCGGGGCTGATCCGAAACACGGTGCCGAGGCCAAGCGGATAAAAAAAGCCAACGCTGGCCACGTTCGTTATCCCGCCAAAGAAGGTGGTGCCGTAAAAGTTGCCGTCACTGCCCAGGACAAGAGGTGCCACCGGTTCAGATCCATCGTTCGTTGAACCGGCGAAGGAGTAAAGCATGGTTTCGGTGCCGTTCGTGGAGAATCGAAACACCGTGCCCGAACTGTTTGTCCCGCCGCCCATGGTCACTCCGTAGAAGTTACCGTCGTTGCCCCGGGTCAGCCCGGCGGCCGGACCATCCCCATCATTGGTTGCCCCCTGGAATGAGTAAAGATTTGAATAACTGCCGCTGAGACCAAGTCGAAACACCGTGCCGAAGCTGTTCGTCCCGCCATTGACAGTTGTCCCGTAAAGGTAGCCGTCGCTGCCCTGAACCAGCCCGGCAGAGGGATGAGCGCCATCAAAGGGCTGGCTGCCAAAAGAATATAGGTTCGTATAACCGCCGCCGGGAGTGAGCCGGAACACGGAGCCTAAATTACTCGTCCCGCCGTCATAGGTTGTCCCGTAGAAATTGCCGTTGGTGGCCTGAAACAGCCCAGCCCGTGGCTGTTCACCGTCGGGCTGACCGCCGAAAGAGTAAAGATTCGTCTCGGTCTGCGCGTTGGCGTGGAACGCTTGCCCGGCCAAGGCCAGCGCGGTAAAAAGAATACGGAGTTTGGTTTTCATTACTTCGATGATGACCTGATTGGCAGTACCTTTTTTACACCTCGGCCAATGAAAATACAACTTAAAATCGGCGGCAGACGTTGGGTACGAGTCGCCGGGGGTGCAACCGTCAAGACGTAAAAGCCGGTCTTTCCAAGTTCACACTATGACGGCGGGCGTTCTTTCGCTTCCCGCCCGTCGCGCGTCTTCTGGCTATCGTTGCTGACAAGGTCATTCAAAATCAAATACGCCGGGCCGCCAGTCTTGGGTTGAATCAAATCCTCGGCACCGAAATCGAAGAGGTAAAAGGAGGTTGCCCGATAGCCGTCCTTCGATGACAACAAAAACGTCACTTCACTCCCTTCAGCCGCAAGACCGCATCCACCAGACCAGATATTGACAATAAAATCCGGCTTTCCGGTTGCCTCCCATATTGGACAATCCGTTCCTCAATTGCGCGGGCGTGACTGCTTGCCAGTTCTTGGGTCGGGAAAGTTTTTCTTTCATTTAGACCCCACTTTTTGGAACGGGCAGAAACCAGCCAATACCTATCCCCTTTATTGTGGTCGAGTGCGTAAATCTGCGGAAATGTTTTTCTGACTATCATTGTGCCTCCCTGCCTTTGCTGATTTTAACGCTGGGAATTATACAGTGTTTGCAGCAGATATAAATATTTTCTAATACGTGAAGATAACTATACTTAATCATCATTCTTCGACCAGGCCAGAATTTGTCTCCTCTCGTCAAGGCCGCAAATAATGTGTTCTGCCAACAACAACAAATA
>JBAPQW010000077.1:0-101913 GCA_049280815.1 Verrucomicrobiia bacterium | reverse complement strand
AGGAAAAGCCGAAGATCAACAAGATCGTGGTGGATGCGAAGGGGCTGACGTATTTGAACGATGCGCTGGTGAGCCTCCCGGTGCTGAAGGCGGACCTGGCGCAGCTCAAGGCGGCGGATCCGGGAATCAGTGTGGTGGTCAAGGGAGCGGACGAGGTGGATTACCAGAACATGATCAGCGTGCTCGACGTCCTCCAGCAACTCGACATCACCAAGGTCGGCCTCGCCACTGAAAACAGCGCGACACCTTGAATCAACGCATGTAGATCTGGCATCTTATGTCACCTATACCATTACATCGGGAATATCAGCGACCCCGACACGCTTGCATTATGAGATTGCGCGTGTTGCTGTTACTATCGTTGCTGCCTGCAGCGGTGCAAGCCCAGTTTACCTACACGACTAATAATGGTGCGATCACCATCACGCGATATACAGGTTCGAGTGGTGCGGTGACCATCCCCGGCACAATCAATGGTCTGCCGGTCACCTGCATTGGATCGGGAGCGTTCGCCTTGTGCGGCCTGACCAACGTCATAATTCCCAGCAGTGTCACTACCCTCGGAAGCAATGTCTTCTACGAGTGCTACAATCTTGTCAATATCACGATCTCCAACGGCGTTACCAATATCGGGGACAGTGCGTTCTTCGATTGCAGCAGCCTGACCCGAATCACCCTTCCGAACAGTGTCGCCAGCCTGGGATCGGGAGTGTTCACATTATGCGGCTTGACCAGTATCTTAATCCCCAACAGCATCGCCAGCATCGGAACCGACACGTTCTACGAATGCTACAACCTGACTAACATCACGATCCCCAACAGCGTCACCAGCATCGGGGACGGTGCGTTTTACTATTGTAGCAGCTTGACCAGTATCACGATTCCCAACAGCATCTCCAGCATTGGGAATGAAGCGTTCCGTGACTCTGGCCTGGTCAGTCTTGCAATCCCCGACAGCGTCACCAGTGTCGGAACCAATGCGTTTTTCGAGTGCTTCAATTTGGCCAATATCATGATCCCCAACGGCGTTACCAGCATCGGGCCTGGTGCGTTCCAATGGTGCTACCGCCTGACCAACGTCACAATTCCCATCGGCGTCACCGAGGTTGGAAGCCGCTTGTTCTACGCGTGCTATAGCCTGACCAATGTCACGATTCCTGCCAGCGTCACCAGCCTCGGAGGCGGCGCGTTTTACTATTGCAGCAGCCTGCCCGGCATCACGATCCCCAACAGCGTCACCAGCCTCGGGGCTGCTGCCTTCGGATTTTGCACCAACCTGCCTGGCTTCGCGATTCCCGCCAGCGTCACCAACATCCAGATGGGAGCGTTTCTTCACTGCAGCAGTCTTTCCGTGATAACCGTGGACCCACTCAACGCTGCTTATAGCTCTGTGGCAGGGGTTCTGTTTGACAAGAGCCAGACGACACTCATTGCCTATCCGGAGGGCAGGGCTGGAAGTTATTCCATCCCCGCCAGCGTCACGAGCCTTGGGAATCAGGCGTTTGAGTTCTGCGTCGGCTTGACCGGTATCACGATTCCCGCCGGTGTCACCAACATCCAGTTGGGGGCATTTCTCTATTGCAACCGTCTTTCCGCCATCGCGGTGGACCCGCTCAATACGGCTTACCGCAGTGTGGCCGGGGTTCTGTTCGACAAAAGCCAGACAACACTCATCGCCTATCCGGAGGGCAAGGCTGGAAATTATACGATCCCGGCCGGCATCATCAACCTCGCGAGTTATGCTTTCGCTTACTGCACCAACCTGAACGCCGTTTATTTCCTTGGCAACGTGCCCAGCACTGATTCGACTGCATTCTCCGGTGACAATAGCGCGAGCGTCTATTACCTGTCTGGGACCACGGGCTGGCTCAAAACCTTTGGCGGTCGTCCGACGGTGCTTTGGAACCCTCAGGTGCAGACCAGCGGCGCCAATTTCGGTGTGCGGACGAACCGGTTTGGGTTCAACATCGCCGGCACCAGCAACTTGGTCATCGTGGTGGAAGCCTCCACCAACCTGGTCAATCCCGCCTGGTCCCCGGTGGGAACAAACATCCTTGCCAATGGTTTGTCATATTTCAGCGATCAGCAGTTGACGAATTATCACAGTCGGTTCTATCGTCTCAGCGCACCCTAGGTCCCGGGCACCGCGCATTCTGGATTGCGAGCCAGAGTGATCGGGCTTGCATGTTGGTGAAGGGGACGGGCGTCGTGAATTACCGGAGAATGAGAGCCTCTTGAACCGACTTAGCTTTCGATCACATCCAGTTCGTGGGGTCAACTTTGACTCTCTTTTTCCGCAACCATTTCACGGCAGCTGGGATGGTTTTTTGTCCGCCGGTGAGTTCAAGTGCGGTGATGCCGACGTCATCCGTGATATTGGCGTTGCGGATGTTGAAGATAAGGTCAAATTTTTTGCTCAATTCCCAAATCAACGGTTGCCGGGCGCCTTCGACCGGAAAGGTGAGCCAAAAACGTTGAGATTCTTTGGCCATTCAGGGTTCAAGTCGGGACAGATTCGATGGGTGGGTTCGCTTCCACATTGGGCGTCGTTCCCAACACGAAGATGGCAAGATCCGCTTCACGGTTCGAATCCTCCGTAATTTCCCCGCCCGTTTCGGTGTTGAGTGCGATTCGGCGTTGAATATGAATCCCTTTCTCGCGGCAGAAATCTTCGAAGTCCAGGATCGACAGGAACCGGATGTCGGCCGTGTCGTACCATTTGTCCCGCAGCCAGCCGTAAGCGCGCGGGGCGCGGCCCTCCTCGGCGAGTATGCGCCGCAGCTGGTGGAACGCGAGGTTCGGAAAGCTGACGATGCATGTGCTTCCCACGCGAAGCATTTCGGCAATCACGCCGGCAACGTCCCTGACCGCCGGCAGCGTCTGCGACAGCACCACGCAGTCAAATTGGTTGTCGGCGAATGCGCGCAAACCTTTGTTCAGATCGGCTTGGATGACGTCCAAATTGTGCTGCAAAGCGCTGATGATTTTTCTCTCGTCCAATTCAATGCCGACCAGGCGCCCGCGTCCTTCCTGTTTGAGCCGCGCCAGCAGTCGTCCGGTGCCGCAACCCAGATCCAGCACGCTGGCCCCCGGGGGAATCAGCTCAACGATGCGGTCATAGTCGAGCCGTCGTTCATGAAAAATGCTGGTGGGTCCGGGCGGTTCCTCCTTCTCGACCAGTGAACCGTGCGGGCCGGAGACGAGGTTGTGGATGAAGGCGCGAATCATCTCGCCGTAGCGATCGAAGTCGTCCGGCAACAGAAACGCATCGTGTCCGCAACCGCTTTGGATGTTGCAATGACTCACGGCAGCGTTGTTGCGAACCAGGGCGTTCACGATATCGCGGGACTGGCCGGGCGGGAACAGCCAGTCGCTGGAAAAACTCAACACCAGCCAGCGGCAACGGACCGGATGAAAACTGGCCGCCAGTTGCTCCGGTGAGCCGCCGAGATCGAACAGATCCATCGCCAGCGACAGCGTCATGTAGCTGTTCGCATCGAAGCGTTCCACAAACTTCGTTCCCTGATAGCCAAGATACGAGCCGACGGAAAAGGTTTTTTCAAACTCCATCGCCACTTCGCGCGGCTGCAGCCGGTCGGCCTCAAATTTCAGGTTCATGGCCTCCGGTGAAAGATAGGTGATGTGGCCGATCATCCGGGCCAGTGCCAGGCCGACGGCCGGGCCGTGCGGTTGGTCATAATATTGGCCGCCGTGAAAATGTGGGTCGCGGTGAATGGCGTTCCGCCCCACGACGTCGAACGCCAGCGCCTGACTGGTCAGCCGCGGTGAGGTGGCCAGCGCCACCGCGCCGCGCACGCGGCCCGGATGCCGCGTGGCCCAGGTCAACGTCTGATGCCCGCCGACGGAACCACCGATGACCGCAACGAGCCGGCCGATTCCCAGTTGATCCAGCAGGCGGCGCTGGACTTCCACCATGTCGCCGATGGTGATGGTCGGGAAGTCCGGCCCGTAGGGTTTGTGGGTCGCCGGATTGAGGCTGCCCGGCCCGGTCGTGCCGCGGCAACCGCCCAAAAGGTTCGGACAAATCACGAAAAAACGGTTCGTGTCAACGGGCTTGCCCGGCCCAACCAGGATGTCCCACCAGCCAGGATCGTCCTGATCATCGTGGCGGGCGACATGGGAATCTCCGCTGATGGCATGGCAAATCAGAATGGCATTGTCGCCAGCTTCATTGAGCTGGCCGTACGTTTCAAAAACCACGGTGACGCCCGGCAGCGTGCCGCCGGATTCCAAATGAAGTGGCTCGTCGAGCGTAACCCTCCGTGCGTAACGCAATGGTTGCGCCGTGCGAATCGCATCGCTGCTTTCGAAAAAGTCCTTGGCCATTGCGCCTGGGTAAGTTGGATGACCGCCATGGCACCGGCGAGTTTCGTGGTCCTCGCCGGTGCGTGGACGATCGGAATTTATTTCTGCGAGGCCTGCAACGCCTGCTCAATATCAGCCTTGATGTCTTCCACGTCCTCCAGACCAACGGAGAGGCGGACGTAGTCCGGCGTGGCCCCAGTTTCTTCCAATTCGGCCGGCGTCAACTGCGAGTGAGTGGTCGAAGCCGGATGAATCACCAGGCTCTTGGCGTCTCCGATATTGGCCAGATGCGAAAGCAGTTTCACCGAGTTGATGAATTTCTTGCCTGCTTCCAGCCCGCCCTTGACGCCAAAGCCGACCAGCCCGCCAAAGCCGTGTTTCAGATACTTTGCGGCGACCTTGTAACTCGGATCGTCCGGCAGGCCGGGATAAGTCACCCAGGTCACCAGCGGATGTGTTTTGAGCCACCGGGCAATTTCCAGCGCATTCGCTGAATGCTGGCGCTGGCGTAATGGCAACGTTTCCAGGCCCTGCAAAAACAGGAACGAGTTGAACGGACTGAGCGCGGCGCCGATGTCACGCAGCAAGGTGACGCGCACCTTGAGGATGAAGGCCACGTTGCCCAGACCGGGTACGTTGCTCAACGCGTCCCAATATACCAGGCCATGATAGCTTGGATCGGGTTCGGTGAATTCCGGGAACTTGCCGTTGTTCCACTTGAACTTGCCGGAGTCCACGATGACGCCGCCAATGGAAGTGCCGTGGCCGCCGACGTATTTCGTTGCTGACGTGACAATGATGTCGGCACCGTGATCAAATGGTCGTACCAGGCCGACGCCGACCGTGTTGTCCACCACGAGCGGCAGGCCGGCCTCGTGTGCTATTTTGGCAATCGCCTCAAAATCCGGCACATCGAGCTTTGGGTTGCCAACGGTTTCGATGTAGAGGGCTCGGGTCTTGGGGGTGATGGCCTTGCGGAACGCCTCCGGGTCCCGGGAATTCACAAACTTCGCCGTGCGGCCCAGTTTGGGCAGGGTATAATGGAAGAGCTGATAGGTGCCTCCGTAAAGATTGTTGCCCGCTACAATTTCGTCGCCCAGCCGGGTGATGGCGAGCAGCGCGAAGGTGATGGCCGCCGAACCGGACGCCACGCCCAGCGCCCCGGTGCCGCCTTCCAGCGCGGCGATGCGCTGCTCGAACACATCGGTGGTGGGGTTCATGATGCGGGTATAGATGTTGCCGAATTCCTTCAGCGCAAACAGATTCGCCGCGTGATCGGTGTTCTTGAAGACGTAGGACGTCGTCTGGTAAATCGGCACCGCGCGGGCGCTGGTGGTGGGATCGGGGATCTGCCCGGCGTGCAGCGCCAGGGTGCTCAAGCCTTTGGATGGAGTGCTCATAATTTTTTAATGGTCGAGGTTTTATGTGGTGGTGTTGGCTGGAAGCCGGCCGACAGCGTCAGGCGCGGTACGTGCGGAGGAACCACGACGCCGCAAAAACGGGCACCGCGGCCGGGCCTCCAGCCTGAACTGTCATGTTCTAGAATTCCCATTTGGTGGTGATTCCCAAGACGCTGTTGGCGTCGTTGTTCAGCACGGTGCCGAAATGTCCATAGCCCACGGCAAACGTCAAGTGTTTGTTGACCACATAGGCGGCATCGATCGTCCACCAGTCGCTGGCCTTGCCAATCAGACCGGGTATGGCCGTGTAATCCGTGGGTTGTTGTTTGTATTCCGCCGCCAGCGCGAAGGAATCCGTCACAAACACCACGACATTGCCTTCAAACAGGAAATTGTAACTGTCCGTGAAACCGAGCAGTCCGTTCCAGACGCCCTCGGTCGCGCGACCGCCCAGTTCCACCAGCACCGGGCGCGGCAACTGGGTGAACAGCTTGGAGGCATAGAGCGTGAAGTCCACGCCCTCGTTTTGACTGACGCCAATGGCCTTCAATGTGCCATTGAGGTCGTTGTTTATGTCGTTGTACGTGGCGTTATATTTGTAGTGGACGCCGAAGGTCAGCGCCGGAATCCACTTCTGGTCAAATTCGCCTTCCTTCAGGATTTGCAGGCGAGCGTTGAAGTTGTGCAATTCAACGGAGGTTTCCGAGATGGTGTACGGGGTATGTTGATAGACATCCAGCGGCAGATTGCCCAGATTGAAGTTGTTGTAACCATAGCCCAGTTCGAGCCGGCTCCAGGGCGTTTCCGTCACCGTCAAGGCCACGAGATCCTGGCCGTGCCCGAGGTCAACGTAGGCAAAGCCGACGGCCGGCCGGCCAACGGGTTCGCCATTGCGCGGGGGATTCACCAGGTAGGCCGACAGGGTCGAGAAAATACCGCCGTTGCCTTCGATTTGATGCAGCGGAAGGGGCGGACCCTTTTCGTCAGGCTTGGCGGCAGTCGGTTGCACGGGCGGGGTGTTGGTTTGAGTTTGATCCGCGTTCACGCGCCAGCCCGCGGCAACCAAAAGTGCGGCCAGGCAGACAAGGGAACGGTTTCGTTTATGAGGATTGCGTTTTTTTTGGACGTATTGGGCGGTTTTCATGTTTGCTTTGTAATTTTATCGCCAGCAAACCTCCGGTGGTCCGATCAGTTTGGTGCGGGTTTTTGGTGTTTCATTCCGCCTCCAGTTTTCTGGTGGGTATATTAAATTCGTGTTATTTGATTTTGACTCAGGCCGCACATTCACCGCCCCGCGCACCTAAGACAAAGGCCTCCAACGAGCCAAGGTCGCGATAAAACGCGGGTTGCTCAGCCGGGGCCGCCACGAACGTCAACGGTTCAAGCCGCTGCTTGAATGCGGGCAGCCCGACGCGTCCGACAAAAGCCGAAAAGCTTTCCGCCGCCTGGCGCTCCGCCTGGTAAAATCCAATGACCTCCCCGACAGCCTGAGCCACGTTCAGCGCGGGAATCTTCACCACGCGACCGCCAAATGCCTCGCCCGAGGACGCACCCCCCAACAACAACCCATAATGCGGTACCGGACGGTCATGGAATTTTTTCGACACGCCAAACAAGCCGATGTCCGAGGCGTGGTGATGGCCACAGGAATTCGGGCACCCGGAGATGCGAATGCGCAATTCCTGCAACGACGGGTCGGTTGCGAATTGGGCGTCCAGCGCACCAATGATTGCCTCAGCGGCTGGACGGGGGTTGGTGATCGCCATCAGGCAGGCAGTCGCGCCAACGCAACGCGTGATGTCCGGCAACCGTTCCGCCGAGGCCGCGGCAAGCGCACCGGACCGGAGCAGTTGATACAGCTCCGGCAACACACCTTCCGGAACCCAGCGCAATAATAAATTTTGATCAATGGAAGTGCGAATGCCACCGGCAAATTGCCGCGCCACCCCGGCAATGTGACGGATTTGTGCCGGACGCAAATCGCCCAGCGGACACCGGATCAGGACGGAGGCGAATCCACTTTGCCGCTGGAGCCGGACATTGGTTTCGCGCCAGGCTTCGAAATCCGCATCCGGGGAAATGGATGTTGTTTTGCGAACCGTTGGAGCGGTTGCCGGCCCGGGTTCGATAAACTCCGGCAGACTTCCGCCAAAGGGCTGCCATTCCCGGCTGGCGCCCTTCAATTCAGCGTGAACTGCCTCGCGGAATTTCTCGATGCCCCAATCTGCCAGCAGCCATTTTAATCTGGCTCGGGCGCGGTTCTGGCGATAACCGTGCCGGTTGAACACTCGAAGCACAGCTTCCAATGCTGCAAACACCTTTTCAACCGGCACAAATTCTTCCAGCCCCAGTGCGGTTTTCGGCGAGGCTCCGAGCCCGCCGCCAACCACAATGCGAAATCCATTGACCCCGTCCCGCCGCACCGCGTGCAGGCCTATGTCCGAAACCCGCGTGCGCACATGATCCGGCGTGCAGCTTTCAAAGGAGATTTTGATCTTGCGGGGAAGCTGTTGAAAACCGGCGTGCTCACGGAAATGGCGGTCCACCGCCAAGGCGTAAGGTGTGACATCGAAAATTTCATCCCGTGCCACGCCGGAGAAGGGACAGGCAACCACGCCCCGCACAAACGGACCGCCCGTCCGCAACGTCGTCAGACCCACGGCTTCAATCCGTTCCAGTGCCCATGGAATTTCCGTCGACGGCAGTCCCGCAATTTCAATTCCCTGTCGTGTGGTCAAATGCGCCCCCTCCAGCCAACCCGATAGCTCGCTCAGCGCCGCCACGGTTTCCAATTGTTCTGCGCCCACCACCCCCGCCGGAACCCGGATTCGTATGATGTATTGTCCCGATTTTCCCCGCAGACTGTATACGCCGTGGCGCACCCGGATGCTTTTGGTGTCCTCCGTCGGTCCAGTCTGGACTTCCTGCCGCAACGCCTCGGCCAACGCGGCGAAGCGAATATCGTGAAGATGTGAGCCAGTTGCCATATCTGTAATTTAAAGACGATAATTACAGTAGTATATTTATTGGATACATCCAAAGTTACTCCCCGTATTTTGGCAAAATGTTTGCTTGGATTGCTGGCAATATCGCCATAAACATGAGGATATATTTGCGAATTCATTGCGAAACTACTTCCCAAAATTTTTGTTTCTAAAAACGCTTGACTGGATTGAAAATATGTTTATATTAACGACTTAGTTAATCGTCATTATAAATTGACTGACCGGACCACTGGAAGTTTCCATGAAAACCAAACATTTATATGTCTGTTTTACGGAATCCAGTTCAAGGTCTGGCGCTCACGACCCAAGCGGGTCTGATACGGTTGCTGTTGCAGTGCCGGTTTGATTTCCAGCATAAGCTTTGGAACGCCCCAAGGTTTGAGTCCGGCCCGGGGAGCGGATTCGGTTCCGCCCCGGATCGCGAGGCGCTGCTACCCCTGTTCTCCGCGGTCATTTCTGACTTTTCCGACCCTTCGTTGGGAGGTGCCAACCCCTCAAAGTCCGCAACCATCCGGATTGGAATCCGGCGCCCGCTTCGCCGGTCTTTGGGGAAAACCAAAAAACCAACCAATAAAAAATGAAAATTGAACACTACTCCCTGGCCCCGCTGATGGCGGCCGCCCTCTCCTCGCTGGCGCCTTCGGCGTCGGCGGATGTCATCACGGATTGGAACCTGATCACCGTCAACGCCACCAAGGTGGCGCCGGCCTTGAACAGCAACCTGGGTTCGCGCATTGATGCGATCGAAGCCGTTGCAGTATATGATGCGGTTAATTCCATTCAACAATTCGGCACGCCGTATCATTATTATGCGCCCAATTCCGGTTCCGCCCAGGCGGCGGCGGCCCAGGCGGCGCATGATGTCCTGGTGCATTATTTCCCAGGTCAGCAAGCAGCCCTGGACACCGACCTGACCAACAGTCTCATCAACATCACGGACGGACCCATCGGCAATGGCCAGACCGTTGGTTCGGCGGCAGCGGCGGACATCGTCGCCCTCCGCGCCAGCGATGGATCAAGTCCGAATGTGACTTATCCCGGTCCGGGCACGATTGTTCCTGGAGCTTATCAATTGACGCCCAACAGCCCGACGGTTGCAAGCAACTTTACCTTCGCCGCCGGCATCAACGAGCAGTGGGGTACGGTCACCCCGTTCGTGTTGACCCACGGCAGCCAGTTTCGTCCGCCGCCGCCCCCGACCGTCGCCAACAACAACCGGAGCTATGTTCTGCCACTCAACCAGGTGAAAACCTACGGGGCGACGAACAGTCCCAATCAAACACCGGCGCAGGTGAAAATCGCCCAGTTCTACAAACAGGACGCGGAGTTGACGGTGAACGAGGCGGCGCGCGATCTGGCGTTGGCCAACAATTTGCCGCTGGCCAACGACGCCCTGCTGTTTGCCCTGGTTGATATTGCGGTTGCTGATTCGCGCATTGCGATCTGGGACGCCAAATATGCCTATCTTTACTGGCGGCCGGTCACGGCCTTGAATGCCAATCCGGATGGGACGGTCACCAACGGCTACACGGCGTGGACGCCGACGATTGTCACCCCGAATCATCCTGATTATCCGAGCGGCCACAGCGGCACGGTCACGGCTGGAGCGGAAGTCCTGGCCGCATTTTTCGGGGATGCCAACACCTTCACGCTGCATACCACGACAGCAGGTCAATCGTCGCGGACGCTCACTTCCTTGACACAGCTCGAACAGGAAAATGGATTGAGCCGCATCTACGGCGGCATTCATTACTCCTTCGATAACCTCGAAGGTCAGGGAGTCGGCGCGCTGGTTGCGGCTTACACCCTTGCGAACGGTCCTCATGCCAACCCTTAATCAACCAATCAAACAATCAAACAAGAAACCCTATAACACTATGAAAAATACCATTCTATCATTGTTCGTTGCCGTCGTGGCTGTTTTCCCGGTTTTGTCACGCGCTCAAATTACGAATCCTGGATTTGAGGCAGGGACGACCGGCTGGTCGGTTACTTCGGGAGACAGCAGCCTTTTTACCGCCGTGTCATCATTGTCAGACCCCGGCTGGACGACGGTCAATCCCACCGCCGGGAGCCAATTCGCCGTGGTTTCCGATTATGGCGTGAACCTGTTTGACGGCGTGGACACGGAAACGGTCTCACAATCCTTCACGATCAGCAGCGCGGGGATTTTGAGCCTTGATTACCGCTTCCTGACCGACGCGGTAAATGTTCCGGCTTACAATCCCTTCGCACAAATCACGCTGACTCCGACCGTGGGCGGTCCGGTCACGCTGGCGGGCATTTCGCGAAATGATCTCCAGGCGGATCCGACGGATGCCGGTCCACTCTCGCCGGGTGCGGCTTATCAGGTCGGTGGCCTCGCCATCGGCCAGGATGCTTGGCACACGGCGTCATTTGACGTCTCGTCCTTGGTCGGGCAGCAAGTGACGCTGGCCTTCAGTGTTTCTGAAGGTTCCTATCCGAACGATTCGTCTCTAAACAGCGAACTGGCAGTGGACCACATACAGGTCGCGCCGGTACCGGAGCCCAATGTTGGTGTCATGCTGGCCGGCGGTTTTGGGTTGCTAACCTTGCTGAAACTGCGGCACAGCCGGTCGTAGTCACCCGCCCCAAAATGCGGGCGGCGGGCCATTCCGCCGCCCGCATCCAAAATGACAACATGAAATCCCCCCTCGAAACCCGGTTGCTCTGGCTGTTCCGTGTCGCCGTCTTCATGGAATTTGTCGGTCACGGGGCGTTTGGCATCATTGGAAAAAAAGCCTGGGTGCCCTATTTCGGAGTCGTGGGCATTTCCGAGCCGGGGGCCTGGAAACTCATGCCGCTGATTGGCACGGTGGATGTTTCCGTCGGCCTCATCACCCTTTTATCGCCGCGCCGTGCGGTTTTGTTGTATGCGACCATTTGGGGATTCTGGACGGCCTTGCTTCGTCCGCTTGCCGGCGAACCAATTTGGGAAACCGTCGAACGCACGGGGAATTATGGGCTGCCTTTGACGTTCCTGCTCGCGAGCCGGGCATCCGGCTGGTTTTCAAAATTGGAAATCCGTCCCATTGACACCGGATTGAACCATCGTCTGTCGTGGATTCTTCGCGTCACGACCAGTGCGCTGCTCATCGGCCATGGCGCGCTGGCCGCGGTAGTCCAAAAGCCATTGCTGCAACATCATCTGGAAGCCATCGGCTTGCCGTTCGTTTCGATAACCGCGCTGGGCGGATTTGAAATCGCCCTCGGCCTGGCCGTGTTTTTGGATTCCGCAGGCTTGCTGCTGCTTTTTGTCGCGGTGTGGAAGGTTGTCACCGAATTATTGTACCCGATTTCCGGTGCTCCATTTTGGGAGTTCATCGAACGTGGCGGCAGTTACTGCGCGCCGCTGGCGCTTTTCCTTTTGGTCTATCGATCGCAACTCAGTCCCGGCCAATTGCCGGCGCGTCAGTCCCGGTTAAACGTCGCTCAATCATTTCAAAAAGCATGATCAAGCGGTTGAAGAACAATTATTCCCCACCGCAACCGCGGCAGCAAGAACGCGAAGCCAAGACGGCTTTGGCGGCAGGGCAGGTGGCGCAGGCTTTCGCCGGCATCGTCAGACTGGCAGTTTCTTTTGCAATGCCGGTGACATATGACCGATTTTCAAACGTGCATCCTCAATTTTTCAAACCAAAGGAGTTATGGCACGGGTGGCGGACCTTCTCCGCCGCCCGTGTCGCAAGATTTGCAACCAATTTTTAAGAATATGAAAACACTGATCAATACCAGGTCCAGCCTCGATGCCACCAGCGTGTCCGACCATCGCGCCGCCGGCGCACGTCCCGATTTCACCAAGACGTTTGAACACCGCTACGAGCGGCGAAAAATCCGCGAGCAATTGCGGCGGTTGGACGGGGTGCCCGATGCGGAAGACAAAAATTTTGCCTGATACTTTGCCCCGAGAGCAGGGGCGGATGGATTTCCGACCCTGCATTGGGAGGTGGGCAACCCAAAACCACAACCATGCCAGACTTGAATTTGGCACAAGGGACAATCACAAAGGAAACAAATGAATATGAAAATGGAATTGGAACGTACCAACAGGCTGACTCCTGTCCGGCGGGCAAAAACCCTCTGGCTGGTGGATGACAGCCAGGTGTATCGCGAGTTTCTCGCCGAGCGATTCGGCCAGGAGGATGACCTCAACTGCACCCGGCAATTTTCCTCCGCCGAAGCGGCCCTCGTGGCGCTGGTGGACGGTCCACCGCCGGAGGTGATTCTTCTGGATGTGAACATGGGCGGCATGAGCGGAGTGGACGCCGTGCGGCCGATCAAAAGCCTGGCCCCGACAACTCGCGTGCTGATGCTGACCAGTCTCTACAATTCTCGTGCCGAGGCTGACGCGCTGCGAGCGGGAGCGTGTGGATTTCTGCTGAAGGTCGATGACTTCAACAAAATTTTGGACTGGGTCCGGAACCCGCAGCCGGTCCAACGCCCGGCCTGGTTGGATGCCATTAAGCCGCAGGGACCGCCTCCGGCGATCAACTTGCGACCGCCGTCCCTGGCACCGGATGGGGTCACGAAAGGAATCCGGCTTTTTCAATGGCTGTTTCGATCAACACTCCCGAAGGCCAGAACCTAAAGAACGATTCCAATTCAACCGACTGCTTATTTATCCGGGTCTTTTCCTTCTGGCCGGCTGCGCCGGGGTCACCGACATTTGCGCTGACAGTTGTTGCGCCGCCAAAGCGAAAGCGAATAGAAGGAGACCGATATTCTTCATAAGCCTGTAAAGGGATGCCAGGAAAAAAAGTGCGTCACGCGGGGCTGCGATGTCAACCCGTCAAGCGGAACAACAGCATTGACAAGTAGTACGAGGCGTTTAGCATTCGCGCCATAACTGGCGACAACGCCAGCGTGAACCAGATCAAAGCTCACGGTGCTCACCGGTCAACTGGAGGCTCCCATGATACTGAAAATATATTCATGTCGCGTTATGTCCAGACTCCGGCCTGGCCGGAAGTTTTAACCGGTGTTTTCTTTGGCGTTTTCACGCCGAGGCAGTTGCATTTTCTCCGAGCGCGCAATTCGCATTGAATTTTTCCATTCACCACCAAACCAATCAAACTATGACCAAAGAACCGAATGAAACCCACTTGAGCTTGAGCGCCTCCGCCGCGCGCAATCTCGCCACCGCCACCGTCACCGTTCCGCAATACACCGAAATCACCCCGCGCTGGCTGCACAAGCTGTTGCCTTGGGTTGATGTGGACGGCGGCGTGTATCGCGTCAACCGAGTTGCCAAGGCGGCGAAAGGCCAGCCGGCCAATAAATTCGGTGAAGTCAAGGTGGACCTGCTCACCGTGGACGGCGGCGAACCGAAGTTGCCGACGACATTCGTGGATTACGAGCCGGACCCGCGCGAATATCACCTGAGCACCATCCAGACGGTGCTCCGCACGCACACGCGCGTGACCGATCTTTACAGCAACAAGATTGACCAGCTCCGCGAACAGATCCGGCTCACCGTCGAGGCCGTGAAAGAACGCGAAGAATGGGAACTCATCAACAATTCCGACTTCGGCCTGCTCAAGGAGGTGGACGCGGCGCAGACCATCAAGACCCGTAAAGGCTCGCCGACCCCGGATGATCTAGATGAACTGCTCGGCCTCGTCTGGAAAAAGCCCGCGTTCTTCCTCGCGCATCCCAAGGCGATTGCCGCCTTCGGCCGGGAAGCGACCCGGCGTGGCGTGCCGCCGCCCACGGTTCACCTTTTTGGAACGCCGTTCATCACCTGGCGCGGGGTGCCGCTGATTCCGACCAACAAGCTCGAGGTGAAAAATAATTCCACCAGCGTCCTGCTGCTGCGCGTGGGCGAAGCGGAGCAGGGCGTGGTCGGCCTCCAAAAAACCGGGGTCACCGGCGAGGTGGAACCCGGCTTGTCCGTCCGCTACATGGGCACGAACGAACATTCCATCGCGTCGCATCTCGTCACGCGCTACTTTTCGGCCAGCGTGCTGACCACCGACGCCATCGCCCGTTTGGATCATGTCGTGGTGAACAATTACTATGACTACAGCGCCAAATAGTGAGCCGGCTGCTGCCGTTGCCCAACCGGCGACGGGCAAACTGGCGCACAGCGATCTGGTCACCAAACTCGTGGCCGAGGCGTTTTCGGAATTCAGCCGCGGTGCCCGGTCGGGTGCATCGCCCGCCTTGCCGGCGGGAATTCCAAGGGTTTCAGATTTACCCGGCGTTTCCGCCGCCGAGGCCGGTTCCGCCGTGCCGCCGGTGCATCCGAGCGCCCAACCAGCCGCGCCGAAGTTGTCTGCGCCGGGAAAAACTCCGTCGGGCGGCCACGCGCCGGATTCCGGTGACAGCTATGCGTTCGGTGAACCACGTTGCAACGGTGACTACCGCCCGCAGGGCAACCAGCCGGACACCAAAACGGCGAATGGAAATCCGCTGCTCGGTTTCTCCGACGCCGGATCACTGGGCACGCCGGAATATTATTTCCTGCACGGCAGCGCCGTTTCCGGCAAATCGCCGGCGTCCTGCCAGTCTTATCCCAAAACCGCCGCGCCCATCCCGAAGTTTGATATCGAAGGCGTGCGCCGCGATTTCCCCGCGCTGCACCAGGTGGTCAACGGCAAGCCGCTCATCTGGCTCGACAACGCGGCCACGACGCACAAGCCGCAGGTTGTGATTGATGCGACCTCGCAATTTTACCGCCGCGACAACTCCAACATTCACCGCGCCGCGCATACGCTCGCCACGCGCTCGACCGAATTGTTTGAAGCCGGCCGCGAAAAGGTCCGCAAGTTTCTCGGCGCGGCAGATGCCAAGGAGATCATTTTCCTTAGGGGCACCACCGAGGCCATCAACCTGGTGGCGCAAAGCTATGGCCGCAAAAACATCGGCGCCGGCGACGAAATCATCGTCAGCGAACTGGAGCATCATGCCAACATCGTGCCGTGGCAGCTGCTCGCCGGGCAGGTGGGGGCCACGCTCCGCGTCATTCCGATCAATGACCGCGGCGAATTGATCCTGGATGAATTCGTCAAGCTGCTCGGGCCGAAAACAAAATTTGTCTCCGTCGCCCACGTCTCGAACTCGCTCGGCACCGTCAATCCCGTCGAGCAGATCATCGCGCTGGCGCACGCGCGCGGCGTGCCCGTGCTCGTGGACGGCGCGCAATCCACACCGCACCTCCCGGTCAATGTTACCGCGCTCGACGCGGATTTTTACGTTTTTTCCGGCCACAAGGTTTTCGCGCCGACTGGCGTCGGCGCGTTGTACGGCAAGGCGCCGTTGCTGGAAGCCATGCCTCCCTGGCAGGGCGGGGGACACATGATCAAGGACGTGCGCTTTGAGAAAACGGTTTATCAAAACGCGCCGGAAAAATTCGAGGCGGGAACGCCGGACATTGCCGGGGTGGTGGGGCTCGGAGCGGCAATTGATTATTTGTTCAAGGTGGGCATTCCCGCGATGGCCGCCTACGAACACGCACTGCTCGAATACGCCACCCAGGCGCTGGCGACAATTCCCGGACTGCGGCCCATCGGCACGGCGGTGAGCAAGGCGAGCGTGCTGGCCTTTGTCATTCCCGGCGTGCCAAACGACAGCGTCGCGAGGCATCTGGACAAGCACGGCATTGCCTTCCGCGCCGGACATCACTGCGCATTGCCGGCCATCCGCCACTTCGGACTGGAGAGCAGCGTGCGTCCCTCGCTGGCATTTTACAACACGCGCGAGGAAGTGGACGCGCTCGTCAATGCGTTGCGCACGCTGAAGCGCAGCTGATAAACTCGGAAGCATGAAAACGATCACGCCAGCCGAACTGCAAAAAATTCTCATCGCTCAACCGGCAGCCCCGGTCATTGACGTGCGCACGCCGGTGGAGTTTGCGGAGGTCCACGTGCCGCAGGCGCAAAGTGTTCCGCTGGACGAATTAAGACCGGGTGCATTGCAATTGCCGAAGGACCAGCCGGTTTATCTGCTTTGCCGCAGCGGCCAGCGTGCGACCAAGGCGGCGGAAAAGTTCGTGAAGGAAGGTTTTTCCCAGCCGGTTGTCGTCGAGGGCGGAACCCTCGCCTGGATTGAAGCGAATCTTCCGGTGACGCGCAGCCAGACCAGGGTCATCAGCCTCGAACGCCAGGTGCGGATCGTGGCCGGCTCGCTTGTGTTCATCGGGGTGGTGCTCGGCTGGTTTGTGCATCGCGGCTTCTTCGGCCTGTCGGCCTTCGTCGGTGCGGGCCTGGTTTTTGCCGGTATCACAGATTTTTGTGGGATGGGCTTGCTGCTCGCCCGGATGCCATGGAACAAGCGTGCAACTGATTGAATTATGGAAACTTCGCCGATTGAAAAGGAACAACTCCTCCCGGCCTCGCCTCGCGAAGCGCGGCGCGATGCAGTGTGGATGGGTGAACTCGTCGAGGAAGCCGTGCCGGAACTGCTCCGGTCCTACCAACGGGCGGGCGGGGCGAACAATCGCAACGCGCACAACATGCCGTCCAAACGCGCCGTCGGCCAGATTTGCGAGGACCTGCTGCAGCTGTTATTTCCCGGTTTTCACGACAGCGATGCGGTGCATGAAGGTTCGCTGGATGAATTGACGGCGACGCGGCTGGCTGGGGTGATCACGCGGTTGACCGATCAGGTGCGCAAGAGCGTGCGCATCGGCGACCCCCACAAACCCACCGGGCGCACGCCGCCGATCATCCGGAAGTTTTGCCAGGCCCTGCCCGAGGTGCGCGACCTCCTGCGCACGGACATTGAAGCCGCTTTCGACGGCGATCCCGCCACGTTGCATCATGAGGAGGTCATCCTTTCGTATCCGTTTATTGAAGCGATCACCATTCAACGGCTGGCGCACCGGCTGTATCACTACGGCGCGCCGGTGGTGCCGCGCATGATGACCGAGTGGGCGCACAGCCGCACGGGTATCGACATTCATCCGGGGGCCACCATTGGCGCGCATTTCTTCATCGACCACGGCACCGGCGTGGTCATCGGCGAGACGTGCAACCTTGGCAATAACGTGAAATTGTATCACGGGGTGACGTTGGGCGCGCGGAGCTTTGTCAAAGACGAGGCGGGTCACATCGTCAAGGGCGGCAAACGCCATCCGGACGTGGAAGACAATGTGACCATTTATCCCAATTCAACCATTCTCGGTGGTGAAACGGTCGTTGGGGCGAATTCGACGATCGGCGCCAACGTGTTTCTCATGCAGAGTGTGCCGGCGAATTCACTGGTGGTTTACGAGGAGAAGCAACTGGTTATCCGCGACAAGGCGGCAAAAAAGAAGGCGGCGGATTACGACTATGCGATTTGACGCCCGCCTTCCGGCAGGCCGGTGCAGCCTCCAAAACCAATGAGCGCCTCACATTATCACGGAGTTGAGGGCCACGTCGGGAACACGCCCCTGATCCGCCTGCGCCGGCTCTCCGAATTGACGGGGTGCGAAATTCTTGGCAAGGCGGAATTCATGAATCCGGGCGGCTCGGTCAAGGACCGTGCCGCGCTCGGCATCATCACCGATGCGGAGGCCCGGGGTTTGCTCAAGCCCGGGGACACCATCGTCGAAGGGACTGCGGGCAACACCGGCATCGGTCTTGCGGTGATCGGTCACGCCAAGGGCTACCGCATCGTCATTGTCATTGCCGAAACGCAATCGCCGGAAAAAATCAGCCTGCTGCGCACGCTCGGCGCGGAAGTGATCACCGTGCCGGAAAAACCTTACCGCGATCCGGGCAATTACAACCGGGTGGCCCAACGCCTGGCGCAGGAGAAGGGCTGGTTCTGGGCGAACCAGTTCGACAACACCGCCAACCGGCTCGCCCATTACCGCAGCACCGGTCCGGAGATCTGGGAGCAAACCAACGGTGAAGTCACCGCGTTTGTTTCGGCCGTCGGCACGGGCGGGACGCTGGCGGGCACGGCGTTATACTTAAAGGAGCGCAATCCCAAAATTGCCGCGGTTTGCGCCGATCCCTACGGCGCGGCCATGTGGTCGTGGTTTACGCAAGGCCACACCGAAATCAACGACGGCGATTCTTATGCGGAAGGCATCGGCCAGATGCGGGTGACCAAAAACCTGGAAGGCATAGGGATTGACCGCGCCTATCGCATCGCCGACCAGCCGGCGTTGACCATCGTTTATCAACTCTTGCGCGAGGAAGGTTTGTTCCTGGGCCTTTCTTCCGGCATCAACCTTGCCGGAGCGGTGCGCCTGGCTGAAGAACGCGGACCGGGCCAGACCATCGTCACCCTTCTCTGCGACTCCGGGTTGAAGTATCAATCCAAACTTTTCAATTCCGCGTGGCTGAAGGAGCACAACCTCGATCCGAATCAAACAGTCGAGTCGGTGCTTCAGCCATCGGACAGCATCCAGGCTGGCCTGGCTGCCGGGAACAGCACAGCCTGCCGATGATGGATCCCGGCTCTGGAGGCATTTGGAACAAACCCGTTACCGAGCCCCGAGATTGCGGTACCGCTTGCCAGCCGGTTTGATTGGCTTTTACTCACGTATTACGTGCAGAAAGGCGCCAAAAATATTTTTGAAAATCCTATTGACAATTCTCCCCTTTGGTACAAAATGACGATATAACAAGTCGTTTATAAAACGAATTTAGTTTTAGGTCGGAGCAGTTTCAAATAGCTGTTGATCGGCCTAATGGTATGAACTGATTTTTATTTGATTACAATAACGACATATCAAGTCGCTATTTACGCGTGAAGGAATATATAAAAATATGAGTGTATCGGAATCGGATTCGGCTCGCCAAGCCAATGACCGCCCCGAGTGGCTGGAGATTGTGCGAAAGCAAGTGGCTTCATTGCGTTACGGCGTGGTGCAAATCGTCGTGCATGATTCACAAGTGACGCAGATTGAGAAAACCGAACGGGTGCGGCTGGACAAGCCCGCCTCTCAAACCAAAACCATTTGGGCCGACCGGAAAGCCGGGGCCTGAAGCAAACGAGTGCCCACCGGATGGCCGGAGGCGAAACCATCAACCACATCAAATAAGACAACATGAAACTAACTCAGTTGATTCTAGCAAGCGTTGCGGGATTGTTATTTGCCTTCCCCGTAGCGGCTGCCGATGACACGGCCACCAATGCCACCGGAGCCGTGCCGGCCCAAATCCCCGCCTATACTGCGGCGAACAGCACGTCCGCCAGTTCCGCGGAAGCGGCGGAGATTGACGCCTTGAAACAGGCGGTTGACGAACTCGGTCAAAAAGTCCAGGCGCTGGAACATCAGCACGATCTGGATCAGCAGAGCAACTCGGCTGCGGCCACGGAGCAGGTCCAGGACCTGGATCAAAAAGTGCGCATTCTTGGGCGCCAGCGCGAACTGGACCAGGAAGCGGCGGCGATGGCGGCGAAAGCGCAGCCGAAACTGACTGTGGGCACGAGCGGCTTCACCGCCATGTCGGCGGACTCGAATTTTGTGTTCAGTCTAAAAGGGGTGTTGCAGGTGGACAGCCGCATATTTTTCAATGACGGCGCCATCAAGAACAACGACGGGTTTCTGTTGCGCCGGGCGCGGCCGATTTTTCAGGGCACGGTGGACCGCGACTTTGATTTCCGGTTTACGCCCGATTTCGGCGGTTCGACGGTGCAGATCTTCGACGCCTACGGGAATTATCGTTATGCGCCATGGGCGCAATTGCGGGCGGGCAAGTTTAAAACCCCGGAAGGCTTGGAGCAGTTGCAGGAGGATATATACACGTCGTTCAACGAACGCTCGCTGGTCACCGACCTCGTGCCGAACCGGGATGTTGGCCTGCAGTTGTGGGGCGACCTCAAGGGGGGCGTATTAAGTTACGCGGTGGGTATTTTTAATGGCGTGGGTGACTCGCAGAATTCGGCCAACTCCGCTTTTGAAAACGAAGTTGAATTTGCCGGACGCCTGTTTGCCCAGCCGTTCAAGAATTCGGATCTCACGGCGTTGCAGGGGCTTGGCTTTGGCGTCGCCGGCACTTCGCAAAATGGCACCTCCAACCTGAAGGACCTGCCCTCGACCACCGGTGGCACCTCGCCCGGATACACGACGGACGGACAGCAGCAGTTCTTTGCCTACGGTACCAACACCGTCGCGTCCGGCGAACATTGGCGGCTTTCACCGCAGGGCTATTATTACTATGGGCCGCTCAGTTTGATGGGTGAATATGCCATTTCCGACCAGGGTGTCCGCACCGCCACGGCGCCGGTTTCCAGAGCTTATTTGCACAATACGGCCTGGGAAGTTTCCGGCGGCTGGGTGTTGACCGGAGAAAGTGCCTCATTCGCCGGCGTGACGCCGCTGCATCCGTTTGATCCGCACAACGGCCAGTGGGGCGCGTTGCAGGTGGTCGGGCGTTTCGAGGAGCTGAACATTGACACCGCCGCGTTTCCCGCGTTTGCCAATCCCGCCGCGTCGGCTTCCGCTGCACAGGCGTGGTCGGCGGGCTTGAACTGGTACCTCAACAAAAACCTCCGCATCAATGGCAGCTTCTCGCACACCACGTTCACGGGCGGTGGCACGGGCACCTCCGCTCCGGGCGTCGTGACGCACCAGCCGGAAAATGTTTTCTTCACGCGCATCCAATTGTCATTTTAACCGCACCAGAAACGACCTATGAAAATATTCTTAAAGATTTTGTTGGTTTGCGCACTGGCCGTGACGGCGGAAGCAAAGGAGATCAAACTCCTGAATGCTTCCTACGATCCAACGCGCGAATTGTATCAGGATTATAATGCGGCGTTCGCCAAATACTGGAAGGCGAAAACCGGCGATGACGTGATCGTCGCGCAGTCGCACGGCGGCTCCGGCAAACAGGCGCAGTCCGTCATCAACGGCCTCGGCGCCGACGTCGTTACGCTGGCGCTGGCTTATGACATCGACGCCATTTCGCAACAGGCGCAATTGTTGCCCGGCAACTGGCAGAAACGACTGCCGGACAACAGCACGCCCTACACCTCGACCATCGTGTTTCTGGTGCGGAAGGGAAATCCGAAACATATCAAGGACTGGGACGATGTGGTGAAGCCGGGGGTGGTGGTGGTGACGCCAAATCCGAAAACTTCCGGCGGCGCGCGCTGGAATTACCTCGCCGCGTGGGCCTACGCGCTCGACCAGTACGGCCACGATGACGCCAAAGCGCGTGACTTTGTCAAACGGCTTTACAAAAACGTGCCCGTGCTCGATTCCGGCGCGCGCGGTTCGACAACAACATTTGTGGAACGCGGCATCGGGGACGTCCTGCTTGCCTGGGAAAACGAGGCCTACCTTGCCCTCAAGCAATTCGGCGCGGACAAGTTTGACATTGTTACGCCGCCCTTGAGCATCCTGGCCGAGCCGCCGGTGGCGGTGGTGGACAAGGTGGCGAAGAAGCACGGCACGACCGAGGTGGCGCAGGCATATCTGGAATACCTTTATTCCGACGAAGGCCAGGACATCGCCGGCCGGAATTTTTACCGGCCGCGCGATGCCAAGGCTGCGGCCAAATACGCCGGCCAGTTCAGTGCGGTGAAACTTGTCACAGTGGATGAGGTGTTCGGCGGCTGGCAACAGGCTCAAAAAATCCATTTCGCCGATGGCGGCGTCTTTGACCAGATCTTCCAACCATAAATCCGGTATGTGGTTCCTCCGCAACGGGGGCGGCGGCCGGTGCAGCCGACCGCCGCCCACGCAAAGGAGAAATCAACGACCCAATTGAAAACATTATGTCCATCGTAGCCCATCAATCCAAAATCGCCACCCAACCGCCCCTGGTGCGCCGGCGGTCCATGGCCGACCTGCTCGCGCCGCTGGATCAAATCGCCGCTCATTCACCGAACCTCGTCGTCAACCGTGACGCGCATTTTGAAACCGGCGGCGAGACTTACACGCTGCCCCGATATTTGTTTGTCGGGCCGAAGGGGGGCGACACGCCGATCCGCATCGGGATTTTTGCGGGCATTCACGGGGATGAACCGGAAGGCGTGCGCGCGGTGGTGCAATTTTTGAAATTACTGGAAGCCAAACCCGATCTGGCCGCCGGTTATTATTTGTCGTTTTATCCGGTCTGCAATCCGACCGGCTATGAGGACGGCACGCGCCACTCGCGCGGGGGCAAGGACTTGAACCGCGAATTTTGGAGCAACTCCAACGCACCGGAGGTGCGGCTGTTGCAGGCCGAGCTCGTTTCCCATTCCTTCAATGGCATCATTGCGCTGCACACCGATGACACGAGCGACGGCTTTTACGGCATCGTGCGCGGGGCGACCCTGACGCAGCATCTTATTGAGCCGGCCTTGCGGGCCGCCGAGAAATTCCTGCCCCGTGACAAACGTGCAATCATTGACGGCTTCCAGGCGCGCAACGGGGTCATCCTGGACGCGTACGACGGGGTGCTGAGCGCGCCGCCGAAAGTCCGCCCGCGCCCGTTTGAGATCATTCTTGAAACGCCCTCGCAGCCGCCGGTCTTTCTGAAGGAATGCGCGTTTATCATCGCGCTGAAAACCATTTTGGACGAATACCGCAAGTTCATCGCCTACGCGCCCAACCTTTAAATTTATGAGCAAAATATACAATGACATCACGGAAACCATCGGCAACACTCCGCTCGTGCGGCTGAACCGCACGGCGAAAAATCACGGCGCGGTCGCCGACGTGCTGCTCAAACTCGAGTTCTTCAACCCCCTCTCCAGCGTCAAGGACCGCATCGGCATCGCCTTGATCGACGCCGGACTGAAGGCGGGAAAAATCAACCCAGGTACGGTCATTATCGAGCCGACCAGCGGGAATACCGGCATTGCGCTGGCATTCGTCGCGGCGGCGAAGGGATTGAAACTGATCCTGACGATGCCGGAAACGATGAGTCTCGAGCGGCGCAAGCTGCTGAAAATTCTCGGGGCCAGGCTCGTGCTGACCGAAGGCGCCAAGGGCATGAAAGGCGCCATCGCCAAGGCCGAGGAATTGAACAAACAAATCCCCAACAGTTTCATTCCCCAGCAGTTTTCCAATCCGGCCAACCCGGAGATTCATCGCCAGACCACCGCCGAGGAAATCTGGCGCGACACCGACGGCAAGGTGGACTTCATCGTGGCCGGCGTGGGCACCGGCGGCACCATCACCGGCGTGGCGGAGGTCATCAAGCAACGCAAGCCGTCGTTCAAGGCCATTGCCGTTGAACCCGCGAAGTCCCCCGTCATTTCCGGCGGCGCGCCCGGTCCGCACAAATTGCAGGGCATCGGCGCGGGTTTCATTCCGGCGAACTTGAACACCAAAATCGTGGACGAAACCATCCAGGTGAACGAGGAGGATTCCGGCCCGATTTCCAAGGAGGTGAACCGGCTCGACGGCATTCCCGTGGGCATTTCCAGCGGGGCGGCGATCTGGGCGGCCTTGCAGGTGGCCAAACGCCCGGAAAACAAGGGCAAAACCATTGTGGCCATCGTGCCGTCTTCCGCCGAGCGCTATCTTTCAGCCTGGCTGTTCGCCGACGTGGATGTCAATTCCGACAGCATTGCCGACCTGATTTCCGTTGTTCCGTAAAGAATTGCTTTCGCTGCATTTTAACAACGGTTATACCGCTGGCCGACAATTGGCATGGCAAACAAAAAATCCAGCGTGTTGCCGGGCTTCAAGCTGACGCTCGGCTACACGCTGCTTTATCTCAGTCTCATCGTCCTGATCCCGCTGGCGGCCACGTTCTGGAAAACGAGTGCGCTGACGTGGGACCAGTTCTGGCACACTGTCACCGCGCCGCGCGTGATGGCGTCCTATCGCCTGAGCTTCGGAGCCTCCTTTCTGGCGGCGCTCATCAACCTGTTCTTCGGCCTGCTCGTCGCGTGGGTGCTGGTGCGCTATCATTTTTGGGGCAAACGGTTCGTGGACGCGCTGGTGGACCTGCCGTTTGCGCTGCCCACGGCGGTGGCCGGCATCGCGTTGACGGCCATTTATGCGCCGAACGGCTGGATCGGCCATTGGCTTGAACCGCTCGGCATCAAGGTGGCCTATACCCGGCTGGGGGTGCTGGTTGCGCTCACGTTCATCGGATTGCCGTTCATCGTGCGCACCGTCCAGCCGGTGCTGGAGGATTTCGACCTCGAAATCGAGGAATCCGCCGCCAGTCTCGGAGCCAACCGCTGGCAGACCTTCTGGCGGGTCACGCTGCCGATGTTGCGGCCGGCCTTGCTGACCGGCTTCACCCTCGCGTTTGCCCGGGCGCTGGGCGAATACGGCTCGGTCGTTTTCATTGCCGGCAACATGCCCATGAAAACCGAAATCACGCCGCTGCTCATCATCACCAAGCTCGAGGAATTTGATTATCCCGGCGCCACTGCCATTGCGGTGGTGATGCTCGTTGCTTCCTTCGTGTTGCTGCTGACGATCAATTTGCTCCAATGGTGGAGCCACCGATATCACGCCCCCGCTTGATTTATGGTCCCGACGTCCATGCTTTCCGCCCCGCGCCGCGCCGCTCCCCGCCGCGTGACGGCCGAACCCCCGTTCGTGCGCTGGCTGCTCATCGGCGTCGCGCTGTCGTTTCTCGGTTTGTTCCTGGTCGTGCCGCTGGCAGCGGTTTTCACCGAGGCTTTTGCCAAGGGCCTGGGGTTCTATTTTCACACGTTCAATGACGCGAATACCTTGAGCGCCATCAAACTGACGCTGATTGCCGCCGGCATCGCCGTGCCGTTGAATTGCATCTTTGGTGTGGCGGCCGCATGGGCGATTGCGAAATTTGATTTCCGCGGCAAAACGGTCCTCATCACGCTGATCGACCTGCCGTTCTCGGTTTCGCCGGTCGTTTCCGGAATGATTTACGTGCTGCTCTTCGGTGCGCAGGGACTGGTCGGTCCCTGGTTTATCGAGCACGACATCCAGATCATTTTCGCCGTGCCGGGCATTGTGCTGGCGACGATTTTTGTGACGTTTCCCTTTGTGGCGCGCGAATTGATTCCGCTCATGCAGGCGCAGGGCCGCACCGAGGAGGAGGCGGCGCACGTGCTGGGCGCCAGTGGCTGGCAGACGTTCTGGCGGGTGACGATGCCCAACATCAAATGGGGATTGATGTATGGTGTCATCCTTTGCAACGCGCGGGCGATGGGCGAGTTCGGCGCCGTGTCGGTCGTGAGCGGCCACATTCGCGGCCAGACAAATACCATTCCGCTGCACGTCGAAATCCTGTATAACGAATATAATTTCGTCGGGGCCTTTGCCGTCGCGTCGCTGCTGACGTTCCTCGCCCTGGTCACGCTGGTGCTGAAAACCTGGGCGGAACGCAAGAACGCCGCGCTGCGCGTGCCGGAAAATTGATTTAAACGCATGAGTGTTGAAGTTCGCAACGTCACCAAGAAATTCGGCCAGTTCAGCGCGCTCGACAACGTGAGCCTGAAGGTCGAATCCGGCGAACTCGTCGCCCTGCTCGGCCCGTCCGGTTCGGGCAAGACCACGCTGCTGCGCATCATCGCCGGCCTGGAGTTTCCCGATCCCGGCGACGCGCGGGTCCTGTATTATGGCGAGGATGTGACCCTGATTCCCGCGAGCCGGCGCAAGGCCGGGTTTGCCTTTCAACATTATGCGCTGTTCCGGCACCTGAATGTGTTTGAAAACATCGCGTTTGGCCTGCGCGTCCGCCCGCGCGCGACCCGTCCGGAGGAGGCCGAAATCCGCGCGCGCGTGGAAAACCTGCTCAAGCTGATCCAACTGGAGCCGCAGGCCCGCCGCTTTCCCTCGCAACTTTCCGGCGGCCAGCGCCAGCGCGTTTCGCTGGCCCGCGCGCTGGCGGTCGAACCCAAGGTGCTGTTGCTCGACGAACCCTTCGGCGCGCTCGACGCCAAAGTGCGGAAGGAATTGCGCCGCTGGCTGCGCAAATTGCATGACGAGATCCATATCACGACGCTGTTTGTGACGCACGACCAGGAGGAGGCGCTGGAAGTGGCCGACCGCGTGGCCATTCTGCGCGCCGGAAGCATCGAGCAAATCGGCACGCCGGAGGAGATTTACGACCGCCCGGCCTCGCCCTTTGTCTATGATTTTCTCGGCAACGTGAATCTGTTCAGCGGCCGGGTGCGCGACGGCGCCGTGGTGATTGGCGACGCCACCGTGGCCTCCTCGGAAGTCGCCGGGGAATCCGACTCGGATGCCATTGCGTTTGTGCGCCCGCATGACATCCGGGTTTCGCGGGAATCTTCGGATGCGGCCACGCTCGCCGCGCGCGTTTTGCGGTGCAACGCCGCCGGACCGCTGGCCAGTCTGGAGCTGGAGCGGCTCGACACCGGCGGGCAATTCACGGTGCAGTTGAGCAAGGAACAATTCCAACAGTTGCAGCCGAAAGTTGGCGAACACGTTTTTGTGGAATTGCGGAACGTGAAGGTCTTCTCCGACGACTACTCCATTTGAGGAAGATGGCTTGCCAAGGCATGAGGCCGTTCGCGGTTGCGGATGCGCCGCTTGTCCGTTTTGGAAGTCAAAATCGTCAGGCACCGCAGCCTGACGGCGACTGGATCGTGATTCGTGGGCATGGGCAATGACGCGCGCCAAAATGGGTGGTCCTGGCTTTCAAAGCTTGCCATCATTCGTCGCTTCATCAAACTTCTTGGCAGTGAATCAGGACACTTATGACGCGCTGGTCATCGGTTGCGGACCCGGCGGCAGCAGCGCCGCCACCCTTCTGGCGCGGGCGGGGAAACGTGTGCTGGTGCTGGAAAAGGAGATTTTTCCGCGTTTTCACATCGGCGAATCGCTGCTGCCCTGCAACATGACCCTCTTTCGCGAGATGGGGGTGCTGCCGGCGCTGCAAGCGGCGGGCTTCCCCAGAAAATTCGGCGCACGGTTCGAGCTGGGCAACGGCTCGCTCGGCACCCGTTTCGCTTTCCGCCAGGGCAAATTCAATCGCGAGCCGGAAGCCATCCAGGTCGAGCGCGCGAAGTTCGACCACATTCTGCTCCAACACGCCCGGGCGTCGGGTGCCGACGTGCGTGAAGGCTGGACGGTCAGCCGATTCGATTCGGACGCCGGCGGCGTGAGCGTCGAAGCGTGCGGTCCCGACGGCCAGACGCATCAGTTTCGCGCGGCCTACCTGATTGACGCCAGCGGCCGGGGCAACTTGACGGGCAACCAGGAGCGGCTCCGGGTCACCCACCCGAGGCACAAGAAGCTCGCGGTCTTTGGCCACTTCACCGGCGTGTTGCGCGATGCGGGCGAGGCGAACGGCGACATCATCATAGTCCGTCTGCCCAACAAATGGTTCTGGATCATCCCCATCTCCGCCGGGAAGACCAGCGTGGGCCTGGTGATTGACCAGGATGAGTTCGCGCAGGAAACGGGGACCCCGCAGGAAATCTTTGACCGTTGGGTCGAGTCGAGTTCAGCCGTGAAAGAGCGCATGCTGAATGCGCGGCGGGTGAACGAAACCCGCACCACGAGTGATTTCAGTTACTACAACCGCCGGCTCACCGGGGACCGCCTGTTGCGCGTGGGCGACGCCGCCGGCTTCATGGATCCGATTTTTTCCGCCGGCGTTTTTCTCGCCATGTGGTCGGGCAAGCTGGCGGCGGAAACTGTCCAGGCGGCAATCGCCGCCGGCAATCCCGGCGGCCGGCGGTTCACTGCCTATGAGAAACGCGTTGCCAAGGGGCTGAGATATTACAGTCGTCTGGTGGAAAATTTTTACACCACGCCGTTCATGGAGCTGTTTTTGCGCCCCACCGAACGTTGCAAGCTGTTCTCCGCTGTCACCGGAGTACTTGCCGGTGAAGTGGAGGGAAGTTGGGCCATCCGTTGGCGGATGGAACTTTTTTTCCTGCTCGTAAAAATCCAGGCGCGCTGGCGGTTATCGCCCCCCATCAGTTTCCGCCCGATTGTCATCGTGACCAAAGTTCCCCCAACATGCCCGCCCCCAGGATGAAACCGCGCGCCCGGAGCGCCGGTCTGCAATCCGGCGTGCTGCCACTGCTGTTGGCTGCTGTCTTTGCCGCCGGCTGTCGCACCGCGCCACCGCTGCCGCCCGCCGATTTTTCCGCGCCGGGCTGGCGCGTCCTGCAAGGCCAGGCGGTTTGGAAACCTTCATCCCACCGCCCCGAACTTGCCGGCGATCTGTTGCTCGCGACCAATGCGAATGGAAATTGCTTCGTCCAGTTCTCCAAGATGCCCTTCCCGGTGGCGACCGCGCAGATTTCCGGCGGGCAATGGCAGATTGAATTCGGCGCGGACCAATACTCGTGGCATGGCCGCGGCACGCCGCCGGGTCGCTTTGCCTGGTTCCAACTGCCCCGCGCGCTCCTCGCCACCAATAATGCCGGCGGCAGCTGGAAATTCACCCATCCGGCCTCCACTTCGTGGCGCCTGGAAAATCTGCGCACCGGCGAAACCTTGGAGGGCGGGTTCTTCCCATGAACCGCCGCTGGTTTCGCTGGTGGTGGCTTGCGCTACTCGTTCCGATCATCGCCGGTCTCGCGCGGCTGCACTTTGATGCCGAGATGCTCGACCTGCTGCCGGCGAATATTCCCGCCGTTCAAGGCCTCAAAATTTACCAGCAGCATTTCACCGACGCCCGCGAACTCATCGTCACCGTCCGCGCGCCGGATCGCGAGACCGCCGAACAAGCTGCGAAATCCATCGCCAAATCCCTGCAAGGCGAAACCAATCTGGTCGCCGATGCCACCTGGCAGCCGCCCTGGCTCGAGCATCCCGGGCAAACCGCCGAGCTCATTGCCTATCTTTGGCTGAATCAACCGCCGGAGACATTTGCCCATCTGGCCGCGCAGCTTTCGGAACCGAATCTCGTCCAGGTTCTCGCCCAGACGCGCGACCAGCTGGCCACCACGCTTTCACCCAATGAAATTGCGCAGTTGAGTTACGATCCGTTCGGCTTGACGCGCCTCCCTGAAAATGTCGCCGGGACGGTTTCCGGTTTTGGGCAGGGGCAGGAATTGTTTGCCTCCGTCGATGGCCGGTTCCGAATCATTTTCGTCAAGGCCCGTGGCGCATTGAACGGCTACCGCGAATGCACCGCCTGGTTCAACGCCGTAAAGAACGTCATCCATGCTGCGTTGCCGCCCGATGAGCGGATAAAAATCGGTTACACCGGACGCCCCGTGTTTGTCGCAGAAATATCCAGCAGCATGCAGCACGACATGAAGTTGTCCGTCGGCGGCACGGCCTTTATCATCGCGATCCTGTTTTGGTGCACCCATCGGCGTATCAAGCCGATGCTCTGGCTGCTGACGTTGCTGGCCTTGATTCTGGCTGCGACGCTGGCCCTCGGCGGTCTGATTTTTGGCTCGGTCAACATCATCAGCATGGGCTTCGCGGCCATCCTGCTCGGCCTCGCGGTGGACTACGCCGTCGTGCATTATCAGGAGGCGCTCGCGCATCCGGACCTTTCCATTCCCGAAGTCCGCCGCGCCATCGCGCCCAGCATTTTCTGGGCGGCGGTCACCACCATTTCCGCCTTCCTCGTTTTGAACTTTGGCGGCCTGCCCGGTCTCGCCCAACTCGGTTCGCTCGTCGGCATGGGTGTCGCACTCTCCGCCGCGGTGATGATTTTTGCGTTTCTGCCGCCGCTGTTTCCGGACCGGATGAAACCTCAGTCTGGCAGGGACGCGCTGCCGCGCGTCCAGGCTGACCGGCAGGCCGGCCCTGCCGAAAAGAGCGGAGACAACCGGGTAAAAATTGTCTTCGCAGTCACGGCCCTTTTAATTTTGCTCTGCGCCGCAATTTTATTGTCCGGCCTTCCGAAATTGGACACCAGCGCGAACGCCCTGCGACCGCGCGACAGCCAGGCTTATACGACGCTCGACGCGATCACAACCAACCTGGGGCAGAAACGCGAGCCGCTCTGGCTGGTCATTTCGGGCCGCGACGAAAGTGACGTCGCCAAAAAACTCGACGCCGTTTTGCCGGCACTCAACGCCGCGGTTTCCAATCAAACCCTCTCCGGGTTTACGCTGCCAACCGCGCTCTGGCCGCGACCCGGGTTTCAATCGGCCAATCGCGCAAACGCACAACAACTCGTTGCCGAAGGCGGGGTCTTGCGTGCCGCCGCCTTGGCCAATGGTTTTTCTGAAGAGGCCCTCGGTCTGGCCAATGGCATTCTGGGCGCCTGGCAGCGCGCCGTCGCAACCACGAATGTGTTCTGGCCGACGAATCCGCTGGGCTCGTGGATTTTTGAAAAACTGGCGGTGCGTGAACCGCACAACTTTTTCGCCGTCGGCTTCATCTTCCCATCAACGAACGCCACTTCGTTCGCGCAGCTGGAAGCGCAGCTCCCGCGCGACGGCGTCTGGCTTTCCGGCTGGGATTTGCTCGGCGGAACGGTCCTGGCGGCCGTCAAAAAGAATCTCTGGAAACTGTTGCTGCCCATGGTTGGCCTCATTTTGCTTTCGCTCTGGCTGGCCTTCCGGCGATTCACCGAGCTTTGGTTCAGCCTCGGCATTCTGTTGTTGAGCGGATTTTGCCTGCTCGCCGTGATGAAAATCTGCGGCTGGCAATGGAATCTGCTCAACCTCATGGCCCTGCCGCTGATTCTCGGCACGGGCGTGGACTACAGCATTTTCATGCAGCTGACGTTGCGCCGTTGTCACGGGGATCTGGCATTGGCCCATCGCTCGGTCGGCCGGGCGCTGCTGCTCTGCGGCGGCACGGCGATTGCCGGTTTCGGTTCGCTCGGCCTCTCGAGCAATGTGGGCATGTCGAGCCTCGGCCGGGTCTGCGCCGTCGGCATCGCCGGCAATATGTTGATCTCTGTTTTTCTGTTGCCCGTCTGGTGGCGCGTTTTTAGTCTCAAGTCCCAGGTTCAAAGTCCAACGCCTGCCGTTTCGACCCCGTCTTCGTTTTACAGCGCATTGGTCTGGCGAACCGGCCTGACGCTCGGCCGTTTTATTCCCGCGCCGGTTTTTGCGTGGTTTGCCCGGCTGATTGCCGCGATCTACTGGCGATTAGCCGCCCGCCGGCGTGAAATCGTGATTCAAAATCTGTTGCCCGTTTTGAATGACCGCCCGCTGGCCACGCGGGCGGCGCGCGAACTGATCACAGAATTCATGATCAAGATCACCGACCTGTGGCGCTATGAAAGCGGCGGGGCATTGGGCCGCTGGCAGGGCGACTGGAACGGCTGGAACCATTTTGCCACCGCCCACGCGCGCGGCAAGGGCGTGCTGCTCGTCACGCCGCACCTGGGCAATTGGGAATTCGGGGGCGAATTCCTCGTCCAGCACGGCTGCAAACTGGTCGTGCTCACGCAGCCCGAACCCGACCCGCGCCTGACGGAAATGCGCCAGAATTCCCGTAGGCTGCGGGGCGTCGAAACCCTGGTCGTCGGCGAGGACATGTTCGCGTTTGTCGAAATCATCCGGCGATTGCAGGCAGGCGCGACCGTGGCGCTGCTCGTGGATCGTCCGCCCGCGCCGACAGCGGTGAAGGTTGAGCTGTTCGACAAATCGTTCCTCGCCTCCAACGCGGTGGCCGAACTCGCGCGGGCTTCCGGGAGCGCGATTGTTCCGACTTACATCGTCCGTCAACGCGACCATTATCTCGCGCAGATGCTGCCGGAAATTGCCTATGATCGCGCGGCGATCGGCAACCGCGAAGCCCGCATCCGGTTGACGCAGGAAATCCTGCGTGCGTTCGAGCCAGCCATCCGGCAGCATCTCACGCAATGGTTTCACTTCGTCCCCATCTGGCCGGAGCAAAAACCGAAATGAAAATGCGCCGACAACTCCTGATTGCGCTCGGAATCTTTTCCGTGCTGCAATGCATCCGTGCGGATGAAACCAATGCCGTGTTGGACGCGTGGTTCGCCGCCCAAAAAGCTCTTCACACCTGGTCCGCTGATTTTATCCAGACCCGCGCGCTGAAAACCCTGACCCAGCCGCTCGTCGCCAGCGGCCATATCTCTTTCGCCCTGCCCAATGAATTTCGCTGGGAACTCGGCCAGCCGGTAAAAACCATCGCCCTGCGGCATGGCGATGAGATGTTTGTAATCTATCCGCGATTGAAACGCGCCGAGCGCTATCCGCTCGGCGCCGGCACGCCGACCGAATGGCGCGACACGATGTCGCTGTTGTCGGCGGGTTTTCCACACAACCGGAAGGAATTCGAGGCCCAGTTTCAAATCCTGTCGCTCAAGGAAACCAACGGGACGTGGCAGCTCTCGCTCCAGCCGAAAAGCGTTTTCGCGCGCCGTATGCTGCCGGAATTGAATATCGGCCTGGCGACAAATGATTTTTCCCTGGCCGGCACCGAACTGGTTTTTGTGGACGGCTCGCGGATGCGGAATGATTTCACCAACGCCGTCTTGAATCCGGCGCTGGATGAAAAATTATTCGAGTGGAGCCCGCCCGCCGATTACAAAGTCACTGAACCATTTAAGCAATAGTTTGTGGCTGCGGACGTGGGTCCGCTCTAATTATTAAGCATGAGCCGGTTTACATCCCCGCCGATTTTTGTTTTAATTCGTGTCAATGAGCCCAATTCGCGTCAAAATTTGTCATGTCTGAAATTCCCAAGGCCTACGAACCGCAGTCCGTTGAGGACAAGTGGTACGCGTTCTGGCTCGACCAGAAGTGCTTCGTCGCCGATGCGCATTCGAAGAAGCCGGCGTATTCCATCGTCATCCCGCCGCCGAACGTCACCGGCGTGCTCACCCTGGGCCACGTCCTCAACAACACCATCCAGGACATTCTCGCCCGTAAGGCGCGGATGGACGGCAAGGAGGTCCTCTGGCTGCCTGGCACCGACCACGCCGGCATCGCCACGCAGACCGTCGTCGAGCGGACATTAAAAAAATCCGGCGAAATCCGGCATCGCGACGATCTCGGGCGTGAAAAATTTCTCGAACGCGTCTGGCAATGGAAGGAGAAGCACGGCGGCATCATCATCCAGCAATTAAAAAAGCTCGGCGCGTCGTGCGACTGGACGCGCGAACGGTTCACCATGGACCCGGAATATTCGCGCTGCGTCCAGAAGGTGTTTGTCGAGCTTTACAAAAAGGGTCTCATCTACCGCGGCAAACGCATGGTAAACTGGTGTCCCGCCACGCTCACTGCCTTGTCCGACGAAGAAGTGATCATGAAAGAGCAGAAAGGCTCACTCTATTACTTCAAGGTCGAAATCGCCGAAGCGCCGGGGAGTTTTTTGACGATCGCAACAACGCGGCCGGAGACGATTCCCGGCGATACTGCCGTAGCCGTAAATCCGAAGGACCCGCGTTACGCGAAATTCATCGGCAAACACGTCATCCGTCCCCTGCCCGCTGAATTCCCTCATGAACAGAAGCTGATCCCCATCATCGGCGACGAGCACGTGGATTTTGAGTTCGGCACCGGCGTGCTCAAGGTGACACCCGCGCACGACAAGGCCGACTTCGAGATCGGCCAGCGCCATAAACTTGAGGTGGTTGAAGTCATTGATGCGACCGGCCACATGAATGACCTTGCGGGCGCGGACTTGAAAGGCTTGGATCGTTTCAAAGCGCGCAAGGTGGCCGTCGAAAAGCTCACGGAGCTCGGCGCATTGGAAAAAGAGGAACCATACACGAACAACGTCGGTTACAGCGAACGCGCCGATGTGCCGATTGAGCCGCGCCTGAGCGAGCAATGGTTTTTGACATACCCGAGCGTGGAAAAATCCCGCGCCTGTGTGGAGCAGCCTGGGAGCGCCGGCGGCTCGCCGGCGAGTTCCACAATTGAACCCGCCGCCGGGACGGCAGCGCTCCCAGGCAAAATACGCTTCCATCCTGAACGCTGGGCGAAGGTTTACGACCACTGGATGGGCGGCATTCAGGATTGGTGCATCAGCCGCCAGCTTTGGTGGGGCCACCGGATTCCGGTGTGGCGAGCGCCACTTCATGAAGTTCGAAAAAAACTTCCAAAATCACTTGATGATGGGCTTGAAAACAAAAAAACGGACTTTTTTACGACCGATGTTCCTGATTCAAATGCGACAATTTTATGGGATTTCAGCGGACCTCCACTACCGAAGGGCGAACATATTTTGTCCGCTTTAACGGATTCTGAAGCAGGTGGGAAATTTCTCGACGGACTCGGTTTCACCCAGGATCCCGACGTTTTGGATACTTGGTTCAGTTCCTGGCTCTGGCCGTTTGCGACGATGGGCTGGCCGGAGCAGACCGATACCTTGAAGAAGTTTTATCCTACCACCGATCTCGTCACCGGGCCGGACATCATCTTCTTCTGGGTCGCGCGCATGATCATGGCCGGCTACGAGTTCATGGGCGAGCTGCCGTTCAAGAATGTTTATTTTACCGGCATCATCCGCGACAAGCAGGGCCGCAAGATGTCCAAGAGCCTCGGCAATTCGCCCGACCCGCTCGACCTCATCGCCAAGTTCGGCGCCGACGCGCTCCGGTTTGGCACCATGCGCAGCGCGCCGCTCGGCCAGGACATTTTGTTCGACGAACAGAACGTCGAGCTGGGGCGCAACTTCTGCAACAAACTCTGGAACGCCTGCCGCTTCCGGCAAATGGTCGGCAGCGCCGACTTCCCGATTCAAGGAGAGATCGACCCACAACTTCTCACCTCTGACGACAAATGGATTCTGCTCAAGCTGGACCAGGCGATCCAGGAAATCACCACCGCGTTTGCCGAATACAAGTTCAGCGACGCCACCGCCGCGCTCTACCGCTTTTTCTGGAGCGAGTATTGCGACTGGTATGTCGAGGCGAGCAAAGCCGTCTTATCTGGCAGCAGCCGACATGAACCGGCTCAAACTTCATCCACCATCCCGCTTCCAGCTTCTGACGACGAAAAAAGTCAGAGCGGACGGACGTCCGCTGCTACGAATGAAGAGATGCGCAAGGCGAACACGCTGGCCGTGATTGATTTCGTCCTCTCGCACCTGCTGCGGCTGTTTCATCCGTTCCTGCCGTTCATCTCCGAGGAACTCTGGCACGGGATGGGTTATGCCGAGGACATGCCGGAGGACCAGGGCGGCAAGACCATCCTGTTCGCGCCCTGGCCCAAGCCGCTGGATGACGATTTCAAGGGCCACTACGGCCTTGATGATTGTTATCTGAAAATCGCGGGCGCGAAATACGATCTCGTCACCGAAGGCCGCAACCTGCGCCGCACGGCAAACATCGCCGCCAACAAAAAGGTCCGTTTTGTTTTGCAACCGGTGAATTACCTGCCGCCGCACGACATCGAAGTGCTCAAGCTGCTGCTCAATGCCGAGACCTTCGAGGTCAATGCGGATTATCAGCCCGGCAAGAACACGCTGACGGTGCGCGCCGAGCTAGGCGATTTGTTTTTGCCGCTGGAAGGGTTGATTGACAAGGAAGCCGAGACCGCGCGGTTGAAAAAGGAACTGGAGAAAATTGAGGCTGAAGCCGCCAAGGTCGAGCAGAAGCTCGCCAACCCGAACTTCGCGCAAAAAGTTCCGCCGGCGGTCTTGCAGGAACACCAGCAACGCCTCGCCGATTGGCACAGCAAACGCGAGCACGTGAAGGCCGCCCTGGCCGCGTTGCAAGGTTGATTTCAGCAACCACGAAATACGCGCACCATACCAAAGTGGGAATTGTGCCTGCCGTTTCCTGCCACGGCTTCGGTTTCCGGAATGAAACTTTTCGTGTCTTTGGTGTATTTCGTGGTTTATTCCACCACCCGACCCCATTAATTTCCCGTCCGCATGGAGCAAGGACTCGTCAACGACATCGCCATCAGCATCATCGCCGCCTGGAT
This sequence comes from Verrucomicrobiia bacterium, assembly GCA_049280815.1. Classification (GTDB taxonomy): domain Bacteria; phylum Verrucomicrobiota; class Verrucomicrobiia; order Limisphaerales; family UBA11358; genus UBA11358. The sequence goes on along the minus strand of JBAPQW010000077.1, from coordinate 65,537 downwards.
TCTAGCGGTGCTGTCCCAGGTCCTGCGCCAGCCGGTGTTGCTCGCCTACCTCGTCGCCGGATTCATCATCGGCCCGCACGGTTTCCAATGGATCACCAACATCCAAAACATCCAGACCATCTCCGGCATCGGATTGTCGCTGCTGTTGTTCATGATCGGGCTGGAGATTGACCTGAACAAAATGCTGAGCGCGGGCCGGGTCATCACCCTGACCGCCGCCACCCAAATCCTCGGCTGCCTCCTGCTCGGCTGGCTGGTGTTTGATTTGGTCGGCCCGGCTGAAAACCGGCTCGAGGCACTTTACCTCGGCGTCGCCGCGGCCATGAGCAGCACGGTCATCATTGTCAAAATCCTCTACGACAAACGCGAGATTGAGACCCTCCCCGGCCGCATCACGCTGGGTGTTTTGGTGTTGCAGGACGTGTTCGTGATCCTGTTTCTCGCCCTCCAGCCGAACCTGAAAAATCCCGCGCTCGGGCCGCTGGCGCATGCGCTCGGCAATGTCATCCTGCTCTTGTCCGTAGCGTTTTTGGCCAGCCGTTATGTGTTGCCGCCGGTCTTCCGGGCCGTCGCGCGCCTGCCGGAACTGGTGCTGGTCGGCGCGCTGGCCTGGTGTCTGGCGCTGGCCGGGTTCGCTGGCTGGCTCGGATTGTCCACCGCCATGGGCGCGCTCATCGCGGGGGTGATGGTTTCCACGTTTCCCTACACGCTCGACGTCGTCGCCAAGGTCACCAGCATCCGCGATTTTTTTGTGACGCTGTTCTTTGTGGGACTGGGCATGGAAATTCCCGTGCCGACGGTGGCTTACGTGTTGTGGACGATATTCTTTTGCCTGTTCCTGATCGGCAGCCGGCTGGCCACGGTTTTCCCCCCGCTCTATTTCATGCGCCAGGGCTATCGCGTCAGCCTGGTGCCCGCGATCAATCTTTGCCAGATGAGCGAGCTGTCCCTCGTTTTGCTCGCCCTGGGCAACAAAAGCGGCGACGTGTCGGACAATATCATCGGCATCGCCGCATTTTCCTTCGCGTTGCTCGCCGTGGATTCCACCTACGCCATCTTCAAAAGCGAATTCATCCTCAAGAAGACCATTCCCTGGCTGAACAAAATCGGCTTCCACGACCTCGACCGGGCGGTGCCGGCCGACAGCGGCGGCGGCAAACCCAAGCGCATCGGCCTGCTCGGTTTTTCGTGGACGGCCAGTTCGTTGCTGGAGGAAATCAGCCGCGAACGCTCCGACTTGCTGGAACAGATTGTCATCGTGGATTTCAATCCGAATGTTTATGAGAAACTGCGCCAGCGCGGTATCCGCGTCGTGTACGGCGACATCACGCGGCGCGACGTGTTGCATCATTCCGGCGTGGCGGAATGCGAAATCATCATTTGCTCGTTGCCCAACATGGTGCTCAAAGGCGCGGACAACCTGAAAATGCTCCGGCAGCTCCGCGAATTGAACCCGGAGGCAAAAATTATTGTTCATGCCGAACGGCTCGCCGATATTCCGCTGTTGAACGCCGGCGGAGCGGGGTTCGTCACCGCGCCACGCCTGCTGGAAGCCGCCGACCTGCTGCGTACCATCGAAGCGGCCGAAAAAAATCTGCTCGACGAGAAACGCGGCGAACAATTGAAACAACTCGAAGGCCGCCACGAGGTGATTCCCTGACCGGCTCCAACCGGAGCCTTTTCAAATAACCTCGACCGGGAATCGGTTTGCTGGCATCAACTCGGGTGTGAATTTACAAGCCGCACAAAAGGCCGCCGTCCAAGCCGCACGCGCCGCCGGAAAACTCATGCTGGCCAACTGGCACGTGACCAAGCGCGTCAATTTCTCCGACGCTCACGACATCAAGCTCGAGCTTGACGTGCGCTGCCAGAAACTGATCGAGAAAACCCTGCGCAGCGCGTTCCCGGAAACCCCGCTGCTCGGCGAGGAAGGCGAATCCGGCGACATAAACGCCGCGTACCGCTGGGTGGTGGACCCGATTGACGGCACGGTGAATTACGCCTTCGGCATCCCGCATGCCGCCGTTTCGATAGCATTGCAGCTTCGAAGTCCAAAGCCATCCTCCATCTTCCATCCTCTATCCTCGCACCAAACCTTGCTGGGTGTGATTTACGGGCCGTTCACGGATGAGCTTTGGACGGTGACACGCGGTGGACCGACCCGGCTCAACGGGCGCATCGTCCGCGTCAGCCACCGGGCAAAATTAAGCGAAGCCATCATCGCCCTGGGATTTTCCAAGAGCAAAACCAACCTGGAGAAAAGTCTGCCGCACCTGAACCGGCTGGCGCGCCGCGTGTTGAAGGTCCGGATCATGGGTTCGGCCGCATTGGAACTCGCCTACGTTGCTTCCGGCCGGCTGGACGCCTATGTCGAACGCACCATCAATTTGTGGGACGTCGCGGCAGGCGCGTTGATGGTGGAACGTTCTGGCGGCGAATTTTACACCCGGCCCGCGCCGGGCGGGAAACTCCGGATGGTGGCTGACAATGGTTTGCTGCGCCGCAAACTGCAACTGGGAAGCCTGCTCAGATAGATGGTGGGGCCGGAATTTGGTTTGCCGGAGCGCGAGTTGTCCCAACTCGCAGCATTTTTAACCAATCCAGCCGCTGCGGATTGAGGACAATCCGCGCTCCGTGACGAACCAAGCCACCACCCATTAAACAGGCCGATTGCGCACGATTTCAAGGTATGATATAATTTCGTCCGTATCATGAATGGCCGATGTGTTCTCTCCGCCGTTTTGCTTTTGGGAGCGCCGGCGTTTTCAGCCTATGCCGCGCCGGTGATTGATCCCATTCCCAATGCCGGCATTCCCGCCGGCAAAACCCTGATCCTGCCGGTCACGGCCGGTTCACCCAATGGCCGGCCATTGACCTTCACGGCCAGCAGCAGCACCAATCGCATCACCGTCGAAGTCCACACCAACAATCCCTTCTGGAAAATGTCCGTGGTGCAGGCGGCGGCGGGGAATCCGCCAGGCGCGTTTCCAACACCGTATCGCGGCGGCGTGGTGACGGTGACGAACATCGGCGACATGACGTTCATGCTGTTTCGCGATCTCACGCCGCACACGGTGGATGTGATCCAGGGGTTGACCGCCGGCGGGATGTACACCAGCAACACCATTTTTCATCGCGTCGTGCCCGGCTTCGTCATCCAGGGCGGCGATCCGAGCACGAACGGCTCGGGCGGGCCGGTGTTTCGTTTTGACGATGAATTCAACCCGCGCGCAATCTTCAGTGGCAACGGGCAACTGGCGATGGCCAATTCCGGCAAGGATACCGACGGTTCACAGTTTTTTGTCACCTCCGGCCCGCAGCGGTTTCTGGATTTCGGCTACACGCTGTTCGGTCAGTTGATACGCGGCTTCAATGTGCTGACCAACATCATCAACACGCCGACCAACGGCGCCTCCCGACCGCTCGCGGACGTGATCATCACCCGGACCTCCGTCGTGCCCGACTACTTCGACACCGTCCTCACCCTCGCCGGCACCAACGCTGTCGGGGTCGCAGGAACCATCAGCGTCATCGCGGACGACGGCGCGGGCGGGCTTGCGACCAATACCTTCACGGCCACGACCGTCGCCGACACGCAAAACGATCCGCCGTTTTTGTATCCAAACACAGTTACGAACCTCGTCGCGCCCGTAAACGCACGGCTGACGAATATTGTCACGGCTCTCGATTTGGAAGGCGATCCGACGTATTGGGCCTATGGGGGTCTCGACCTAAACGCGACCAATTCCATCCCCAGCATCGTCAATGGTCAATTGCAAATCATTGTGATTCCCAATACAAACTATGTCGGCCCGGCCAGCTTTGGCTTTCGCGTGGGACCGAACCCGTTACTCACCTCCTACGACAAACAAATTTACACCTTTTCCTTTGGTGACACGGTGATTTCCGCGGTTCCGACCAATTTCACCGCGACGGCGCTCGTGCCATTTACCAATCTGCTGCTGGCCACGTTCACGAATGGGGTGCCGAACAGTGCGACCAACAACTTTGCCGCATCCATCAACTGGGGCGACAACGTGATCAACGGCGGGGTGATCGTGAGCAATCTTGCCGGGCAGAAGGAGGTGCGCGGATCGCATACCTACACCAATGCGGGGAATTATCCGGTGTATCTCACCGTGCTGAGCGCGTTCGGCGCGCATGCGACCGTCGTGTCCACCGGCAGTGTTCCGCCGTTGGTCAGCCTGGCGCTGACGGGCACGAACACCGTGGTCCGCTGGCCGGCCTGGGCGACCGATTACCAGCTTCAATCCACCACCAATGTTGCTGCGCCGGCCTGGCTGGAGGCCACCAATTTCCCGGTGCTGACCGGCTACGACAGCGTGATCACCAACAGCGCGATCGACAGCGCCAGCTTCTTCCGGCTTAAGAAATAAAAGCAGCGGGTCTTGAAAGTGACTTGCGGCGATTCGGCGGGGACGCATCTGCAAGATTGCCGCCGCCGCCGCCAGGAGGTTCACGCTTTCAGAAAGCCGGCATTCCCCGAGCATTTTCAGCATCGTCGCCGCGGCGGCTACAGGCTGTCGAAGCTGGCCTTGTTCTTTGGCTCCTTGCCTGCAAAATAAATTTTTAGTTCCTCCAGCGCCTTGGCCCGGTGACTTAATCCGTTTTTTACCTCCTCACCCAGTTCCGCGAACGTCTGTTCAAAACCGACCGGCATAAACAGCGGATCATAACCAAAACCATTTTTCCCGCGCGGGGCAAAACCGATCCGTCCTTCACAGCTGCCGTCAAAGGTTTGCACTTCAAATTCGTCCGCGTAACAGACCGGCGACGCGCTTGTGGTTTTGGGTTCGGGCACCGGCACGAGGGCAATGACACAGCGAAAGCGGGCCCGGCGATTACCGGGTGGAACGTCCTGGAGCAACCGGAGCAGCTTGGTGTTGTTGTCCGCATCGGAAGAATTGCCGGTGAAACTCGCGGACGAGCCGTCCGCGCTCCGATCCGGCGCGGCAAAGCGTGCCGAATGCACGCCGGGTGCGCCAGCCAGAGCGTCCACCTCCAGGCCTGAATCATCGGCCAGCACGAAAAGCGGCGACGCCTGGCGGGTGGGTGGAAATTCGACGTAAAGCCAGCGCGCCAGTTCAACCGCCTTCTTCGTCGCGTTGCCGGCAAAGGTGGGCGCGTCTTCGACCACCTTGGGCGCGTCCGGAAAATTGTTGAGCGAGAGAAATTGGAACGCGTCACCGAGGATGGCGCGGATTTCGCCCACCTTGTGGGCGTTGCGGGTGGCGATGAGAATCGTTTTCACCAGTCGGTGGGTTGATAGTCCTTCAAAAACTTCCCCCAGACATGTTCGCCGGTGTTGAAGCCGGCGATGATGGGGTCCACGATCCGGGCCGCGCCGTCCACGATGTCCAATGGCGGATGGAAGCGGTGGTCGCGTGTCTTGCGGGCGGCGAGCTGGACCGGGTCCTCATCCGTCACCCAGCCGGTGTCCACGGCGTTCATGTGGATGCCGTCGGCGTGGTAATCTGCCGCCGAGGTGCGCGTCATCATGTTGAGCGCGGCCTTGGCCATGTTCGTGTGCGGATGGCGCGTGGTCTTGAACTTGCGGTAAAACTGCCCCTCGACCGCGGAGACGTTGACGATGTGTTTGTCCCGTTCCGGCGTGCGCAGCAGCAGGGGTTTCAGCCGCGCGTTCAATAAAAACGGCGCGACGGCATTGACCAGGTGCACTTCCAGCAGTTCCACGGCCGGGACTTCCGCCAGCGTCAGCCGCCAGGAATTGCGTTCGCGCAAATCCACCTGCTGCAAATCCTGGTCGAGCCGGCCTTCCGGAAACAAATCCTTCTGCGCGGCGAGCTCGTCCGGCAGCAACGGCACCTGCGACATTGCCGCCGCGTGCGTCAGGCCCGCCAACGCCGATTCCGGCTGGCCGGCGCCGACGTGAGGAGGCGGATTGGGGCTTTGAGAATCGTTCGCCTCGTTGCCTCGGCGCCTGCCATCGTCTTCCGGCAAAATGTGATAGCCGCGCAAACCCTCGTAAGCGCCCAGCAGGCGCCGGATTTTTTCAGGCATTTCATTCATCGCCGCGTTCTCCCGCGCCATCATGTGTGCATAAAAATCCGGCGGCCGCCGCACCGTCTGGCAGGCGTTGTTGATGATGAAATCCAGGCGGTCGCGGGTCTGCCTCAGGTGCCGGCAAAACGCCTCCACGCTCGGCGTGTGCCGCAAATCGAGCCCGAAGATTTCGAGCCGGTGCCCCCACTGGGCGAAGTCCGGTTCCTGCGCATAACGCGCCGCCGAGTCCCGCGGAAAGCGCGTCGTCACAATCAGGCGCGCCCCGGAACGGAGCAGTTTGATGCCGGCTTGATAACCGATCTTGACGCGCCCGCCGGTGAGCAAGGCCACGCGCCCGCGCAGGTCCGCCAGCTCGGTGCGCTTGCGGAAATTCAGTTCCGCACACGCCGGGCAGATCTGGTCGTAAAAATGGTGGAGGGTCGAATAATCCTTTTTGCAGATGTAACAATTCTGCGGCTCCACGACTTCGCGGAAATCAGGGTCGCCGGCAATTTCCTGCGGCTCGTGGTCGGGCGGCGGCGGCAGGTTGGGCGTGGTGAAGACTTTTTCGCGCCGCAGCTTCCGGATGCCCGACTCTGCCAGCACGGTCTCGGAGCGCTGCAACCGGTCGGCCTTGCGCCGGCGGGCAGTGGCTTTTACGAGCCGCCGCCGTTCGCGCACGTCCGGACAATAGATCTGGCCTGCCGCCGTGAGCAGGCGCACCCGTTCCTCGTCGGACAGCTCCATCAGCAGCGACCGGTTGCCGGCAACGGTCTCCAGCAGTTGCGCCGCCGCCCGCAGCTTTTCAACCAGGGCGGCATCGTTTGTTTCCCCGTTGGCAACGGTTTTGATATGGGCGGATTTGGCCGGCATTTGTTTTCGCGACGATAAGCGCGACCTAATCTACCAAAGACTGTCGGGAACGAAACGGTTTTTACTCGCAAATTTGGCGGCCGGATGAAAGCGGTGTCGAAGTGCGTCCAGGACGGATAAATTCATGCCGCCCGATTGCGGATGACCGGCAAATATCAAGTCCCCGGTTGAACCGTGCCCGCGGCCGATTTGTGTTGCTGCCATTCGGCATGTGTTTTCTCCAAACATTCGGGACAAATGCCGTGGGTGAAATCGGCACCCGTGGATTTGTGGAAATAAGCTTCAACCTGATCCCAGTATCCCTTGTCATCCCGGATGCGTTTGCACCAGGCGCAGATGGGCAGCAACCCCTGCAACCGTTTGACGTGATCGAGCGCCTCCGCCAGATGGGCGGAAACCCGCCTTAGCTCCAGCAGCGCCATGACCTGCCGCGACAGGGCCTGCAACGCCTTCTGTTGGGCGGCCGAAAGCCGGCGGGGTTGATGATCAACCACACAAAGGGTTCCCAAAGCCAGCCCTTCCGGGTTGATCAGCGGTATGCCTGCGTAAAACCGGATATGGGGTTCGCCCGTGACCAGCGCACTGTCGGCAAACCGCCGGTCCTTCGTTGCGTCGGTGACGATGAAGGGTTCGTTCTGGAGAATGGCGTGGGCGCAGAACGCGACCTCGCGGGGTGTTTGCTGCCGCTTCACTCCCAATCTCGATTTGAACCACTGCCGGACTTCATCCACCAGGGAAATCATGGCGATGGGAACCTTGCAAATATGCGCCGCCAAAATGGTGATGTCGTCGTAGGACTGATCGGTCCCGGTATCGAGAACGTGATAGGCCTTCAAGGCCGCAAGCCGTTCGGCTTCATTGCTGGGCAACGGGGCTGTCATGACTCATAAGTTAAACGTCAGCATTCACGATGCACCTTATCACAAATTTCCGGAAATCAAAATATTCTCTGTCGCCGGACTTGGGTTCAGACGTTCAATTTTTGGCGGTGGAATTCGTGGACGGCTCCGGCGTCTGCGGCCGGATGATTTCGGCCAGCAGGTCCGGCTGGTTGGTATCGCGTTCGAGACACGGATATTTTTCGCCGCCGTGATAATCCAGCCGGTAATCCTTGAAGTAATCGCCATTTTCGATCAGCAACGCAACGGGCGCGCTGTTGGTCGCGGCGGATTTCACTGCGGCGCGCAAATTATCGGCCGTCCAGGCTCGGCCGTTCACCGCCACCAGTTTCATGGCTGGGCCGATGCCCGCCTGGTCCGCGGGCGTCCCGGGCAGGACGTCGTTGATGCTGCCATCCGCGGCGAGGTTCAAGCCGAGCGAAAAACTCAGGTCGGTGTATTTGCGCTGGCCTTCACGGGTTTTGAGCTGGGCCGGCAGTGCATTGGTGTAAGCCAGGCGCCAGCCGGCGTTCGCAAGGCCGCCCAGCGGCGCGCGCGGATTGACTTCATAAACGCGCTGCTGAAAAAATCCACGCCAGTCGTACGGAGCGATTTCATTCAACGCTTTCACGACATCGTCGTAGGTATAGGGGGCAACCTTGGGCGGGCCGCTTTCGCCGCCGTAAAACTTTTTGCAATAATCGTCAAGGGAACGTTTGCCCGCGGATTGCTGGCGGATGATCGTGTCCGCTTCCAGCCAGATCAAATCGCCTTCCGGATAAAAATCCGTGCCGCGCCGCCAGGCGATCCCGGTGGACGGGGCGACGTAGAGCAACTGCGCCGCGACCGTGGTGTCGGCCAGCGACCGCCACGTGCGGCCAGCCCGATGGTCCAGCATGGCCGCGATCAGGGCGAAGGTTTCGCGAAAATCCTCGTTCGTCTGCAAGCCGCTGCGGGCGGCCATGACCTTGCCGAGATAATCGGTCAGGCCCTCGTAAACCCAGAGCAATTCGTCCCGCATCGGCTGCTGATAATCCGGCGTGGCCATGCCGGCCGGCCGGCGGTATTTGCCGTTCCACGAATGGACCATCTCGTGTGGCAATAAATCCGGCATCGTTTGCCGCGCGCCAGCGTCCGTCAAATAGTTTTCGACCTGGCGATTGTCGCTGGATTCGTGATGTTCGAGGCCGAAATGCGCCACGCGATCGCTCAAGGTGAGCAGGAAATGATAATCGCGATAATGATGCGCGCCGAAGAGCGCGTTCTCCTCCTTGACCAGATGCGAGAAATGACGGAGGTCTTCCGGCGTCATTTCCAGGGCGCCGGCGCTGTCCGCCACGATGTGAATGACCTGCACCGGTTGTCCGCCGGGGGTCAGATCAATCGTTCGGAAATATTCCCCGGCAATGACCGGCGAATCCACCAGGGTTTCGAGCGGTGCCGGTGAAAATTCAACGCGGTTGCCGGCCGCGCCGGCAACGGGCAGGGCTGTCCCGAATTGCCAGCCTGCGGGCAGACGCAGCGTGGCAGCGTACTGAAGCTTCAACGGCTCCGCGGTCTGCGGATAAAGCAGGACCTCGTTCCAGCTCAAATCCAGCAGCTTGGCCGTGGAGGAAACGCCGGTGGAAAACGAGCCGCCGCCGGTGGGCAGCAGAAAATCGAGTGAGACATCCACGGCGTCCGCCCCGACCGGCACGTCGAGGTGGAATGCGTACATGTTATCCGGATCGCGCAGCCAGTTCACCGGCTTGCCATTCACGCTCATCTCGAGGCCGGTCAGATCGTTGATGGGACCGCTCGGCATGTGCTCGCCCGGAATCCATTTAGGATAAAACAACGTGAGCGGGCCGGGTTGGGCGGGGATGTGCAATCGCGCGTGCAGGAGGCTGCGTGTGGCTTCCGTGGCATCCACGTCCAACTGGATCGGCGCAGCTCCGGCCAGGGCCGAAGCGGCCAATAACAGGTTGAACGTTAAGAGCAACCGGGACCATCCACGCTGGGTTTCCATGGCGACAAAATGGGGAAAATCAGCGCCCAAGGGAATGAGAAATGTGGGGATTTCAGGTGCTTCAATCTTTCCCTTGAAATTTGCGTTCACGCCCGTCTTCCCCCCTTTACTGACCATTGGGGTGGCGAATCGCATTGTTGCGTATCAATATCAATTATCAATTGAGTTTTCCGGACTCATTGGCCCTCCCTCGGGAACCCCTGGGACATTTTGCCTGCCCTGATTGGCGATAAATCCCTGCAAATTTGCATTAACTACATGCTCCCGTTGCCTTTAATTGGACCGAAATGTGCTGAATTTGCCCCGGAAAGTTGAATTTTACGGGGGTTATTTGCGGAGCAAAGCTAAGGCTTCGTTTGGCGGGCAGGCCGGAATTCGATGAAAATTAGGCATCCAAATCAAAAAGTCGTTCGATTCCCGCCGCGAGGCCGGGCGGGAATGACGTTGGTTGAGGTGGTGATCGCTTTGGCCATCACCGGGCTTACCGTGGCGGGAATCGTCTCCGGGTATATCTACTGCATGACGGCCACGGTAAAGGCGGAACTGGTTCAGGCGGCGAGCGAGCGGGCGATGGAACGCATCGAGGAAGCCCGAAGTGCCCAATGGGATACCTCCGGTTCCCAGCCCACAAACCAGTTGGTGACCACAAATTTCCCCGACGTGGTTGTCTCATTGGATTTGTCGGGAACAAGTGCCGGAGGCACGTCGGCGACCATTCAGACCTACATATCCCAGATATCAGCCAACCCGCCGCTGGCCAAAATTCATGTGGATTGCGTCTGGCAATTCCGCGGAGTCGAGTGGGTCACCAACAGCGTCGAAACCATCCGAGCCCCCGACCAATGAAACTGCAAGTTCCAGCTTCGGGTTCAAGTCGCAGCGGTTCGCCCACGCCAAACCAGGGTTTCACCCTGCCGGAAATCCTCGTTGCGATGACGGTGTTTCTGCTGCTGGTCGGTGGCATCATCGCCGCGAATCTGTTTGGCTTGAGAATGTTTCAACTGACTCAAACCAAGCTCAACGCCACCACGTGGTCCCGTAATACATTCGGGAAAATAACGGATGAAATCCACTCTTGTAGTTCCATCGAAATCCTGACGGTTGACACGAACGGCCTTTTCGCGGAGCTGCTGGATGGGGAAACGCAGCAGGGCAATGCCCTGATGATTTATCCGACCACCGATACCAACAACTACAACATATATTTTGTCAATCCGTCAGACGAGACATTCAGGCAGACGGTGCATGGCCCCAGCGGCACCAACACCGTCACCCTGGCCGATTCGGTCACCAACACGATTGTATTCAGCCTGCAAGATCTTTCGGGAAATGTGCTGACCAACAAGGACAACAATCGCCTGGTTCACCTTACCCTGGAATTCTATCAACCCGAGCGTTTCTCGCTGGGCGCGGATTATTACAAACTGGAAACCTCCATGACCCGGCGTGCCCAATGAACATGAAGACCACCTCGACCATTCAAAAGCCGAACCAGACCGGCAGCGCCCTGCTGCTGACGCTGATCATGAGCGCCATTGCCCTGACCTTGCTGGCGGCGGCGATGTCCTGGTCGGCGACCAACACCAGATTGACGTACCGCTCCGCCCAATATAACCAGTCGGTCGCGGCGGCGGAAGCGGCCACGGAAAAGGTGGTGACCCAGATCAACCGGGATTTCCTGTACGGTGGCGAAAGCCTGGTTCTTAACAACCTGAACTCCTATCGCCAGAACACGGTGCCCTCGTCGGCGGACTCCCCCTACTGGAGCACGTGGGAATTCAACGACGCGAACGGTGATATTGGTCAGACCTACGTGCAACGCACCGCCGCGGCAAACTACATCGAGCTGAATTCGGTTTACGCGGGCTTGAAGGGGTTTGCCTCAACTTACACGATCGTGTCCCACGCCCGGAATACGGCCACTCTGCAGGACGTCACCGGAGGAGTGAGCCAGCAACTGCAATTGGACAACATCCCCATTTTCCAGTTTGCCATGTATTCCTCGGGTGAAATGGAAATCAGTTGCGGCCAGCCTTTCGACATTACCGGCCGGGTGCATTCCAACGGGATCCTCTATGTCGAACCGGACAACTCGATGACGTTTGAGTCCAGTGTGACCGCCGTTACCAGTATCCTGAATCAACGGGACCCGCTCGATACGCGCAGCCCGCCCACAAATTATATTCCGGTTTATGTGCATCCAGACCAAAAAGTGGCTCCCGTTCCGTCATTTACGCTGCCGATCGGGGTCACCAACACCCCGCAAGCCATCCGGGAAATCATCGAGCCGCCACCCAACGGCGAAGACCCCAATTCTGCCGTCGGCCGGCTGCGGTATTACAATCAGTGTGACATGCTGGTGGTGGTTTCGGATGCCGGGATCAAAGCCAGCGGCGGGCTGGTTAATAACTTCCAGCCCAACATCCCCACCAATGAGCTGGCGATGTTCATCTCGACCGCAAACAGTTTTAAGGACTGGCGCGAGGGCAAAATAGTCCAGCCCATTGATATTGATATCGGGAAACTCACGGCTTGGAGCCTGACCAATTCCGATCTGCGTCCCTCCCTCATTGGGTCGAATCTGACCTGCGTTTATGTGAAGGATATCCGCACTCCCCTCACGCTGCCAAGCGCCAACCTGGGAGCGGTTCGGGTGCTGAATGGCCTGCAACTGCCTCCGAGCGGGCTTACCGTGGCCACGGGACGTCCACTCTACGTTCAAGGCGACTACAACACGGACTCCGCAACCAAGGGAACCACGAACACCTCCACCACCCGGCCGGCTTCGCTGGTGGCGGATGCCATCACCATTCTGTCCGATAACTGGTCGGACGCGAACAGCACCAGCGGACTGGGTTCACGAACGGCCTCCGCCACGACCGTCAACGCCGCCTTTCTGACCGGCTCCGTCGATACGACCCTGGGACACTACAGCGGCGGCATGGAAAACTTCCCGCGGTTTCTGGAAACCTGGACCTCCATCGCCTTCACCTACAATGGTTCGATGATCAAGATGTTCCCTAGCCTTTACGCCACCAATGCCTGGAACAACAACAATAACATTTATAAACCGCCCGTTCGCAACTGGGCTTATGACGCCAACTTCGACGACCCGACCAAGCTGCCGCCGAGGACACCGAGCTTACAACTGGTGAATCGTGGCCAGTGGGCCAGCGTGCCTCCCGACCAAAATACGGTGCCGTAATTTTGCAGCCGGCGGAACCGTTCGCCGGGCCGGTTGCAATTCATGCATGACCAGAAAAATGGGACTGAAATCAGCAGGTGACGGACGGGCGGCAAGCTTGCGGTTGCAAGCGGCTGCCGGGTTGATTCCATTTGGGCTGACAAATCAGTTCAAAATGGCGGCGCCAGGCTTTGTCCGGCGGATGGTTCCGGGTGGGGTACGGAGCTCGTGGATTAAACCGTTCCTGATTCTCTTGACGGCCGGACTTTGGTGCCTTCCCTTGCCGGCGGCCACGAATCCGGATACTCCTGCGTTCGAGATGCCACCACCGGAGCCGGGGTCCGTTCAATGGGAAATAAACCAGCGCACCGCCAAGGAAAGCCAGGATCGCTACCGGATGCGCGTACTCATTCCGGATGCCGTTGGCGGAAATGTTCCCCGGTCCGCCGCGGCGAGTTTGATCAATGGTCCGAAAACAATGGCAGCCCCAACACCCGCTCCAACCGTTTCGTTCAGGATCGTCTGGCAGATGCTTTGCTCCGCGACCGCGCTCTTCCTGGGCGGGATTCTGATTGTCCGCAGAGTTGCGCCCCATGTCCTCGTTGACATCAACCAACAGTTGAACCCGTGGGCGCTGACGCCGGCCGTCGGAAGGCATGCTTTGGCCAGGGTTCGCGCGGAGGAGGAAGCGTTTGGCGAGTTCCTCAGGGTCTTCCGAATCGGTCCGTCCACGCCAACGCCCCTTGACTTGAATGAAAGGCACGATCCGCTCGCCGAATTTTATCGACGGGCCAAACAGCGCCTCGCCACGCTGCGGAACCTGCTTCAGGACATCGGCCGGGAGTCGAGCGACGCCGCCCGGCAACAAATGCTGACGCAATTGTCTTTCGAGATGGGGAGGCTGAAGGACGAGGCGGGTTCGCCGCAGGCGCTTCCAGTATGGCAGGCGGCTACCGCCCTGGAGGGACTGCTCAAACAGCTTGCTGAAAAAATCAGAAACGTGACGCCTTCCACCCTGCGCACCGTCGCGGGCGGCCTGGATTTGCTGGACGACTTGTGCGTGCCGGGTTTGCCGCCGGATCGGTTGACGGATCGCCCCCTCAAATTTTTGGTCGTGGACGATGACCAGATAAGCCGCCTGGCCCTGGCTCACTCGCTCGAAAAGGCCTTCAGCCAGCCGGACCTTGCCGTGGACGGCGAAGCGGCCCTGGTCCAGGCCACCGGGCAAACTTACGACGTCATCTTCCTCGACGTGCAAATGCCGGGCATGGACGGCTTTGAGCTTTGCACAAAAATTCGCGAAACCGTTCCCAACCGCACCAGTCCGGTGGTCTTTGTCACCCACCAAAGCGACTTCGACGCGCGCTGCAAGTCCACCCTCAGCGGCGGCAACGACCTGATGGGAAAACCATTTCTCACATTTGAAGTCACCGTCAAGGCGCTCACCCTCGCGTTGCATGGCCGTCTCCGGGAACGCGTTCAGAAGCCCCTTATGCAACCCGTCGCCGCCCGGAACCCGTCGGATGCGTTGGGAGCCATCACGCCTGGTCCGCGTCCCGTCGCGGGCTCCATCCTTGCCCCGCGAACGCCGTTGGCAACGCAGCCGCCGCCGGCGCTGGACGAGATCACCAACGCCTTCCTGGGCCGCGCGTCAAAGCAACTTGACCCGTTGTGGGAACTTTGCCAGACGCTGCTTCAGATCGCGAATCCGGAGACGCGGCAGGGCCTGCTGGTGGATGGTTTTCTGCGCATTAATTCATTGCTGCCCAAGCCCAGCCCCGAGGTAGTGCATCCCGCTTATCAAATGAGCACCGCGCTGGAAGGATTGTTGCGAAAATTGCTGGAGGATTGCAGGCATGCCACGCCCTCCGCCCTCGACACCGTGGCCACCGCGGTGGCTTTGCTCCATGACCTGTGCATGCCGGGAATGCCCGCGGACCTGGCCATCAATCCGCCGATCGACATGCTGGTGGTGGATGATGATCTCGTGGCGCGCCGGGCGCTCGTCGGCGCCCTGCAAACGGCTTTTAACAAACCGGAAAGCGCGGAAAACGGAGAGGCGGCGCTCGCCCTGGCGCAGGCCAAGTCCTTCGACGTGATTTTTCTGGACGTGGTCATGCCCGGCATGGACGGATTTGAGGTCTGTTCACGAATCCGCCAGACCGTTGCCAACCGCGCCACGCCGGTGGTGTTTGTGACCGGCCAGAGCGACTTCGACGCGCGCACCCGAATGAGTCGCAACGGCGGCGACGATCTGCTGGGGAAGCCGTTCCTGACTTCGGAGATCACCGTCAAGGCGCTTACCTTCGCCCTGCGCGGCCGTCTCCAAAAGCTCAAACCCAGCCGCGCAAGTGAAAACGCCTCGGAGAAAACCGGGTCTGCGGCAAGTGAGTTTGGAACGTTGAGCGCCTTGGTTCCGGCAAATGAGAAATCACAAAACCGGAATCCCGGCCGGCGCCGGAAAAAAAACAAACAACCCCAGCCCAACTGACTTCCATCCTGGCCAGGGCCATGCAGGTCCGGCGTGGGCCGCCCGCTTCAAACCCCGATCAAAGCCGCTCCAATGACGCCGGCGGAATCGCCGAGCTGATGCTTGACGATGGGCGTTTGGAGACAATCGCTGAAAACATACTTCGCCACTTCCGCGACCCCGTCGGTATAGAGCGCATCGAAATTGGACACCCCGCCGCCCAGGACAACCACGTCCGGGTCGAGCACGTCAATGAGATTGGCCACGGCCCGTCCGAAGTGGCGGAAGAAAACTTTCATGAACTTCACCGTCTTCGCGTCGCCCGCGAAATAATCCTGCACGATTTCCTTGAACGGGCGCTTCCTTCCAAACTGTTCGCCATAGCGCGCCTCCAATCCGCTGCCGCTGATATACGTCTCCACGCAACCGCGCTGGCCGCAGTAGCACAACGGGCCGTCCGGGTGGATGGACATGTGGCCCCACTCCCCGGCGATGGCTTGCGGGCCGGTGATGAGTTCTCCGTGGTGAACGATGCCGCCGCCGCAACCCGTGCCCATGATGATGCCGAAAACCAGCTTCTTTCCCCGGCCCGCGCCCAGCAGCGCCTCGGCCATGGCAAAACAATTCGCGTCGTTTTGAATCTCGATTTTCCGGTTGAGAACCTGTTCGAGGTCCGCCTTTACCGGCTGGCCGTTCATGCAAACGGTATTGGAATTTTTCAGGAGGCCGGTGCGCGGCGAGAGGGCTCCGGGGGTGCCGATGCCGAAGGTATGCACCGCCCCCTGGATCTGGGCGGCCAGTTCGTCATGCAGCGCCTTGATCCGGGACAGGATATGGCGATAACCATTTTCCGGCTGGGTTTCAATGCGCTTGCGGAAAAGTTCCCGGCCGGATGCCTTCAGGACAATGCCCTCGATTTTGGTGCCGCCCAGGTCAATGCCGATGCGAAACATGTTCGAATCTACCGTAGGAGCGGCAACCGGTTCAAGCATGCAACACAGCCAAACCCCGACCAATGTCGCCAATGCGGCCGCACCGCTTTGGCCGGATGAATCCAACCAGACGAGAGGCGCGGCAAGTTGAATATTGGGCCAATTCGGCCAATATCCACCCCCGCAAAAAAATCATTTTCCCGGGAACCTTTTGGCAACTGGCTCTTCTTATGAACGGAAACCTGTGATGTGCAGAAAAAACTCAGATAACAAAAACGAAACTTGAAAGGAAACCCATGAAAAACCTGTCGAAATTGATCTCCAGCCATTTTGCCCTTGCCCTTGCCGCAGGATTGGCCGCCTCTGCCGTCTCCAGCTCGGCGCAGAGCGCCACGGCAACGATTTCCGATACCGCAGTCAGCGGCGGCTATGATTACACCATAATCCTGCAGAATACGGGCACCTTCAATCTCAACAGTTTCTGGTATGGCTGGACCACCAGCGGCAACAACCTGCCTTCCAACCCGAGTACGGCGGCGAATTCACTGGGCTGGAACAATAATCTGGCTGCCAATTCCATTGAATGGGTAAACGGTGCAGGCTCGGCATTGACGCCGGGACATTCGGGAACTTTTACCTTTTTCAGCACTTCCACGCCGTCGGCCATTACGACATTACCGTCCGGAGAATCTGTCGCTTACGTGGGCGGGATTGATTTCAGTCAAAATGTGCCTGGAGACAGCACTGCGGTTTTTGCTCCAACGCTGGTGGCTGCGCCCGAACCTTCCTCGTTCGGCTTGCTGACGGCCGGCTGGTGCGGATTGTGGGTTGCTTCACGCAGGCTGCGGCGGGCGCCACTTCGCGCCTAAACCCGTGGCGAAAAATCCGCCGCAATCAGGAGGGACCGGCTATTTCGCCGGCCACATCCTGACCAGCACCACGCCATGGCGCGGGACGGACGCTGTGAATGAGCCGGTGAATTCGCCCAAATCCTTCTGGCGCCAGAGGTCACGCACCTTCTGCTGGCCGGTCAGACCGAGGTCGGACCAGTTGGCCGAAACCGGCGTCTCGCTGTGGCCGCGATTGAACAGGCCGACCGCCTTCGAGCCGTCTTCCATGTCCTTGGCCCAGACTTCCAGCGGGCCGTTCTGGGCAATGCGCGCCGCCTGACGACCCAGCGGGTCTTGATTGACCTCCAGCACCTCGTCGTTGCTCAGCAGGCTGAACGTAAACTCGTCCAGTTGCGTCATATCGCAGCCAATCAGCAGCGGCGCGTCGAGCAGGCACCAAAGGCTGATGTGGGTGTATTGCTCGTTCGGCGTAAGGTGCGTGGGATGAAGGCTGGGGCCCCAACCAACCTTGCCGACCACCAGCATGTCCGGATCGTTGAAATGGCCCGGGCCGGCGTATTTTTCATGTCCGGCCTGGCCAAAACCGATGCGGGACATGCTGCCCCAAGTGTCCCGGATGTCGCCGGTCGTGCGCCAGGAGTTGCCGCCGATTTCCGCGCCCCATTCCCAGACGTGGCCCATGCCGTACTGGCAGTAGCTGAACAGGATGTCGCGGTTCACGGCGTCGAGCGCGGCGCGCATGACGCGATAGGGCTTTTGCAACGTGGCCAGCGAATCATCGCCGTGAACGATATCACCGTAGCTGCACCAGTCGTATTTGAGATAATCAAAACCCCATTGGCCGTACGATTGCGCGTCGAGCGCCTCGTGCTGCCAGCTGGCCACGCAACCGCCGCACGTCCACGGACCGGGCGAGGAGTAAAGT
Source organism: Verrucomicrobiia bacterium (assembly GCA_049280815.1). Lineage (GTDB taxonomy): Bacteria > Verrucomicrobiota > Verrucomicrobiia > Limisphaerales > UBA11358 > UBA11358. The sequence goes on along the minus strand of JBAPQW010000077.1, from coordinate 47,392 downwards.
CCGGTCTTCAGTCCCCGGGCGTGGATGTAATCCGTCAGTCCCTTCATATCAGGGAAACGTGGATTCGGAAGGATGTGCCCGTCGGCGTCGCGGTGCGGGCCTTGCAGGGTCGGGTCCGTGGAATCGCGATGCACCTCCCAATAGTCGTCGATGTTGATGTAAGTCCAGCCGTGATTGATGAGGCCGCTGCGGACCATGGCATCGGCGGCGGACTTCACTTTTTCGGCGGTGACGGCGGAAGCAAAACAATTCCAACTGTTCCAGCCGAGCGCCGGAACCAGCCCGATCTGCGCGCCGCAAATGATTTTGAATTTCTGCGTCGTCTCGCCGAGCGAATTATTCGCGCGCAACTCAACCACGTGCTCACCCTTCTCCTTTAATGTGCCGGTGATCTGCCCGGTCTTCGAATCGAGTTGCAACCCTTTCGGCAGACCCTTCGCCTTGAACGTCATCGGGCGGTCGCCCGTGGCAGCGATGGTAAAGAGGAACGGTGCGTCCGGCCGCACGCCAAAAACCCTGGCGCTGTTGATGCGCGGTTTCGGCGAGGGTTTGGGCGTGAGGATGATGGCTTCCTCGTGAACAGCGGAACCCGGGACCGGGCGGCCGCTGGTCATGATCAGTCTGGCCTCCGCCCAATCGGCGTGGTCGAAATCGATGCTGTCGCCGCCGTCCACCAACAGGGTCAATTGTTTCACCCCGGCAAGATTCACGTTTACCGCCTGGGCTGCGTCGCCACCATGCATCTCCTGGCTTTTCCAAAGCACCTGGCCCGCATCACCCAGCACTTCGAACACCACGCTGCCCTTGCCATTGCCGACCTCATCATCAATGCCCACCAGGGCGGAAAAATTGACCGCGCGTCCGTCCACGTTGAGGTCGAATTCACTCGTGGCGTGGGTGCCCAGTCCATTCGTGAATGCCTGGCCACCGATGGAGAGGGCCTGGCCATCGACGGACTGGTTTGCGTGCGGCTCGCCCCAGCCCTGCTGCACCTGGCTGAGGTCCAGGGCGCTGAGGTAACAGGTCGATGCGGTTTGAGCATGCACCGTTCCGGCCAACAGCACGAGAACGGCCAGCGATACGAACCGCCGCCAGCGGACAGCGAGGAGGATTCGGTTGGAAAGCATATCGTCGAGCATAGTCAGATGCGGGATATGCTGCAAATTCATTTGCTGCCTGAACCCGGCGGCGATCCCGGCAAAGCTCCGGCTTCCCGCACAACGCCCGGCACAAGTTCATTGACCCTGCCAGCAAAAAAAGGTTTCCTTTCAGCGGCAGATGTATGGATTCACAGAAACCCACGCTGGATGACTTGCGCATCAAGCGCAGCGACCAACCCGCGCCGGGTCTGCCCGTCCGGCCGGTCGCCGTTGGCGTTTTTGTCCTGGTCCTCGCGGCCCTCATGATTTGGTGGCTGATGCGGCCCAAAGCCATCGAGGTGCACACGGCGGTCGCCCGCGAGATCGGCGGCAGCAACAGCGGCGAACGGACGGTGTTGAATGCCTCCGGTTATGTCACCGCCCGGCGGGCAGCCACGGTTTCCTCCAAGGTCACCGGCAAAGTCATCGAAGTGCTCATCGAGGAAGGCATGAAGGTGAAGGAAGGCCAGGTGGTGGCGCGGTTGGACGATACAAACGTCAAAACCGGGCTGGACGTGGCCGAAGCTCAATTGGCATCGTCCAAGGCGGCGTTGGAGGAAACGCGCGCCCAACTGAAACAGGCGGATCATGAATTTCAGCGCACCACCGCGCTGGTCAAACAAAACATCGCGTCCCCCTCCGACCTGGACCTGGCCGAGTCGAATGCCAAATCATTGCAGGCGCATCTGGCCCAGCAGGAACTGGATGTCACCGTGGCGGAACGCCAGGTGGCCCTGTGGCAGCAACAGATGGATGACATGGTCATTCGCGCGCCGTTCGCCGGCGTGGTCACCACCAAGGACGCCCAGCCGGGCGAGATGATTTCACCGGTATCGGCCGGCGGCGGTTTCACCCGCACGGGCATCGGCACCGTGGTGGATATGGACTCGCTGGAAGTTGAAATTGATGTCAACGAGAGCTACATCAACCGCGTCCAACCGGGCCAGCCCGTCGAAGCCACGCTGGACGCCTATCCCGACTGGAAAATTCCCTGCAAAGTCATCGCCATCATCCCAACCGCCGACCGCCAAAAGTCCACGGTCAAAGTGCGCGTCGGTTTCGACAAGTTGGACCCGCGCATCCTGCCGGAAATGGCGGTGAAGGTGGCCTTTCACGAGGCCAGCGGCGGACCGGCCACGGCAAACCGCATCGTGACGGTTCCGAAAAGTGCGGTGCAGTCCCAGGATGAAAAGGACATCGTTTTCGTCGTCCAAAATGGACGCGCCGAACGCCGGGCGGTGACCGTGAACAGCACGGACGGGGATGAGGCGGTGATTGGCGCCGGGGTGTCCGCCGGCGAAAGGGTCGTCGTGGATCCCCCGCCGGGTTTGGCGGATGGCGCCTCTGTCGAGGAGCTCAAGCCGTAAGTCATGGAAAAACATCCTGCATTTGTAATTGTTTCGGGAACCGGAAAACCCACATCGTAGGCGGTGACGAATGAATACTAACACGAATGGCACACTGGTAAGCGTGGAGGGCGTGGAAAAAGTCTTTCACCGTGGCACGGAAAACATTCACGTGCTGGCGAACCTGAGCCTGCAGGTTCCGACCGGCGAATTTCTCGCATTGATGGGCCCGTCCGGTTCGGGCAAGAGCACGTTGTTGAATCTGATCGGCGGCCTCGACCGCCCGACCCGGGGCTCGGTGACCATCGGCGGCGAGCGCATCGACCAGTTGTCCGACCGCACCCTCGCCGCCTGGCGCGCGCGGCACGTCGGTTTCGTTTTCCAGCTTTACAACCTCATGCCCGTGCTCACGGCGGAACGCAACGTGGAGCTGCCCCTGCTGCTCACGCACCTGACCAAGGCGGAACGGAAACAGCATGTGGACACGGCCCTGGCGGTGGTCGGCCTTTCGCATCGCGCCAAACATTATCCCCGCACCCTTTCCGGCGGCGAACAACAGCGGGTGGGCATCGCCCGCGGCATTGTCACCGATCCGACCCTGTTGCTCTGCGACGAGCCGACCGGCGACCTGGATCGCAAGGCCGGCAATGAAATCCTGGATCTCCTTCAGGCGCTGAACCGGGAGCACGGCAAAACCATCATCATGGTCACGCACGATCCGCACGCCTCGGCGCGCGCGGCGCGGACCGTCTATCTGGACAAGGGCCAGCTCAGCAACGAACCGGTGAAATGAAATTTTTCCACCTCATCTGGTGCAATTTGAAGCGGAAGAAGCTGCGGACGTCGCTGACACTGCTGTCGATCATGGTGGCGTTTGTCCTGTTCGGTTTTCTCTCCTCCATCCAACAGGCGCTCACCGGTGGCGTAAAGATGGCGGGCGCGGACCGGCTCGTCGTCCGCCACAAGGTGTCCATCATCCAGATGCTGCAGGAAAGTTACAAGGCCCGGATGGAACGAATTCCGGGGGTGGTCCTGGCGACCCACCAGACCTGGTTTGGCGGCGTTTATCAGGAGCCGAAGAATTTTTTCATGCAAAATCCCGTGGTGCCGGAGGATTTCCTGGAAATGCACCGCTCCGACATCATTCTGGCGCCGGAACAAAAACAGGCGTGGCTGGCGACGCGGACCGGGGCCATTGTCGGCCGGAAAACCGCGGATCGTTTTCATTGGAAAATCGGGGACAAGATCCCGATTCAGACGCCCATCTGGCCGAAGGCCGACGGCAGCCAGGTCTGGGAATTCGACATCGTGGGCATCTATGACGGAAAGGACAAGGGAGCGGACACCACCCCGCTGTTTTTCCGTTATGACTACTTCGACGAGGCGCGCGAATGGGGCAAAGGTCTGGTGGGCTGGTACACCATCCGCGTGAAAGACCCGGCGCGGGCGGCCGAGATCGCGAAACTGGTGGACCAGGAATTTGAAAATTCACCGGCGGAAACCAAGACGGAGCCGGAGGGCGCATTTGTCCAGGCCTGGGCGAAACAAATCGGCAACATCGTGTTCATCGTCGCGGCGATCCTGGTGGCGGTGTTCTTCACCATCCTGCTGGTGACCGGCAACACCATGGCCCAGGCCGTGCGCGAACGAACCGGAGAGTTGGGCGTGCTCAAGGCCATCGGCTTTAGCAATACGCAGGTCATGTCGCTGGTGCTCGCCGAGTCGTGCCTCTTGTCCCTGCTGGGCGGAGCCCTGGGCCTGGGGCTGGCGTACCTGCTGGTGCCCGTCCTGGCCGACAAGCTGGCCGGCATGCTGCCGCTGTTCTTTTTCCCCACCCGGGACCTGTTCATCGGACTGGGCATCAGCATCGCGCTCGGTCTGGTCACCGGAGTTTTCCCCGCGCTGCAAGCCATGCGCCTGCGCGTGGCGGATGCCTTGAGAAGGATGTAGAATGGGTATCGTACGCAAATCCAATTTGAGTCTGGCAGGGACATCGCGCGGCGATGTCCCCGCCCGCGCAGCAGCGGGCGGAAGCGTTGCGCCGCTGGACGCGGCGCGGACGCCGCAGCGCAGCGTCCCTGCCTTTCTCTCAACCCTCAACCCTTTACTCTCAACCAACTAATGGCGGGCCCCATCAACTGGTTTTCCCAGATCCTCTCGATCACCAAGTTCGGGCTGCTGAGCATCCCGCAACGGCGCGGCGCGGTGGCCGCCACCGTCATCGGGATCGCCGGGGTCGTGACCGTGCTGGTCGGGGTGCTCTCGATTGCGGCGGGTTTCAAGCAGGCCATGAACGTTTCCGGTGCGCCCGACTCGGCCATCGTCCTTCGCAGCGGCGCCACCAGCGAAATGGTCAGCGGCTTCGGGCGGGAGGAAACGCGCCTGATCGCGGACGCGCCGGGCGTGGCGCGCACGGCGTCTGGCCCGGTCGCGGACCCGGAATTGTTTGTCATCATCAACCTGCCCAAACGCTCGACGGGCACGGACGCCAACGTGCCGTTGCGCGGCGTGGAAGGGGCTGCGCTGCAGGTGCGCGACAACGTCAAGATCGTCGAGGGCCGGATGTTTGATTGGGGGAAGAACGAAGTCATTGTGGGCAGCGGCGCCGTCCAGGAATTCGCCGGGCTGGCGGTGGGCTCGAAAATCAAGGTGGGCCGCTACGAATGGCCGGTCGTCGGCAGATTTTCCGCCGCCGGCGGGGTGGCCGAATCGGAAATCTGGACTGACGCCAAGGTGCTGCAGGATGCGTATAATCGCGGTGACTCGTTCCAGTCGGTTTACGTGAAATTGAATTCACCGGGCGCGTTTCCTGCGTTCAAGGATTCGCTGACCTCAAACCCGCAGCTCAACGTGAAGGTGTCCCGGCAGTCTGAGTATTACGCCGAACAATCGGAGACCGTCACGCGGCTGATCACGACGCTCGGTTTCCTGATTGCGTTCTTGATGGCCATCGGCGCGGTGTTTGGCGCGTTGAACACCATGTACAGCGCGGTCGCGGCGCGGACGCGGGAAATCGCCACATTGCGGGCGCTCGGCTTTGGCCGCAGCGCGGTGGTGGTCTCGCTGATGATCGAGTCCCTGGTGCTGGCGCTGGTCGGCGGCGCGCTCGGCGGCGGGCTGGCCTATCTGGCCTTCAACAACTTTCACACCTCGACCATGAACTTCCAGAGCTTCAGCCAGATCGCCTTCGCCTTCAAAGTCACTCCGGCGCTGCTGTGGCGGGGCATCGTGTGGGCGGCGCTGATTGGCCTGATCGGCGGCCTGTTTCCCGCCATCCGCGCCGCGCGCCTGCCCATTGCGTCGGCGTTACGGGAGTTATGACCGGGGCTCGGTGGGTGGGGAACCAGCAATAATCAAATTGCCTCAGCCGGTTCCAATCATTATTGTTGGGAGCCATGAAATCAATTCTCTCCCGTGGCGGGCTTGCCGTTTTGCTGTTTTCCTTTGCCCTGGTCACCCTGGCGGACACGGCCAGCGGGCCGCGCGAACGCACCTCCTTCAACGCCGGCTGGCGGTTTGCCCGGTTTGGCCCCATGCCCGACGGTTCATTTCTTCCCGAGCCGGGCCAGCCGGCCAAGGCGGTCACGGCTTCGTCGGAGGAAGCCGGCAAAGGCAACACCGCGGGCATGGCGACGGACGGCGACTCCAACACGCGCTGGTGCGCCGCCGATGGCAGCATGAACCAGTGGCTGGCGGTGGATCTCGGCAAAATCACACCGCTCGGCGCGTTGGAAATCGAGTGGGAATACAATCTCGCCTATCAATACAAGGTCGAGGTTTCCAGCGACGGGAAGTCCTGGAAGACCGCCGTGGACCGCACCCAGAACAACGAAGCGGCACGCATCGACAAGGCGGCGCTGGACAGCCCGGGCCGGTTCGTGCGCATCACCATTACCAGTGTGCCCGAAAACAAATGGGCGAGCATTTACGAACTGCGCGTGTTCGATCCCGCCGGCAAACCGCTTCAGCCCGTTGCGCCGTACGATGGCGCGGCGGCCTCTCCGAAGGACGCGGCGTTCAACGACTCCGACTGGCGCCAGTTGAACCTGCCCCACGACTGGGGCATCGAAGGACCGTTCAAACAGGAGTTTCCCGGAGAAACCGGCAAACTCCCGTGGTGGGGCATCGGCTGGTACCGCAAACACTTTGAGGTTCCCGCCGCTGAGCAGGGAAAGAACTTCTATTTGGACGTCGACGGCGCGATGTCGCACGCCCAAGTCTGGCTCAACGGCCAGCTCGTCGGCGGCTGGCCTTACGGTTACGCGTCGTGGCGCGTGGACCTGACTCCGTTTGTCAAATTTGGCGCGGACAACGTCGTCGCCATCCGCCTCGATAACCCGCCGGATTCCTCGCGCTGGTATCCAGGCGGCGGCATCTACCGGAATGTCTGGCTGGTCAAAACGGCGCCGGTGCATGTCGCCCATTGGGGAACCTACGTCACCACGCCCGAGATCAGCGCCCGGGCGGCGACGGTGAAAATCCAGGTCAACATGGAGAATGAAACAGCTGCTGAGTCCGTGGTGACTGTAAAAAATGAGATTTTCGAGCTCGGCACGGACAACGTCAAAGGAAAATCCGTCGCGTCCCTGGCCACCGAGGGGGTCAAAGTCGCCGCGCACCAATCCCAGTCGAGCGAAGGCCGGATCGTGCTTCCTGATCCGAAATTATGGAGCCTCGAAAAACCGCAACGCTATGTCGCCGTCACCTCTCTTGAACAGAACGGCCGGTTGGTGGACAGTTACGAAACGCCCTTCGGCATCCGCACCATCCAGTTCACGGCGGACCACGGATTTCTTTTGAACGGCAAACGCGTGCCGCTGAATGGCGTCTGCAACCACCACGACCTTGGCGCGCTCGGCACGGCCATCAACGTCCGCGCCCTGGAACGGCAGATTCAAATCCTCAAGGAAATGGGCGGCAACGCCATCCGCACCAGCCACAATCCACCCGCGCCGGAACTGCTTGATTTGTGCGACCGTCTGGGCATGTTGGTGATGGACGAATCCTTCGACTGCTGGATGCGCGGCAAGACCAGGAATGATTATCAGCGGCTGTGGGACGACTGGCACGAAAAGGACTGGCGCGCGGAACTCCGGCGGGACCGTAATCATCCCTGCATCATCCTCTGGAGCATCGGCAATGAAGTCGGCGAACAAGACTCGCCGGCGGGACTGGAAATTGCCGCCGAACTGACGCGCATCGCCCATGAGGAAGACCCGACCCGGCCGACCACCTCGGCCTGCAGCGACGCGCGAGCCGCGTTCAACGGTTTCCAGCAGCACGTGGACGTTTTTGGCTACAACTACAAACCCACCCTGTATGGCCGGGCGCACGAGACCAATTCCAGCCTGCCGATTTTCGGCAGCGAGACGGCATCGTGCGTCAGCTCGCGCGGCGAATATTTCTTCCCGGTCAGCACCGACAAGAGCGGGGGCAAGGCCGATTTCCAGATGAGTTCCTACGACCTTTACGCGCCGCCCTGGGCGACGCCGCCGGATTGGGAATTCAAGGGGGAGGATCAGTTTCCCTTCGTTGCCGGCGAGTTTGTCTGGACCGGTTTCGATTATCTCGGCGAGCCGACGCCTTACAACGGCGACCTGAGCAACCTGCTGAATTTCACCGACCCGGCCGAACGGGCCCGGATGCAAAAGGAGCTGGACGCGTTGGGCCGGATCCAGGTGCCGTCGCGCAGTTCCTACTTCGGCATCATTGACCTCGCGGGTTTTCCGAAGGACCGCTACTACCTTTACCAGGCGCGCTGGCGCCCCGATTTCCCCATGGCGCACATCCTGCCACATTGGAACTGGCCGGACCGCCTTGGCCAGGTCACCCCGGTGCATGTTTATACTTCCGGCGACGCGGCGGAACTTTTCCTGAACGGCCAGTCGCTCGGCCTGAAGAAAAAAGGACCCTACGAATACCGCCTGCGCTGGGACAATGTGGTGTACCAACCGGGAGAACTCAAGGTGGTGGCCTACAAAGACGGCAAAAAATGGGCGACGGACGTGATGAGGACAACCGGTCCGGGTGCCAAACTTAAGTTGCAGGCCGACCGGGATACCATCCGGGCCGACGGCCAGGATTTGTCTTTTGTCACCGTAACCATTGCGGACCAGGACGGCCTGCTCGTGCCGCGCTCGAAGAACCGGGTCCACTTTGACATCAACGGACCGGGTGAAATCGTGGCGACCGATAACGGGGATGCGACCAGTTTCGAATCGTTCCAGTCGCACGAGCGCAATGCCTTCAACGGACTTTGCCTGGTTATTGTCCGCTCGAAACCTGGCGAGTCCGGCAAAGTCACGCTCCGGGCCACCTCCGGAGGTCTGGCTGCCGCCGAGATTCCCATCACAACCACGCCGGCCCAGTAACCTTTTCCATCCGCGCCAAATTGCCGGAACGTTGACCGTTCGGGATTCTGCCATCAAAAAGGCGAACGGTTTTCCGTTCGCCTTTCATGTTTTGAGATTTGAATTCGCTCAGTACCGGTAGTGTTCCGGCTTGTAGGGGCCTTCGACCGGCACGCCAAGATAATCGGCCTGTTTCTTCGTGAGCCTGGTCAGCTTCACGCCGATTTTTTCCAGGTGCAGCCGGGCGACTTCCTCGTCCAGTTTCTTGGGCAGACGATAGACGCCGATCTTGTTCTTGTCCTTGTTCCTCCATAAATCCAGTTGCGCCAGGCATTGGTTGGTGAAGCTGTTGGACATGACGAAGCTCGGATGGCCGGTGGCGCAGCCGAGGTTCACCAGCCGGCCTTCCGCGAGCATGTAAATGCTGTTGCCGCCGGCGAAGGTGTACTTGTCCACCTGCGGCTTGATGTTCAGCTTGGTGACGCCCTTGGTGGTGTTCAGGCGGTCCACCTGGATCTCGTTGTCGAAGTGGCCGATGTTGCAGACGATGGCCTGGTCTTTCATCTTCGCCATGTGTTCGAAGGTGATGATGTCGCAGTTGCCGGTGGTGGTGACGTAGATGTCCGCCTCGCCGAGCGTGTCTTCAACGGTCTTGACCTCAAAACCTTCCATCGCGGCCTGCAAGGCATTGATGGGATCAATCTCGGTGACGATGACGCGCGCGCCAAAGCCTCGCAACGAGTGGGAGCAGCCTTTGCCCACGTCGCCGTAACCGCAAACGCAGGCGACCTTGCCGGCGACCATCACGTCGGTCGCGCGCTTGATGCCGTCGGCGAGCGATTCGCGGCAGCCGTAAAGGTTGTCGAATTTGGACTTGGTGACGGAGTCGTTGACGTTGATGGCGGGCACGAGCAGCTTGCCCTGTTCCAGCATCTGGTACAGGCGATGGACGCCGGTGGTGGTTTCCTCGGAAACGCCCTTCCAATCCTTCACGACGGTGTGCCAGAAGCCGGGGCGCTCCTGCGCAACGCGCTTGAGCAGGGCCTTGATGACGGCCACTTCGTGATTGTCGCTGGGCGTATTGACCCAGTTGTCGCCGTTTTCAAGTTCGTAACCCTTGTGGATGAGCAAGGTGGCGTCGCCGCCGTCGTCCACGATGAGTTGCGGACCTTTATTGCCCGGATGCGTGAGCGCCGCGAGGGTAAAATCCCAGTATTCCTCAAGCGACTCGCCCTTGTGCGCGAAGACGGGAATGCCAGCCTTGGCGATGGCGGCGGCGGCGTGATCCTGGGTGCTGAAGATGTTGCAGCTTGCCCAGCGCACGGAGGCACCGAGTTCTACCAAGGTCTCAATCAGAATGGCCGTCTCAATGGTCATGTGCAGCGAGCCGGTGATACGCACGCCTTTGAGCGGCTTCAAGGGACCGTACTTTTTGCGGATGGCCATCAGGCCCGGCATTTCATGCTCGGAAACCTGGATGGTTTTGCGCCCCCACTCGGCGAGCGAGAGGTCACGGACTTTGAAATCAGGCGCGGCTTTGCCGTTGCCGTTGGTCTTGGCGACCTTGGCGCGGGACGGAGGTAATTTGACGGTGGACATATCTGGTTGAGAGTTGAGTGTTAAGAGTTATTTCAAAGCGTTTTTGAGCGCTTTGACCTTGTCGGTTTTTTCCCACGTCAACGCCGGGTCGCTCTTGCCGAAGTGGCCGTAGTTGGTGGTCTTGGAATAAATCGGCCGGCGCAGGTTGAGCTGGTCGATGATGTCCGAGGGCAGGAAGCTGAACACGCGGTTGACGGCGCGGATGATTCTGCTCTCCGGAACGGTCGCCGTGCCGAAGGTGTCCACACTGACGCTGACGGGATCGGGATAACCGATGGCGTAGGCAAATTGAATCTCACACTTTGAGGCCAGTTTGGCGGCCACGATGTTCTTGGCCACCCAGCGGCCCATGTAAGCCGCGCTGCGATCCACCTTGGTCGGATCCTTGCCCGAGAACGCGCCGCCGCCGTGACGGCCCATGCCGCCGTAGCTGTCCACGATGATCTTGCGCCCGGTCAAACCGGTGTCGCCCTGCGGTCCGCCAACAACGAAACGTCCGGTCGGGTTGATGAGAAACTCGGTTTTCTTCGTGAGCAGGCGTTTGGGCAAAACCTTTTTGACGATGTGCTCGATGCAAAACTTTTCAATCTCGCGATGTTCCACGTCCGCGCTGTGCTGCGTGGAAATGACGACGTTGGAAATGGCGACGGGTTTGTCATTCACGTAAACGACGGAGACCTGCGACTTTGCGTCGGGGCGCAGCCACGGCACCTTGCCGGTCTTGCGAATGCGAGTGAGCTCGCGGCCGAGACGATGGGCGAACATGATGGGCGCGGGCATGAGTTCGGGGGTTTCATTGCAGGCGTAACCGAACATGAGGCCCTGGTCGCCGGCACCCTGTTTGCTGGTCTTCTTGCCCTTGGCCTTGCGGGCGTCCACGCCCTGCGCGATGTCGGGCGATTGCTGCGTGATGATCGTGTTCACGAACACCTTGTCGGCATGAAACACATCGTCGTCGTTCACATAGCCGATTTCGCGGATGGCGGTGCGGGCGATCTTGGTAAAATCGAGTTTCGCGCGCGTGGTGATTTCGCCGCCGACGATGACAATGTTCGACTTGACGTAACATTCGCAGGCGACGCGGCTGAACTTGTCCTGCGCGAGGCAGGCATCCAGCACGGCATCGGAAATGGTATCCGCGACCTTGTCCGGATGGCCTTCGCCGACGGACTCCGAGGAAAAGATGTAATTTTTGCTCATGAATCAAAGGGTTAAAATGTCATATTGACGTATCAGGATAAGATGATATATCGTATTCAAAGCGCGTCAAATGCTTTTTTGTGAAAAATTGAGGCGCGGAAAACCATGTCCGCCACCCTGAAATCATTGCGGGCCCTGTCCGACCCGACGCGCCTGCGCATCGTGGCGTTGCTGGAGCACGACGAGCTGTCCGTGAACGAGCTGCAGGAAATCACCCGGCTCGGCCAGTCGCGCATCTCAACGCATCTGGGCCTGCTCTCGGATTGCGCCCTGGTGCAGGCGCGGCGCGACGGCAAGCGGACGTTTTACAAGCTGAACCCGCAGGCCACCGGCGCGACCGGCGAATTCATCCAGCTCGCCATCCGCGGCGCAAAGGAGCTGCCCGAACACGGCGGCGACCAGATCAATCTCAAGCGCGTGGTGAACCGCCGGCGTGAACAGGCCCAGGTTTATTTCAACCAGATCGCCGGCCGCTTCGACCGCGTTTATGGCCCGGGCCGGTCGTGGCAGGCGTTCGGACACCTGCTTTTGCGCATCCTGCCGCCGCTCGTCGTGGCCGACCTCGGCGCGGGCGAAGGCCTGCTGAGCGAACTGCTGGCGCGCCGCGCGAAAAAAGTCATCGCCGTGGACAACTCGGAAAAAATCGTCGCGTTTGGCGCGGCCAAGGCCAAAAAGAACGGGCTGAAAAATCTGGAATTCCGGCAGGGCGACCTGCAAAACCCGCCGATCGAGCCGAACAGTGTTGACCTGGTGATTTTGAGCCAGGCGTTGCATCACGCCGAAATCCCGGCCGTCGCGGTGGCGGCCGCCCACAAAATCCTCCGGCCGCACGGGCAGATTTTGATTCTCGATTTGCTGAAGCACAATTTCGACAAGGCGCGCGAGCTTTACGGCGACCGCTGGCCGGGTTTTGCGGAGAGTGATTTGCACCGCTGGCTGGAGGAAGCTGGCTTCAAAAAAATCGAAATCAGCGTGGTCGCCCGTGAGGAACAGCCGCCGCACTTCCAGACGATCCTGGCCAGCGCCGAAAAACATTGACCCCGCAGCCTTGGACGTCGGTCCGCGCCAATTTCACCACGGACACGATTCCAGAATGGTTTCAGCGCCGGCTGACGTCAGCGGCCACGGCAATTTACATCACCACGATGTTCACCAGCTTTTTCGGCAAGACAATGGTTTTCTTGATCGTCTTGCCCGCAATGTAGGGCTGGACTTTCTCGTTCTTCAACGCCAGCGCTTCCAGTTCCGCCGGCGTCGCGTTGACGGAAACTTTGATCACGTCGCGCAACTTGCCATTCACTTGAACCGGGATTTCCAGCGTGTCCTCGACGAGCAATGCCGGATCAAACTTTGGCCAGACGGCGTAGGTGAGACTGGTGAAGGGTTGGGCGTTGAGGGTTGGGAGTTTGGCCCATAGTTCTTCCGCCAGGTGCGGCGCGAACGGCGCGAGGAGAATCAAAAAGTCGCGCAGGACGGAAACCGGCTTCGTCTCCCACGTTATCGCGTCGTTCACAAAAACCATCATCGCAGAAATCGCCGTGTTGAAACGCAAGCTGTCCAGATCTTCCGTCACCTTCTTGATGCAGGCGTGCAACGTTTTGAGTTGGGCCGGAGTGGCCGGCACATCCTGGATGGCCACATTGAGCCTGATCAGCTCCAGCAATGCTTCGCGCCCTTGCGTATTGGTGGTCAATGTCTCCGCCTGTTCAAACTCCGTTTCGCTCGCTTCATCCACGAACAGCCGCCAGACGCGCCCGAGGAAACGGTAAACGCCCTCAACCCCCTTGGTGTTCCACGGCTTCACCATTTCCAGCGGCCCCATGAACATTTCGTAGAGGCGTAACGAGTCCGTGCCCACGTCCTGCACCGGCGCGTCCACGGGAATCACGTTTCCGCGCGATTTCGACATCTTTTGGTTATCTTCCCCCAGAACCATGCCTTGATTGACCAGCTTGAAAAACGGTTCGGGCGTCGAGACCTGGCCGAGGTCAAACAGCACCTTGTGCCAAAACCGCGCGTAAAGCAGGTGCAGCACGGCGTGTTCCGTGCCGCCGACATACAAATCGACTCCCGGTGTTTCGTAGCCGCCGACGTCAGTCGGCGCATTCTTTCCGGCAGAAGAAATTGGCGCGGACTGACGTCCGCGGCTACCCATCCAATAACTTTCCGCTTCCTTGCTAACGAATACGTTTGAATTCTTCGCGTCGAGATAACGCAGGTAATACCAGCAACTGCCAGCCCATTGCGGCATGGTGTTGGTCTCACGTGCCGACCCGTCGGGCAGGTTGACCCAATCCTTGGCGCGGGCCAGCGGCGGCTCGCCGGTGGCGGTGGGTTTGTAATCCGTGAGCGATGGCGGCAGGACCGGCAACGCGCTTTCCGGCAACGCCTCGTGGCAAAGATTACCGCCCGCATCGCGTTTCCAGACAATCGGGAACGGCTCGCCCCAGTAACGTTGCCGGCTGAAGAGCCAGTCGCGCAGCTTGAAGTTGACCGTCTTTTTGCCGAGGCCTTTCGCTTGGAGCCAGTCGGTGATTTTCTTCTTGGCTTCGGGCGTGGGCAACCCGGTGATGGAAATTTCCGGCCCGACAGAATTTACTGATGTGCCGTCCCCAACAAAACCATGCCAGTCCGTTTTCGGGTCGGGCGGCTGGACAACCTGGACGATGGGCAGGTTGAACCTGGTGGCGAACTCGAAATCGCGCGTGTCATGAGCCGGCACGGCCATGATGGCGCCGGTGCCGTAACTGGCAAGGACGTAGTCAGCGATCCAGATCGGGATTTTCTCGCCGTTAACGGGATTGATAGCGTAAGCACCGGTAAACACGCCGGTTTTTTCCTTGGCGAGTTCAGTCCGTTCGAGGTCGGATTTTTTCGCAACGACAATTCGATAATCCCTAACCACTATTAATTGCTGGGGCGTTGTTATTTGGCCTACCAAAGGATGCTCCGGAGCAAGCACCAAATAAGTCGCCCCGAACAACGTATCTGGACGTGTCGTAAACACCTCGATTGGCGCATCGTCTGAAACCGTTCGAAAAATGACACTTGCTCCTTTGCTCCGTCCAATCCAGTTCCGTTGCATTTCCTTGAGCGAATCAGTCCATTCAATGGTATCGAGATCGTGGATCAACCGGTCAGCGTAGGCAGTAATGCGGAGCATCCATTGACGCATCGGCTTGCGCACGACGGGGAAACCGCCAACCTCACTTTTACCATCCACGACTTCCTCGTTGGCCAGCACCGTGCCGAGCTGTTCGCACCACCAGACCGGTTGCTCACTGACATAGGCAAGACGCTTTGAGTCGCGGTAGGTACGTTTGATTGCTTCGTCACCCGGACATTCCAACGTCTCAATCGCCTCGGCGCGATTGGTTTTTGGATTAAACCACGAATTATAAAGCTTCAGAAAAATCCACTGGGTCCACTTGAAATAATCCGGGTCGGTGGTGGCCAGCTCGCGCGACCAGTCGTAGCTGAAACCGAGCGACTGGATCTGGCGCTTGAAGGTGGCGACGTTCGCCTCGGTGGTCTGGCGCGGATGCTGGCCGGTCTTGATGGCGTATTGCTCGGCGGGCAGGCCGAAGGCGTCCCAGCCCATCGGATGCAACACATGAAATCCCTGCGCGCGTTTGTAGCGGGCGAGGATGTCGGTGGCCGTGTAGCCTTCCGGATGGCCGACGTGCAATCCCGCGCCCGAGGGATAGGGAAACATGTCGAGAATGTAAAATTTTGGTGGCAGCTGCGTGGCGGTCACCGGGCCGGATAGCTGGTGGCGCCGGCCAAACGGGTGCCCCACCGGCACGGAGTCGCCCGGATTAAAGGCCCGAAAGGTTTGCTGTTCGTCCCAGAATTGCTGCCATTTGGGCTCGATCAAATGAAATGGATATTGTCGGCGACTGCTGGCCATAGACGCGTGATTTTGCGGAAAGCGGCTCGGCGGGGCAATGGCGGAGTTCCCCGGGTCAAAGAAATTCGACTTGCTTCGGCTTTGACATGGGTTAATAGTCAGCGTAATAATTTAAATCAGAGATTCAGGAAGTAGTTCCCTGAATTCATGTCATGACCACGTTGCCAGTTTCACGGACTTCGGCGCTTGCGAGCGGGCCCAGCGGGAGGGGGTTTACCCTGATTGAGCTGCTGGTGGTGATGGCCATCATTGCCATCCTGTCGGCGATATTATTGCCGGCGCTGGCGCATGCGAAAGAGCGGGCGCACGCCATGCTGTGCCTGAACAACACCAAGCAGCTTGCCTTGGGATGGCTGCTCTACGCGGACGATGCCGACGGCCTCCTGCCGTACAATCTCGTCATGACGGCCAACGGATTCCGAACCAACCTCAACTGGGTCAACAATGTCATGACCTGGGGAGTTTCTGCGCCCAACGATCCGGACAACACCAACCTCGCCACCCTCACGGATGCGAGCCTCGGCCCGTTTGTCAGCAAGGCGACAGCCATTTACCATTGTCCGTCCGACCGTGCCTTGAGCGCGGCCCAAAGCGCCGCGGGCTGGGACCGGCGCCTCCGCAGTTATTCGATGAACGCGATGGTCGGCGACGCCGGTGACGCTTCGGCGAATGGCTTCAACGTCAACAATCCCGGTTACGTCCAGTTTTTTAAAATCACCCAGATTCCCCAGCCGACTGAAATTTTTGTGTTTCTGGATGAACATCCGGATACCATTGACGATGGCTATTTTATCGACAAATCCACCGAATATGCCGGCAGCGGGCCCTACGGCGGCTCGGGTCCCCACTATGCCGAATGGCATGACTTGCCGGCGACTTATCACAACAACGCCACGGCATTTTCGTTTGCCGACGGACATAGCACCCTGCATCGCTGGATGGTCCCCAGTACCATCTACCCCATTCAACCGGATGTTCCCTATATTCCCATCGGCGTTTCCGCCAATCAGCGAATGGACTTCGACTGGATACTGGACCACATGAGTGTGGATCAGAATTGATGGCTGGTGGAGGCTTACAAATACTGCCCCAAGGCAGTTTCATCCCCTTCCATCCCCAACACGTACAACTTCTCACCCGCCGTCCAGGTCACCATTCGGAGCCGGCCGACCTGAACGAACTGGCGCGAACCCGCCGGGGGCGAATCCTTCACCCGGGAGCGGTCAATGACAAAGAGCCAAAGATCGCTCGGATCTCCCGGCGGCAACGGCCTGCCGGTGCGGAAACAAACCATCGAAACCTTCGCCCCCTGCCAGTCTTCAATCGCGCAGCCGGACACCGCGGTTTTTTCCAGCGGCGCCGGCAGAACGTAATCCGCCGGCGCGTGGTTTTGTGCAAGGTAGGCGCGGACAGATGCGGGATTATTGGTCATCAAATCCATGCCATAGCCTCGCAACGCGACGCTCGCCATCTGATCCCGGTAAACAACATAGGTGTCATGGCTCCGGCGAGGCGGAAACCAGAGCGGGGTAAGGGCCACCAGCACCGCAACCACGGCCAGCGCCACAAGAACCGCCCGCTGCCGACGGATGCCAACTTTCGCCCTGGCTGCCTGTTCGGAAACGATCTGTTCCTTCAAGCCGGCCGGAACAGGGAGCTTCCGGAAACCAGTCCGCAACGCCTCCTGCCGCGTGCAATGTTCCACCAGCCAGCGCGTCAGTTCCGAGTCCTGCTTCGCCAGCGCCAGCGCCTCGGCGATTTCCGGATCGCCCGCGTCCGTCGTTCCCGGGCGGTAGAGCAGCAAAATGGTTTTGGCTTGGTCGCGATTCACGATCTCGGAGGTTGAGATTGGGCGCCCATGGTGTCACCTGTCAACATCTGGTGCAGGCGTCCGAGGCCGCGGGTGAGACGCGATTTGACGGTGCCGAGCGGCACCTCAAGGATTTCGGCGATTTCATTATAGGAACAATCCTGCAGGTAAAACAATGCAACCGGCGCCTGATAAATTTCATCCAGACGGGCCAGGGAATCGAGCACCAGTCCGGCATCCAGGCGATTGACGGTGGCCGGAGAGACGACGGGAAGTTCCGCGACCGCATGTTCCAGGTCGATGTGGGGAAAACGCGTCTGCCTGCGCCGCGTGCCGAGAAATTCGCGGTGCAGGGTGGTGAACAACCAGGTTTTCACTTTGGATGCGTCGCGCAATTGATGGCCCTTGGCCGCCCAAATGCAAAAGGTTTGTTGTGTAAGGTCACAGGCGTCCGCCTCATCCCGCGCGAGGCTGAAGGCAAATTGATATAGCGGCTCATAATAACAAGCCACCAGACTTTCAAAGTCCACGCCCTCAGCCATATCGTATCATTGAAGTTAAGAGCCCGCAGCACGTCAAATGTTCCCGCCATAAATCATCCGGAACAAATGTTCCTCCGGTTCCTCTCACCTGCAAGTGGTACAAACATTTTCACACAAACAACTGGCGGTCCCGGCGGCCCCAATCCCGGCATTTCACGGCTGTTGGCCCGGCCATAAATGACCTGAACCAACTTAGGCAAATCATTATGAAAATGATACGTTATTCATTAAAGGTTGCACTCTTGGGTGCAGCGTTAGTCATCTCAGACCACCCGATTTCCGGTTTCGCCACCGTGGCTAATGTTGATGTGGGCAATGGCGGCGACACTTTTAGCCCTGCCGTAACCAGCATTGCCACCGGCGACACGGTGATTTGGACCTGGAAGTCCGGCGCTTTTATCCCGCATGCAGTGCTCAGCACGAACAGCACCCCCGCATTCGGCTCGCCGACGCCCTCAACGTCACCGCATGCTTTCACCAACGTTTTCTCCACTGCCGGCACCTTCCACTATTTTTGCACGGTTCATCTTGCGTTTGGCATGACTGGGGCGGTGGTGGTCGCCTCGGCGAGCCTGCCGCCAACCATTGCCATTACCAATCCGGCCTCCGGCACCGTCTTCGCCGAGCCCGCCAGCGTCACCATCCAGGCCTCCGTCTCAGGCACGGTCACCAACGTTCAATTCCTCGTTGACGCAAACGAGCTGACCAACGAGGCCGCCGCCCCCTTCTCGACCGTCGCCGGCAATCTGGCCGCCGGCAGCCATACCCTTTCCGCCATCGCCTTGGATGATGCCGGCGCCACCGCCACCAACCAGGTCGCGATCAGCGTCGTCACTCCGGTGTCGGTACTGCTCAGTGCGCCGCAGCCCGTGCCGCCCGCGGAATTCAGCTTCAGTTATACGGCCAATGCCGGACTCAGTTATATAATTCAACGATCCACCAATTTGTTTTCGCCCGATTGGACCACCCTCGTCACCAATACGGCCACCAGCACCTCGATCGATTTCACGGACCTGAACGCGACGTTCAATCCGGGATTTTATCGGGTCGGTCGCCTGCCGAATCCATGATGGATCACACCAGGTACCGGCCGGGTGGTCAGAAAGAGATCATCATGACCATACAATATGAGACTAAGGGCACTATTCGTCGGCACATTGACGTTCGCTTTGTGGTTGCTCACCCTGTCCGGTGCGAAATCCGCCGGATCTCTCAGCGGGGAGGCAACGAACCCGCGGACGTTCATGGCAATCGGAACGGTGATGGAGCTCAAGCCGGACGGCCGCACGGTGGTCATCCAGCACGAGGCCATCTCCAATTACATGGCGGCCATGACCATGCCTTTCAAGACCAAGGCCCCGGAAGAACTGGCCGGATTGCACCGGGGCGATGAAATTTCATTCCAGCTCCGGGTTGCGGAATCGGAGAGCTGGGTGGAGCACATCGCCAAAATCGGTACGGTTTCGGTGCCATCCATTCCGACCGCGGCCATTTCACCTGCCGCCCGGCCGAATCATCCATTGCTGGACTACAAGTTCACCAACGAACTCGGCCAGGCGGTGAGCCTGAATGACTTTCGCGGGCAGGCACTGGCCATCACCTTCTTTTACACCCGGTGTCCGTTGCCCGATTATTGCCCGCGACTGTCCAAAAATTTCCAGGCCGCGCAGCAAAAGCTCGAATCGTTGCCCGGCGCTCCCGCCAACTGGCACATGCTTTCCGTCTCCTTCGACACGGAATTTGACTCGCCGCCGATGCTGAAAGCCTACGGCAATAGTTATCAATATGACCCAAGGCATTGGAGTTTCCTCACCGGGCCGGCGGACAAGATCGGCGAACTTGCCCGGCAGGCCGGCGTCACCTATCAATACGATGCCGGGACTTTCAATCATGATTTCCGCACCCTCATCATCGACGCCAACGGGCAATTGCAGATGGTTTTTCCGACGAGCGGGGACCTTTCCGGCCAGATTGTCGCCGAACTCCTCCAGGCAGCCGCCGTGACCAACGCGCCGGCCGCCCCGGGCAATCCAAACCATTGAAACGAAAACGAACATGGGTCGTGGTCATGACCCTGAGCGTGGGAAGTGGCGGGGTGTGGTTTTTTAATTCGTGCTCCTCCATGCCGAACGCCGTAATCCCGCCGCTTGAAATTCCCGGCGCGCATTACACGGGCAACCCTGTCTGCTTCGAGTGCCACACCAACCTCGTCCGTAAATTCGAAGCCAGCCCACATGCCCATCTGGCTTTGGAAAACGTCGACCTGAAGGACGGCACCGGCTGCGAATCCTGCCACGGCCCGGGCAGCAAACATGTCGAGGCCGGCGGCGGCATCGGCAGGTTCATCATCAATCCCGGCCAGACTCCGGACGCCTGCTTTCGCTGCCACCTCGCGACACACGCGGAATTTCAATTGCCGGCGCATCATCCCGTCGTCGAAGGCCACATGAACTGTGTCCAATGTCATGACCCGCATGGCGAAGACATCTTCAAACTTGAGGGGGGTCTGGCCATGGCGCGACAGAACGAAACCTGTGCCCAATGTCATCGCGAGCAAACGCGGCCGTTTGTCTTCGAACACCCGGCCATGCGCGAAGGCTGCACCACCTGCCACAATCCGCACGGCTCGATCAACCGCATGATGCTCACCCAGGCCGACAACAACCTTTGTTTCCGCTGCCATGCACAGGTGCAGAGCAGTCCGGGAACCATTTATATCGGCGCTATTGACCATACCGTGCTTCTGCAAGTCGGCACTTGCTGGTCCGCCGGCTGCCACACGGCCATCCACGGCTCCGACATCAACCCGATTTTCCTGTATTAAAGCACCTGCTTAAAACCGCCGTGAAACCGGGAGCCAACAGACCTATTTGCCGGAAAGGCTTCATTGCAACCTTTGCTCTCGCAGCCGCTTACGCTGTCTCCGCAGCCGAAACCAATTCAGTCGGTCTCGCATCCGGGGAATATTCCATCCCGTTCGACCGCGACGTGCGGCCCATCTTCGAACAAAACTGCTTTCGCTGCCACGGCCCGGAAAAGCCGAAGAGCGGTTTCCGCCTCGACAACCGGTCCGACGCACTCAAGGGTGGCGACGACAACCTGAACGACATCGTTTCCGGCCGGAGCGACCGGAGCAAGTTGATCGCCTACGTGGCCGGGCTGGACCGGGACATCCGGATGCCGCCGCCCGACCATGGGCCGCCGCTCACCCCCGCCCAGGTTGGCACGTTGCGGGCATGGATTGACCAGGGCGCGGATTGGGGAACGAATGCGGTGCCGCCAGCGGTGGCATTTTCCATCGAACCGATAGGGGGCTGGATTGGGGTATGGGGCGACAACCAAAAATTCCGCGAATTGGAAGGATTACACGAGGGCTGGACCGGTGGCGCGGAACATTTTTCCTACAGCGAACGGCTTGCCCCGGACGAAAAACTCACCATTGAAGGCCATGCCCTGGTGCCGCAAAACGATTTCAAGGTGACGGTGACACTGGACAAAAAGGATTCCGGTTTCGTACATTCGGGGTTTGAGGAATGGCGGCGATATTACGATGACACCGGCGGATATTATCCGCCTTTCACGCCGTCCAGCTTTTCCCTGGACCAGGACACGCATCTCGACATCGGCCGCGCGTGGATTGATTTCGGGCTGACGCTGCCCGAAGCGCCGCAATTGGTCTTAGGTTATGAATATCAATTCCGGCAGGGTGAGAAATCCACGCTGGTCTGGGGCACGGTTTTCCCAGTATCCGGACTGCCAAAAAATATCTTTCCCAATTTAGAGGCCGTCGACGAACACACCCACATCTTCAAAGTGGACCTCACCCGCGACTGGGATGACTGGAGCGTTGAAGACCGGGTACGTGCTGAATTTTACACCCTCTCCGACCAGCGCAACGATGTGATTGGCTACACCACCGGCCCCAATCCGGACCTGGTTCAAAACATCCATCAAGGTGTGCAGTACACGCAAGGTGCGAATACCTTCCGGATCCAAAAGCAAATCACCGATTGGTGGCTGGCTTCCTTCGGCAGCCTGGTTTCGGCATACAGTGGCACATCATCCTTCAACGAAAAGACCACGGATGGATCCGGGGCGGCGGCTCCGGGTTCCGCGTGGCAGGCGGAGGGGATCACACTGCATCGCAATTCGTACATTGTCAGCGGATCCAGCCTGTTTCTACCCGTCAAGGGATTAAGTGTTTCCGCGTCCGCCCAGGGTGAATGGACCCAGGAGTACGGTTTCGGCAACGTGAACCTGCAATCTTCGCCCGTTTTTACTCCCGTTCCCGGCGCCGAGAACGCGAATCAGGACCGGACCGTCAGCTCGGAAAACCTCGACATCCGGTACAACCGCCTGCCGCAGACCGTGCTGTTTGCCGAGGGGCGTATGCGCCAGATGAGTGTCGACCAATCGGCCGATCAAACCATCAGCGGCGTATCCCCGTTTCAGCAACAAACCGACTCCATGAATTATTTCTACGATGCCCGCGTGGGTTTCACCACCTCGCCCCGATCATGGCTCGAATGGGGCGGACATTACCGGTATCGTGACAGCAACACCGGTTACAACCAGCTCGTGGATACCACGCCGGGTTATCCCGCCTTCATCACCCATCGGGACATCAGCATGGACGAAATCGAAGGGCGGCTGGTGCTGCGGCCGGTTTATTGGCTGAACGCCCGGCTGACGTGCCAATGGACCGAAACGGATTTTTCCTCGACCACCGAGTCGGTTCCCTTTGGAATATCTCCCGGCGGATATATTTCGGACGGCAGCACCCTGGCCAATAATGTTGGGCTCAGCCTGAACTTTTCGCCGGGGCAACGATTTTACTGCTCCGCCTCGTTCACCTACGGTTACTCCCGCACCACCACCGCTGCCGACCAAAATCCCGCCGTGGTGCCGTATCGCGGCAACACCTACACCGTCGGCAGCAGTGCCGGTTACGTGTTGAATGCCAAAACCCACCTGGACGCCACCTACGCCTTTTCGCAGGCCGGTTACGGACAAAATAACAACGTGGGGTTGCCGCTCGGCATCAATTTCACCCGCAACGACCTGCTCGTCGGGCTGACGCGCCAGTTCAGCAACCGGCTTTCCGGCGCGCTGCGCTACGGATTTTCCCAATACTCGCAGCCGAGCAACGGCAACGTGAACAATTATACCGCGCAGGGAATTTTTGCCTCCGTCAGTTACAAGTGGCCGTGACGCCCCTGCGATGCCGACGGAACGCGTATCGCTTCCCACGTCAAGCGCAGTCCTTCCAGGGTCAATAAGGGGTCAACCGCCGTGATTTCGGGAAGCTTCGCCGCCAGGAGCCGCGCATAACCGCCGGTGGCAACCACCGGCAACCGTTGCACTTTCAGTTCGCGCTGCAGCTCGGCGATCAGTTCGCGAATGAGCCCGCGATAACCATGCACCGCGCCAATCAACATTGCCTCCTCGGTGCTTCGACCGATGCTCGTTTTGATTTCATGGATTTTGATCCGGGGCAGCAACGCGGTTTTTTCGTGCAGATAATCCGTCATCGCCGCCAGCCCCGGCGCGATGATGCCGCCGCTGTAATCGCCGGCGCCATTGATCACGTCAAAGGTGACCGCCGTCCCAAAATCCACCACCACCACCGGCGCGCCAAAGCGATGCCGCGCGGCGACTGCATTCGCCAGGCGGTCCGGGCCGATGGTCTCCGGGCGCGGATAATCGATGCCCAAGCCGCGCAGGGTTTTGGGCGTAAGTTCCAGCGGATTCAAACCCCAGATGGCCTGGACCGTTTTGCGAACCACCGGTGTTGCCCGCGGCACGACGCTGCACAGCGCCGCACCTTCGGGCCCGGCCCGGCCGGCGAATTTTCGCAGCCGCTTCGCCGCCGCGCCATCCAGCCAGCCCGCGGTGGGAATGTCGGCTTGCCGCACCACCCGGCGGCCGTCGGCCAGGCCGAGGTGCGTGTTCGTGTTGCCGATGTCGAAAAGCAGAATCATGGAGCAATTAAAAATTAAAAGTGCAAAATGTAAAATGCCGGCTCATTCCACGGTGACGAATTTTTAATTTTACCCTTTTCATTTTTCAAGGGTCACATCGCCGCCGATGATGCGTTCCAGATGACCGTGCTCGGTGCGCAACCGCAACGCACCGTCGTCATCGAGCGATTCCGCCCGCCCGCGAATCCGGCGCGCGCCAATCTGAATGGTCACGTCGCGGCCGATCGTTTTGCAATGCGCCTCCCACTCATCCGCCACCTTCGCGAAGCCACCGCTACAAATCCGCGCATAATCAACATCCAGTTCGCGCAAAATCCTGGTCGCCAGCTCCGCCCGCGAAATCATCCGG
Organism: Verrucomicrobiia bacterium; assembly: GCA_049280815.1. Classification (GTDB taxonomy): domain Bacteria; phylum Verrucomicrobiota; class Verrucomicrobiia; order Limisphaerales; family UBA11358; genus UBA11358. Next base: position 23,166 of record JBAPQW010000077.1, on the reverse strand, counting down.
CCCGACTCGATTCTGAGCGAGGTCGCCAGCTTGCGCAATTCCGGCGGAAAATCACCTGTGCCCTGGTTCACGTCCACCCCAATGCCCAGGATGATGTGCCGCACCCGGTCCAGTTCCGCGCTCAACTCGGTCAGGATGCCCGCGACCTTTTTCCCGCGAACCAAAATATCGTTCGGCCATTTGATTTCGAGCTGCAAACCGGTTACGGCTTCGATGGCGCGCAGCAGGGCGGTCGCCGACGCCACGGTCAGTTGCGTCGTTTCCTGCGGACGCATGTCCGGCCGCAACAAAATCGAGAACCACAGCCCCTTGCGCCCGGGCGAAATCCATTTGCGGCCCAGCCGGCCCCGGCCCCGGGTTTGCGATTCGGCAAACACCACCGCCCCCTCGCGCACGCCATCGCGCGCAAGCTTTTCAATCACGTCATTCGTCGAAGTCGTCTGCTCGAACACCTGGATGTCGCGCCCGATGACCTTTGTCCGGCCCAGACGTCCCAGCAAATCGTCGGCGTGCAACACGTCCGGCGTGTGAAGCAGCCGGTAACCAAAATGCGGCCCCGCCTCGATTTCATAGCCAAGCCGGCGCAACTCCTCGATGCGCGCCCAGACCGCCGCGCGGCTGACGTCCATTTGCTCCGCCAGATCGGCACCCGACACTCCGTCAGGACTGGCCCGCAGCGCCGAGAGGATTTTTGCGTCCGTGGTCATTCAAAAACGCAGAAGGCAGAAGGCAGAAGGCAGAAAAGAATCCGGCGTTTTGCCATCCCATCGCCACATTTCATGCTGCCTTCTTCCTTCTTCACTCATTTGTAAAATCCAGTCCAATGTCCACCGCTGGCGCGGAATGCGTCAGCGCGCCGACGGAAATGAAATCCACGCCGGTTTTGGCCATCGTCTGGATGCTGGCCAGATTCACTCCGCCACTGGCCTCGGTCTTCGCGCGGCCCTTGCTTTTCTGCACCGCCAGCCGCAGCTGCATCGGGCTCATGTTGTCGAGCAGGATGATGTCCGCGCCCGCAGCGGCGGCTTGCCCGACCTGCTCCAGCGTGTCGGCCTCGACCTCGATTTTCAGCCTTGGAAATCTGGCGCGCGCGCGCTGAACCGCCGCGGCAATGGCGTTGGGCGGTTCATTTCTCAAGGCCATGCGGTGGTTGTCCTTGATGAGCACCAGATCAAACAAACCCAGGCGATGATTTTGTCCACCGCCGCAGGTGACGGCGTATTTTTCGAACCGCCGCCAGCCGGGGGTGGTTTTGCGCGTGTCGAGGATTTGCACCGGCGTACCTTTGACGGCATCGACGAACCGTGCAGTCAGCGTGGCAATGCCGGAGAGCCGCTGGACAAAATTCAGCGCCACCCGCTCGGCGCTCAACAGGGCGCGGGCCGGGCCGGAAACCTGCAGCAGGATATCGCCGGCGTTGACCGGCTGGCCGTCTTTCACCAGCCGCCCGATTTTGATTTCCGCTCCGGCGGGCGGAGGTCCACGACGCCCTGGTTTGTCTTTTGATTTTTGGGGCTCGCGGCGCTCGCCCCGCGGATTGATGAAGGCAAGGACTTCGCGGAACGCCGCTTCGGCAAAATCGAGCCCGGCCACGACCAGCGGCTCGCGCGCCTGCATCACGGCCCGAGCCGTCGCTGTCGCCGGTACGGTGGCCAGCGTCGTGACGTCGCCGGGGCCGATGTCCTCGGCCAGCGCAGCCTGAACGGCTTGACGGATTTCTGCGGCGGATAATTCCACGCCGTCAGGATGGAGACAAAACGGAAAAATGGAAAAGGAAAAACGGGCGAATCAACTGGTCGAATGAAGCGTGGCCGCTTCCGCGGCGCCGTCATTGGCCAACGACCTTCTGGGACGCAACTTCGTCACGCAGCCGGGCGGCTTCCATGAGCAGCGTTTCCCACTGGCCTTCGATGGTGCGCTGCGGCGGCCGTTCGAAGGGCAGGAGCTCAAACGAACCGCCGGCCAGGGTCAGCAATTGTTGCAGGGCGCACTCGCCCGTCTCCGGGCCGACCGCGGCGTGAATGAGGCTGCCGTTTTCGATGTAAATCCGGCCGCGCATCTGCTGGTCGGAAACTTCGAGGATGGACGAGTTACGGCCCAGGCATTCCATCTGGATGACGTCCTGCAAGCCCACGCGGCGGAGCAGTCCTTGGAATCCTTCGTGCGGCGTCCAGGTGATCAGTTCGTCGAGCATGACGAAGATGGATTTCAAGCCCTCCGCCGACCGGGGTTTCTCAATGAACAGATCGGCGCCGTTGGCGAGGCAGGTGGACCGGGTTTCCTCGGTGGCATTGCCGGTCAGCACGGCCTTTTTCAGATCGGGATAACGCCGCTGGAGGATGCGGAGAAACTGCGTGCCGTCCAGCACGGGCATGACGACGTCCACGATGGCGAGTTCGATCCTGGTGGTCTTCAGGATTTCCAGGGCGCGATCGGCCGAGGCGGCACAGTGAATCCGCCAGGTGTTGTTGCTCAGCATGACGAACAAATCACGGATGGTTTCCAGGAATACATCCTCATCATCCACGAACAAAATCTGGTGCTGCGTTGGTTCATTCACGTCTCTGTCGTGCAACGGCGCCGGCCGTAAATCCCGGCCGGACTCGGTGAGCAAATTGGCCGGGATGGGAATGACCGTTGCTGGCGCTTCACAGGCCGGTGGCGGCGGTGACGCCGCAGGCGGCAAGGAATCCACAGTGTTCGGATCCACTTTGAGTTGTTCCAGCAATTTTGCGGCGCTGTGCCGGATCCAGTAATCCCGATCACTCAAGGCCGCCTTGACCTCCGGCAGCGCCTGCCGGACGCCCGCGGACTGCTTCCAATGCCGGTCCACTTTTTCCAAGGCTTGGGTGGCGGCGTTGCGGACGACGCTCTCGGGATCAAGCAGCGACAAGACCAGCGGGTAAATCGCACGCGCATCGCAGATTTGACCCAAGGCCACGACGGCGCTTTCTCGCACGTCGCGATCCTGGTCGCCCACCAACCCGCAAAGTCCCTCCACCACCGAGGCATCCCCCACAAGGCCCAGCGCCTTGGCGGCCGCCTGACGGACCTCCCAGGAGGAATCCTTCAACACGCGCAACAGCGACGGCACCGCCCGGACCCCGCCGCAACGGCCCGCGGCTTCCACGGCGGCCCCCCGAACATTGGCGTTGGAGTCCCTCAGCAATCGTTCCACGGCGGCGTAAGTGGACGGGTCGGCGAAATGTTCCAAGGCTTCGAGCGCTGCAATGCGCACCGCCGGACTGGCTTTGTGCAATGCCTTCAGCACCGCATGGACGACGCGCGGTTCGTTGATTTCTCCCAGGGTTTTAACCGCGTCGAGCTGTTTGTTCGGCGTGCCGTTTTCCAGCATTTCCAAAAGCGGCCCGATGGCTTCATCCCCCAGGGCCGCAATCTCACGCCGGTTGCCCATGGCCAGAATTTGCAGCACCCGCTGGGAATCCGTGTCGGGCCGCCAGCCGAGTTTCTCCAGGCTGCGCGACGCGCTGATGCGCACCTGCGGATCGTTGTCCCGCAGCAGGGCGACCAGCGAGTCCACCGCCTGCGTATCTCCCAGCCTCCCCAGGGTTTCCACCGCGGCTACACGCGCCTGGGGAACCACATCGCGCAGCATCAGCATCAAGGGTTCCGTCGCGCGCCGGTCTTGAAAGCGGCCCAACGCCCGCGCCGCCGCGCAACGCACGCCGGTGTCCTCGTCTTTGATGGCAAAAAGCAGCGGCCCGACGGAGTCGGTGCTGTCGGATTGTACAAGCTTTTCGACCACCGCCAGGCGCGTTTTGGCACTGCTGGCGCGCAGCTGTTGATACGTCCACCACTGCATGATACAGACAAAATAAGCGATTTTCAGACCAATTCTCTGTCCTATGCCAATTAACGTTAAATATCAAATCCGCTTAGCCAACCGGCCCGTTTTTCGGCCCGAGTTGACCAGCGGCGGTGGAGAATATGGCCGAAATTGTAATGGCCCGTCACGGCACTTTGGTTTAGAACGCCTGCGTCAGAAGGATTTCCAACGGGATTTTGTCTCAAAGCCTGGTGTGGCCAGACCGAGCTAACCTGGGCAGCGGGCCAATGCCCGGTTGCGGCATTCTGAATGGCGCGATGTCCCAATCACTTTAGGCGTCAGGGAACCACATTATTCCGTGCTTTCGACCCACTGCATTTCAACCCAATAATTTTTCAAACCGCGCGGCGGCGGCATCCCAGAGCACGGCATCCTGCGGCAGAATGGTTTTTATTTCGAACGAGTTTCGCACGGCTTCGCGCGCCGCCGCGTGCGACGGCAGGTGCCCAAGCGCGATCGCCTGGATCAAGATGTTCCCGAGCGCGGCGCATTCGGTGGGGCCGACCAGCACGGGGATTCTTGCCGCATTGGCGGCAAATTGATTGAGCATCGCGGCCTGGCTGCCGCCCCCGACGATGTGCAGCCGTTCGATTCGCCCTCCGATGAGCCGGTTCAGCCGCCGGAGGACGGCGCGATACGACAGCGCGAGGCTTTCATAAATGCAACGCACGAACGCGCCGTGGCCGGCGGGCACGGGCTGCCCGGTTTCCCGGCAATATTCGGCGATCTTTTTCGGCATGTCGTCCGGGCTCAAAAAACGCGAGTCGTTGGGATTGATAAGCGAAACCAATGGCGCCGCGGCGGCGGCCAGCTGTTCGAGTCCGACGAAATCGTACGCGCTTCCCTCCTTCACCCATTGGCGGCGGCATTCCTGCACGAGCCAGAGGCCGACAATGTTTTTGAGCAGGCGCACCGTGTCGCCAAAACCAATTTCGTTGGTGAACCCGAGGTCGCGGCCCAGGCCGTTGATGACCGGGTGAGGCCATTCCACCCCCATGACGGACCAGGTGCCGGAACTGAGGCAGGCCCAGTTTTTCCCGCTCGCCGGGATGGCGGCGACCGCCGCCCCGGTGTCGTGCGAACAGGAGGCGATGACTTCGACCTGCGGCAGGCCGGTTTCTTCGGCGAGATTTTTCTTGAGCGGCCCCAGCCGCGTGCCCGACGGGCAGAGCGGCGCGAACAACTCTTCGCGCAAACCGAGCGCCTGGAACAGTTTTGGGGACCACGTTCTGGTCTGCGGATTGTAAAGTTGGGTTGTGCTGGCGAGCGAAACCTCGTTTCTGGCCACGCCGGAGCAGAAGTAATTGAACGCGTCACCGATGAACAAAAGCTGCTTCGCGCCAGCCAGGCGTCCGGCGGGCTCGGCGGCGAGCTGGTAAATCGTGTTCAGCGCCATGAACTGAATGCCGGTTTCGGCGTAAATCGCCGGCCAGCCCACCCGGGCTTTGACGATTTCCACACCGGCGGCGGTGCGCGCATCACGGTAATGCCACACCGGCGGCAGAATCCGGCCGCCCTCGTCGTAAAGCACGTAATCCACACCCCACGAATCGGTGCTGATGCTGGCGATGGGCAGCGCGCGCGCGGCGGCTTTCTTCAGCCCCGTCTTCAGCTCGTTGAACAAGCCGTCCAGGTTCCAATGCAACCCGCCGGGAGTCTTGACCGGGCGGTTGGGAAAACGATGCAACTCCTCGAGCATGACTTTGCCGTCGTCGAGCGTGCCGAGCATGAGGCGTCCGCTGTCCGCACCCAGGTCACAGGCGAGGTAATGTGTGGGCATGGTCAAAAATTACCCGGATAGTTTACGGCGCGCCGGCCCGGTGTCAAAGGGATTGGAAATCCGGCCGTGCCTTGATTTGACGGAGCGCGGTTTGTCCCAAACCGCAGCACGCCGGAAAGCCAGGCAAGCCGTCCGTGATTTCAATGGTTCTTCTCGTAACCACCTGCTGCGAGTTGGGACAACTCGCGCTCCGAATTTCAAATTAAGACACTACCGAAAATCCGGTAGTGTTCTGATTCGCTGCAGCGTCAAACCATTGGGGCGAATAAATTGGCGCACAGCGCCGACGCTGCAATCCAAACCAGAACAGTTCCCTTGGTTAAACCCTCGACGGCAGCGCACGGATTTGTTAAACACGGCATCATGGATGCCGATGAGCGCGAAATTTTCCATTTCCTCAAAACCTGGGGTGGCGAGTTTGTGGGCGCCGTGGAGATTGCCCGGCGCGCCGGCAACAAAAAGAAATTTCATGAAGACCCCGACTGGGCCAAACAGGTCCTGATGCGGATGGCGGATCGCGGCATTCTGCAATGCGACAGTTCGGGCCGCTATCGCCTCAAGCCGGTTTCCCGAAAGGACAAGAACAAGCGCTGGGTTGCCCCGGACATCGCGAAAATCCTCCAGGAAAGCGGCGTGGATTCCGAAGACACCAACGATGTGGCCACGGACGAGTTTTACGAGGAACTTTAGCGGCTCACCCGCCCGGCGGGGCCGCCCAACCGGATTGGCCGGGCCAAAAATTTTCGTTTGCACCCGACATGTTCGCCGCGCTGCTCACCACCCTGCTGTTCTCCATCTCCGCCATTTGCGGTCATCGCACCTCCACGCGGCTCGGCGGCGTGGAAGCCAATTTCTGGCGCATCTGCGGGGCCATGCTGTTTCTGACCCTCTGGGCCAACACGCTGGGCACGGGCACGAGCGGCGCGGCGTTTCCCGTTTTTATTTTGAGCGGGCTCGCCGGCATCGGCCTGGGCGATACTGCGTATTTCCAGGCCCTGCCGCGGCTCGGCAGCCGCCGGACGGTTCTGCTCACCCAATGCCTCACCGCGCTGTTCGCCACATTGATCGAATGGCTCTGGCTCGGCACCCGGCTGAACCTCACGGAAATTTTTTGCGTGGCCGTGATTCTCACCGGGGTGATCATCGCCCTTGCACCCGGGGACCACCTGAAAATTTCCCCGCGCGCGTTGAAGCTTGGGATTTTTGCCAGCGCGGTGGCCGCGCTCGGCGGTGCGTTCGGCGCGGTCTTGAGCCGCAAAGCCTATTTCGTCGCGCACGCCGCGGGCGAGCACCCCGATCCCGGCACCACCGGCTACCAGCGGGTCATCGGCGGCGCTGTGGCCCTGGGTCTGGTCTTTCTGATTGTGAAATGGCGGCATGTCCGCCGGCACAGTGACGACGCGCAAATGAAGGATTCCTTTTCCGCGCGCGAAAAACTGAGGCTCTGGCCGTGGGTGCTGGCCAACAGCCTGGCCGGACAGACGATCGGCGTCAGTTGCATGCAATGGGCGCTCGAAAACACACCCACCGGCATCGTCACCGCCATCATTGCCACCACCCCCATCGTCATGTTGCCACTGGCGCGGGTGGTGGAAGGCGAACGCATCACTGCCCGTTCATTGGTGGGCGGCCTGGTCGCGGTTGCGGGCGTGATTGGCCTGACATTTTGGCGGTGAACCATTATCTTCCTCCTCGGGGTTGACCTTGCGCTTGAAAAACAACCGACCGGGGATGAGGAACGAAAACCAGGACGAATTTTTATGAAAACGGAGTTGCAAACCGCCGTCGAAACACTCGGCATTGAAAGATTCCGGCGTCATATTTTTCTGTGCGCCGACCCGACCGAACCGAAGTGTTGCCCGAAGGAACAGGGGCTGGCCGCGTGGGAATATTTAAAACGGCGGCTCAAGGAACTGGACCTCGTCGGGCCGGAACCGCTGGTTTATCGCACCAAGGCCAATTGCCTGCGAGTCTGCGTGCGCGGGCCGGTCGCGGTCGTTTATCCCGAAGGCGTCTGGTATCACTCCTGCGCGCCGGCAGTGCTGGAACGCATCATCCAGGAACACCTGATCGGCGGGAAGATGGTCCAGGAGTTCGCGTTCGCCAAAAACCCCCTGCGCTAAATCCACCGGGACCAATTTACTTGATTTTCCCAACAATTACGCGGCTTTATCGAAACAAATCGGGCGGCACCGCCAACCACAATTTACTCGACTTTCATTTCGCTTGCGTGCTAGATTAGTCCTGTTTGCGGAGGCAATATGGCCAAGCTGCTCATCAAAACCGAGGGTTTGGAAAATCGGACGCTGGAGTTGCGCCTGGGTGTCAACCACGTCGGGCGTGACCCGGATTGCGATTTTCCCATCGATCATCCCACCGTGTCCACCAGCCATTGCGAACTGGTGTTATCGACCGAGGGCATCCTGCTGCGTGATTGCAACTCGACCAACGGTACATTCGTCAATGGCGACACGATCCGGGAGGCATGGCTGCTGCCCGGTCAGACGGTGAATCTGGGCGACGTGGAATTGTTCGTTGAATCCACGGAGATCAACATTGCGATCCCCAAGTTCGAGCGCGAACGTCCGAAGCCGCCGGTGGTTCTGGAAGACGGCGTGGTTCTCTGCCAGCGCCATCCCCAGGTGCCGGTCACCTACAAATGCACTCATTGCCACGAGGTGATGTGCAACGGTTGCGTGCACGTGATGCAACTCAAAGGCGGCCAGCCGCTGTTCCTCTGCCTGCTGTGCAGCCACAAGTGCGAACCCATCAAAGCCACAAAACCGCAGAAGAAAAAAACGTTCATCGGCTTTTTGCAGGACACCGTCAAACTCCGCTTCCGGAACCCCGCCAAGCGCGAGAAATATTAAATTAAGGCACCGGTTCCGGCGTCAGGACGGCGGTTCATTTTTCAGGAAGCGCCCGGCCATTTTCTCCAACGCCGCAATCCAGAGCGGATGTTCGTTCAGGCACGGAATTTGCGCGAACTCCTTTCCGCCCGCCGATAAAAAAGTTTCGCGCCCGCGCAGGCCGATTTCCTCCAGCGTCTCCAGGCAATCCGACACAAACGCCGGGCAGATGACCAGCAGCTTTTTCACGCCGCGCTTCGGGAGTTCGGCCAGTTCGAAATCCGTGTACGGTTTCAGCCAGGGTTCGCGGCCCAGCCGGGATTGGAACGACACGGAGAATTTTCCGGCGGGCAGCCCGGCCTTTGCGACGAATGCTGCGACGGTCTGGAAACACTGCGCGCGGTAGCAGGTCGCGTGCGCCGGGCTGGCGACTTCGCAACAATTTACCGTGGCCAGGCAATGTCCGCCGGTCGGATCGGACAGGCGCAGATGCCGTTCGGGAATGCCATGAAAACTGAACAGCAAATGGTCGTAGCCTGCCTCCAGATGGTTGCCCGCACTCGCCGTCAGCGCCGCGATGTAATCCGGCGCGGCGCCGTAGGGTGGCTGGACTTCGACCCGCATTTGCGGCGCGGCCCTGGCCGCCACTTCCCTGACCCGTTGGACGGCAGTTTCGTAGCTCGACATGGCGTAGTGCGGAAACAGCGGGATCAAAAACAATTCGTTCACGCCGCGCTCGCGCAATTTCCGGATCGCGTCCGGAATGGATGGGTGCTGATAACGCATGGCCAGTTCGACCGGCACAGTTATCCGCTCTTGCAGCCGGGCCTGCACGCGTTGGCTGGTGACCACGAGCGGCGAACCTTCCGGCAGCCAGATTTTTTCGTAGGCCTCGGCGGATTGTCTCGGGCGGTTGATGAGGATCAGGCCCACGATGATCCGGCGCAGCAGCCAGGGCGTGTCAATCACCCGCCCGTCCATCAGAAATTCATTCAAATAACGCCGCACGTCGCCGACGGACGTCGAGTCCGGCGAACCCAGGTTGACCAGCAAAACGCCCTTGTTCATTTGGCAGTCAGGAATTTTTCCACGCGGTCCACGATATTGCAACCGGATACGATCGAATCGCCCAGGGAAACCCCGTCGCGATAGTGGCCGGCCAGGAAAAGCCCGGCGGCCTGGTTTTCCAGGTCGTTCATTAATTCACGATACCGTCCATAGCCCACATTGTACTGCGGAATCGCTTTCGGATAAACCACGACATGTTGAAACGTCGGCCGGCCGCGCACCCCGAGCAACACCCGCAAATCTTCGCCGGTCAGATCGCATAGTTTTTCCGGTGGCAACAACGCCAGTTCCGGATACCGCTCGCCGCCGACGTAACTGGTCAGCGTCAGATGGCCGGCCGGCGCGCGGTTCGGGAACAGCGACGACGAGAATATCGTGCCGAGAATCTTGAAACCCTCGACTTTGGGGATCAACAGGCCGAATCCTTCGCACGGATGCGCCACGTCCTCGCGGCGAAATCCCAGCACCACGCTGGCCACGGGGGGATGCCGGATCTCGGAGAATGCCGAGAGGTCGAACCTGGTTTGGAGCGCCGGGCTCCGACCCGGCGTGTTGCCTTCTTCGATCCGTGCCGGCTTGGAGACCGGCGCTCCAAGCTCCAGCTGCAACTCCGCCAGTTTATGCGCCGTGCCGCAATAAATCACCGCGTTGTGTTCAACCTCACCGTTTGCAGTCATCACACGCCAGCCATCAGCTGCCTGGGTCAGCTTGGAAACGGCGGTGTTCAATTTTACCGCCTCCCCGAGTTGCGCCGCCAGCGTATCCGGCAAAACCTGCAAACCCGCGTCGAAGGAAAACTTGGGCGCGCGGTCCTTGGCCACCTCGCCGGATTTTTTGCGGTCGCGCGCGCCCAAAAACTGCCCCTTGATCAGCGAACCATACCGGGCCTCGAGCTGGGCGAGCCTTGGAAACGCCTGCTGAACGGACAATTTGTAAGGATCACCCGCATAAACGCCGGCCACCAGCGCATCAATGGCCTGGTCGAGAAATTCCTGGTTCAGCCGGCGCTTGACGAACTCGGCGATGCTCTCCTCCGCCCCGCCGCGCCGGCGGCGCACGAACGGTTCGCGCAGCACGGCGAGCTTGGCGCCGAGCGTGAACAGCTTCGTGGTCAGAAACCCCAGCGGCGAATCCGGCATTGCAATCGGCCGCTGGTAACGGACGACGTAACGCGCCCCGGCTTTGGGATCAGGATCCAGCCGGCGTGATGCCAGGCCGGCATCGCGGACGAGCTGGGCAATTTTCGGCGACGTTTCGAGAATCGTGTTCGGCCCGAACTCGGCCAGATAGCCATCCCGGCGCAAGGATTGAATAACGCCGCCGACACGCCCGCCCGCCTCATAAACCGCGACCGGAATGCCCTTGCGTTTGAGGTAAAACGCGGTGGTCAGCCCCGTGATGCCAGCCCCGATGATGGCGACGGATTTCAAATCGTCCTCGAATGCTTCCGTTCGCCTGCGGGGGCTAGGGTGTTGTCAAAGCACATTGCAATGTTGCGAATGAACAGGCGGCCGGTGTCGGTGACTTCGAGGCCGGAGGGCGTGCGTTTCACGAGGCCGTCGGTTTCAAACGGCGCGAGCGCGGCCAGTTCGCCGGCAAAGTGTTCTGTGAAGTTGAGGCCGAGTTTTTTCGACATGGCGGCGTAATCCAGCGAGAGGTCGCACATCACGCGCATGATGGTCTCCCGGCGGATTTTATCCTCGTCGGTCAGGAAATACGCGCGCTGGAGCGGCACCCGGTCCGCGTCCACGGCCGCCTGCCATTTCGGCAGCTCCTTCTCGTTCTGCCAGTAGGCGTCGGGAATCTGTGAAATGGAGGACATGCCGAACGCGTAGATGTCCGAGCCGGCGCGCGTGCTGTAACCCTGGAAATTCCGCTGAAGCTGCTTCTTTTTCTGGGCCACGGCCAGTTCGTCGTCCGGCTTTGCGAAATGGTCCATGCCGATGTAGACGTATTGGTTGTCCGCCGTGAGTTTTTCGATGACCAGCTTGAGCACCTGCAGCTTGGTTTCGGGCGCGGGCAGGATTTTCTGTTCCAGGATCTTCTGTGACGGCTTGACCCACGGCACATGCGCGTAGCTGAACACCGCCAGCCGGTCGGGCTTCATTTCCAGCACGGTATCGAGCGTTTCATTGAACGAGGCGACCGTCTGATGCGGCAGGCCATAGATCAGGTCAAGATTGATCGAGCCGTACCCGAGCTCGCGCATCCAATCCATGGCCTGCTGGGTCATCTCGCGCGGCTGGAGGCGGTGGACGGCCTCCTGCACCCGGGGATTGAAATCCTGCACGCCCATTGAAGCGCGGTTGAAACCAATCTCGCGCAGCGCCGCCAGGTGGTCGCGCGTCAGGCGGCGCGGGTCCACTTCCACGCTGGCCTCGATGTCGCGCGCAAACGTAAAGTGCCGGTGGATGATTTCACCGAGCCGCCGGATTTCGTCCGGCTTCAAAAAAGTCGGCGAGCCGCCGCCGAAATGGAGTTGCCCGACCTGGCGCTGCGGATTGAGCATCGGCACCAGGCGACCGACTTCGCGGCCCAGGGCCTCCACGTAGGCCATGCCTTTGTCGTGGTTGAGCGTGATGACTGTGGTGCAGCCACAGAACCAGCAGAGCGTTTCGCAGAACGGAATGTGGAAATAAATTGAAAGGTCGCGCGTGGCCTGGTTGTTCGCCGTGATTTTTTCAGCCAGAGCCGGCCACGCGATGGCGTCGGTGAACTTCGTGGCCGGCGGATAGCTGGTGTAACGCGGCCCGGCCACGTTGTATTTTTCCACCAAATCCAGATTGACGTTGAGCTGGCTCATTTGAAATTCCGCACCGTTTCAACCAGCGCGGCAATGCTCTCCAATTTCGCCCCGGGCGGCACGCCGTGGCCGAGATTGAAAATGTGGCCGCGGCTCCCGCGCATTTCGGTCAAAATCCGTTTTGTTTCCGCGGCCACCACCTCCGGCTTGGTCAGCAACAGGAAGGGATCCAGATTGCCCTGCACCCCCACGTTTTTTGGAAGGCGTGCACGCATATCAGCCAGCCGCACGTTGCCGTCCAGGCCCAGCACCTTCGCGCCGGTGTCCACCAGCGTATCCCAGTTTCCATGCACGTCCTTGGCAAAAACAATGACCGGCACGGCCCCGTTCAGCGCCGTCACGATTTTTTTGATCCAGTGCCCGGAAGCGGCGGCAAACGCGCCCTCGGACAACAAGCCGCCCAAACTGTCGAAGATCTGCACCGCGTCCACACCGGCGACAATTTGCATTTGCAGCAGCCGCGTGACCGCCACCGTCAATTTATCCATCAGCAACGAAAAAGTTTCCGGGTCGGAATAAAACAGCGCCTTGGCCCGCGTAAAGTCCTTCGCGCTGCCGCCTTCGAGCATGAAATTGGCGAGCGTCCACGGCGAGCCGGCGAAACCGATGAGCGCGGTCTTTCCGCCAAGTTTGGATTTGACGAGCTTCAACGCGCCCGGGATGTAGTCCAGCCGCCCGGGCAGCGCGGAAACATCGAGTCCCTTAATGTCGGTCGTCGTCTCCAGCCTGAAATCCATCTGGATGCCGCCGCCGTCGCGAAATTGATAACCCTGCCCCAGGCCTTCGGCGACCACGAGGATGTCACTGAACAAAATGGCGGCATCGAAGTCAAACCGCCGGACCGGCTGGAGGGTGACTTCGGCGGCGAGTTCGGGCGTTCGGACCAGTTTGAGAAAGGGATGCTTCTCCTTGAGCTGGCGGTATTCGGGGAGGGCCCGGCCGGCCTGCCGCATCAGCCAGACGGGCGGGCGATCCACCGCCCGGCAGTGGCAGGCATCGAGAAACCGGCGGCGGTTCGTCGGTTTATCCGATACGTCCGGGGCATTGGTACTGGCGTGGGTCACCATGGTTTTTGAGCACAATACGGCTGCCCTGCTATTAACACATTCCCCCCCCGTTGAACAGACAGTTGCGCCTGATTTTTCAAGCAACTTTGTCCGGACCCTGGTTTTTAACCAGAAGCAAGACCATGAAAAACGACGCATTCCTCCTCAAACTGCGCGAGTCAAGCTGGCGGCGGAAACTCACGGACGCCGAACAAGCCGAATTGCGCGCCTTTTTTGCCGCCCATCCCGATGCGCGCGCCGATTGGGAAATGGAATCGGCCCTGAACGCGGCGTTCGCCCGGTTGCCGGACGCGCCTGTGCCGTCCAATTTCACCGCCCGCGTGCTTCAGGCGGTTGAACCTGAAGCGGTCCACCCGCCCCGCTGGACCTGGAACTGGCATGGGCTGGTGCCCCGCGTCGCCTTCGCCGCCGTGGTCGTGGCGTTCAGCAGCCTGGCCATCCATCATCATGAAATTTACAGCCAGCGCGTCGCGCTCGTCAAAAGTGTCGCGCTGGCGACCGGGGGACAACCCGTGCCCAGCCCGGAAGCGCTGGAAAATTTTGACGCCATCCGCCGCATGAGCCAGCCACAGCATGCGGACAGTGAATTGCTGGCCTTGATGCAATGATTCGTTCGCTGCAGCGTCCCGCCTGGCGGGATTGGATCGTCGTGGTATCAACGGTTGGCTATTTTGCCACCTTCCCGCTCGCCGCTGAAACGGTCACCAATGGCTCCACCCCGCACCGGTTGTTTTCGGCCCCGGCCCGCCTGTCGCCGCCTCCCATGGCGCATGCGAAGTCGCCGGTGGATTTGTTCCGCGAACTGCTGGCCATGACCCCGGAAGACCGGGAAAAGTATCTGGCCAACCGCCCGCCGGAAATCGGCGCCCGGATTCTGGCCAAGGTCGCCGAATACGAGGCGCTCGATCCCAACGAACGCGAACTGCGGTTGCGGGCGACGGAGTTGCGCTGGTACCTGCTCCCCCTGATGCACCAATCACCCACCAATCGCGCCGCGCAATTGGCGGCGGTCCCGGATGACATCCGGGATCTGGTTCAGGACCGGATTTCACAATGGGACATCCTGCCACCGACCCTGCAACAGGAGTTTCTCGAGGATGAAAGCGTGTTGAAATACTTCGAACGGGTCAAACCGATCGGCGGTCCGCCGGGAGCCGATGCCGGCAACGTCCCGGGATTCCTCTATCCCGATGCTCAAAGCCGGAAAATCGCCGAGCATATCAACAGCTTCTTCGAGCTGACGGAGGAGGAAAAACAGGCCACCCTCAATACGCTGTCCGAGGCGGAACGGCAACAGATCAAAAACACCCTGCGGGCCTTTGACCAGTTGCCGGTTTCACAGCGGACCGAGTGCGTTCAGGCCTTTGCAAAATTTGCCGGTTTAAGCCCGGCGGAACAGCAGCAATTTCTCAAAAACGCCGACCGCTGGGCCCAGATGTCGCCCGCGGATCGCCAGACCTGGCGCGATCTGGTGACTCATGTGCCCGATTGGCCGCCGTTGCCGCCTGGTTTCTTCCCGCCGCGGCCGCCCGTGGCGGCGGTTCACTCGACCGTGGCCACCAATCACGATTGAACCTGCGCAAATTACAAATTCCCATTTGCTCCGCTGCAGCTTAAGTTCCCGCTGTGCATCCGATTGCGTTTCAATTCGGCTCGTTTACGATTCACTGGTATGGCGTGATGATCGCGCTGGCGTTCCTGGCCGGCCTCTGGACGGCCATGCGCCGTGCCCGGCGGGAAAACATCGCCGGCGAGAAAATCGCCGACCTCGTATTTTGGATCATGATTGCCGGGATGATTGGCGCCCGGATCGTTTACGTAACCACCTATTGGGACGAATTCGCCCATCAGCCGCTTTCGGAAATTTTCATGATCCAGCATGGCGGGCTGGTTTATTATGGCAGCCTCATTGGCGCGGCCATCGCCTTGTTCATCTCTGTCCGCTGGAAAAGACTGCCGTTTTTGAAAGTCGCCGACATCCTCGCACCCAGTATCGCCCTGGGGAATGCCTTCGGCCGCATTGGCTGTCTCCTCAACGGGTGCTGCTATGGCCGCACATGTGATCTGCCCTGGGCCATCCGTTTTCCAAACCAGTCCGCCGCCTGGCAGCAACACTTCCAGGCGGGACTGGTGGGCAGGGGCGACCCCTCGTTGCCGGTGCACCCCACGGAAATTTACGATGCGCTGTTGAATTTTGCCCTCTACCTCGGCCTGGCCTGGCTGTTCCGCCGCAAAAAATTCGACGGCCAGGTGTTCGCCACCTATCTCATCTGCTACGCCGTGTTTCGGTCCTCGGTGGAATTGTTCCGCGGCGATTATCCGCCCGACCACATCCACAACGGCCTGACCTCGGCACAACTGGTCAGCATTCCCATCTTTGTCACCGGTCTTTTTCTCGCGGTCCTGCTCTCGTTTCAGGCACCCCGGCGTCGATAATCAAGCGAGGATTCCCAGATGGCCCAACCCGGTCTCCCCATCCTCATCGCCGGCCCGACCGCCACCGGCAAATCCGAGATCGCCCTGCACCTCGCCGTGCAGGTCGGCGGCGAAATCATTTCCGCCGATTCCATGCAGGTTTATCGGGGACTCGACATCGGTACCGCCAAGCCATCGTCGGCCGATCGCGCCCGCGTCCCGCATCACCTGATCGACATTCTCAGCCTGGCCGAATCGTTCGATGCCGCGCAATTTGCCCGGCTGGCGCATCGTACCGTGGCGGAAATCCAGTCCCGCGGCCGGGTACCGATCCTCTGTGGCGGCACGGGACTTTATTTCCGGGCCTTTCTCGAAGGTCTCGGTGAAGCGCCGCCCGCCGACGCGACATTGCGCGCGGAACTTGAAGCCCTGCCGCTGGAAACGCTGCTGGCCGAATTGCGCGAACGTGACCCGGTGACCTGTGAAAAAATTGACCAAAAAAACCCGCGCCGAGTGGTCCGTGCCCTGGAAGTGATTCGCCTGACGGGCAAGCCATTTTCGGCGCAACGCGCCGAGTGGAAGACAGAATCCAGAATCCAGAATCCAGAATCCCGGTACTTCTGCCTGACTCGTTCAAATTCTGATTTACACGCCCGAATCAACGCTCGGGTGGATTCGATGTTCCAGCGCGGCCTGATGGATGAAACGCGGAAGTTGCTCAAGCGCGGGCTCGCCGAAAACAAAACCGCAATGCAGGCCATCGGCTACCGGCAGGCGGTGGAACATCTGCGCGGTGAACGGTCATTGGCGGAAACCATCGAACTGGTGAAAATCCGCACCCGGCAGTTTGCCAAGCGGCAATTAACCTGGTTCCGTCCCCAAAAACATGCCGAGTGGATTGAATTGCAGCCGGCCGAATCAGCGGAAGCAGTTGTAGAATGGCTGGTTGAAAGGAAACTGGATTCGGAAGCCAAAAATTTTGGCCTTTGAAACAAGCGTTGCGCAGAAAACGACAGACCACTGCCAGTCGTGGCTCATCTGCAAAGTCTTGACTGGACGCTTGCCAAAGAAACACCTAAACCACAATCGTCAAACCATGAAATGGTCAAATTTTCTTCTCTACGCCATGATGATGTCGTTTTCCAGGAGCTTCACCATGTTGTGTTACCACCGCTGTCCTTCGCATTAACATCGGTTCCGTGAGCAATAAATATTTCCGCGATATCCACGTCACCTCGGTCGGCAGCGGTTGACAGGAACGTCGCTCCGATGATCGCCCCGTGATCTAGAAGGACTTTCACCAGTTCTGTATTATCAGAGGAGATGGCCCAATCAAGAGGGGTAATCGTAAAACCGGCTACGTTTGTTGCATTAACGGATGCCCCTTTAGCCAGCAGCAGTTTTGCCAGCGCCAAGGCGTTGGTTTTGTCGCGGCCACAGGCGTGTTCCAACGGCGTCAGTCCATTCTTGTTGGGAATGTTAGGATCCGCGCCCTTGTCCAACAGGAATCGAACCACATCCACCTGTTCCTGAACCACCGCACCTGCCAGCGGCGTCATGCCTTCGTTATCCTGTGTGTTGATAGCGGTGGGATCGCGTTTTAGAATCTTTTCAAGGTCCGAGACGTCACCGAACTTGGCGACCACATTGAGTGGGTGGGGAGCGTCTTCCCAAGGTGGGGCAGCGACAGTGTCTTCCGAAGGTGCAGGCGCCGTGAATTCAAGAAACATGCTTATTTCTTCCGCGTATTCATTGACGTGGCTGTCATTCGACACCGCTGTGGGCGGACCATTCGTCGAGGTCAAAATGGTCGCCCGAATCTCACCTGTTCTGGAAGTCAACCAGATGGTGCCGCTGTGCGTTTTCTGGTCAATACACGCGACGAACAAATCGTTTGTATTTTGTGTGCTGATGCCAAAAAAATGAACCAGCGCATCCTCTTTTCGAGAAAGAATAAGTTGCGTAGCTGGAATTTTTTCATCGCCTAAACCGAACGCCTTGGCTGTAGCACGGCCGACGGGCCGGTTGGTGCCTTTCTGAATTGTATAATCAACTAATGGCGAGAGCCGATCGATTTTGACATAGGTGGCATTCGTGTTGGTTAAATCTGCGATGCCTTTGGGTTGCGTTTTATCCATCATTTCCTCGAAATCGATATATTTGGTGAAGCCAATTGGCGGCTCAAACAGCTTTGGGTCTGGTTTGATGAATTGAATTTCCCGGTAGGTGGATATTTCGATGTTGCCGGTTTCTTCTTCGGTTATTTGTATCCGAAGCGGAAAATTCCTCAAATCGGTCGCGAACCAAACAAACACCTCACGTTTTTTGCCATCGCCAGCTGTGATTACGACCTTGTTCTTAACACACGAGTGTCCTTCGATGTCTTCCTTGCCCAGCTCCGACTTTTCCATTTTCGGCTCCAGCACGGCATTCTCTTCCTTGGATAGCTGCTTCCTCAGGTAGGCCTGTAAGCGAGGATAAAGGATATATTTCACTTTCAAATCAGGGCGCATAATAATGATTTGTTTGTCTATGCCCATGCTCTTCATGGCAGCGGGTGGAATCATTTGGTATTTGAACTGCGACATGTCCATCTCCTGACGTGTCTTGCCATCAAGCAGCGCAAAACCTTCCGTGGACGATTCCTTGAAAGAGTCGCTCAAAATCTTCACGTCATACTTGGCAACGCATGCGTTGGTACCAAACAACTTGCCAAAGCAGAAATTAACGCTCATGGCGGAAGCGGAATCGTCGGGCGATGGTTGGGCCAGCACTGCAAGCTGCCGCATGGTCCGGACGCGATGAAATTGTACAGCTTCTCCTGGCCAAGGGGGCGAAGGTGGACCCAAAACGACACGATGGGCTGACTCCATTGATTTCTGCCGCGGACCGCGAACACAATAGTACTGTGGAAATCCTGCTGGTTAAGGGAGCGAACATAAACGCCACAGCGGACAACGGTAACACGGCGCTGCACAGCGCCGTTGCACGCGGAAACAAAGAGGTAGTTGAAACCCTGTTAGCACACGGTGCTGACATGAATTTGAAAAACAAGGCCGGCGAAACACCTTTGCAATTCGCTGCTAAGTGTCATCAGCCAGCCATGGTTGAATTACTTCACCAGCACGGGGCAAAGGAATAAGTTGTTGATTAACTTTCCCGCGGTCGGCGGACGATAACATCAATCCCCGCCTTGTTCTTGGCGATCATGTTTGCAGGGAGGATGCCTCGCCAGAAGACGTTCGGGTAAACCACCGCGCCACGCCCGAGGATGCTGCCGGGATTCAGCACGGCGTTGCAGCCGGCTTCCGCGCTGTCGCCGAGCAACGCGCCGAATTTGCGCAGGCCGGTGTCGAACGGCTGGCCGTCCAGTTCCACCAGGATGTTGCCGGGGAACAGCTTGAAGTTGGAGATTTTCACGCCCGCGCCGAGATGCGCCCGGTGGCCAAGGATGGAGTCGCCGATGTAATTGAAGTGCGGCGCCTGCGCCCCGTTGAACAGCAACGAATTCTTCAGCTCGCTCGAATTGCCGACCACGCAGCCGTCGCCAATGATGACGTTTTCGCGGATGTAGGCGTTGTGGCGGATCTGGCAGCCCTGGCCGATGATGGCCGGGCCTTTGATCATGACGCCGTCCTCGACCACCGTGTCCTGGCCGATGAAAACTTTTTCACCGATGAAGGCCCGGCCTTCGCAACGGTTGTTGAGCGCGGGTTGCAGATTGGCGGCGAGGTAACCTTCGATTTTTTTGAGCGCCTCCCAGGCGAATTGACAGCCGTCGAAAATGGCGGCGTGCCCGGTCTGGCGCAGGTCAAACAGGTCGGCGGGTTCGAACATGTCGGCAGGTTAGGCCAAACGGCGGCAACGGAAAAGCGAAATGGCGCGGGCTTGCCATTCGCGGCGGCAGAGGTATTTTCGCCGGGGTCGGCACGCCCCCATAGCTCAAATGGATAGAGCAGCGGTTTCCTAAACCGTTGATTCCCGTTCAATTCGGGATGGGGGTACCATAAGTGCTTAATTTTGCCGCCGGGAACATTTTCTGCAACTAATGCCTCCTAATTATGTTATATTTTACGGCGGCCGGATTCGACGGCCACTTGATTATGAAAGGTGAATTCTTAGAAAGCTGTGTTTGCGGGACAGCGGTTGCGATTCTGTGTTTAACCGGTGCCCTTTCACCGTTGAGTTCGCGGGCCCAAACGCAACCCGATGCCTCCCCACCCCCGTCCGGCAATTCAGCCGCCACCGGCGAACTGCCACCCAACATCTACCCGACCAGCCCGTTCGCCCAGGTCGTCCGGCTCACCCAGGCCGGCGTGGACCAGAACATCGTTCTGGCTTACGTCACCAATTCCAGCAGCACGTTCAATCTCGATTCGGACAAGATTATTTATTTGCGGGACATCGGTCTCCCGAACGAAATCATCACCGCCATGATGCAGCGCGACCAGTGGCTGCAACAGCAAATGGCTGCCACGACGTATCCACCGCCACCCCAGCCCACCCCGGCGCCCGACACCAACATGGAACCGGTGCCGCCACCGCCGGAGGACCAACCACCACCGCCGCCCACCGAAGTCACGGTCAACAATTTTTACGATACGCTCGCCCCGTATGGCGTCTGGGTGAATGTTGACGGTTATGGCCGTTGCTGGCGGCCCAGCGTGGTGGTTTACAACTCCGGCTGGCAACCGTATTGCGATCACGGGCACTGGGTTTATACCAACTGCGGCTGGTACTGGTGTTCGGATTATTCGTGGGGCTGGGCGCCATTCCACTACGGACGCTGGTTTCAGCACCCGCATATGGGCTGGTGCTGGACGCCGGACACGGTCTGGGGTCCGTCGTGGGTGACGTGGCGGCAGTCACATGGCTACTGCGGCTGGGCACCGCTTCCGCCATTCTCGACCTACCGCTCCGGCGTCGGTTTCTTTTATCACGGAAGTTCGGTCAGCGCCGGGTTCAACTGGGGTTTGAACCAGAATTGTTTTACGTTTGTTCCCACCCAATATTTTTGCGATCCGCAACCCCGCCGCCATTGCGTGGCTCCGACCCAGGTCACACCGGTTTTCAACCAGACCACACCAATTAACAATTTCAGCGGGCAAGGCCACAATCTGGCCAACCGGGGAATAGATCCGGAGCATATTTCCGGCATTACCGGGGCACCCATTCGTCCGGTCACGGTCCGGTACGCCACCGCGGCATCCGGACACGGCCCGCGCGGCGATCAACTCAGTCGCGATGGGAGTACCCTGTTCGTGAGTCGCCCGACGCAACCCTGGTCTTCGGGACAAAATCATGCCTGGCCGCCGGCCGATAACCGGTCGCTACATCCCGTGCCGCCAGGCCGGCCGACGCAAATTCCGGGCGTCCCCACCCACGGCCTGCAGGACGGCAATGCAATCCGGATCCCACCACAACACCCGTCATCCCCGGCCAATTATTATTCGTCGCCGACCACCGCGCCAACGGCGCCAAACCGTGACAACCGGACTTACTCTCCCCGCGGATGGGAGCAGGTGACTCCACCGCAACCGCAGCGTCCCAACCCGTACAATCCCGGAACAACTGCGATCATCCCGGTTCCCAATCCGGGTCCACCCGTTGCGCCCGGAGCCAATCACCACGACGCCCCCGCGGCTGCGCCGGCCCCGCAACCGAGCCGGCCGGCTTCCCCTCCGGCATCGTCATATCCGAACCAGACTCAAGGCGTGATCGGCAATCAAAACGGTCCCGCCAGCAGTCCGGGTTACGGTTCTGGTTACAACGCGAGACATTGAACGGCGGTTGATTCCGACCGTCGAAAGCGGAAGGCGAAGCCGAGGCGCGGCGTTTTTGCTTTTGCAACCCTCCCGCCGCTGGCAACATCCACTCGTGGGCATCACGCGGCGGCAATTTGAACAAATGCAGGAACGCCTCGGCGGCGCTTCCGCTCGCACCGTTGCGCCGGTTTTCACCTCGGCCTTGCGCACCTTGCCCGATGCCCCGAGTGTCATACTCGGCGTGGATCCATCGTTGCGCGGCACTGGCTTTGGCGTCATCCGCCTGGCCAAACCCCATCCTGTCACCCTGGCCCACGGCACCATCACCTGCCCCGCCAGCTGGGAACGTTCGCACTGCCTGGTAAAGATTTCCCAGGAACTGCGCGACGTGATCCAAAAGCACCACCCCACCGTGTGTGTCATTGAAGGACTTTTTTACGCGCAGAATCTGCAGACCGCGCTCATCATGGGCGAGGCGCGCGGCGCCGCGCTCGCCGCCATCGCCGGAGCCGGCCTGGAGATTTTTGAGATCGCCCCGCGCAAGGTGAAGCAGGCCATCGTCGGCTACGGCGCGGCGCAAAAATCCGCGGTCGCCAAAATGGTCCAACGCCTGTTGAATCTGCCCAAACCGCCGGCCCCCGACGCCGCCGACGCGCTCGCCCTCGCGCTGGCCCACGCACAAGAAAATTCGCGCTACAATCTGACACCGTCGAAACGGGTATGAATACTGCACTCGCATGATCACTTTTCTCCACGGCAAACTCGTCGAGGCGCTGCCCACCCAGGTGATTGTGGACGTCAACGGTGTCGGCTACGAAGTGCTCATTCCCCTGTCGTCCTTCGACAAATTGCCACAATCCGGCCAGGACCTGAAGCTGCTCACGCAACTGGTCATCCGCGAAGACGCGCACATTCTCTACGGCTTTGCGAGCGCGGCGGAACGTGATTTGTTCCGGTTGCTCGTCAACAGCGTCAGCGGCATCGGACCGAAAACGGCGCTGAACATTTTGAGCGGCATCAGCGTGACCGCCTTTCGCGGCGCGGTGGCCGGCGGCGACGTGAAATCACTGTCACAAATATCCGGGGTCGGCAAAAAGACCGCCGAGCGCATCATCGTGGAATTGCGCGACAAAATCGGCGCCGCCGGCGCGTGGGAGGCGGCCAGCGCCCAACGGGCGCTCTCGCCCGACGGCCAGAAAATCAACGATGCCGTGCTGGCGCTGCTGGCGCTCGGCTTCAAACAGATTGACGCGCACGACGCCGTTCGCACCGCGCAAGCGTCACTCGGCGCGAAAGCGACGGTGGAGGACCTCGTGCGCGCATGCCTGAAAAAGGGAGCGTGATGCCCGCGGAAAATCCGAAACCCGAAACCCGAACTCCGGGACGCCAGCCCCGAAAATCGGGCGTGGTCGTGCCGCATTCGTCCAAATGGCATCAACAGCTCGGGGCGTGGGCGCTTTGGGCCGTGTATTGCCTGGTCTCGGCAACCTTGCGTTATCGCCTCCATGACCCGCACGGATTCATGACCCGTCCGGAGATTCGCCAGGTGCTTTTTTGCACCTGGCACAACCG
>JBAPQW010000076.1:0-56681 GCA_049280815.1 Verrucomicrobiia bacterium | reverse complement strand
GTCGCGGTCCGCGTCGTGACTTTCGCGGCGGCGGCAGCGGCGGCGGCGGCGGTGGTGGCGGTCGCGATCGCTACTGATCGGATTTGAGCTTTCACGCGGGGCCCGGCTAAAACCGGGCCCCGTTTTTTATGCATCGTTCCATCCCCGGGTGGCGGCATGTTTTGGCCTTGGGTGGGGCGAGCGTCCTCGCGCGCCGGCATCAGCGCCGCCGAGCAAAGGGACTGCGGCTTGCGAGGACATTCGCCCCGCCAAATTTCCTATGGCCGCGATACAAACGGATTGCCCTTGAGATAAAACCGCAAATGCCGGCGGGCCCAATGCCGGGCGTAATCCACGCCCACCCGCGGCCGTTTTACAATCATTACCGGTCCGGTTGGTGGGGGCGCGGCGATGAAGAAATTGTCGCTGAGCAGGTCGTGGGCGTTAAGGCGCCGGTCGATCTGCATCGCGCGGCAAAGCAGGCCTGGGCCGCCGGTCCGGCCGGGGACATGCTTCACCGGTTCGAGGGCGCGCAACAACACGGCGGAGGCCTGACCTTCGCGTTCCGTCACCACGTTCATGCAATGATGCATGCCGTAGATGAAATAAACATACGCGTGGCCGGGCGGACCGAACATGACCTTTGTCCGTTCCGTCAGCCCCCGGGCGGAATGCGCCGCGAGATCGTGCGGGCCGAGATACGCCTCCACCTCCACGATCCGGCCGATGCGTTCCACGCCGTGCGCGATGTGAACCAGCCATTTCCCGAGCAGTTCCCTGGCGACGGTGATGGTGTCCCGGTCGTAAAAGGAGCGCGGCAACTTTTGCATGACGCCATCCTACCAGAAGCGGAACAAAGAAAAACCTCGCGTGTCCTGGAAAAAAGGACCAGCTTGCGGCACAAGCCGGATGACCCGACGGCTTCGTCCATGCTGGAAAACGTACAACCGGAACTGACCTTGGAACAGCTGCGCGCGCTGCCGGCTGTCGAAATGGATTTCAACACCCCGGAAGGCGCCATCCTCTGCCTGGAGGACGCCTGCCGGCGGCAGAGCATTGAATCCGCCTGCATGTGCCGGAACTTTTTGATCGAGGGGATACTGATGCTGCTGGAGGCGGACCCGAATCTGGCGCGCAATGCGGAGCTCCGGAAGCGGAACGCAACGCTTTTGGAACAGAAATGCCGGCAGGAGCTCGCCGAGGCCTGGCCGGATTTCAAGGGTGTGGAAAGCTTTTTCATCGACCGTCAGCGTTACATCAACGGGGTGGTGGTGGTGACGGAGCTGCGCCGGTTGGCGGACGGCTCGTTCAACAAGCTCAATCTGCTCGTGGCGAGCACAGTCAGCGGCTGGCGTGTGCTCAACGAGGTGGCGGACAGCGAGATTCAGGGTGAGGTGGAATGAAGCGTGAAGTTTCAAGGTGCCACCATCAAGGGAAGCCCCAGGCCGGGCGCAATCATGGTCAAGCTCGCCGTGAAACCAGTCTTGCCGTCCCTTCAGATTGGGCCTACAAGAAGGAATGGCGCAGCCTACATCTCCGATTGATGCCGGGGTCCGCATCGGCCATGTGCATCTGAAGGTGGCCGATCTCGAACGGGCGCTGAAATTTTATCAGGGCGTACTCGGGCTGGAGCTGACGCAGCGGTTTGGCGGGCAGGCGGCGTTTCTCTCGGCCGGCGGTTATCATCATCATCTGGGTTTGAACACCTGGGAAAGCGCGGGTGGTTCGCCGCCGCCGCCGGGCACGACCGGCCTGTATCACACCGCCATTGTATATCCGACCCGCGCGCTGCTGGCCGATGCGTTGCGGCGGGTGCTGGCGGCGGGCATTGAGCTGGACGGGGCGGCGGACCACGGCGTGAGCGAGGCGCTATATTTACGCGACCCGGACGAGAACGGGGTGGAGCTATACTGGGACCGTCCGAAGGAACAATGGCCCCGCACGCCGGACGGCGGCCTGGCGATGTTCACCCGTCCATTGGATTTGGCAGCGTTGCTCAGGGAAAAATAACCGTTCTTGCCGGGCCTGGTTTGACAGATTCACAAACGGGTTTAAATGTTACCAACCGCCTGAGTGGCGGGTGATAACATGAGAATTACAGGAACAGATTTTGGCGTGTCGCCGGTGACGGAAGCACCCGGATTGTTTAACGGCCAGTCTCCCGCGCCCGCCGCGCCGGTGTCCGACGGTTTCTTGCTGGATGCGTATTCTGACGCCGTGGTCAACGCGGCGGAAACGGTCAGCCCTTCAGTGGTGAAGATTGACGTGCGCAAGGGGGGTGACCGGCGCAATGGCCGCGAAAGCGGCGGCAGCGGTTCGGGTTTCATCATCACCCCGGATGGGTTCGCCCTTACCAACAGCCACGTGGTCCACGGCGCGAATCGAATTGAGGTCGCGCTGGCCGATGGCCGGAAGCCGGATGCGCAGCTCATTGGTTCGGACCCGGACACGGACCTGGCGGTCATTCGCATCTATGCGCCGGATCTCCAGCCGGTGAGGCTGGGTGATTCGAACCGGCTGCGCGTGGGCCAGCTTGCCATTGCCATCGGCAATCCATATGGGTTCCAATACACCGTGACGGCGGGCGTGGTGAGCGCGCTGGGCCGGTCGTTCCGCGCTGATTCCGGCCGGCTCATGGACAACATCATCCAGACGGATGCGGCATTGAATCCGGGCAATTCCGGCGGGCCGCTGGTCAATTCTCATGGCGAAGTCATCGGGGTCAACACCGCGGTGATTTTGCCGGCGCAGGGACTTTGCTTTGCCATCGCCATCAATCCGGCGAAATATATCGCCGGCTGGCTCATCAAGGACGGCGTCATCCGGCGCAGTTACATCGGGGTGGGCGGGCAGACGGCGAAAATCCATCGGCGGCTGGTGCGGTATCATCAGCTGCCGGCGGAAACCGGCATGCTGGTGATCAGCGTCGAACCGGGCAGCCCGGCCAGCCGGGCCGGTTTGCGCGAGGGCGACATGATCGTGGCCTATGGCGGCCAGGCCATTGCCGGGATTGACGACCTGCACAAATTGCTGACGGGAGCGCAGGTGGGCATGGCTTCGACGATTGTGGTGCTGCGGGACACGGAGAAGTTGCACCGGGAAATCGTGCCGGAGGAATCCGGCGCGAAGCTGATGTTGAATTAACGCCCGGACGGTTGAGAAACAACGCCCTGTGCGTTGGCAGGCCAAACGAGGCGAACCCTGCGCCAAAATCTGGGGAGACGCCCGCTGGTTCGCATTTGATGTTGCGGGAGACAACCATGCGGACTTCGAAGGTCCCTCTGGTCAACACCAACGTCAAAGGTTTCCGCTTCGACGGCCTCCATTTCGGCCCAGCCGCCACCGGATTTGCCACCGGATTTGCCGTCGCCATGCAGCGCCATGTCGCTGCTGGGGATGGATTATTATCATTTGAAGACGGACGACGGCGGCGATCTTTATCCCACACGTTTCGGGCTGCCCTTCTGGCAAAGTCTGTTGCCGAAGAACTGGTATGCACGCGAGTGGTTTGAGGCCAAGCGCGAGCGGTTGGAGGGCACGAGCATGGTGTACAAGGTGCCAACGCGTCCGGTGGCCGGCAAGGTGTTGGATCTGATGGTCAAATGGTCGCACATGGGCGAGGTGGTGCCATTCGACACGCTGGCGATCAACAAATTCATTCATGCGGAATTCAACCGCCCTTTCGAGGAATTTGCCTTTGCCCTCGAAATGAGCCGCAACGGGGTGCAGACCATTTATCCCCGTGCCATATAACATGACCGGTCGCCAGCCGGAATCCTGGCGTCCGGCTTCCGACGACCGGCGCTATGCCGCGCTGGCGGAATTCCGCACGCCGGACGGCGAAGCCGTCGTTCGTCCGGCGGGAATATGATTACGTCACCATCTGGGGTTTTTGGAATGGGCCGGATGAACTGCTCGCGGCGCAGGACGGAAAATACTACCAGGCGATCAACGATCAACGCCAAACGCGCCTTCACCCACAAGCTGATTTCCCGAGCAAACCTTGAACGAACTGATGCAGATAGTCACGCGGCGGCCGGGGCGGTGTGGATTTGAAGACCTCAATCTCAAACCCGATCACCGGTTGATTTCCTTCGATGCGGAACAAAAACTGGTGCTCGAAAGCCAGGACAAACCGGAGTTGCGTCTTTGCAATTTCGAATTAATCCGCCGCCGGTCGTGAACCGCGGCGGCGTTTTCGCGGTTTACTTTGATCGACCGCACCAAGTGCAGGTATAAACGCCGCGCGAATCCAAAACGAAGGTGGATTTGACCGACGGCGAGTTGCAACACGCGCACGTGGCCTTGTAGATTCCCACAATGGGAGGGAGGCAGGCAATCTCCCGGTCACAAAAGGCGCAAACGATCCGGTCCTCCTTGATCAAGAAATCCACATTGTCCCTCTCCGAACATTTGCAGGCCAGATTGGCCAGATTTCCCCGTAAAGAGTTGGCCAAACCACTGGCGGTGACATGATCCCGGGGCAATTTACTTGCCGGCTGGATGGCGACATTTTCTGCCATAAGCTCACAAATCCTACAACTATTCGTTTCGCCTGTTGTGTCGCAACCTTTGCCTGTTAGTCCAAATACGAACCCGGACAGACAGTGCTACAACGCTCTTCTGAATGGCCCGCCTGTCGGCGGCTACCCATTTTTAAACGTCCCCAAGAGTCATTCATGTTTCCCTCTTGTGGGGAACGACTGCAGTGTAGATTTTTTTGACACTTTTGTCAATAAATCAATACAGATTGTGAATAACTTCATTAAATTGTGAATAACTTTCAAAATTGATGATGCTTTGTGGATATCTCATTTCTTAGTGAATAACACAATATCAGATGTGAGTAAATTGCTGCCCATTGTGAATACTATAAAATTGTAAATTTTGAGGCCTCCACCGATAACGTAGATGTGAAATTGAAGCTCGGTAAGTCGTAGAAAATCAGGCAGGAAAAGTATGGAAGCGGCTCGGATAAGATGACTATGGAAGCCATTATCAATGCTCAGGTGGCGGATCGCAGTGCGCGCTGGATGACGGCGGGGCCGTTGTTCGGTCAGGCTGACACTGCGCCAGCCAGCGATCGGGAGATGGCTTGCTGCGACGAGACATTAAAGCCTTTCTGGCTGGAGGACGGGCGTTTTGGTGCGGTGTGCAAAAAGTGCGGCAAGAAATACACGGACAATACCCAGACGCGATATGGTGGTTCCCCGTGGATTGGGGTTGATTTGGACGGAACACTGGCCCGCGACTTGGGCAGCACCCGCTGGGATGAAATCGGCAGCCCGATTGAGCCCATGTTGATGCGCGTGAAGCGCTGGATTGCCGAAGGGCACACCGTAAAGATTTTCACGGCGCGTGCTTCCTCGCCCAAGCAGGTCGTGGCAATCAAGGAATGGCTCGCCAGTTGTGGCTTGCCGGATTTGGAAGTGACCAACGTCAAAGACCTGAACATGATTGAATTGTGGGATGATCGCTGCGTCCAGGTGACGACCAACCTGGGTGAACCCATCAGCGCCAGAGTGAAACTCAGGCATCGGAAGCCGGCGCGGGTGGATCGACAGGAATCGTCCTCGGGATTTTTCAGCCGGCTCAGGGTTCTGTTATTGACTTTGTAACCTATGATTAAAATGCCATCGCATCATTTTCTCGACGCAGGAATCCGGGGTGCCACCCGGATTCAAGTGAACCCCCGCAAAATAATCAGAAACGTGTGAGGATTCAAACCCTGAACAACCAAGAACCAGTATAATCAGCAAAAGCCAACTCTTATGCGTATTCCAGAAAATCCAATCAGTCCCATGGCACTTTTTTGGTATCTGGTATACGCATTGGCTCTTTTTTCAGTTTGTATGGCACGAATTCTGGCGCGGAACCAGAATTCAAAAGAGGCCCCCGTACGCGAGCCAATCAGAAGCAATCTTGGATTAAAACTCCAAAAGTATCCCAAGCAGGTTGAATTATGAAATCTACCAGCAAAACAAGTATCGCGATCATGGCGGGGTTGGCCTTTTCAGCAGTTACGAGCCAGGCGCAATTATCCCTTAACTTTTCCAGTCTTTCGGGGTCGACAATCCAATTTAATGGTTTTGCCGATTCGTTTCAATTCAACGCATCAAATTCCGGTTATCAGTGGCAAATTAGCAATGAGACTGGCGGAACCGGTTCGGCGATTAACCTGTTTGGCGGGGTTAACAACGGCCCGTTTAGCTACGGTCCAATCTCAACCGCCATCGTGGGTCCGTTTACCATTGATACCGCCAATGTTTTGGGGCCGTTTGGCGCGTTGAGCATCAACGATGGACTCGGGGTTTTGCCAGCGGATTATTTGACGGGCAGTGTCAATTGGATCCAGATAGACACGGTTGACTCCATTGGAGGCATAAATGCGGCTTTGGTGGTTAATGTTACTGGGTTGGCTTATTCTGGACCCAACGCAGATTTGTCGACCTTGGTTGCGGACGGTCCCGCGTCGATGAATTTGAGCTTTCAGTTTTCCCCTGGGGAGACGTTGGCCCAGCTTTCATCGGGCTCTGGTCCGTATGTTACCTCGTATTCCGGGAGCGTCTCAGTGGTGCCGGAACCTTCGAGCGTCGCTTTTATTCTGATGGGCATGGGAACCTTGGTTGGTTTCCGTCGCTTGGCCCAAAAGGGGGCAATTTGATCCGGCGTACATTCAAATGCATACATTAACAAAAGCATTTCATTTCTTTGCAGAGGCACTTGGTGCGCAATCAGGATGCAGGCTTAACCGCTCACGATCAGAGGCAACATTGGATTAAACCCCCAAAGTTAAACAAATATTATGAAACCTATCAACAAAGCAATTATTGGGGTAGTGGCCGCGCTGGCCCTTTCAGTTGTTAGCAGCCAGGCACAGTTGATCTCCCTTAATTTTTCCAGCAGTTTCCCGGGATCGACATCGTCAATTCAGTTTAATGGCGCTGCTCATACGTTCCAGTTCAACGCCTCAAACTCCGGTGAGCAGTGGCAAATTGGCAGTGAGACGGGCGGAACCGGCTCGGCGATAAATTTGTTTGGCGGGGTTTTCAACGGCCCGTTTAGCTATGGTCCAATCACAACCGCTGGGGCTGTTCAATACGCAACGGTTGCAGCACCGCCCTATGGCGCGTTGAGCATCAACGATGGGCTGGGGGATTATTTGACCGGCAATGTCGATTGGCTCCAGGTGGAAACCACCTTTTCCATAGGAGGCATCAATGCGGCGTTGCTGGTGAATGTCACCGGCTTGGCTTATTCTGGAGCCAACGCGGACTTGAATTCTCTGGTTACCGATGGTGCTTCTGGTGGATCGATGAATTTAAGCTTTCAGTTTTCCCCCGCCATGACCTTGACCGATCTCTCAACAGGTACCGGTCCGTATACTACTTCCTATTCCGGGAGCATCTCGGCGGGATCGGTGCCGGAACCTTCGAGCGTCGCTTTTATTCTGATGGGCATGGGAGCCTTGGTTTGTTCCTGGCGGTTGAAACACAGTGGAAATGCGTGACTAAACTCTCGGAAATTTAAGCAACAATTACCTTTAATCTTATGAAATCAAATCATCTTGCCGGGAGTGCCTGCGTGGCGCTGTGCTTGTCCCTTAGTACGGGCCAGGCCCAGATTGAAACCTTAAACTCCGGAAATTCCACCGTGAGCATAAATACCTCCAGCCAGCAGGGAATGTACAGCTGGACCGTGGAAGGCCAGCAGCAGTTGGCCCAGCAATGGTTTTGGTATCGGATCGGAAGCAGCGGCGGTGAATCATCAATTGACACCATCAGCGCCCCGGTCAACAACCTGTTAAGTGGCAACATATTGCAATCCACTTACGCCAATTCCACCCTCAGCGCGAGCATTCTGTACAGTTTGGTGGGTGGTTCGCCGACAAGCGGGGCTTCTGATTTGTCCGAGACAATCTCAATTCAAAATCTTTCCGGGGCGAGTCTGAGCTTTCATTTTTTCCAATATGCCGACTTCAATTTGGGCAATACGCCCAACAATGATTCGGCACAATTGACTGATCTCGGCAGGAATTACGGCGGAGTCATCCAATATAATGGCCGTGGTTGCCAGGTTTCTGAAAACGTTGACACTGTGGTCAGCCATCCGGCAAATCACGCGCAGGTCGGAAATGGCAGTACAATTCTGAATTCTCTTAATAATAACACCCCTACCACTTTCAATGACAATACCGCGACCACCGGGAATATTAACTGGGGGCTGGAGTGGGACGTCAACATTGCCGCGGGCGGCACGCTCATCATCAGCAAGGATTTGAACATGCAAGGGGTTACCCCAGGCTCCGTGCCCGAGCCGAGTACTTGGGCTTTCGTTTTGTTGGGAGTGCTTTCCTTCGGCTGTTGCCGATATCGGTTGATTCGTCAAACCAGTTAGAAGCTGCCTTGTAATCTTTCAAAGCAAGATTTTTGTAATACCAGCTGCTTGTATTGCCAGGAGACGGATTGTCGTGTCGTGTTGTTGATGAACGAGTTTTTCAAGTTGTGCAACCACTCAAAAAATCGCTGGTTGGGCTGGTGGTGGGTTTGCTGGTGGTGTGCGGGGATTTTTCTTCGGCGCGGGGTGCGGTAACGCTTACCACATTGATTTCGTTTGGGACTACCAACGGTGCGGATCCTTCCGCCGAGTTGCTCCAGGCACCGGACGGCTCGTTTTATGGAACAACCCAGATAGGCAGTTCGAACAACTTGGGGACAGTATTCAAAATCACTTCAACCGGCACGTTTTCCAATTTACTTACGTTCACTGGCACCGGCGGCGCCTATCCCGGGGCCAACCCTGCCGCCGGCCTGGTTTGGGGTTCCAATGGCACCTTGTTCGGCACCACCGAGGCGGGCGGTGCCAATGGCGACGGCACTGTGTTTGCATTGACCACCAATGGTGTGTTTACCAATTTGGTATCGTTTACGGGTACCAACGGCGCCTATCCCGGCGCCAGCCCCATGTCCACCCTGGTTTGGGGGACGAATGGCAATCTTTATGGCACGACGGCGTATGGTGGAACGAACGATTACGGCAGTGTGTTTGAATTAGCCGCCAATGGTGTCTTTACCAGTCTGATCTCATTCACCGGCACAAATGTCGCACCGATTGGTGCCAGTCCCTATGCCGGACTATTGTTGGGCAAGGATGGCAATTTCTATGGTGCAACCGCGTTTGGCGGTACGAACGATCTGAGCAATGGGGGTGATGGTACGATATTCCGGATGACCCCGTCCGGCACGCTCAGCACCTTGGTTTCATTTAACACCACCAACGGAGCTGTTCCTCAGGCCGTGCTGGTGCAAGGCACGGACGGCAATTATTATGGCACCACTTTTTACGGCGGCAGCCAGGGTGCCGGCACGATATTTAAAATGACTTCCGGGGGAGCGTTGACCACCCTGTTTTCGTTCAGTAACACCAATGGAGCCAATCCCAATGCCGGTTTGGTTCAAGGTCTGGACGGCAATTTTTACGGAACCACCCAGCTTGGCGACTCGAACAACGACGGCACCATTTTTCAAATCACTCCCGCCGGCCTGTTGACCAGTCTGGTTTCCTTTGGCGGCACCAACGGAGCATACCCCGTGGCGGAATTGACCCCTGGCACGGATGGCAATTTCTACGGCACGGCGGCGTCCGGCACCATCGCTCAAGGAACGGTCTTTCGCTTTCCCCCGCCGCCGGTGATTCTGAAGTGGTGGCAGACCAACAGCGTGATGATGTTCACCTGGACGGCCGCGACGGGGCAAGTATATCAAGTGCAATTTACGACCAACCTCAACCCGGCTGCCTGGAATAATCTGGGAGCCACGGTCATCGGGACAAATGCCCTGACCACCGGGTCCGACACCAACCAGCCCGGCCCGCGCCGGATTTATCGCGTCGGTTTGTTGCCCTAAAATGACGGGCAAGCTGATTTAGTCTCACGCCAACCCTGATTCGCCCACGCCGTAACGGTGTGGGCGAATTTTTTACGGGAGACCGTTTTGAATGGCCGGGTTAGGTTCGGCAACCCGGAGGTTTCCTTCGTAAAATCCGGCGGTTTTTGCCGGGAGGGCAACCGCGGTGCGGCCCGGGGCGAAATTGATCCTCCGGATGGGTTGCGCGGTTCCGATTTGACAGTGGGCAATTTGTCCGCAAAATGGAACACTGCTTTCGGTTGCCAGAGTAGCTCAGGGGTAGAGCAGAGGACTCATAAGCCTTTGGTCGGGGGTTCAATTCCCTCCTCTGGCACCACTTTAAAACGCTGTAAATGCCGCATAAATAAAGGGTTTTATGACGTTAGCGCAAGTTCGGGCCAATAACAGGCAATGGCAACCAATGGACGCGAATAAGGCGATTTTTGGCAACCGTTGGCAACCGCTGCCAGCCTTTCAGGGGGCGAGCCTTTGTCCTTGGGGCGTCTTGGGGCAGGTCTGGGCGTCCTTTCTGCCTGCCGGCGGTCAGAGCGCGTCCTGCCTAGCGTAGCGAATCAGGCCGGGGCGTGTGGTCCTGCCTCTTGGCCGTCAGGGCTTCGATTGTGAGCGACTCAAAAAAGCAACACATAAGGCATTTTTGTCTTGAAGTGTCTAATTTATTAGTTGACTATTATTCCCCACAGGAATAACTTGTCTTTGCTTATGTGGAAAATAGACACAACTAGCGGATGGAAAAATAGTTACTTGGACTTTGAAACTCAACATCCGGAGGAAACCGCTCATTTGTTGAGGAACTTGGCGCATTATACGGCTCAATTGAAGATTTCAAAGAACCATAAGGCTTTAGAGGCATTATATTTACAGAGGCGCGAATCGGGAATAGTCACTATTGATCAAAAAGGCATGGAAGATGGTCTGATGGATTGTAGAATTTACGCGTTTCCGGACGAATCGAATAAAACTTTATATTTGCTATGTGTTGGTAAAGAAACTGAAAAAGATTCCGATATGGAATATTGTAAGAACTTTTTATTTTACTTGGCAAATGAAAGAGCTTGAAACAGAAAGTACACAAACAAAACCAGAAATAAGAAAAGTCAAAGGAACCATTATGAAATCCAATCCCACCAATAGTTCCCGGGCGGCCCCGACCGGGAAGAAATACGCCTCTGTTCCAGAAATGATGCAAGGCGAAGAAATCAACAAAGACGTTCGGGCCAAGGCAGAACAATTGATGAGCGAAAGCCAAATAGCCGCTCGTATGGCTCAGCTTCGCCACCAAAAAGGGATTACACAAAATCAAATGGCTGAGGCTTTAAGCGTAACACAAAGCGCCATTTCAAAATTAGAGGCTGGCAAAGATGACAATATAACATTAAGCCAGATCAAGGAATATTCGAGGGTCACTGGAGAAAGGATTTCGTTGTGGTTTGGAAAGCCTTATTCATCCACAGAAGCTGTTAACCATAGCGCGGAAGCTCTTAAGTATTGGCTAGAAAGGCTGGCTGAAGAAGCCAACCAAAACCCGGAAGTCCAAACCCAGATTAAGGGCTTTTTTGGAGAGTTCTTTTATAATCTATTCAAAATTGTTTCGTCGTGCAGCGCCAAGCTGCCGATAGACGCTGATGACCACATTGAAGATATACGGGTCGAAATTGTTACCGGTAAAAAGGTAACACCGACAAGCGCTCTTCCGGCGCAGCCCAAATGCGACAAGGAACCTGCGGTAGCCGTTTAACTGCCTTCAATTCAAAAACCCCCTTCCTTTATGAAGGGGGTTTTCTGTTTTTTGGATTTCAAATTAAGGTACTACCGGTTCGCTCCAAGGACAAAATAATCACGCCACGATTTTTCAGACCCGCCAGCTTCGCGGTTTCAACTGGTCAATTTGATTTCGCGGTCATCCCCAGATGCGTTTCGATTCTGGCGACTTCCACCTTGAGCGTGACGACTTCAAACAGTGTCCAGCCAAGCAAGCCAAACATGGCAGCGAGCACGGCGGCAACGATGGCAGGGTTAATTTTCACGGCAGAGAGTAGGCGTGTCCGGCCATTCAATCGTCAGTCGCCAGCCTGACGTGGACACGCGCACCATGCCGCTGATGTGTCCGCCTCGGCGTTTCAGATCCGCCACAATGCCCGGCAGGTCCGGGCCGGCCACTTCCAGGCTTCGCGGTTTCAGTTGGTCAAACAAAGTTGGTTGCTTCATGTCCATTTTTAAAAAGACGCCCCAGTTTTCACCGGGGCGCTTGGTTCTACGCAACCGGCGGCGGCTCCCACCGGTCAAAAAAGTCCCACCGGATTTAACTCCGGCGGGTGGCCACTGAAAACAGTCCAGCGGCAATCCGGCGCGAGCGTAAACGGGGTGATATGCAAAACACCCTCCGCGCCGGGAAGTTCAATTTGCAGCAGGATCGCCCGGCTCCGCTGTTTCGATTTCAACCGCGCCCACTTCGCCCGCCTCGACTGGCTTGGGCATGTAGAGCTTTGTGGGCGTGAGGTTGGCCGGTTTGCGGTCGGGATCGCGATGCGCGGCCAATAAATAATTTAGTAACTCAGGAAATTCTGGCGAACGTCCGCCGTATTCAGCCTGCCGGCGATAATTGCTCGCGCTGGAGCGCAATGATTGCACCAAGCCGTGCGTCGGCGCGGGCAATGCGAAGTTGGCGAAGTGTCCGCCGTCATGAACTTCGATCAGGCGGGAGTCGGCTTCCAGCAGGTCCGCAAGCTTCAACAGAATCGCCGGCATCAATGGCGCAATCTCACGCAGAACTATCACGCCCTTGCGTTGCATGGCAGCAAGTTGAATCGAGCCGTGGTCCCAGGTATCGAGTGATTTTTCCGCTCTAAACTTTTGCAAGTTTGCCGGTGACGGGTCCGCCTCATATGCTCGCTTGGCCGCATTGACCCGCTCGACGGCCATCGGCACGTTGTGTTGCTCGATGACTTTTTGTTCTTTCGCCAAAAGCTCAAGTGAAGCCTCGACTTTTGCCACAAGTTCCGGCGTTAAGATTTCATCGCAGTACCGCCGGGCGATTGCATCCTGTTGGACTGGCAGCACGGCTTTTGCAATCGGCGGCAGCGGAGCGGGACGAATGCGAACTGGCGCAGCGGGCCTTTGGGCGACAGTTGAGACGGGCATGGTAAAGGGAACTTCACCACGCATCACAATTTCTTTCGAGGTTTCGAGATTCATGTTTGTCTTTCGTTGGTTAGAGCTTGTATCCGACCTTTCGCATTTCGCCGGCCAATTTCGCCTGTGCCTCGGCGTGCCGCGTTTCGCTAGTGACTCGCGGGCCTGCCTGGCATTGTTCCAGAAACGCCTGCGGGTCTTTCAAATAAAGGTCCGCTGCCCGACTGTGATCAGCCGGGTCTTTGGACGAAACGAGCCGCGTGTATTCCGCCAACAAATTTCCCGGCGATACTGACATGGCCGGTGGGGTGGTCACGCCGGCGGGGGTGGATAACCGTCTTTCCAAAATTGTCAGCCCGTTGAGAATTTCCCGTAAATCAGATTCGCGGACACTGACCATCGCATCGGCGGCGAGCGGTTGGTTGTGGGTTGTCCTCGTGGCCAGCGGCGAACGCACAAAACCGTCAGGCAATTTGCCGCCAGCGCCAACGATGATGCCAGCCAGCTTTTCAACAATTTGCGATTGGGGAACGGATTTTAATTGCAGCCATTTGGAACTGCCGGGCCGGATTTTGTCCGCCATGGCCGCTAGGGTCGAAAGTATGTTCATCATCTATACGCGGGTCTGTGCAACTATTTCCGGCTTGCCGCTAAACTTCCCTGTTTTCATTGGTGTTTTCCGCCGTCGGCCTGTGCAATTAGGGCTTTCAGGGATTCAACGGCGCGGGCAACGGTCGTCCTGTCTTTGCCGATTTCAGCGGCGGCTTCGGCGATTGGTTTGCCGCAAATGACTTCCAGAGCCGCAACGCGAGTGCATAGACCATCCTTCCGCCCGTTCGTTATCAGACCAGCAATCGCACGCAAAGTTTTAAGGCGCGTGTCTTGGATAATCTGAATCAATTCGGCTTCGCGTTGCTCCTCCGCTTCCGGCGGATAAAGAAAATCAACGCTCGGCTCTGGCCGGCGATTGTCATTGAAGGAAATTTGAACGTCAGGATTCACGGAGTGAAATTCAAATGTTCCCGAATGTTTTCCTCGGCGGTCGGGTTCCGGTGATTTTTCACCCGGAAATTGTGGAGCCGTTCATCGGCTAAATTGGCCTGCCGTTTTTCCTCATTCAGCTTCGCTTCCTCGGCGGTCAAAATTCCAAGTTTGATTTCAAGCGCGTCAATGACTTTGACTCCCGCCTCCCGCACCACTTCGCGGCATTTGCTGATGACTAAATCGCCACAACCAAGCTCTTTCAACCGTGCATGGACGATTTTTTCAGGCTCAAATTCAATGTTGGTTCTGACAATCCTAAAAAACTCCTGGGCCTCGGCGGTAAAACGGCGGACAGAATCCAGCCGGTTTTCCCAAAGTCCCTTGTTTTTTTCGGCGGCAAATTCCGCATTTGCGATCTGAAGCAGTTCACGCCGTTTTTTCAGCGATGCAACGTCGGCAGATTGGGCGGCCTCATGCTCGACCGCGGATTTGTTGCCGCGCCACCAGGTCAACCACTGGGCGACGCCGTAGCGTCCGGCAGAATCCGGTTGCGGTGCTGTTTGTGAGACAATCGCACGGTGAATCAATCGGCGCGAGCATCGGCAGTTGAACGCGGCGGAAATTATCTTCGCCAATTCGGTTTGATTGACCGCTTGGCTTGGCAGCTTCACGGCGTTTTTTTTGCTGTGAGTTTTTTTCATAATTCAAAAATGTGGTGTGGGACACTTCAAAAAGTCATGCGTATGGGCGGGGCCGGTCCGCTTGGTGACCAGTTCATGCCATTTACCTTCTAGAAGTCTCCTAAAAGGGGGGTGGGTCGGGCCTTGCCTCACCGTGTTACGATTTGATTTCATCGTGTGCGCTTCCTCCGTGTTGGCCATTTGATTCTAACCTTGCGCTGGCCGTCTGGTGTTTCCGTGATTGGCTTGGATACGGTTGCGCCTGCCTGCTCTACCAAGTCCAACAAGTCCGGCAGCAGGTGAGCGGGGCAAATCACCTTGGCACGCCGGCCCTTGAGCAACGCGGCGGCGGCCGGGTTTGGTTGCTCGCGGTCTTGGTCGGGGTACTTCGACATGGTTAGTTCCCCTTGCCGCTACTGCCACTGCCATATCCTAAAGGATTATGGCATTGTGGCAGTTGGCAGCGGCTTCCGTTACTGCCAGAATGTATTTTGGCAGTTGTGGCAGTTGTGGCAGTAGCCATATAAACATTGATTGAAAGCGGGGTTTTCATTCTGGCAGTGAGGGTGTTTTTTTGGATGAAACCGGCGTCCATTTGGCGTTGATTTTGGAAAGCAGGATTTTGCCGCCGTTTTCGAGGTCTTTTTTCATCCGGTAAAAGCTCCGTTCACTGATGCCTTGTTCCTTGGCAGCGGTTAGAAAATCGGCGTTTGTGAGTCCATCGGCGGGCAGCAATTCAAATAGCTCGCCCGGTGTGTGCTCTGGTTTGCGTCCGGCTGCCTGTTTGAGTTTGGCCGGGTCCAGTTCATCGGCGCGGACCATCAAAGGAAACTCCCATCTAACGGTGAACGGTTCGACGGGCGGAAAATTCCGCAAGATTGGTTCGACGGCAAAGGCATCCGGTGTTTCGTGCTTTGAGAACACTATCAGGCTGTCAGGATCACGGGCCTGCACACCAGAGCCGCTGATTCGGTCAATCGCTTCTTTGTTCGCCGCGCTGCCTTTGGCGAAATGGCATCCATAGGCGACGGCAGCGCCGGATTGGACGGCAAGCTGTTCCAGTGAGTTGAGCAGGGCGGCAATGTCACCGGCTGAATTTTCATCGGTCGAGCCGGAAAAGAGTTTGTAAAGCGGGTCCAGAACAATCAAAGAGAATCCTTCAGCGCGGGCGCGGGCGATGATTTTGGGGACAAGCTGCCTGAAGTCGGCGGCATGGCCGCGAAGGTTCCATAGTTGAATCGGGCCGGGTTTTATTTCGATGCCCTTGGCGCGGGCAACCTTGGCAATGCGTTGCTGCCAAACCGCCGTCTGGATTTCAAAGTTGCAAAACAGCACCTTGCCTTGAGCCGTGGCGAATCCAAGCCAGTCCGCCCCGGTCGAAACCGCCAGAGCCAGGTCGAGCAGGGTCCATGTCTTGAATGATTTTGACGAGCCGCCAAAGGCCAGCTTGCTTCCCCGGTGAACGATACCCGCAATCAGTTCGGGCGGCATGACCAGTGGTTGAGCCAGAAAATCGGCAG
This sequence comes from Verrucomicrobiia bacterium, assembly GCA_049280815.1. GTDB lineage: Bacteria > Verrucomicrobiota > Verrucomicrobiia > Limisphaerales > UBA11358 > UBA11358. Next base: position 40,463 of record JBAPQW010000076.1, on the reverse strand, counting down.
CATCCACAATGGGCGGCAATCCGTCTTTGATGTTGTCGCCGGCAATCCGTTCCAGAGCCGCAACCGTATGCCGGGCGATGCTGGCGGCTGATTTCGGATTGTCCTTGATGGCCTGCCATGATTCGCCAAGCAAGGTTTCAATTCCAACAGGCAGGGCGTTTTCCAGAAAAGTTTCTGCCTCAGTTTCAACGATGGACAACGGCAAAGACTCGGCGGGTTGAAAACTCCAAACGAGGTCACGGTGTTCCCTGGGCAAACGTTCATGGATGGCAACGGATGAAGGAATGATACCGTTTGCCGATGCCGCGTTGATTGCTTCGGCCATAACGCGCAACCGTCCATCCTGAAACAGTTCAGGCCGGGCGATGGCCTGCCTCAGTTTGGGTGTCCATTCCTGCCCGGCTTCGTTCAGGACCGTAGCAATGAGACAGCGGGCGCGGTGGTTGTCTGGGCCGGTGTCCAGAGACGGCGGGCGGGCGGCACGGGCGCGGCGGGCGTTTTCAGACATACACCGTCCCCCTTTCGGATAGCTCGCGCCGCTTGGCGGCAATAAAAGTTCGGCGCGTGACGCGTTCACCAGCGCGAACGATGGCCTCGACTCGCCTCTTTGTGCTGCCGGATGCCTTTGAAAACCTCAAGTGCGATTTCATCGGTTAAGCCAGCGGTCCATTTAGCAGGCGAGAGCGGAAAAACTTTTCGACGCCAGCAACCGAATAAAAAACCGTGCCGCCTCCCTTTTTTGCAGATGGATTGCTTTTGAGTCGCGGAATTTTTGCGCCGTCAAACCATGTCCGCAACGTGTCCACGCTCGGCACTGGCGCAATGAAGTTCGGCAGGATGTTTTCTCGAAGCTCGGTCAGTGACGCGAGCCGGACGGTTTGAATCTGTTTTGCTTCCATAGCTGCCTAAAGAAACAACTTCCTTTGGCAGCTTGCTTGCGGAGATAATTAATTTAATTACCGCATGGCCAGCCGGGTTTTTGAATGAGCAAGCCAGCCGCTTTTGCGTGCCTGCTAATCGTCCTATTGTCTGGCAGCGGTGTTCCCTTTGGAAGTTTCGCCCGCAAAAATTCTCTAAGTTGCCCGATTGAAAACGGGTCGGCCGTTTTGTGATGCTGCATAGATGGAACTTTGTCCGCTTGGGCTTCAAGTGGCATTTCGGACAGGGCACAAAGCCAAAAAAAGATTGGCTCGGCAGGAGCATCGAGCGGGCTTGGATTGTCAAATCGTCTGGCAAGTTCAACGAAAAAATAGCTGTCCTTCGAGTTAGTGACTTTTAACAGTTGGAGCAAAATCGCAATGATGCACGGGTCGCGTAGGTCATAAATTTTGGATGGCTCGCGGCAAAGTTGCGCCAGTTGAGACGCGAAAATTGAAACTCTCCGGCCATATTCGCCGTCTCTCTCGCCGTAGCTTCCCGCATGTGCTGCCCCAAGTCTCTGTAAAGGACTGGCGTCTGCATTCCTGTATGCCTGTCCCGGTTTGCGCCCGGCTCCGGGGCGGCGGATTCGTTTTGGCTTCTTTGGTATTTTCATTTTGACGGTTTGAGTGCAAAAAACTTTTTGGCGTCGGCGGTGCTCACGCGGCCTTGATAGTGCGCCTTGATGATCGGTTCGGAGTTGCCGAATTGCTCGGCGGTCCTGCCGTAGCTGCCACAGTCCCGGAAAAAATAGCTAATGGCCGTGTGCCGCATAGCGTCCGGTGTCCACGGTGTCCGCTTGGTTTCATCCGTCGAGGTGCCAAAGCCAGCAGCTTCTTTTACGGCGTCAAACGCCTTGCGCCAGTTCGGGGGGAAAAGCGGCGTCCCTTTGTATCGCTTGAGCCATTTAAGCAACGTCGGGCCAATGGTTACGACACGGGCGCGGCCTGTCTTGGTCTGGTTTCCTTCAAGCCGGATTTCCTTGTCTTGAAGGTTCACGGCCTGCCAGTCCAGCCGGGCGGCTTCAAATGGGCGCAATCCGCCAAAGAGACACACGGCAACATAAGGGGCAATGCCTTCGCGCTCCGCTGCCCGTAGCAGGTCGGAGCACTGTTTGATTGTCAGGATGACGGGTGCGGCTTTCTCGCCTTTATCAATCCTGATTTCACGGCATGGATTGTTTAACGTCCAGCGGCGCGGGCGTTCAATGCACCAAGAGAAAAAGCGGGAGATTGCCCGCTTGTAATTGTCGCGGGTGACGGCGGACACTTTCAGCTTGCCTAAAAATTCCTCGATGGTTTCCGTTGTGATCGCGTCCACGGTCAAATTGCCGATGCCGTTCCCAAACACGGTGACGCGGATTCTCAATTCCTTGCGGGAAATTTCGCGCAAGGTGCAAATGCCGTTGCCGGTCGAGTCCGCCGCGCCGTCCAGCCAGCGGTTGAATTGCTTGATTGCATCGTCCAGCCGGGGCGATTCGGTTGGCCCGGCGCTGTGCCTGCCCTGCTTCAGCCAGGAATCCACGGCGCGGGGCAGGTCCGCGTCATCGGAAAGCCGCTTAAAGCTCATTTCCGCAAGTTTCAGTTGCGTGTCCGTCAAGTTGGTGGCCCGCAAGCTGGTTTCTGTTTGGCGGGTCAAAAACTCGGCTTCAAGTTCAATGTGTTTGCACTTGGCGTCATGCTCGCGGGTGAAGTTCTCGCGGACGCGGGAGCCGTCGCGTTTGGTGCCGGTGACGCGCCAGGAAACGGAGCCGGTGCGGGGGTTGGTGAATGGCCGGATTTTGAATCTTTGTCGCGTTGCTCTCATTGCTTCCCATTGTACGCGATAGCCTTGGCACTGTCAACCGTCAGGCAACCGTTTTTTTTCGTCATAAAACCATTGTCGTTATTGAACATTAAGAAAGCCTCATAAGCCTTTGGTCGGGGGTTCAATTCCCTCCTCTGGCACCATCTTTTAATCGCTGCTTGACCTTTCGGGACGTAATGGATTAACTGTGTCGCGTTAGGCAAATTCATGTTTGCGCAATTCAAAAGCCTGTTCTCCAACGATATTGGAATAGACCTGGGCACAGCCAACTCCCTCGTCTACGTGCGGGATCGCGGAATCGTCCTGCGCGAACCTTCGGTGGTGGCCATTCAAGCGGGCACGACCAACGTGCTGGCCGTCGGGGATGAAGCGAAACGCATGCTGGGCCGCACGCCCGGCAACATCGTGGCCATCCGGCCCATGAAGGACGGCGTGATCGCCGACTTCGAAATCACCGAGGCCATGCTCCGCCACTTCATCCAAAAGGTCCATCATCGCAAATTGATTGCACCCCGGGTGGTGGTCGCAGTGCCTTCGGGCATCACGGAAGTGGAGAAACGGGCCGTCAAAGATTCCGCCACCCACGCGGGCGCGCGGGAGGTGTATTTGATTGAGCAACCGATGGCTTCGGCCATCGGCGTTGGTTTGCCGGTGCATGAACCGGCGGGCAACATGATCGTGGACATCGGCGGCGGGACTTGCGAAATCGCCATCATCTCCCTCGCCGGTATCGTCTTCAGCCGCAGCCTGCGGGTGGGCGGGGACGAATTTGACGAAACGATCACTGCGCACATGAAACGTGCCTACAACATGATGATAGGTGAACGTACTGCGGAAGAAATCAAGATACGCATCGGCTCCGCGTTTCCGTTGGAACAGGAATTAACCATGGATGTCAAAGGCCGCGACCTGGGTTCCGGCCTGCCCAAGACCTTGACCATTCGTTCCGAGGAAGTTCGCGAAGCGCTGCAAGAACCGTTAACGAGCATTTTGGAGTCCATCCGCCTCACGCTGGAACGCTGTCCGCCCGAACTCGCCGCCGACCTAGTGGATCGCGGCCTGGTCATGGCCGGCGGCGGTTCGCTGTTGCGCGGCATTGACCGGCTGGTGGCGGAGGAGACCGGCTTGCCGGTGCATCTGGCGGACGACCCCATGAGTGCGGTCGCCGAAGGCACGGGTCGCGTCCTGCAGGAAATTGAATTCCTCAAGCGCGTCGCGACCAACGCCAAATATTGATTTCCCGCCCTTGCGTTCGCCTGCATGCCCCGACCCGCGGGTCGGAGCGGTTGCAGGATGTTTAGAAAAAACCAATACCTCGCGCTCGGCGCGGTGACGCTGCTGGCCCTGCTGATTCTCAGCCTGCCGCCGCGCGTGACCGGCCATCTCAAGCTCGCCGTCGGCAGTTTGTTTTTGCCGTTGTTCGGGCTCACCAGCAGCACCCAGCAGCTCCCCGCCGACCTGGCCGACACCGTGCTGCCCCGCCGGGAACTGCTTCAGCAAATTGACCGGCTCCGCCGCGAGAACCAGGAGCTGCACGTTCAAGCCCAGCAAGCCGCCGCCGTGCTGCATGAAAACGGCCAGCTCCACGCGCTGCTCGGCTGGCAGCAGCAGCAGCCATGGAAGCTCAAGCTCGCCAATGTCATCACGCGCGATCCGGCCAACTGGTGGCAGACCGCGCAAATCAACCTTGGCAGCCGTGACGGCATCCAAACCAATCTGCCGGTGCTGACCGCCGATGGATTGGTGGGGCGGGTTTCCGCCGTGGGTTACACCCGGGCGCAGGTTGTTTTGATCGGCGACCCGAATTGCCGCATCTCCGTGATTATTGAAAATCCAGCGCACGACATGGGGATCATCGGCGCGAGCGGCCCGCTGGACACTTCGCTCGTGGATCTGACCTATCTTTCCGGCCGCGCGAGCTTGAAGTCGGGCCAGAATGTCTTCACCAGCGGACTCGGCGGCGTTTTCCCCAAGGGCATTCCCGTCGGCCAGGTGGTGGATTCGCGGCCGGTTGAATTTGGACTTTACACCGAGGCGCGCGTGAAACTCTCCGCCGATCTCGGTGCGCTCGACCAGGTCTGGGTGCTGCTTAACCCGCAACTCGATTGACGATTGATGAACATACTGCAGACCATCCTGATTCTCGCGACCGCGTTTCTCGCAGTGTTCGGCGAGGCGACGTTTCCCGTTCTGCGTCACTGGCTGGGGGCGCAGGTGGATTTGCTGCCGGTGTTGATGGTGTATGCGGCGTTGAACCTGGACATCGTCTCGGTTTCATTGATCGCCGTGTTGGGCGGTTTGTGGTTCGATGCCCTGTCGGCCAACCCGCTCGGAATCAGCATCCTGCCCCTCTTTGCCGTCGGGTTCCTGATTCATCTTCGGCGCGACCTGATTTTGCGCGAATTGTCCTTTGCGCAGCTTGTCCTGGGCACCGTGGCCAGCGCCGCCGTGCCGGGGCTGTCCGTTTTGCTCCTGTTGACCGCCGGACAGCAACCGCTGCTGGGTTGGGGTTCGCTCTGGCAATGGATTGTGATGACGGCGGGTGGCGCGGCGGCGACGCCCCTGGTGTTTGCCCTGTTCAATTGGTGCAACCACGCGCTTGGCTATCAGCCGAGGACCGAAACCAGTTTCCGTCCCGACCGGGAAATCCGGCGCGGACGTTTGTAAAGCGATGCTGATTTTCGACGAATTGAAACGCAATGACCCGCAGCTCCGCCTTCTGGCGGTGACGCTGGCGGGCGGGTTGTTTCTTCTGCTGGCCGGGCTGTGGTGGGTCCAGGTCGTTTCCGCGGGCAAGTACGAAAGCCATCTGCAGACCCAATCTTATCGTACGGTCCGCATCCCCGCCGTGCGCGGGAAAATTCTCGACCGCGCCGGGCGTGTGCTCGCGGAAAACCGGCCCCGCTACAGCCTCAGCCTTTACCTCGATGACGTGCATTTGCGCCGGCAGTTCGATGCCGCCTATAGCGCCGCCATTGTGCAGGCGCGCATCGCCCAGAAACAACGCATTGCCGCGCAGGAGAAGAAACTGGGCCGTTCGTTGACCAAGGCCGAACTCAGACAGTTTGCGTTCTCCACCGATCAATTAAGGCAACTGCGCGAACAAACGCGTTTCCAAGTGGCGGCCGGCGTGGTGGAACAGGTCAGCCAGCGGCTCGGCCAGCCGCTGACGCTTGATCCGGAGACTTTCAAACGTCACTACGATACGCAGCTCGCCCTGCCATTTCCGTTGCTGTCCGATCTCAACGAAGAGCAAATTGCGCGTTTTGAGGAGCGGTACCCCGGTGGCCTCGGCATGGAATTGGACATGCAGCCGGTTCGCAGCTATCCGTTGGGCACGACGGCTTCGCACCTGCTGGGTTATGTGCTGCGCGATGACCGATCCCAGGAAGGCGAAGACCCGGATTTTAATTATCGCCTCCCGGATTTTAGCGGCAAGGCCGGCGTCGAGGCCGGATTCGACGCCCAATTGCGCGGCCGCGCGGGGGCGGAGGCGGTGCTTGTCAATAATCTGGGCTATCGCCAGACCGAGAATGTGTGGAGCCGGCCCGAGCCGGGCGACAACGTCGTGCTGACGATTGACCTGGATATTCAAGAAGCGGCGGAACGCTCGCTGATCGCACATCGGGGTGCGGATGCGCGCGCGGCGATCGTCGTGATGGATGTGCGCTCGGGGGACGTGCTGGCGATGGTTTCGTCGCCGGCCATCAACCCGGATTATTCTTCCAACCAACCGGCGTGGATGAACGATCCGAAATTGCGTCCGCAATCCAATCGCGCGACATATGAAAATTACGCGCCCGGCTCGATTTTCAAACCCATCGTCGGTCTGGCCGCGCTCGAAGCCGGCCTGGATCCGGACGCTCTGGTTGACAATCCGGGGTATGTTTATGTCGGCCGTCGGCATATCACGGATTTGGCGCCGCCGGGCCAATACAATTTCCGGCGTGCCATCATCTACTCCAGCAACACCTATTTCATCACCGTCGGCCTGCGCGCGGGAATCGAGAATGTAGTTCACATGGCCGAGAAATTTCATTTTGGCGAACGGGCCGGCCTGCCGACGCGGCAAGAGACGAAGGGTATTTTCCCGACGTTGAAGCTGGTGCAAAGCCCTGACTGGCGTGATGGCGACTCGGCAAACATTTGTATCGGGCAGGGTGAAATGGCCGTGACGCCGATGCAAATGGCTGTCGCCTATGCGGCGATTGCCAACGGCGGCAAGGTGCTGGCGCCGCGGCTCGTTGAGCGCATCGAACCTCCGGACCCAGGCGCAGGTGACGTCCCTACGATTTTTCCCTCGGGAGTAGTGCGCGGCACTCTGGGGGTGCATCCGCGCAGTCTAAAAATTTTACGCGACGCGATGCTGGCGGAAACCATAGAAGGCACCGGGCAGGCCGCACAAGTCCCCGGGCTGCAGATTTGCGGAAAGACGGGCACGGCACAGGTAATGAACTCGCGGAACCAGGAAATTGACCGCACCACCTGGTTTGCCTCGTTTGCGCCGTATGAAAATCCGCGCTACGCCGTCGTGGTCATGGTCGAAAGCGGCACTTTTGGCGGCCCGACCTGCGCGCCCATAGCGCACGATATTTACGAGGCGATTTTGAAAGCGGAAAAGCCGGACGCACCCGCCCTGGCGACGGCGCGGCGTGGGGAGGCCGAAAACTAAAATGATCAACGTCCCCATCAACGAACCGCACCGCAAGATCGACCGGCTGCAACTGGCCGTGTTGGCCGGGTTGATGTTTCTCGGCACCATGTTCGTTTACAGCGCCACCATGGCGAATGCGGCTGAGGTGCTCAAGCCCTGGTACAGCCAGACCTGGGCCCATCAAATTGTCTGGTATGCACTGGGACTGGGTGCGGCCGCGGTGTTGTGCCTGCCGGATTATCACACCCTCACCCGGTGGTCGTTTGTGGTGTATTGGGCGATGATCATCTGCCTGGTTGCCGTGCTGATTCCGCATATCGGCTCGATGCGTTTTGGCGCGCGCCGCTGGGTGGATCTGGGATTTTTCCAGTTTCAGCCGAGCGAATTTGCCAAACTGGCGTTCATTCTGGCGATGGCGCATTTTCTGAGCCGGCCGGAGGATGAATTGAGGCAACCGGCCATATTCTGGAAGGGTATCGGCCTGTTCGTCCTGCCATTCCTGCTGATTTTGAAGGAACCGGACCTGGGTTCGGCGCTTGTGTTGTTGCCCACGGGTTTGGTGATGATGTTCGTGGCCGGCACCCCCAGATTTTACCTGGTCCAATTGATTGGCGGAGTGGGTTTGCTGGCCACGTTGTTTTTGGTGGATGCGGTGTTTTTGCCCCCCGGTTGGTGGCAAATTTCGATGCAACCCTACCAGCGCGACCGGTTGCTGGTTTATTTTGGGCGGGATTACACCCATTTCGCCCCGCCGAACGCCACCCCGGTGGAGCTGCAACGCCTGCGGCAGCAACAACTGGACGATGAGTACAACGTCCGGCAGGCGCTGATTTCCGTCGGCTCCGGCGGGCTGGCTGGCAAAGGCTGGCGGCAGGGCACCCAGAATGCCCTCGGGTATTTGCCGCGGGCGGTGGCTCACAACGACTTCATTTTCTCCGTGATTGCGGAGGAGGAAGGATTCGTCGGCAGCGTGATCGTGATCACGCTTTATGCGGTGGTTCTCTTTACTGGATTGAGAATCGCCGGCCAGGCGCGCGATCGCCTGGGCAAACTGGTGGCGGTGGGCGTGGTGACGCTCATTTTCAGCCACGTCTTTATTAACATCGGTATGAACATTCGCATCATGCCCGTGACGGGCGTACCACTGCCGCTGCTTTCCTACGGCGGGTCTTCGGTGCTGTGCTCGTTGATCGCACTGGGCTTGATGCAAAACGTATACATCCATCGAAAAGGATACTGACTATGAGTGATAAAAATTTTTCGCGGCGCCGCCGCGGAATGCGGTTCCGCCCCAAAGGCGGCCTCGGCCCCAATCCGCAAAAACCCGACCGGGAGGCCGTGCAGGCCCGCGCGGAGGTGGTGAGCGAGCAGGGCGGTAACGAGCACGTCTTCGAAAAACGGCACACGCATGAAATCGACCGCGCGGAAAACATCGCCGCCGGCCTCCCGCCGCAGGGGCCCATGGAAATCGAAACGCCGGAGGCCGCCACGGTCAAAAAGGAGTCCCCCGGATCCCGGCCGGAGGTCCCGGCCAAGGCGGAGGAGGAAAAGCCCTTCAAGCCGGTGCCCGTAGCCGAACAACCCAGAGGCATCCTCGACAGCATCAAAGTCGCGGCGACCAATTTGGTAAAGCGGGTCCAGCGGCTTATCCGGCCGGAGAAGAAGGTTCACAAGGAGGTGGTCATCAACGCCGAGACGCTCGAAACGCGTGTCGCCGTGCTTGAGGACGGCCGGCTGGAGGAATTCAACATCGAGCGCACCACCGAGGAGCGCCTCGTGGGCAGCATCTTCAAGGGCAAGGTGCGCAACCTCGAGGACGGTCTCAAGGCCGCGTTCGTGGACATCGGCTTCGAGAAAAATGCATTTCTGCATTATTGGGACATTGTGCCCAACCAGTTCGACAGCGGGGTGGAAATTGTCGAGCGCGAAGGCCGCAAACGCGACCGGCCCAAGATCACCCAGAAGGACATTCCGCGGCTGTATCCGCCGGGCAGCGAAATCATCGTGCAGGTGACCAAGGGGCCGATCGGGACCAAAGGCCCGCGCATCACGACCAACCTCGTGTTGCCGGGACGTTACCTGGTGTTGCTGCCGAACTCGGACCAAAGCGGCATTTCCCGCAAAATTGAGAACCAGGAGGAGCGCAAACGTTTGAAAAAAATCCTGCGCGAACTGGCGATTCCGGACGGCATGGGCGTCATCATGCGCACCGCCGGGGAAGGGCAGCAGAAGCGTTATTTCGTGCGCGACCTGGCGCTGCTGCTCGAAGAATGGAACGGCGTGCAGGAGCGCATGAAGAAACAACCGCCGGCCACCTGCGTGTTCCAGGAGCCGGATTTGATCGAACGCACCGTGCGCGACTTTTTGACCGAGGATGTCGAACGCATCGTGGTGGACAATCAGAAGGCCCACGACCGGATGCGCGAAATGGTCACCAAAATTTCCAAGCGCGCGGCCGACAAGGTGAAGCTCTACGCCGACGCGCAGCCGATCTTTGACCGGTTCAACATCAGCAAGCAATTGGAGAACGCGTTTTCACGCCAGGTGCATTTGAAGAGCGGCGGCTACATCGTGATTGACGAAACGGAGGCCCTGGTGGCGATCGACGTGAACACGGGCCGGCACAAGGGCAGCCGCGACCAGGAAACCACCATTCTGAAGGTGAACCTCGAGGCGGCCGAGGAAATCTGCCGCCAGCTCCGGCTGCGCAACATGGGCGGGTTGATTGTGCTCGATTTCATCGACATGAAGTCGCGCCGCGATCAGCAGTCGGTTTATCAACGGGTCAAGGAGGGGTTGCGCCGCGACAAGGCCAAAACCCACATCCTGCCTATCTCGCAACTTGGCCTGATGGAAATGACGCGCCAGCGCCACACCGAAAGCGTGCGTTCGGCGGTGTACGACGATTGCCCGTATTGCAAGGGCCGCGGCAAGGTGAAAAGTGTCGTGACCATGAGCGTGGAAATCCAGCGCAAGCTCCAGGAGATCCTGAAAAAGCGCGAGCGCGATGAATCGGATTTCCAGCTCCGCATCGTGGTGCATCCGACGGTGCTGGAACGGCTGCGCACCGAGGACGAGAAGCATCTCATCGAAATGGAAAAACGCTACTTCGGCAAACTGTCGTTCCGGGCCGACACCGGCATGCACGCCGAACAGTTCAAGATCGTGAACGTCGAGAACAACGAGGAGCTGGCCAGCGTTGGAGCGTAACAGCGGTAGGGTTGCGCTGCCGCGCAACCCAAATCAAAGTCAGGCGGCGCGGCAGCGCCGCCCTACCAACATCAAAAAGCGCCCCGCGGGAGATCGCGGGGCGTTTTCATTTCAGCCACATAAAATCCTTTTTGCCCCGCGCGGCAACGGGTATTTTTCCGGCCATGCAGAGCACGGGAATCGGCTCCGTTCGCACGCCGTCGGAGCAAAACAGCTCCACGGTGCGTCGGGCTTTTTGCCTCTGCGTTCTCTGCCTCGCGGTTTTCCAGTTTTCCGAAAACACGGCCGATCCTGATTTGTGGGCGCACGTTCTTTTTGGGAAGCATTTCCTGCAAACCGGCGCGTTGATGAAAACCGACCCGTATTCGTGGACCGCCAACGGGCACGAATGGATCAATCATGAGGTGGTCGCGGAAATCGCGCTCGGAGGGGTGCATCGCTTGCTTGGTGGTACTGGGTTGCTGCTGCTGAAAATGGCGGTGGGTTTGCTGACCTTCGGCATCGCCTTGTCCATCGCCGCAGGGCAGATGAGCCGGTCAACCCGCGTGGTCGCCTGGGCCTTTGGCGCGCTGGCGGTTGTGGAAATTTCCTTCGGCTTTGCCGCGCGTCCACAAATCTTCAGCGCGCTCGCGCTGGCGGTTCAATTCTGGATCACCCGGGAAATCCACCGCGGCCGCTGCCGGTGGGCGCTGGCGCTGCCGCCATTGTTCGTGCTTTGGATCAACACTCACGGCGGCGTACTGGCCGGGGACTTTTTGCTGTTTGTGACCGCCGCCGCGACGACCGCGCAATGGTTTCTCAAACAGCGCGGCCCGGCGGCCATCCGTTCCGGCCTGGACACCGAATTGTCACCGCGCGTCGTGGTTACCCTCTGGATTTCCGCCGCGGTCACGACGGCATCGCTTCTGCTGAACCCGTGGGGCATCGGATTGATCCGCTGGCTGATTGGAAGTGTGCTCTGGCTGCGACCGGAAATTGGCGAGTGGAATTCGGCGGAACTGGGCTGGGATCACGCCGCGTTCTTTCTCTGTGCCGTCCTCGCCGTGGGGGCATTTCTCCTGTCGCGGCGGCCGCGTTCCTTGTGGCAGATTGCCGTGATGGCGGTGCTGGGCGTCATGGCGTTTCGATCCGTGCGGCACACGCCGCTGTTTTGCATTGCCGCGCTGGCTTTTGTGCCGCCGCATCTGGCGGACGTCCTGCAACGTTTTCGCGCCCACTTCCGGCGTTGGGAAGAGCTTGGCCAACAGCCCGGCGCCCGGAACATTCTGACGGCCATTTTTGTGTTCGCCTCGATTGGCATCCTGGCGGCGGCATTCACCCTGCATAAGGAGCGGGCCTGGACGATGGAAGTGCCGCGCCAGCAATATCCCGTCGCTGCGGTGCAGTTCATTCGGGAGCACGGGTTGCGCGGGAACCTGGTGGTTTTTTTTGACTGGGGCGAAATGTGCCTCTGGGAATTGCCCGACAGCCGGGTCTCCCTGGATGGCCGGCTGGACACCTGTTACCCGCGCGCGGTCATCACCGCCCACTGGAAATTTTACAACGCCGAACCGGCGGCGGGAACCGCGCTCGACCTCGAACGCGCGGATTATGCGTTGTTGCCTGCAAATCTTCCCGGTGCGCTGGCGCTCGTGAAACAACACGGCTGGCAGGCGGCTTATCTGGACAACCTGGCCGTTGTGCTCGTGAAAAAGCCCGCTCAATTCCTCAAACTCGACGGACTGACTCTTCCAATTCAAGGCAACCCGCAGGAAACGCGCGGCCGGGCGGCCTTTCCCGCTTCGCCACCGCCCCGAATCAACCGAACCCCATAAGCAAAAAAGCGTCTCGCGAAAAACTGCGGGGCGTTTTTGTTCAGCGCGATGGCTCAGAAATGTTGCCGCCTAGCTTCATTTTCGCCATCAGTATTGGTGGTCTATCTTGCAATCCGTCACTTGCAATAAAATGGCGGTTGCAGAATGTTTAAGAACCTATGGAACAGGTGGGATTCGGCGAACGGTTGCAAAGCCCCGCTTGATAACGTTATTTTAAGCGAGCGAACACCAAAAGCGGAACGACGGATTGCAAAACATCCGAGTCTAAAACCGCAGTCATTTCTTCCTAACATCGTATATTGTTTCCGAAAGTGTGGATGATAAAATCCGTTGGCAGAAAACCAAATTTCAAAATTATAATTTCGAGAGACACCCACAGTGGTCGCTTCAAAAACCATTTCTGGTTTTCTTTTGAGGGGCATTTTTTATTCAAAACCGGCCTATTTCCATGCTGATTCTGCGCAATTTTAGGTGCAACAATTGAACGACCGACGCCGTTTGACGGATTGCGCAAGCAAGGAATCGCCGCAAACGCTACCACTGCCACGCATCACGGACGACGACAACCCGCCCAGCAGGCAAATGGGTTTCAAATGCACCTACAGGCATTGTTGCACGCGCAAGACGGTGTTTTTATGACAGGGATGGACAGCCAAGACGCCTTTGAATAAATTTTGATTTGTTAGCAGTGGAGTATTTTGAAAACGTCAAAAACTCACTAAAGCCTTGATTCTATTACTCCAAATTGAAATGGAGCGGGTGAAGGGAATCGAACCCTCATCTCAGGCTTGGGAAGCCCGCATTCTACCACTGAACCACACCCGCTTTCGCTGCGCTACCGCGCGCAAGCCCGCCTCCGTTACCGCCGTCGCGCAAACCGTTACCGGCGATTTCTACCAGACCGCCCGGTGCCTGGCAACAGGTTTGCACGGGAATCAAGCCCCGGCGTCGAGCCGGCGGATGGCTTCGCGCAATCGATTTTCTATGGCCACCGGCCGTTCCGGCAAAACCACCTTGCTGCCGTCCAGTTCCCGCACGTAAAAACTGTCAATGGCCGCGCCACGTTCGGTGACGATGCGGGCGCCGGAAATATCGAGCCGGAGTTCCGCAAACGCCTGCGAAATGGCATAAAGCAGGCCCAGGCGGTCTTCCGTCTCAACTTCAATTAGTGTCCGGGTGTCCGAAGCGTCGTTGTCGATATAGATTTGCGTTGCCATGCGCTCGCCGGCATACGCCTGGTAAACCGGGCGTGCCACCACCTGACGCATGATGAGCGCGGAGAGATCCACGGTTTCATCGTTTAGCACCTTGTTGAGCAGGGGCTCAAACTTATCATGCTGCTCGCGCGTGGCCAGGTTGCCGGTTTTGGCATCATTGACAAAGAATTTGTCGAGCACGACGCCGTCGCTGCGCGTGAAAATCTGCGCGCTGAGGATGTTCAGTCCCACGGCACTGAACGAGCCGGCGATTTTGCTGAACAGCCCGGCCCGGTCCCAGGTGCAGATCCGCACGAGGTTGTAGCCGCGGTCGGGTTCATCCTGCCACGCCGTCGCGGGCGACAGCAACTGCTCCTCTTCCAGAACCTGCTGCCGCATGAAGCGGTGCGTCAGCTCAAGGTCGTTGACAATATCCCGCGCGGCATGAATTTCAAAATAGCGCGCCGGCAGCGTGGCAAAGTGCGCGTTGAGTTCCTCGTCGCTGATCGCTTTCGCCGCCATTTCGCGGACCTCCTGCAGCTGCGCCTCGCGTTGTTTTTCCGAGGCGCGGACAAATTCCGTGCCCCCGGTCAGCACCGTCCGGGCCCGCTCGTAGAGTTGCCAGAGCAGCAGATCCTTGAAGCTGTTCCAGAGTTTGTCGCTTGTGCCCTGCGAATCGGCGAACGTCAGCAACGTCAGCAAATTCAGGGTTTCGGGCGTCTTGACCTCCCGGGCGAAATTCCGGATGACGGTGGGATCGTCGAGATCGCGCCGTTGGGAGACGCTGGCCATGAGCAAATGGTTTTCAATGACGTTGTACAGCGTGTCGGCCGCCGAGCCGTCCAGCCGCAACCGTTTGGCGGCGCGCATGGCCATCGCGGCGCTGACTTCGGGATGCCGGCCCTGTTTGTGATGCTCCGATTTGCCGACGTCATGCAGCAGCAGCGCGAGGTACAGCAGGCCCGGCCGCTCCAGGCTTTGAAAGAGGGGCGCATAATGTTTGTAGGGTTCGTCCTGGGCCTCCCAGACCCGGTCCAGCTGTTCCAGGCAGACCAGCGTGTGCTCGTCGGCGGCGTATTGATGATAAAACTCGTGCTGCACCAGGCAGGTGAGCCGGCCGAATTCGGGAATGTATTTGCCGAGCAGGTTGACCTCGTGCATCGCGCGCAGGATCGGCGCCACGCTGCCGCGCCGTTCAAGAATGGTCAGGAACGTCTCGCGCACGTGCTCGTCGTTCAAAAACTCCCGGTCCACGAGCGACACCTGGTTGCGGATGAGCTGCGCGAGGTCGGGATGCAATTGCAGGCGGTGCTGCTGCGCATGGAGGAATACGCGCATCAGCCGGCGCGGCTGGTCCCGGAAAATACGGCTGGACGCGGCGCGGATTTCCCCGTCCACGAACAAAAATCCATCCACCGGCTCCACCTTCCGGGTGCGATGGGGCAGCCAGGCGCGCAACGACGCCAGCCGTTTTTGCGGCGGCGAGAGGAACGCCATGCGCTGTTCCAGCGTGCGCGTGATGAGCAGGATGTTCCGCATGTGGGTGTAGAGGTCGCGCATGAATTTCTCGATGCGCTTGCTCGGGGAACGGTCGCCATAGCCGAGGGCGTGCGCAACGGCGGGCTGCAGGTTTTTTCCCAGCACGTCGAGCGGGCGGTCCACGTGATAATGCAGCTCCGTCCGCACCCGGAGCAGGAAATCGTACGCGGCCTCGAGCTGCTTGCGTTCGGCCGCGGATACAAATTCGCGCTCCTGCAATTCCTTCAGCGACCGGGTGGTGTGTTTGAAAAAGGTCATCCAGAGCAGGTTCTGAAAATCGCGCAGGCCGCCGCACCCGTTTTTGATGTTCGGTTCCTGCATGCAGGCCGAATTGCCGAACTTGCTCCGCCGCGTGGCCTGGTCTTCCAGCCGCAGCGCGATGTATTTTTCCTCGAATCCCACGACACATTTGCTGACCAGCGTTTTCTGGAATTTGTTGAACAACGCCTCGCTGCCGATGATGAGCCGCGCCTCGATGAGCGACGTCTTCGATTGCATGTCGGTGTTGGCCACCTTGACGCAATCATCGATGCTCCGCACCGCGTGCCCGACCTTCAGGCCGATGTCCCACAGCGGATACAGCACGCCGTCGATCAGCTTGGACAGGTACGGCAGCGGTTTGTTGGCCGCAATCTGGCCGTCGTGTAAAAACATGAAATCAATGTCGCTGTGCGGGTTCAGTTCCGCGCGGCCGTAGCCGCCGATGGCCACCAGCGCCAGCGGCGGAAATTCCTTCTGGGCCTGGGGCGACAGGCTGCCCTTCGCCTCCGCCCAAAGATGCCGCAACAGGGCGTCGAGGATGGCGGCGCGGGCCGAGCAGATTTCGCGTCCGCTCACGCCGGCGCGGTGTTGGAGCTTGAGCCGGTGCGTCTCCACCTTCAGAAAGGCCTTGTAACGCGCGAGCTTTTCCGCCACGCCGCTGTTGGGCGGCGACGGCAGCCGCGTCGCGGCGTCGGCTTCGATTTTTTTGATCAGATCCTGCACGGGCGCATAAGTTGCGAATAAAACGATTTTAAAGCAAGAAATGCCGTCATGGACGGGAGAACTGGCGCCGGAGAGCTTGGCGAATATAATTCTCCGGCGCTCCCTGGCTTTCCTTCACCCTGACAATGTGGAACAGCGAAACCTTTTCGTCCGCCCGGGTTCTGTTACACTTTGCCCGCGATGCCGGTGCCACCCGATCCCGATGCCGTCCTGATGCTGCGCGTCAAACGCGGCGACCGGGCGGCGTTCGCCGAGCTGGTGGAAAAATACAAGCAGCCGGTGATGAATTTCGTCCATCGTTCGTTGCGTGACGAGACCGAGTCTGAGGACCTGGCGCAAAATGTGTTCCTCCAGGTGTACAAATCCCGCAGCCGCTACCAACCCACGGCAAAGTTTTCCACCTGGCTGTTCACCATCGCGCGCAATCTCTGCCTGAATGAACTCCGCCGCCGCTCGCGTCATCCCGCCGAATCCATCGAGGAAACCCACGCGGAAAACGAGGACCAGCCGCAACGGCAATACGAGGACAAGACACAGCTGGCGCCGCCGGAGCAGCTGCTGCACGGCGAACTGGTCCAGAAAATCGAGGAGGCGCTGGCCGGCCTGCCCGAAAACCAGCGCAGCGCCATCCTGCTCTGCCGGCAGGAGGACTTGAGCTACGAGGAAATCGCCGAGGTTTTGGACTGTTCGCTTTCAGCCACGAAATCCCTCATCCATCGCGGACGCGAAACGCTCAAGGAAAAGCTCAAACGCTATCTGCGCACTGGCGACTGGCACGATTCGGGGTAAAATTCTCTTGCCCGCCGAATCCCGGCGCTTTATTTCCCTGAGTCCATTCCACTGCAACGCCATTATGAAATCATTCCTGCTGCTCTTCCTGGTTCTGGTCGTCTTGGTCATGGGCGCCGGGGCCCAGACCAATTCCGCCCCCGTCGCCAATTCCGCCGACCCCTATGCCCGTGAGACGGCCGCTCAACACGATGCGCGCATGGCCTGGTGGCGGGCGGCACGGTTCGGCATGTTCATCCACTGGGGCGTCTATTCCGTCCCCGCCGGCACCTGCCAGGGCACCAACGTCCCGGGCATCGGCGAATGGATCATGAACAAAGGGAAAATCCCCGTCGCCGAATATCGCGAATACGCCAGACAGTTCAATCCGACCAATTTCGATGCCAACACCTGGGTGAGGCTCGCGAAGGAGGCCGGCATGAAATACATCGTCATCACCGCCAAACATCACGACGGCTTTGCCATGTTTGACACCAAGGCCAGCGACTGGAACATCGTCCAGGCGTCGCCATTCGGCCGCGACCCGCTCAAGGAACTGGCCGCCGCCTGCCGCAAGAACGGCCTCAAGCTCGGCTTTTATTATTCCCAAGCACAGGACTGGAACAACGGCGGCGCCGCCTCCGGTGGCAAATGGGATCCGGCCCAGCAACGCAGCATGGACGATTATATTGACCAGGTTGCCGTACCGCAGGTGCAGGAGTTGCTCACTCATTACGGTGAATTTCCCGCTGTGCTCTGGTGGGACACTCCGAAGGACATGAACCCGGAACGCGCCGGGAAACTGATCGTCCTGTTGAAATCAAAATCCGGCATCATCCACAACAACCGCCTTGGTGGCGGATTCAAAGGCGACACCGAAACCCCGGAGCAACACATCCCGGCCACCGGTTACACCAACCGCGACTGGGAAACCTGCATGACGATCAACGACACCTGGGGCTACAAATCCTACGACACCAATTTCAAGTCCACCGAGAAACTGCTGCGCAACCTGATTGACATTGCCAGCAAAGGCGGCAACTACCTGCTCAACGTCGGGCCGGACGCCACCGGCGTGATCCCCGAACCCGAAGCCCGGCGGCTCCAGGAAATGGGCGCCTGGATGAAGGTGAACGGCGGGGCCATTTACGGCACGACCGCCAGTCCCTTCAAACAACAACTGGCATGGGGCCGTTGCACCAAAAAAGAAAGCCCGGAAGGCACAACCCTTTATCTCCATGTCTTTGACTGGCCGAAGGACGGGAAGCTCGCCGTGCCCGGTCTGAAGAGCCAGGTGAAGTCAGCCTGGCTGCTGGCGGACCCGCATCGCCCATCGCTGGCCACCGAAAGCAACCCCGACGGTCTGATGATCACCGTTCCCGCAACCGCGCCCGACCCCATCTCATCCACGGTGGTGGTGTCAATCAAAGGCGTGCAGGAGATTCAATGAGGTTCAACTGACCGGACAGAATGATTTTCAGCGCCATAGGCGCGGCATATTTGTAGAAACCCGGACCAAAAGATTTCCCAAGCTCCGTCAGGAGCGACATCTTCCGAATATGGCGCCCCGCTGGGGCTGAAAACAATTTTGGTTTTTGGTGCTACAAAGATTCCGCGCCTACGGCGCTCCGGAGCGCGAGTTGTGTCAACTCGCAGCGCGGGGATGGGATGGGTGGTGAAAATCATCAGGCCATGTTTGTGTGCGGGCGTGCTGCGGCTTGGGACAAGCCGCGCTCCGAAAGAGCGGACCGCAGCTGCCGGATGGCTTCGGGAAAATAATGAGTGCGGCTTTCTGCCGAAAGCCGCTACGCCCGGTTGGAAGTGAAAATCGGTCGCGAGTCGCAGACAGGAACGGACACGACGATCGTCTTCTTCAATGCATGACAAATGACTGGAGCAGATTCGTTTTTGAACGCATGTTGCCAATCTCGTTTCAACACTGCTTGAGCCCCATTTCGCATTCCAGAAGCTTTGGTTTTATTGTCGGCGGCTTCAGCAATCTCTGCATCCTCAGGCTTATTTCACCCACGAAACCACGTGGCGCGTTTTTTTCCTTCACGAACTTTTCGAGTTGGTTCAGGGATTATTTATCCCGCTTCAACAGAAATTCCGCCAGCGCTTCGAGGGCGGCGGCCTGGCCTTTGAAGATTTTCAGCGCGGCAAAGGCTTTGGTCGTGAGTTGCGCCGCAATCTGCCGCGATTTTTCCAGGCCCACAATCGCCGGGTAGGTCGCCTTTTGCACGGCCTCGTCCTTGCCTGCCGTCTTGCCGAGTTGCTCGCTGGTTTGCGTCACGTCCAGGATATCGTCAATCACTTGAAACGCGAGCCCGACGTGATAACCAAAATCCGTCAGCGCCCTGAGTTGCGCCGCTGAGCAGTTTGCGCTCATGCCGCCCAGCCGTACCGAGCAGCAGAGCAGCGCCGAGGTCTTGCGCTCGTGGATGTATTTCAATTGCGCGGCGGAAGTTTTTTTGCCTTCACCTTCCAGGTCGGCAACCTGTCCGGCGACGAGTTGCAGCGAGCCGGCCGCTTTGGCGATTTCCAGAATGAGGGCGCGGTGCGCATAACGCGGCCAGCCTTTGGCCTGGGCGGCGATTTCAAACGCCTGGGTCAGCAGGGCGTCGCCGGCCAGCACGGCAATACCCTCGCCGAACACCTTGTGATTGGTCGGCTTGCCGCGGCGGAAATCGTCATTGTCCATTGCGGGAAGGTCGTCGTGGATGAGCGAATAGGTGTGGATGCACTCGACGGCGCAGGCGAGGGGCAGGGCGTCGGCTTCTTTGCCGCCGCAGGCCTGGGCGGCGGCGAGGCAGAGGGCCGGGCGCATGCGTTTGCCGCCGGCGAAGAGCGAGTAGCGCATCGCCTGGTGGAGGGTGACGGGGCGGGCGGTCGCGGACGGCAGGAATTGGTCCAGCGCGGCATTGACGGATTTGGCGCGCGAGGTGAGAAATTGTTGCAAATCAAACTGGATGGTGGCGGACATGCGGGTTTGTTTTAGAAAACGGCTCCCTTTCGCGCAAGTTTTAAGGGGAATTTTCTTATTGCGTTCACAGACAACTTGATTAGACTTCCCGGCTCTGGTTATAAAAACAAATTGTGAACGCTGAACTTTGCAGACGAGCCGCCGAAAAGGTCGGCAACCCCAACGTGCTGGTGAACCTCATTTCGCGCCGGGTGCGACAGTTGAATTCCGGCAACGGCGGCCTGTGCCGTCCGCTGATTCTCGACGTGGGGAACCTGGGTGCGGCCGACATTGCGTTGCGCGAAATTCTCGAGGAGAAAATCGGCTGGGAGATGCCGGACATGATTGAACTGGTCCGGCCGGCTCCCAAGAAACGCAAGAAACGCTGACTCCCATTGACGATTGGCGATTCACGATTTACGAGTCGCCCTTCATTTCAAATTCCCCTCGTAAATCGTAAATCGCAAATCTAAAATTGGTCATGGCCGACATCGTGACCAACCACAAAGCCCGGCGCGATTACCACATCCTCGAAACCTTCGAGGCGGGCATCGTGTTGCACGGCACGGAGGTCAAGGCGTTGCGCGCGGGCAAGGGCCAGATCGCCGACGCGTTTGCGCGCGTGGAAAAGGACGAGGTCTGGCTCTTCAACGCGCACATTGACGAATATGCGCACGGCAACCTTCAGAACCACCAGCCCAAGGCCCCGCGCAAATTGCTGCTGCACAAAACGGAGATCCGGAAGCTGTTCGGTCTGGCGTCGGTCAAGGGCCACACGCTCGTGCCGCTGGCGTTTTACTGGAAGAACGGGAAGGTGAAGGTCTCGCTGGGCGTCGGCAAGGGCAAGCAGGAGTTTGACCGGCGCGAGGATTTGAAGGCGCGCGAGTCTGACCGTGAAGTCAAACGCGCCACGATGAAATGGTCCAAGGGAAAGTAGTCAAACGAGGATGGAGGTGAAGTGTCGAGGGTGGAAACAAAAAGTGGATGACGCTTTCGCGCCATCCTCCATCTTTAAGATTTCATCCCCCCGGGAAGTCAGGCTTTTTTGGCTTCTTCCTGTTTCCAGGTGCGTTTGGGTGCCTTGGTGACGAGGCCCTTTTTGAGGGCGCTGGCGGCGACGCGGATATAGCGGATTTCGCCGCTGGGCAGCTGGGCTTTCACGCGCTGCAAATTCGGCATGAACTTGCGCTTGGTGATGGCGGTGATGTGAGTGCCGATGCCGCCCTGTTTCTTGGGTTTACCACTGCGCCAGATAATGCTGCCCTTCATTGGGCGTTTGCCGGTCAGTTCACAAATGCGTGCCATAAATTTTAAGTAATGAGCCGCAAAGACTAGCAGCCAAATCCAGCGTGGCAAGCACTATTTGCCAGGGTTTTTGCCCCGGATTACCGCCGGGAATTGAAATATGGGCTTGGCTTTCCCGCCGGTATGCCGTTGTCTTGGAGTGAAATGAACCTCAACTCACCCGGTCGCAAGCCTCTCAAAACGCTGCTTTTAGCCGCCAGTCTCGCGGTAGCCTTCATCGCGGTTCGCGCCGGGGCGGCGGATTCCGATGCGGCCAAAACCGCCGCCGCCACCAACGCGCCGGTCGAGACCAGGGCGGATGCCGTGGCGAACTCGGTCGTGAAGGTTTTTTCCACCATCCGTTATCCCGATGTGTACAAACCCTGGACCAAGGAATCGCCGAGTGACGCCACCGGCACCGGGGTGGTGATCGAAGGCAAACGGATCCTCACCTGTGCCCATGTGGTCCTCTACGCCAGCCAGGTTCAGATCCAGGCCAACCAGGCGGGGGACAAACTGTTCGCGAAGGTCGAGGCCATCGCGCCGGGCATTGATCTGGCCGTGCTCAAACTGGATGACGAATCGTTCTTCGACACGCACCCGCCATTGTCCCGCGCGACCGCGCTTCCGGAAATCCGTGACATGGTGATGGCATATGGATATCCCGAGGGCGGCACCAGCCTTTCCATCACCAAGGGCATCGTTTCCCGCATCGAGTTTGAAGCCTACAACTATCCCGTTTCTGGCCTCCGCATCCAGATTGACGCCGCCATCAATCCCGGCAACAGCGGCGGCCCGGCCGTGGTGGGCGACAAGATGATCGGCCTGGCTTTCAGCCACCTCGGGTCCGCGGACAACATCGGCTACATCATTCCCAATGAGGAAATCGAGCTGTTTCTCAAGGATATTGCGGACGGCCATTATGACGGAAAACCGGCCCTGTTCGACGACCTGCAAACGCTGGAAAATCCGGCGCTGCGGGAATTTCTCAAACTCGACAAATCCGTCGCAGGGATGGTGGTGCACAAACCCGACAGCGCCGACCCGGCTTATCCGTTGAAAGAATGGGACGTCATCACCAAAATCGGCGACACGCCGGTGGACGACCAGGGCATGATCAAGCTGGGCGCCAGCCTGCGGGTGCGGTTCCAATATCTGGTTCAGAAAATCACCAAGGACGGGAAAGTCCCGTTGACCTTGGTGCGCGCCGGGAAGGAGCTGCCGGTTGAACTGCCGGTGTCGCCGAACCATCCGATGGTCATGTCGGACTTGAACGGCGCCTACCCGTCATATTTCGTTTACGGACCACTGGTGTTTTCGACCGCCACGGACCAATTCATCAGCGGTTTGATGCGGGGCACCCGGGGCCCCCGCTGGATCAACTGGCTGAGCAACATGGGCAGCCCGCTGGTGAAGCGCATCGGGGACAAACCGGCTTTTGCGGGGGAGGAACTCGTGGTGGTTCCGTCCCCGTTTTTCCCGCATAAGCTGGCCAAGGGTTATTCCGACCCGTTTTGTCAGGTGGTCAAAGCGATCAACGGCATTCCCATCAAGAACCTGGACCAGCTGGTGGAAGTCCTCCGCGATGCCAAAGGTCCGTTCATCACGGTTGAGTTCAACCAGCGTGATGGCGAGACCCTGATCTTTCCGCGCCCGGACATGCTCGCTGCCACGGATGATATCCTGACGGACAACGGCGTTCGCAGCCAGGGTTCGCCGGACACCCTGGCCCTCTGGAACGCCAAGCCCGCCCAATAAAATGAAAGAGCTTAAAATGTCCCAGCCCGCCTCGGCCGCTTCGGCTGCGACGCCGGCGCGCCACCTGATGGATGCCATCCAGCCGTTTGCCGCGCTGCGGCCGGAACCCGGACTGGCCGGGAAAATCTGCGAACTGCCTTACGACGTCATGTCGTCGGATGAAGCCCGTAAAATTGCCGCCGGCAATCCGCTCAGCTTTTTGCACGTGAGCAAACCGGAAATTGATCTGCCGCCGGGCACGGATCCGTACGCGCCGGAAGTGTATGCGAAGGGCGCGGAAAATTTTCAAAAGCTCTTCCACGACGGTGCGCTGATGCAGGACCCGCAGCCATGCTTTTATCTTTACCGGCAGGTCATGGGCCCACATTCGCAAACCGGCCTCGTCGCCGCGGCCAGCTGCCGGGAATACCTGGCCGGCACCATCAAAAAGCACGAGCTCACCCGGCCGGACAAGGAGGACGACCGGGTCCGGCACATCGAAGCCCTCAACGCGCAGACCGGGCCGGTGTTCCTGACCTATCGGGCGGTGGCCGAACTGGACGCCTTTGTGGCGAAAAAAACATCCGAAAAACCGGAAGTGGACTTCACCGCTTCGGACGGGGTGCGCCACACGTCCTGGGTGGTTGCCGACGGTGAGGACCTGAAATTCATCTGGATGCAATTCACCAAAATCCCGGCGCTTTACATCGCCGACGGTCATCACCGCTGTGCGGCGGCGGCGCGGGTTTGCCAGTCGCGCAAGGGTGCGGGCCACAGCGGCCAGTTCCTGGCCGTGATTTTTCCGCATAATCAGATGCAGATTCTGCCTTACAACCGCGTGTTGAAGGATTTCCATGGCTGGCCGCCGGAGCAGGTGCTGGAAATCCTCGGCACCATTTTTGCCATCGACCCGCAAGGCACGGGGGTGCCGGCGCGCAAGCACGAACTCGGTTTTTATTTTCAGGGCAAATGGCGGACCCTGGCCTTCAATAAAAAACTCACCGTCACGGACAACCCGGTGGATGCGCTCGACGTGTCCCTGCTGCAAACCCAGGTCCTGTCCCAGGTGTTCGGCATCGACGACCCGCGCACGAGTGAGCGCATCAGTTTCGTCGGCGGCATCCGCGGCCCGGCGGAACTGGAAAAGCTCGTGGACAGCGGCGAATACGCCTGCGCGTTTTCGATGTTCCCGACCAGCATCGACGATTTGATGTCCATTGCGGATGCGGGCGGCATCATGCCGCCGAAGAGCACGTGGTTCGAGCCCAAGCTCCGCGACGCGATGTTCTGCCACCTGATTTGAAATTGGTTGAATGGATGGGTGGATCAATGGACCCGATCGGCCATCAA
Source organism: Verrucomicrobiia bacterium (assembly GCA_049280815.1). Lineage (GTDB taxonomy): Bacteria > Verrucomicrobiota > Verrucomicrobiia > Limisphaerales > UBA11358 > UBA11358. The sequence continues at coordinate 16,241 of JBAPQW010000076.1, read as the reverse complement.
AATTCCAATCCTCCATAAACCCATTTATCCACATTTTGCATTCGACACTCATCGTTTGAAATTCGACATTTGCCTGTGCCTCTGAACCGCCTCCAACGCGGCTTGCGCGCCACCTTTATGGGAATGGCCGTCAACGTTGTGTTTTCGGGCGCGAAACTCGCCGCCGGCATCATCGGCCATTCCCATGCGCTGATCGCGGATGCCGTCGAATCCTTCGCCGACGTTTTCAGTTCGCTCATCGTGTGGCGCGGACTGGTCGTGGCGGCGGCCCCGGCGGACGAGGATCATCCTTACGGCCACGGCAAGGCCGAACCCATTGCCTCCGCCATCGTCGCCGCGATGTTGTTGGCGGCGGCCCTGTGGATTGCCATCACGGCTTTCGGTGAAATCATGGCCCCGCACCGTTCCCCGGCGCCGTTTACCCTCATCGTGCTGCTGGTGGTGGTGGCGGTGAAGGAAAGCCTGTTCCGTTTCGTTTCGCACGAAGGCAAGGCCGTGGACAGTTCGGCGGTGAAAACCGACGCCTGGCATCATCGCAGCGACGCCATCACGTCCGTGGCCGCCGGCATCGGCATCAGCGTGTCGCTGATCGGCGGCAAGGGATTCGAGGCCGCCGACGACGTGGCGGCGATTGCGGCGGCCGGGGTCATCGCGTGGAACGGCTGGCATCTGCTGCGTCCGGCCCTCAACGAGCTCATGGATACCGCGCCCGGACATGAAGTGATTGACCAGATCCGTGAGATTGCGACCGGCACGCCGGGCGTGGACCGTGTGGAAAAATGCATTGTGCGCAAGGTGGGCTACCAGTATTTCGTGGACATGCACGTGGAAGTGGACCCGCAGATGACCGTGCTTCGCTCGCATGAAATCGCCCACGACGTGAAGGACAAAATCCGCGACGCCATCCCCGCCGTCACCGATGTGCTGGTGCATATCGAGCCGTTGAATATTGCTGCCCATGCAAAAACGATCTAGGCATCGAATGCCTTTTTCGTTGCGCGGGGGGGGTGGGGTTAAGTGCTATGGTCAAATTTTCTGTTCTCTTTTTCATTCGGGCGGACACTTATTGGTAAATGCCGGAACTGGATGACATCGAACTGTTGGCGCAATACGCGCGGGACCAGTCCGAGGTGGCGTTCGCCGCGCTCGTGACGCGGCACGTCAACCTGGTCTATTCCACCGCGCTCCGAAGTGCCGGAAACGTGCATGCCGCTGAGGAAATCACCCAGGCGGTCTTCATCATTCTGGCCAGAAAAGCGCGGAATTTGTCCCCGCGGACCATTCTCTCCGGCTGGCTGTATCACACCGCACGGCTGACGGCCGCCAATTTTTTGCGGACGGAAATCCGCCGCCAACACCGCGAACAGGAGGCGTATATGCAATCGCTGTTGAACGTCCCGGAACCCGATGTCTGGCCCCAAATCGCGCCGCTGCTCGACGCGGCCATGGCGCGGCTGGGCGAAAAGGATCGCAACGCCGTGGTGCTCCGGTTTTTCGAGAACAAAAGTCTGGGCGAAGTCGGCCAGGCGCTGGGCGCGAGCGAGGACGCGGCCAAGATGCGGGTGAATCGTGCGTTGGAGAAGCTGCGGAAATTTTTCGCCCGGCGCGGCGCCGTCCTCCCAGTAGCGTTGATTGCCGGCGCGGTCTCCGCCAATTCCGTTCACGCCGCGCCCGCTGGGATGGCAATATCCGTGACTGCGACCGCCGCAAAAGGGTCGGCGGCCGCGGCCTCAACCCTGACCCTGGTAAAAGGAGCATTGAAACTTATGGCCTGGACAAAAATGAAAACCGCCGCCGTCGCCGGCGCGGTGATCCTGCTGACTGCCGGCACCGGCCTCATCGCGGTCAAAACCGTTCATGCGGTGCGGTCGGCGTATGCGCCGGACATCCAAGGCGCCTGGGCGGGTAATTTTGAATTCAAGGACCAGAAGATGCCGTTGATGTACAAAATCACCCGGGAGAATGGCTCGTATCACGCGGTCGAAGTGGATGTTTACCAGGGAGTCAGGGAGGCGCCGGTCAGCAAGCTGGTTTACGATTACCCTTCGATCCGCATCGAACAAAAGGGCATCGGCTTCACATACGACGCCACCCTCAACCCGAAGACGATGGAAATGTCGGGCACCTGGAAACAGAATGGGGGTTCCGGACCGTTCACCATGAAGCTGAACGCCCTCGCGGATGCTTTTCCTGAACCCATGGCCGAGAGCGATTACGCCCCGCGGAAGGATTCGGACCTGCAGGGTTATTGGAAAGGAACATTGAAGGCCGGAAACACAATGCTGCGGGTGGCCCTCAAAATTGCCGAACGGGCGGATGGCACCTTTCGGGCGACCGGAGACAGTCCGGACCAGGGATCGAAGGATGTCGAAGCCTCGTCCGTCACCTACCATCGGCCAACGGTGCGGGTCGAGTTCGGCGGAATCAGCGGTGTTTTTGAAGGCGCAGTGGACGACAGCGACCGGGTCATCACCGGCAGCCTGACCCAGGGAGGCAAACCCATGCCGTTGACCCTGGAACGCGCCAGACCTGAAACCGCAGCGGTCTCCGACGAGGCGACCGACGCCCAGAAAGATTACACCTACACCAGCCCGAACGATTTACAGGGGCATTGGCAGGGGACTTTGGAAGTCAAACAAGCCGACGTGAAACTTCGGCTGGCTTTGAATGTCGCCAAACTGCCGGACGGCAAGTTTTCCTGCACCATGATCAGTCTGGATCAAGGCAGCGGCGAAATTCCGGCCAGCCGGGTCCAATATATTGCGCCCAATGTGAGCATGGAATGGGGTGCCCTCGGCGCCGCGTTTCACGGAAAACTTGAAAACGGCAAACTTACCGGTGCCTGGCGCCAGGGTGGCGGGGCGCTCCCGCTGGTATTGGAACGGAACCGGGCACAATGAACCAGCAAGCCACCTGATCCAGGCGCTGGATTCTGACCGTTTGTCGGATTTACAGGTTGGCGGCGCTTTATTGAGTGGCCGGAAAGCCAACGATGGAACCTGGTCTTATGTCAAAACCAAGTTCATTTCAATTGAGCCGGATCGATCGGGGATTCACCCTGGTCGAGCTGTTGGTGGTCATCGCCATTTTGGGCATTCTCGCGGCGCTGTTGCTGCCCGTCTTGAGCAAGGCCAGGAACCGGGCCAGCCAGGTGACCGACCTGAACAACCTCAAGCAGCAGACGACCGCCCTCAATTTGTATGCCACGGACGATGGCGATGTGATTCCATGGCCCAATTGGGACAATGGCGAGTCCGCCCGCCCGGGCTGGCTTTACACGGCGGATCTGAGCGTTGCCGGCCCGGGAGAATTCAAGGTGGAGACCGGATTATTCTGGAGCACGATGCACAACACCAAACTTTACCTCTGCCCGATGGACGATCCGGCCAGCCCCGCGTTTGGGGAGCGCCCGCAACAAATCTCCAGCTACGCGATGAACGGCGCGGTGGTCGGGTACCCGGGTTATCCGGTTGATTTTACGATCACCCCGGTCAAGCTGCAGCAAATGCGCGCGGACGACTGCGCGTTCTGGGAAACGGACGAACGCAACCCGGCTTACTTCAACGACGGCGCCAACAATCCGTCGGAGGGGGTCAGCACCCGGCATTTCCAGGGTGGCATCCAGGGCACATTCGGCGGCGCGGTCAGCTACGTCAAATTCAAGGATTGGTATGATGACGTGAATGACACCAAACGCAATCGTCTATGGTGCTATCCCGGCAGCGACGATGGCCGATGAGGCAGCGGCGACTTGGTTCGGAGGGACAAGCGATACGAGTCCGTGAATCCTGCTGAACCGAAGTGATTTCGGGTCTCACATGATCCGACCCTACGATTCATTGAACGGGTTCTGAATTGCTCGTCCAATATTTGCCTCCATTCGCCCTCAGCGTCCGGGTCCAGGTCGGGCCCGTCCGGGCGTCTTCGAGCTGCGGGTTTCGTGTCAAATCTACATCGTGTGCGCTGGCGGCTGTGCGTCCCGGTGCCCTCACGATTAGCGGTTCACATTTTATCTTCCAAGTTTCTAATAAAATTCAAGGAGCCCATAAGTATTTTGTCGGATTTGCGGATTTGCGGCACTTTAGCAGTGGTAAATGACGGATCAACGCACATTGCTTGCCGCTTATGTGAGCCAGGGCTCGGAACCGGCCTTCCGTGAATTGGTGGCGCGCTACATTGACCTCGTCTATTCGACGGCGGTGCGGCTGGTCAACGGCGACACCCACCGGGCTGAAGACGTCGTGCAGACGGTGTTCGCGGACCTGGCGCGGCTGGCGGGGACGTTTTCGCCGGACGTCATGCTTGGTGGCTGGCTGCACCGGCGTACTTGGCATGTGGCCACCACGCTCATGCGCAGCGAACGCCGCCGTCAACATCGTGAAAGGCAGGCCGTCGAAATGAATGGATTGAATGATCAACCCGGAGGCCAGTTCGAGCGGATCGCCCCGCTGCTGGACGAGGCCATCAATCAATTGGGCGCCCGCGACCGCGCGGCGATCGTGCAGCGCTTTTTCGAGCATCGGGATCTGCGGACCATCGGCGAACTATTGGGCAGCAACGAGGACGCGGCGCAAAAACGCGTCAGCCGCGCCGTGGAGAAGCTGCGGTGCCATTTCGCCCGCCGGGGAATCGTTGCTTCCGCCACAGTGATCACTTCGGTCATCACCGTCCACGCCGTCCACGCCGCGCCCGCCGGTCTGGCCTCCGCCGTGACCACCACCTCGCTGGCCGGCGCGGCGGGTTCAAGCGCCTTCAGCCTCGCCTCAACCTTGACCAAAATCATGCTTATGAAAAAGACCACCGTCGTTATATCCGGGGCCATCCTCGTCGCCGCCATCACCTCCATCTCCGCGGTAAAAATCAAACACGCCCGGGCCCATGCCCCCGTAACTGCGGCCAGCCTGCGTGAGGGTCTGGTGCTGGACATGACCTTCGATCAGGATGAGGCTGGCAGCGGTAAAATCGTCGACAGCAGCGGTCACGGGAACCATGGCGTGGCTGCGGGAGTTCATTGGACGGATCAGGGCAGGAAAGGCGGCGCATATGAATTCACCGCCGACGGCGACGAAATTGTGGTGACCAACAACCCGTCGCTGAATCCGACGCAAGTGACCCTGGCGGCCTGGATCAAGACCAGCACCCGGGATGCAATATGGCGGCGTATCTTCGACAAATCCTATTCCAAGGGCTACGCCCTCAGCATTGCGGGCGAATGGAAGGGGCAAAAGTGGAACGGCCTGGTCAGCCTGGAGATGGGCCCCGGAACGCATTTCTCGACGACCAAAACCATGGTCGCCGACGGGCAATGGCATCAGGTGGTGGCCACGTTTGACGGAACCGAACAGCAGCTTTACGTGGATGGCAAACCGGAAGGCGGGGCGTTGCGCTGGAAGAAACCCGGCCAGATGGGAGCCACTGATTTCAATCTCGTCATCGGCTGCAACCGTTCCAGTGTGGGTGACTACGATATCGGCATGTCCTTTCGCGGGTTGATTGACGAGCCGATGATGTGGAACCGCGCGCTTTCCACCAATGAAATCGCGTTCCTTTACCAGTCGCAACAGCAGGCGGCCGGTGGCAACCCATGAATGGAAACCAACGCCAGCCACCTCAGGCAATAAATCAAGCCCCATGTCTCCGAACGCATTTATTGGCAAGGCAGAACAGCCCACCGACGAAGAACTGACCGCCGCCCTCGGCCCGGCCCGGGTGCCCTGGGATCAATTGCTCGCGGAGTTGGCCCGGGAGTTTGGTGCGAACGTCCACGAATGGAACAGCTATTCACCCAAAGCCGGCTGGAGCCTGCGCGTGAAGCGCAAAACCCGGACCATCGTCTGGCTTGGCCCGCGGGCAGGCTCGTTCATCGCCGCGTTCATTCTCGGTGACCAGGCCATGCGGGCGGCGCGCGTCGGCAAACTGCCACAGCGGATCGTCAAGGCCATGAGAGAAGCGCCGAAGTACCCGGAAGGAACCGGCGTCCGAATTGCCATGAAAACTGCGAAGGACATCAGCGGGATCAGGATGCTGGCCGCAATAAAAATCGCGAACTGACGGATCATTGTGAATTTCACATCCCAACCGGCCATACTTGTCGTCCGAACTGGCGCGCGCCGGATGATCTGCGCCGTGCCTCGTTTATCGGTTGGCATTTCACCCGATTTGAGGTGAACTGGACGGACCAATGCACTCAAATTGCTTATGAAAACCTGGAAATCTCATGTCGTCGGACTTCTTCTGTTTGCAATCCTCCCGATTCAGGCCGCCACCCTCGTCGAGCTGAACGGCGAATGGCAGTTTCGGATCGATCCGTCCGGTCAGGGAGAAAAGGACGGATGGACGAGCCAGATGCCCGCCGGCACCGAAACCGTCGATGTGCCGCATACGTGGAACATCGGAAAATACGATGATTACGAGGGCACGGCCTGGTATTTCAAGACGTTTGAGGTGAACGAAGCCCTGCTCACAAAACACGTTGAGATTCATTTCGGCGCCACATTCTATCGCGCCCGGGTCTGGCTGAACGGGGTCGAGCTGGGATCGCATGAAGGCGGCTACACCGAATATGCCTTCGACATTTCGCCGCATTTGAAACGGGTGAATAACCTGGCGGTCCAAATCGACAACCAGCCGGGTTACGAAACGATACCGGGTTTCGCCATGCGCTTTCGTGGCACCAGCGACGGCGCCAACGCCTGGTACGACTGGTGGCACTACGGCGGCATCGTGCGGGACGTCTGGTTGACGTTCAACGAGCCTTCGTTGATCCGTCGTCAACAAATCCGCGCGAAGCTGGATGGCGCCGCCGCCGAGGTGGAGGACCGGGTCTTTTTGGAGAACACGTCCAGCCGGGCCACCCAGGTGAAGTTGACCCTCAAGACCTATGCGCCCGGCGGCGTCGCGCCTGTCGCCACGACACAACAACCGGTCAACCTTGCCCCAGGCAGCAATGATCTAACCCTTCGTCTGCGGCTGGATTCGCCCCAGCTCTGGCATTTCGATCATCCCAATCTGTACCGGATGGAAGCCGGGCTGGCCGACGCGAACGATCAGCTCCTCGATACGCGAAACGACAACTTTGGCGTCCGGCAAATCGAGATTCGCGACCGGCATCTTTACCTGAATGGCGATCGGGTCAGGCTTTCGGGAATCACCCGGCACGAGGAATCGCCTTGGGAAGGGCTCGCTGAAACGCGCGGCACCATCCGGCACGACTATGACGATCTGAAAAACCTGCAGGTCACGCTCACCCGGCCCGTTCATTATCCGCAGCCCCCGGCGATCCTGGACTACTGCGATCGCAACGGCATTCTGTTGGTTCCCGAGATTCCGGTGTGGCAATTCAGCGAGAAGCAGATGACCAATCCAAAGGTGATCGCCCTCGCCAAACAAATGATGCGCGAGATGATCGAGCAGGACGGCAACCATCCGTGCATCATGGGCTGGAGCGTCTGCAACGAAAGCGCCACGGCCACACCCGGGGGAATCGCCTATTTCCGAACGATGCGCGACTGGGTAAAATCCCTCGACCCGGACCGGTATGTTTCCTACGCGGACGACGTGGTCGGCCGGGAGGCCGCGGGTTCGACCAATGCGGCGGCCTATGCGGATTTCATCATGATGAACGCGTACTTCGGCGGCTGGCACGGACCGGCACATCTGCTCCGGGGCGTGCTGGACAAGGTCGGGAAAGATTATCCGGACAAGATGGTGATCATCTCCGAGTCCGGCCTGGCCGGGGTTTTCGGCGCCAACAGCGAGGATGCCGACCGCCGGCGCGTTCAAATCATGCAGGAACAAATGCCGGTTTACGCGCAATACGACTGGATCGGCGGCGTCCTGTTGTGGTGCTATCAGGACTACAAATCGCATCGAAACCTCTGGCCCGGCGAAACCAAGGGCGTGGTCGACCACGGCGTGGTGGATGAAAACCGCCAGCGCCGGCCGTCCTATTACGTGTGGCAGGAAATGAACTACCCGGTCCGCGTCGAGCCGGTATGGAAATGCTCCGAACAGTTTCCTTACCCGCCTTTGGGATTCAACGCGACGGTTTCCGAGCGCAGCTCAAACGATCTGCCCTCATATCCGATCCACGATTACCGGCTGACCTGGGAAGCCCGCCGGGACGACGGCCGGATCATCGCGCAGGGTGAACAGCTCCTCACCAGCCTGCTGCAACCGGTGCAGGTGACCGGCGCCTGGACGGCCACGGATTACAGAACCATTACGTTGACCTTCAAAATCTATCGTCCGACCGGATTCATGGCCGGCGAGCAGGAATTGTCCTGGGGCAATCCCGTCTGCGGCGGGCAGTCGGTCGGCGACATGAAGCAACGGGCCAACGTCCCGGTCGAGTAACCAACCGGAACAATGTATGAACCGGAAAGACTTCCTGAAAAATTGCGCCGGCGCCGCTTGCGCTGGCGCTGGCGGCAGTTGGATTGTTCCTGAATCCGCGCGCGGCGCCGAGGCCAACGCGCCCGAGGACTGGCGTCTCCGGTTTGTCAAGCAACGCTACGCCAAACTGCTGGGAATTCTTTCCCGCCGGATGGACGAAAAGACCCTGAATGAAACACTGTCCGAACTGGGCACCTATTGTTCAGGTCTGGGTGACGACTGGCTGAAGAAATCCCGCGGCGACCTCGAAGGTTTCCGCCAGGCCGTCAAGAAGGGCGTATCCGGCGACAACATCACCTGCGATTGGGACAAGGGCCTCATCACGATGGCCTCCGACGAACGGACCGATTGCTTCTGCCCGTTGAACAGCCGAGTCCAGCACACCCCGGAAGTCGTCTGCAACTGCTCGCTGGGCTGGCAAAAGCATGCCTGGGAAACCCTGTTGCAGAAGCAGGTCAAAATGGAACTCAAGGAATCCGTCCTGCGCGGCGGCAAACGATGCGTGTTCGAGATCCGCATTTTGGAGCAGGCCGCTTGAAACGTTGAAATCGTGAAATGTAAAACGTGAGCATAATGTTATCGCTGCTTCGCGTCCGCCGCGAATTTCAATTCGCAGAATAGTTTGTTACCTTTTTCATCCGGCGGCTGTTTATCAGCAGAACGGATGAACGCGATGGACGACTGGCAATTGCTCCGCGAGTATGCGACTCGGAACTCCGAGGAGGCGTTTCGCGCGCTCGTGGACCGTTACGCCGGGCTGGTCTATCACGCGGCCCTGCGGCAGGCCGGCAATCCGCACACCGCGGAGGAGGTAACCCAGGCGGTGTTCATCGCGCTGGCGCAAAAGGCGGACCGCCTCCCGCGTGGCGCCATCCTCTCCGGCTGGCTTTTCCGGGCCACGCGGTTTGCTTTCAGCAATCTGGCGCGCGAACAAATCCGCCGCCAGCGCCGCGAACAGGAGGCAGTCATGATGGAAACCATTCTTCGGCCGGACGACACGGCATCGGTTTGGGAACAGATTGTGCCGCATCTCAATGACGCGCTCGACAAACTTCCCCGGAAGGACCGCGAGGCTGTTCTGGTCCGCTTTTTCCAGGACAAGAGCCATCGGGAACTGGCGCGGACATTGGGCGTGAGCGAGGACGCCGCCAAGGTGCGCGTTTCGCGCGCGTTGGAAAAGCTGCGGCTGATCTTCGCCCGCCAGGGGTTCGCCGTGCCGTCGGCGGTCCTGCTCGCAACCATTTCGGCCCACGGCGCCCAGGCGGCGCCAGCGGGCCTGACGGCTTCCGTGGCTTCCGTGGCCGTCGCCAAGGGAACCGCCGGAACCACCTCAACCCTGACAATCGCGAAAGGAGTGTTGAAAATTATGGCATGTACCAAAGTAAAAACAGCAATTGTTGTCGGCGTGGCAGTAATTGTGGCCGCGGGAACGCCCCTCGCCGTTCACGTTGTTCATCACCGCCGGGCCGAAGCCTCGATTTATTCATCGAAAACCGAGCTGACGGACGAAGATAACGCCAAATATCTGAAACAGACCGGGGCGACGCCGGCGCAGGTGGCGCAGGCAATTTTCGACCTGTGTGCGCAGGAGAAGTGGGCGGAAGCCGGCAAGTATTGGCAGACCGGTCCGCGCAATAAAAACGCCGTTGCCGCCATTCCGGACAGTATCAAACGGCATTACGGCGGCTTGCAAATCGTCACCCTGGGCAAGCCTTTCAAGGCCCGGCTCAGCATTGCGGCGCTGCTGGAATTGCAGCCCGAGTTGCGTAGGGAATTCAAAAATACTTCGGGCGATTTTCCAGCTGCCGGCGTCTTTGTGCCTTACGAAATACGCTTGAAAGACGGCTCGGTCAAAAAATGGCAATTGTCCATCCGCTGCGACAACCCGGAGCAGCGTTGGTATTACGACGGCGGAATGTGACGGTCGAAAAGGCGAGGTGGAATGATTTGTTTCCGGTTTCCCGGCGCGGCGGCAATAAATAGTCAGATGCCCGATGTGAGCGACATGGACCTGTTGCGGGATGACCAGCGGCAAGGCTCGTAGGAAGCCTTTGCCGAACTGGTCCAGCGGCATGCCAACCTGGTTAATCGGCGGCGCCCCGCCATGCCGGGATTGGCAACATCCTAATCTTGATGGTTTGAAGCCGGCCTTCGTCGACCAACTCGGGCTTCGACTCGTGCCTGGCCGCGGAGCCGGTTGAAATGCTGGTGGTCGAAAAGGCGGATTGACCTCGGAACCATTTTGTTTCCCGGTGCGTCCCGGACATGAACCACATGGTTTTTCGCGGGGCCGTAACCCACGGTTACCGGCCCGTGGACGGGAGCGGGCCAAAATAATTGAAAATTAATTGTCACATTTCGGCTCGGGCGGACACTTATAGATAGATGACGGGCGATGACTTGGCAATGGTTTGGGCATCGGCATGAAGATAAAACCGTAAAACGATTATTTACCTGCATTGTCTATAAACGATTAAATCCGGGGCGAGTGCATGCAAATCAGCCCAGGACGGTGTCTTACCTGTGGGTATGGCAACAAACAACCGAAGAGCCTGTAACGTTCGAGCCATTCTTCCGTTAGTAAGGATGAAGGGTGCAGTGGCCGGTGCGTGGCCGCAGCGGTTACAAATTGCGCCGATTTTTATTCTAATAATTTTTGCCGAATCCTGTTAACACAGTCGGGAAAGACATTATGATGCCAAACAATCAGAGAGGTTGGCTCCACGGGTCGCCACTGGGGCCGGAAAGTCGGGGGCAAGCGTTCACGCTCATCGAACTGCTCGTGGTGATTGCCATCATTGGCATTCTTGCCGCGCTGCTGTTGCCGGCGCTGTCCAAGGCCAAAGCCACCGCCAGCCGAATCGGTTGCCTGAACAATCAAAAGCAACTCGGCCTGGCTTGGGAGATGTATTCCGGCGATTTCAGCGGCCGGATGCCTTTGAATGACGTTGAACTCTCCGGCAACACGGCCCGCAGCACGTCGAATTCATGGGTCGTCGGCAACGCGGCCGTGGACATCGACCCGGCCACCATCACCAGCGGCTCCATTTTCATTTACGTGAAGAACGCACAGGTTTATAAGTGCCCGGCCGATCAGGGTGTGATCCAAGACACCAGCATTTCCCGATACCGCAGCTTTGCCCTGAGCTGCTACATGAACGGACCGGCGGCCGATGCCACCGACTGGGGAGTCCAGCCCTTGAGCCAGATGAGCCAGCTCCAAAGTCCTTCCAAGACGCTCACGTTCATTGATGAGGATGCGCTGACCCTGGACGACGGCCATTTCCTGTATTCCACGAATTACAGCAACTGGCTCAATATTCCCGGCTGGCGGCATCAGAATGGCACCATCTTCACCTTCGCCGACGCCCATGCCGAATACTGGAAATGGAAAAGCGCGGAACCCACCTCAACCTGGTTCGACAGCGGCAGCGGCCTCACCGACCCTTTGGCGATTCAGGATCTCAACCGCCTGCAACAAACGGCGCCGGGCTTTAATTGATCAACGGAATGTATGAAAATGTCGCCGGGCGGGAAGCTGAAACTTCCGCGACGCGGTTGTCCGCCGGAAATGAAATTGAAACGCGCGTTTACTTTGATTGAACTGCTGGTGGTCATTGCCATCATTGCCATTCTGGCGGCGTTGCTGCTGCCGGTGCTCGCCAAGGCCAAAGGCCGGGCGCAGGGCGCCGCCTGCCTCAACCAAGGCAAGCAGATGATGACCGCGATGCTTCTTTACACCGGTGACAACAGTGAGTTTTTCCCGCCCAATCCCGATGATGGCAACACGTTGCCGGGTTATAATTGGTGCGCCGGTTCGGCGGGCATCGGCGGTCCGCAGGAATTCAATCCCGATGTGCTCGAGGACCCGACCCGTTCGTTGCTCATCACTTATCTCGGCGGCAATGTGAATCTGTTCCGGTGCCCGGCGGACCAGCGCACGGGCCCGTATCAGGGGACCAAGCCGGCTTTCCTCGGCCAGATCGTTCCCGCGGCCCGGACCTTTTCGATGAGTCAGGCGGTGGGCACCATTGACGCCGGTTATGATGCCACCGGTCCGGGGCCGGGCGCCACCCATTATGGGATTCCGAACATGTCGGTCAATGGCCCGTGGCTGAACAACCAGTTCAACCATCGCCGGGATTCACCCTGGCACACGTTTGCCAAGGCGTCCGATATTCATGCCCCGGGACCTTCCGGACTCTGGGTGTTGGTGGACGAGGACGTCAAAGGCCTCAACGACGCGGCCTTTGCCTTTGGCATGGAAAGCCCGGCGTGGTTCGACGCGCCCGGAACCTACCACGACAGCGGCTGCGGCTTTGCGTTTGCCGACGGCCATTCCGAAACCCACCGGTGGCTAAACCGGTCCGGGAAACCCAGCGGCGGAGTCGCCATCACGGATCCGCTGGACAAACAGGATTGGGAGTGGATGCAACAGCGAACCTCAGCGCGCCGGTAGCCCGTCATTTGAGTATATTTCGCAATTGCCAACGGTATTTTCCACTTGGCGTTCCGACCAACGGTGGTGAAGATTACGCCGTGATCAGGATCAACTGCCTTCGCGCAGTTCTGTTTTGTTGCCTGGGCGTCAGCCTGGCAGCGATCCGGCTTTCCGGGGCGGAGGCCGCAACCAATTCTTCACCCAGGCTGAAACCCATCCCTCCCTGCCCGGCATTGGTCGCCGCAGCCCGGACCAACAACATCCCTCTGGAACAGATGGATCCGCCGGTTGAGACGGATATTATCACGCCTGGCGACTCAATCACCACGCTCGTCACGCTGTGCAAAAAAGACGCCCCACCCGTTCAATGGCTCGTCTATCTTCAGGCTGTCGAACCCGATCCCACAAATCAGCCGGTCAAACCGCCCGCACCAATGCTCATGTATTCCTCGTGCGGCAACCGGCTGGAATTCGTTTCCTCGCCGGCGTTCGTCACCGTACGAACCCTCGGCCCGTTTTCCGAGGCCGGTTCCAGAAAATCGCAACCGAAACCCCAGGAAAAAAGTGCGTCCCTTGCCTTGGATAAAGGTTTCCTGGGCATCGGGTTTGATCAGGCCGCCGCCATCATCCTCCGTATCCGCAAAACCGGAATCAAAGGTTCCATTAATTTCGGACCCAAATCCTTCAGCGACGCGGAAATCAGCACCGACCGGAAGCTGGCTGACGCCGTGAAACTGACCCCCGCCGAAGAACGCGCCTTTGGCGGTTCGTGCCCGGCACTGCTTTCGTTTTTCAACATCGTCCAACAAACTCCGGGGTTGAACGCCATTCTCTTCGACATTCTGGAACTGCCGCCCATGTGGTCGCTGGTCCGGCACGGCGGCGTGAACCACGTCAACTTCAGGTTCCAGCCGTACCAGGTCGCCACGGCCGACGCCACTCCGTGGGGATTGCCCGCCGAATCGCCGGTTTATCATTTTCCAATGGTCCTTGAACTCGACCGGCACCCAGCGCTTAATCTCACCCTGGTGGTGACGCCGGCGCATCCGCCGCTCCTCGCCTGCGCCGGCATTGTCGGCATGCTGGTCGAACGTCCGGGCGACAAGGACACCTACCTGACCCTGCGCGTCCTCAGCGCCCGCCGATCAAACGGCAAGCCGTAGCGTTGGCGGGAGGGGGGCGGTCGCGACCGCCCTTGATTTCATTTCCACTTTGCGTTCCGGGCCACTTGGCGGTTTAATGTGCGGACATGAAAATTGTTTTAGCTTATTCGGGCGGCCTCGACACATCGGTGCTGCTGTCGTGGATCAAGGAGGAATACAACGCCGAGATGATCGCCTTCTGCGCCAACATCGGCCAGGAGGACGAACTCACCGGCCTCGAAGCCAAGGCCAAACGCACCGGTGCCTCCAAAATCTACATCGACGATTTGCAGGAGGAATTCGCGCGCGACTTTATCTACCCCATCATCCATGCCGGCGCGATTTACGAGGGGCAGTATTTCCTCGGCACCAGCATCGCCCGGCCGCTCATCGCCAAACGCATGGTGGAAATCGCCAAACAGGAAAAGGCCGATGCCATCGCCCACGGCGCCACCGGCAAGGGCAACGACCAGGTACGATTCGAACTCACCGCCGCCGCGCTCGCGCCCGATTTGCAGGTCATCGCCCCGTGGCGGGACGCGCGGTATCGCAACGACTTTCCCGGCCGGGCCGAAATGATTGAATATTGCGAAAAGCGGAAAATCCCCGTTCAGGCCAGCGCGAAGAAACCGTTCTCGAGCGACCGGAACCTGCTGCACATTTCCTACGAGGCGGGCATTCTCGAAGACCCGTGGCTGGATGCCAGCGACAAAAAGTATCGCGGCTCATTCACCACGCTGTCCGTGTTTCCCGAAGACGCGCCGAACAAGCCGGAATTCGTCCTGCTGGATTTCGTGAAGGGCAACTGCGTGGCGGTGAACGGCAAAAAACTTTCCCCGCTCGGCGTGATGAAGACGCTGAACAGGATTGGCGGCAAACACGGTGTGGGCCGGGTGGACATGGTGGAGAACCGGTTTGTGGGCATGAAATCGCGGGGCGTGTATGAAACGCCCGGCGGCGCCATCCTGCACTTTGCGCACCGGCAGATGGAAAGCCTGACCATGGACCGGGAAGTCATGCATCAGCGCGACGCGTTGATCCCGGAATATGCTTCGCTGGTGTACAACGGCTTCTGGTTTGCGCCCGAGCGGCTGGCGTTGCAGGCCTACGTGACCGAGAGCCAGAAGAACGTGACCGGCACCGTGCGGGTGAAGCTCTACAAGGGCAACATCATGGTCGCCGGCCGCAAGAGCCCGGTGAGCCTGTACAACCCGCACATCGCCACGATGGAAGCCGATCCGACGAAGGCATATAATCAAGATGATGCGACAGGTTTTATTCGATTAAACGCTTTGCGCTTGAAAGTCGCGGCCAAGGTACAGAAACGGAAATGAACCGTTACAATTGACGCTTGGAAAATATGCGCCACGAGAATACATCTGGCCCGATCCCGCACTGCGGGACCTACAACCAGAACGACCCGTCCTCCGTAGCAACACTGCGGAGGGTGGATGCCACCGGCTTCATCCGGTTGAATGCGCTCCGGTTAAAAGTGGCGGCCAATGTGCAGAGGAAGAAGTGACCGGATCAGAATGACATGAACAAACAAGTTCCATCAGCCGAAGAGAACATTGGCATGCTGATTCGGACCATCCGCGGTCAAAAGGTAATTCTGGACACGGATTTAGCCCGAATTTTCAGAGTGCCAACCTTTCGATTCAATGAAGCCGTCAAACGGAATCGTGAACGTTTCCCAGACGATTTTCTATTTCAACTGACACAGGAGGAACAAGAATCTTTGACATCGCAAATTGCGATGTCAAAAGTCGGTCGTGGCGGAAGGCGGACTTTACCCTACGCCTTCACCGAAAACGGCGCGATTATGGCGGCCAATGTCCTCAACAGTCCGGAAGCGGTGCGGATGAGCGTATTCGTGGTGCGGGCGTTTGTGCAGATGCGCGACCTGCTGGGTGGTACGAAGGTACTGGCTCGCCAACTGGCCGATTTGGAGAAGAAGCTGACTGCCCGCCTGGATGTGCATGAAACCGTGATTGTGGACGTGCTGCGGCGCGTCATGGAAATTCTTGATCCGCCGCCGCTGCCAACCGAACCGCCGAAACGGCGGATTGGTTTTCATGTCGAGCCGGAAGCCAAGCCCGGCAACAAGGCGAAAAAAACGTGAACCGCTATAACTAATGCCGTTATGATTGCCACGATGGAAGCCGACCCGATCCCGCTCTGCGGGACCTACAACCAGGACAACGCCACCGGCTTCATCCGGTTGAATGCCCTGCGCCTGAAAGTGGCGGCGAAGGTGCCGAGGA
>JBAPQW010000075.1:0-48256 GCA_049280815.1 Verrucomicrobiia bacterium | reverse complement strand
CACGTTGATCGTGTTGGTCTCATCCCGCCACAGCGGTCCCGCATACATCGCCGCCAGCACCAGCAACAGCGCTGTAAACACCGTCCCGCCCATCGCCACCGCGGTCTCCGCCCCCGGCTGCGCCAGTTGCTTCACTGACATGGTTTTGTCCTCCGCCTGTTGTACTCTCACGCGCCAGTTAACAATTTCAATGTTATTGTGTCGAGCCCGCTCTCAACCTTCCCCATCCTGCTTCCGTCGCTGGCCCGAACTTTCAGCAGCCTCTTGCCCGCCAGGTTCCCTTCCGCCATGGATCCCTGGTCTTTAATCCTGAATTTTAAATCGCCAGCAGCAGTTTCTTGATTTCCTTTAATCGTGCCTTGGCATCCTTTTTCGTAAGCCGCGGAAATTTTCCACCGAGCGTGAAGAAATCACCGTGGTGGGTGAGCATCAGCTTGTCGTCTTTGACCTCGATGATTGTCACGGCCTTTTCACTCGCGATAATTTTTAGTTCGGCGGCTTGCAGAAGCAATTCCACCGGCGGTGGCAGCGGACCAAAGCGGTCGCGCAAGTCGCGGGCCAGGCTTTCGAGCGCAACCTTGTCCGTCGCCTGCGCGAGCCGGCGGTACATTTCGATGCGATGCTGCGGCTCGGCGAGGTAGTTATGGGGCAGGTAAGCTGAAGCGGCCGGTCGCGGGTCGCCGGTCGCAGATTTTGTGCCGGCATCCTCCAGAAGACGACTCTCCTCCATCGTTTCACGACTTGCGCCATCCGCCAGGAAATCAAGTCGCAGGCTGACTTCGACGCGCGGCTTGACTTTTTCGCCTTTGAGCGACGAGACGCTTTGCTTGAGCAACTGACAGTAAAGCTCGAAGCCGACCGCCGTGATGTGGCCGCTCTGCTCGGCCCCCAGCAGGTTGCCGGCACCGCGGATTTCGAGGTCGCGCATGGCAATTTTAAAGCCGCTGCCGAGCGTGGAGTATTGCTTGATGGCGCTGATGCGTTTGCGCACCTCGGTGAGCAGGCTCGCGTGGCGCGGCAGCAACAGATAGGCGTAGGCCTGATGTTTGTAACGCCCGACGCGCCCGCGCAACTGGTAGAGGTCGCTCAAACCGAAGCGGTCGGCGCGATCAATGATGATGGTGTTCGCATTCGGAATATCCAGGCCGCTTTCGATGATCGTCGTCGAAAGCAGCACATCCGCCTCCCCATTGACAAACTTCGTCATGACCTCCTCCAATTCGTCCGCGTCCATCTGGCCGTGGCCGACCACCACGCGCGCGTGCGGCACCAGCGTCTGCAACTTCGACCGCATCATCTCAATTGTCATCACGCGATTGTGCAAAAAGAAAACCTGCCCGCCCCGGTTCAGCTCGCGCTGGATGGCCTCGCGAATCACGCGTTCGTCGTATTCGACGGCGATGGTTTCGACCGGCAGACGGTCGTGCGGCGGCGTCTGAATGGTGCTCATGTCGCGCGCGCCGGTCAGGGCGAGGTAAAGCGTGCGCGGAATCGGCGTGGCGCTGAGCGTGAGCACGTCCACAAGCGTCCGCAACCGCTTGAACTTCTCCTTGTGCAACACGCCGAACCGCTGCTCCTCGTCAATCACCACCAGTCCGAGTTCCTTGAACACAATGTCGCTTTGAATCAACCGGTGCGTGCCGATGACGATGTCCACGGCGCCGCCGGCCAGATCCTTCACCACCTCGTCCTGCTGTCGCCGGCTGCGAAAGCGCGAGAGCAGCTCGATGCGGATCGGATAATCCGCCATCCGCTCCCGGAAGGTGTTGAAATGCTGCTGCGCCAGCACGGTGGTGGGCACCAGCACGGCAACCTGTTTGCCTCCCATCACGGCCTTGAATGCGGCGCGAATGGCAACTTCCGTCTTGCCGAAACCGACGTCGCCGCAAATCAACCGATCCATCGGCTTGGGGCGCTCCATGTCGGATTTCGTTTCGGCGATGGCGCGCAGTTGGTCCGGCGTTTCCTCGAAAATGAAGGCGCCCTCAAATTCGCGCTGCCACGGCACGTCCGGGGCAAACGCGTGGCCGGGCTGCGATTCACGCACGGCCTGGATTTGCAACATTTCGGCGGCGATGTCGCGTACGGCGCGTTCGGCCTGTTCCCTGGCCTTTTGCCAGCGGGTGCCGCCCAGCGTGTTCAACGGCGGATGCACCTTGCCTACGCCCACATATTTGCTGACCAGGTGGGCCTCGGTGACGGGCACGTAAAGTTTAGGCGGCTCGTCGCCGGAATGGCCGGGCGCGTATTCGATGACGAGGCACTCCGTGCCGGTGGAGAGCTGATGGTTTTGAGTTGACGGGTGACGGCTGCTGTCCGCCGGCAGGTTTTTCAAACCCAGGAATTTCCCTATCCCGTACTGCAAATGCACGACGAAGTCGCCTTCCTCCAGTTCGGTGAAGTCAATGTCGAGGGCGGAACGAATGGCGAGCGCGTGCGGGGACCTCAACCGGCGGGGTCGTTGGATTCTGTAGCGCCCGAAAATTTCAGCATCGCTGACGACCACCAGTCTGGCCTCGGCGCAAAGGAAGCCGCAGGCCAGCAAGCCGGTGTGAATCCGAAGTCCAGATTCCAAAGCACCGGATGGTTCACCGACCGCTGGGGGCGGGCTTTCCAAGCCAAATTCCTTCCAAAGTTCTTCGAATCGTTGCCGCTCGCCATCGTTGTTGCAGAAAACATGGACGGCGTGGTCCTGGCGCAGCCACCGGTGGATCTGGCTGAAAAACTCCCGGCGCTGGAGATCGGCAATTTGCGGATCGGGCCGGCGGTCGGTCAAAGGCCGAAACGCTTCAAGACTCGCAAACAGCGCCGGTTCGTTTTCACCCAAGGCCATCCGGGTCAGGCCACCCTGGTCCAGGTCGGCAAGGAATTTTCCCCAGGAAACAAAAAATGGATCGCCGGGAGGGACTTGTCCGGCGTATTCACCGGCCCGGACGGCAAGCTGTTCCGATTCGCAAAGGAGAAAAATCGTCTCGCGCGGCAGGTAGTCAAGCAAGGTTGCCAACCCGGCTTGATCTGGACTGCTGGATTCCGGTTTCTGCACATCGCCCTTGAGGACTCCCAGTTCGCCGCCGGGCGGCAGGATGACGGAAGCAATTTCTTCGCGCGAAATTTGCGTGAGCGGGTCGAAGTGGCGCAGCGATTCCAACTCGTCGCCAAAAAACTCCAGCCGCACGGGCCAGGGACTGGTCAGCGGCCACACATCCACAATGCCGCCCCGCAGCGCGATTTCACCTTTTTGCGTGACTTGGGCCTCCGGTTCGTAGCCCTGCGCTTCGAGCCATTCAATCAAATCAAGGGGATTGATTTTATGGCCGCGGTCAAACGTGCGGGTGAGTTCGCGCAGCCGGGCTGGGGGGAAAGTCTTTTGCAAAAGGGCGGTGACGCTGGTGACGACCAAGGCTGAGGGTTGAGCCGCCCTCGCTCCGCCTGGTCGCGCCGCGGGGTTGAAGGTTGAAATTCCGGACAGATGAACGAGCGTTTGCAGCCGTTCGCTGATGGTGTCGGCCTGGGGAAGCTTGTCCTCGTGGGGGAAAATTT
This sequence comes from Verrucomicrobiia bacterium, assembly GCA_049280815.1. Taxonomy (GTDB): domain Bacteria; phylum Verrucomicrobiota; class Verrucomicrobiia; order Limisphaerales; family UBA11358; genus UBA11358. Next base: position 44,716 of record JBAPQW010000075.1, on the reverse strand, counting down.
CCCAGGCCGGATAGAACAGGGCCGGAGCCGTAGCCGTTTGCCCCCCGTCCGCCTTGATTCCCGCTGCATTGAGCCAGGTTTCCAAATCCTGCTGAAAATACTCCTGAGCCTTGAGGTTGTCGGTGACGACGACGATCGGGCGACGGGGGAAGAGGTGCCGGAGCAAAACCGCGAGAAACGGCCCGGCGGAGGCACAGGCGCCGGCACCGGGCAACACTCCGCCATTCGCCACGCGCCGTACCAGGGATTGCACGGCGGGAGCTTTCGAGATGTCAGCGAACAAATTGCCTGTCGCTGACGCTGCCGCGTTTTGCGCCAAGCAAAGGGAAGTTTGCAGTGAAAAGTGGCCCCGTCAAGTCACACCCGGGCGGGTCGCGCCACCGACCGACCGCCTGAGCGCGGGTAAAATGCAGTCAGGGCTAGGAAAAATTACTCCGCCGGGCCGGGATTTGACTTGGGGGCGGGCGACACGGCCACGCGCTGATACACTTCCAAGCCGCTTCCGCGAATGACGCCGCCATAACGGGCCACCCAGTCCGCGCCCAAGCAATAGACGGTTTGCGTGGGCGAAAGGATATCGGCCAATCCGACGAGTGTGTAGTTGGTTTGATAGGCATCCCACCAGTTGAAAATTGTCGGGTCCGAAGCGGGCTTGCGCGCCCACGAAAGGGGGTTGTCGGCAAAAACGATGAATTCGGGCGGATGGCCACTAATTTCGCGAATCATCTCATCCTGCATCTGACGGGCAAACGGTTGCTCCTCCATCAAACCATAAGTGTAAATGTAGCCCGTGGCCGAGTGGCGACGGGCGAGAAAATAAATTTCCGGTTCCGACCCGAGCACGGCCACGCGCGCGTCCGGCGCCGAATGGTCCCGGATATATCCGGCAATGATCTCGGATTCCGGCAACGGATCGGCGCCATAAGTGCCACGCGCAATTTGTTTCAGGGGTTCCGCAAACCACATGGGGCTCCGGACAATGATCGTGGCGGTCACCGCCAGCGCGCAGCCCCAGACCGGCCAGTCACCGAGTCGGGAATGGTTCGCCTTTCGATGCCAAAGCCGGCTGGCTCCACTGCTGGCACAACCGGCCAGCAACGCTGCCGCCGGCAACAGCAGCAGAAAATAATGCTTCCGAAAATAAAAACCGGGAACGACGGTCAGCGCCGCCGCCAGAACGAAGCCGAGCAGCCAAAGACGGGAATGGGCTAATCGGTCGTCAAACCAGGCCCAACCCAAACCCGTCACGACGATCAACCATAGCAGCGGATCCGCCACGGCCAGGTGACAAATCCGCCACCAAAACAATTGCGGCGCCTGACCCATCGGGACGACCGATTCATACTGCCGGGCGTATTCCATTGTCCAAAACCAAAACTTTTCAAAAACTCCGGCGTGCCAAAGCATCAGGCAACACAAACTGAAAGGCAGAACCAGTCCCGCGCCCAGCAATGCAACCGGCCAGAGCCGTCTGACGAAGGAGGTTTGCATCGGGCCAAGCCGCTCCACGACCAAGGCAATCGCCGCCCACAAACCAATGAGTGCGGCGTGTTGTTTCATCAAAATCGCCAGGCCGAACAGAAAACCTGCCGCGAACACCGTCAACCCGCGCCCATTTTGCCGCGCTTTCCACATCAGGCACAAACCGGCCGTGGCAAAGAATGCGGCGAAATGCGTGGCATGTCCCGCCAGTCCCAGCATGGAAGAACTGGCCGCCAGCAGGGCGTAAAAAGTCGCGGCGACCATTCCCGCCGTCCCATCGAGGATGTGTTTGCCCAGCCAGAAAAGCATCAAGGCGGTCAGTGTCGTCAGGCACAAGACGCCGAAGTGGATGCCCGCCGGCGTCGGGCCAAACAACGCCATGATGGCCGCGTAAGCCGCATAGGTGCCGGGAAACTTCATGTTGTAGGCCAGTTGATAAGGCGGGATGCCTTGAAGCAGGAGCTGGCCGGCATAGGCGTATTCGCCCTCGTCACGTTCGAGCGGGAAATTCAACAAACGAAGCCGGGCGGCAGCCACCAGCACCAGCACCAGCACCATGAACCACCAGGCCCATGGCCGCTGGAAAAATCGGGGCCGGGCAGATGGCGGCGCGACAGGCGGGTGAGTCATGGGCGGCAATGGAACAAATCAGCCGCCGGGGAACAAGTTAATTTGACTCGATCCAGCCGGGTGGACCGGCAAATACAACCGGCAGGGTGCTGACAACCCCAGGCTGCTCAGATTTATACCGGCTCCACACGCCGACATTTCCCGGCGTCAACAATTCACCGTGCCGCGCCTCAGGCCGGGGCTGCCCCAGTTGGGCTGATCGACCTTCGCGATTAAAAAGTCACCCGCTTGGAACATTTGCTTTGCATCGGACGGCGGATTACGGGAGATTGAAGCCGCCGGGCTTCGGAATTTGCGTGCGCACACTTTACAACATCCTGTTCAACATTGGTTTCGCGCTGTCATCGCCCTATTACTTCTGGCGGTTGCGGCGGCGCGGGAACTGGCGTGCTGGTTTTCGCGAACGTTTCGGGCACTACCATGGGGGCCTGAAACAGGCGCTCACCAACCGCCACGTCGTCTGGATCCACGCGGTCAGCGTCGGCGAGGTTAATCTGTGCACCCAGCTCATCCGCACGCTGGAACCCCATGTGCCCAACATCAAAATCGTCGTGTCCACCACCACGACCACCGGCATGGGCGAATTGCGCAGCCGGCTGCCCACGCACATCAGCAAGATCTACTACCCGATTGACCGGCGAAAATGCGTCAACCGGGCGCTGGCCGTCATCAATCCGCAGGCCATTGTGCTGGTTGAGGCGGAAATCTGGCCCAACTTCATCTGGCGCGCCCAAGACCTCGGCATCCCGCTCTTTCTGGCCAATGCGCGGTTGTCCGACCGTTCGTATCAGGGCTACAAGCGATTCAGTCGTTTGTTCCGGCCGCTGTTTGCGTCGTTTACCGGCATCGGGGCGCAAAATGAGACTGATGCCGCACGCCTGCGGGAAGTCGGTTGCCGGCCGGAGAACATTCACATCGTCGGCAACCTGAAATTTGACGCGGCCAAACTGGATGAACGCCGCACGCTCGACGTGCCGGCCATGCTGCGGCAGTTGGGCGTGCCGCCAGACGCGCCGATTTTAATCGGCGGCAGCACCCACGCCGGCGAGGAGGTGCTGCTGGCGGAGATGGCCCGACGGCTGCGCGCGCGGTTTCCCGGGCTGTTTCTGGTGCTGGTTCCGCGCCATTTCGAGCGCGCCCGGGAGATTGGCCAGCAATTGCTCGAACGCGGCGTGAAATTTGCCTACCGCAGCGAAATTTATGCGAATACGCAATTTCGCGAGGGGGAGCTGGATTGCCTCCTGGTTAATTCCACCGGCGAGTTGCGATTCTTCTATCCGTGTGCGACAATAGTCTTTGTCGGCAAAAGCATCACGGCCATGGGGGGGCAAAATCCAATTGAACCGGGCGCGCTCGGCAAGGCAATGGTTTTGGGGCCAAACATGCAAAACTTTGCCGACATTACACGAAATTTTGTCGCGCAGAATGGCGCCGTTCAGGTGGGCGACCCGGCAGGATTGGAGCTCGCCATTGCCGGATTGCTGGCCGACGAAAACCGGCGCCTGGAGTTGGGACGCAACGCGCAACGGGTGGTCCGGGAAAATCTGGGCGCGATCGACCGTACGGTCGAAATGATTCTGAAACATTTAAAAAAGAGCGAAGTTTACATCGCACCCGAAACATAAAATTTATGCCGTCACCTGGCTGCCATCGCGGTGGTAAAAAAGACATTTACCCGCTTGACGAGTGGAAATGGACTTTCCATATTCCGACGCACTTTCGGTGTTGAACCGGAAGGGCTGAATTTGTATGTCAAAATTGAAGGCTCGCAAACCCGAGGCGGACTTGTTTCCAAGGCAGGCAAGGCACCACGGCGTGGGACCCGTCGACAACCTCTCCCCTACCGCGGTCGCCCTGCCGCTCAACGGCCAGCCGCAAACGGATTCCGAAACCGAGCTGTCGGCAAAAATCAAGGAGCTTGTCCGCCTGGCCCAGGAACAGGGACATCTCACTTTCACCGATATCAGCGAGGCATTGCCGGAAAGCGCGATCGAACCGGAAAAACTGGACCTGATTTTCACCAAACTCCGCAGCCTGGAAATTGAAATCGTGGACCAGGCGGAGGTGGACCGCGTCAAGGCTCCCGAGGCGGAGGAGGAGGAAACCACCCGGCTGGACATTCTCGACGACCCGGTGCGGATGTATCTCAAGCAAATGGGCCAGGTAGCCCTGCTGACGCGCGAACAGGAAGTGGAGATTTCCAAACGCATCGAAGTCGCCGAAAACGAGATCCGCAAAATTATTTACAGTCTGGGGTTTGCCGGCAAGGAACACATCGCGCTGGCGGAAAAACTGCTCGTCGAACCTCCCCGGGAACGGTTCGACCGCGTCATTCTTGACAAGAAGGTCGACAATCGGCACGGGCACCTGCGCGTGCTGCAACGGCTGGCGGACCAGGTCCGGGAAATCGACCGGGACGTGGATGAGAAATACACGGCGTGGCGGGAAGCGCAGAACAAACCCAAATCGACCCGCGCGCTGGCGGCGTTCAAACGGCTGAACCAAAAACTGCAACGGACGTTCCCCAAATTTTGCTGCAAACAAAAAGTGATCGAGGAGATGACCCTCGTCGCCGAAAACATTCATGACAAATTGCAGTACAGCTTGCGCGCGCTGGCCGATGCGGAGGCCCAACGTGAATCCAGCGCGCAACGGCACCTGGTGGAAGCCGAGCGGCAAAAAATCAAGGCGCTCGAAGAGTTTGTCCGGATGCCGCACCATGATTACCTCTCGGCCTTTGACCGCCTGCGCGAATTCTCCACCCAGGCGCTCCAGGCCAAAACCGAAATGGTCGAGGCCAACCTCCGCCTCGTCATTTCCATCGCCAAAAAATATACCAACCGCGGCCTGTCGTTCCTCGACCTGATCCAGGAAGGCAACATGGGCCTGATGAAGGCCGTCGAAAAATTCGAATATCGCCGCGGCTATAAATTTTCCACCTACGCCACCTGGTGGATCCGGCAGGCCATCACGCGCAGCATCGCCGACCAGGCGCGGACAATTCGGATCCCGGTGCACATGATCGAAATCATCAACAAGCTCATGCGCACGCAAAAACGCCTGATCCAGGACTTTGGCCGCGAACCGACCCCCGAGGAAATCGCCGACGAGATTCAAATCCCCGTGGACCGGGTGCGCACCGTTTTGAAAATGGCGCAACAACCCATTTCACTGCAATCACCGGTCGGCGACACGGATGACGCCAATTTCGGCGATTTCATCGAGGACAAGGGCGCCGACAATCCCCTCGACCTCACCAGTTTCAGCCTGCTCAAGGACAAACTGGGCGACGTGCTGTGCAGTCTGACCGAGCGCGAACGGAGGGTTCTGGAACTGCGTTTCGGCCTGGGCGACGGTTGCGCCCGCACACTTGAGGAGGTCGGACAACAATTCCGGGTCACGCGCGAACGCATCCGGCAGATTGAAGCCAAGGCGCTCCGCAAAATGCGCCATCCCACCCGCATCCGCCAGTTGCACGGCTTTCTGGAAATCGAAGACCTCGATCTGGCCTGAACCCGTTGGAATAAACTTGTCGCGCCGCGGCCCGACGCAAAATGGCACCGGTTCGGTCCCGTGATTCAGCGGTTGGAGAAGACCCAAAAGCATTCGGAGGTGGTCAGTCCAAATCCATCCAACTGCCGGTGTTTATTTCAGGCGGTGAGCCTCTCAAATTGTGAAGACCTTGGACTTCGGCAGTTTATCAGCCTCTGTTCTCCAGGCCCATAAACGAGAAAACGGTGGGCAGGTCGCGGGTTAGGTCCGATAGTAAGCGGATCGCGTCATAAAACGGAGAGCGCCATATCTCGCGGCGGCTGTGGAGATCTGGGGTTGAGCCTATGCCTTTCGGCCAAATTCGAACAGTTCATTTTGATAAAATGCCAAAGCCCACTGCTCGCTCTCCGGCCAGATTACCACGCCATCCGACGACAGATAACAGAAACTATCCCAGTAATCAGTGAAGACCCGCCATGTCGTCCGAACAGCCAAATCAACCTTCCATGAAACAAATACGGGAACATCCCCGGGCTGCCGCTGCAACAGCCACGCTCGCGCGGTGTCTGCCGGATTGCCGGCGCGCCGGGAAACGATTACAGAAAATACGGCTGGCGCAAGGCGGCGGCTGGGCAGACAAAAAGTCAGCAAGCGCTCGTTAAGCTGAACGGCTTCAGATGTCACCAATGGAACGAGGCTGGCAAGAATATTCGATGACATCACACCGGGTTCAGCTTCGGGCCAACGCCAGGCAAATGGAAACTCTTGCGCGGTCACCTGCCTAGCAGACCTTACCTCAATCGATTCGTAAAGATATATATCCGTCCATTGACATTCGGAATTAAATCGTCAGGCTGCGGAGCATATGGATTTTCCTGGATGAAATCAGATTTGCAGATTCGCGCAGAAAACGCAGCCGTACTCTTCCACGGCGCTCGCAAACCGGTCATATTTGAATTTTCCGGGGTTCCCAAAGCCGGTAAAACTTCGACGCTGAACGCGCTGCACGCGTTCCTGAAGCGGTGCGGGTTCCGGGTCGAAATCGTCCTGGAACAAGCTTCCCTGTGCCCGATCCGGGACAAGACGGACTCAAATTTCAATGTTTGGACGGCCTGCACCACACTGGCGCAAATTCTGGAAAAAACGCATCAGCCGCCCAGACTCGATGACCCGGACATATTGATTTTGGACCGGGGCCTGTTTGACGCTCTTTGCTGGCTCAGGCTGATGGAGCGTTTGAAGCGGATTCGCCCGAAGGAACTCCAGGTGATCGAAAGTTTTCTGAGGCTGGCGGATTGGCGCAAGCGTATTTCGGCGGTTTTCGTAATGATGGCGTCACCCGGGGATGCGATGCAGCGGGAAACGGAGCTTTTGCCAATCGAGCGCAAGTCCGGCTCGATGATGAATGAAAAGGTTCTGGCCCAGATGTTGAACACGACCCGGGAGACATCCAAACGCTTGAACAAGGAATTTCGGATTTTCGAAATTGACACCTCAGCCGGACGAAAGGACGGGGCTGAACGGACGGCTGAAGCGGTGGCGAATCTGGCGCTGAAGGTCATTGAGGAACACCTGCGCGAGGATGTTCTCTCACTGCCGAAAGAGGAGATCTCCCGGAAGTTTACCGGCAAGCGGTGTTTGAATGCTTCCGAGGCCGCCGCCTTGGTCAAGTTGGTTGTCAAATCGGGCCATTATCAGCCCAGGGAAGAGTTGGGGGCAGATAACACTCGTGTCCAGGTGCTGCCCGTGGTTGTGGTCCGTAATAAAAGTGGCAGGGTGTTGCGCCTCCGCTGGAAAGAACAGACCGGAAAAGCCCCCCGGAGCGAGAAGCTGGTCCTTTGGACCGGCGGACCCGTGCGAAAGGAAGATGAAGCCAACGGAGACTCAATTTTGCAATGTGCCTTGAGTGCGATGCGAGAGGAATTGCATCTGGGCCTTGAGCCGCACGAACTAAAATTGCGGGGCGCTGTTTATTCCGAACCTGGCGGCAAAGAAACTCCCCCGCGCGTCGCCATCGTTTACGAATGGAAGGCAAAAACAGACGCCGTTGCAATTGTTTTAAGCCATGCGGAATTGTTCAATCGACAAGGCACGGCTTTGAGTGGCACTTTTGTGCCGCTAAGGGATATCGCCCGGGATGTGGATGATGGAAAGATTGTGGAAGCATTGTCGGTTGAAATCGTTCGCGAACTGCTGGCAAGGGATTACAGGTTTTCGCCACGGCTCTTTTGACCGAAAGCCGGTTTGAACTTAAAACCCTGCCGGCGCCTTGGCTGCTGAAGATTCGGCCGGAAATCACCCGCAATCCGCGCCCCGGCTCACCGCGGCGGCCGGGGGAATCGCGCCTGGGGTGACGAGCGGCGCCCTTCGGGGCTGTTGACGCGGCTGGACGCGCCCGCAGGTCCAATGGCAGGAGATTATTTTAGCCACGGATGAACCCTGGATGGTTTCCGGGCGCCAGGCGCCCGGTTTTAGCTGCTGATCGCTTGAGCCGCCAATCGACATTCGACATTCGCCTTCTCCAGGCAGTCTGGACAAATACCATGAGTAAGTGGTGCGCAAGCAGGTATGGCCAGATAAGCGATGCACTGATTGGTGGGCCTGCTCGGACTCGAACCGAGAACCAAAGCATTATGAGTGCTCTGCTCTAACCATTGAGCTACAGGCCCGAACCAAGGCTATTTTGCGTCGGGCCGCGCGGGCGCGACAAGTTTATTCCACCAACACTCCCACTTTACTGACTTCGAGTTTGGCCCGGCAAGCCGGGTTAACTCAAGGCTTCTTCTCCGTTCCCGCCGGCGTCGCGAAGCGCCCCTGCAATTGTTTTTGCAGATAGGGATCCTCCGGGGCTTCGAGCCAGGCGGTATACCAAATATCGCCCAGCATCTGGCCGCCTTTGACGAGTTGGCCGTCAAGAAACTCCCGCCCCTCCTGACCCTTGTCCCCTTCACCGGTCAGCTTGCCTTCCTTGTCCAGTTCATATAGCGGCCCAACCAGCTTGTTTTGTTCGCGGATGTAGCTCACCGCGTCGCGGAACATTCCCTCTGGCTGGCCCGCATTGGGAAGGCGCTCCGCAGAATGAATTTTCCCCGCCAGCTTTCCCACGTCGATGCCGCCGGTCTGGCGAAAGTAACCGCCGTCAATCCACGCGTGAAATTTCAGGCTGGTCGTATAACCGTGCGGATTGTCGCCGACCCAGCCGTTGAAATGCATGGTCGTGTGCAGCGGCTGTGAACCATCGCCGACATAATGCCCCATCACCCCCATGACATAAACCACATTGGCCTGGGCATTGGCGATTTCCTCCGGCGTGCCACCGTATTTTTGAAAGGTTTTCAGGTAGCTGAAACAGGACTTCAGTTTTTCGTAATATTCCGTGATGGCCCACGGGAGAAAGCCGCTCAACTCGCGCGTATGGTCGGTATCCTTGGCCGGATCAATGGGGGGAAATTTTTCCGGATGCGCCGTCCGCTCCCGGGCGATGTCCGCAACAAAATCGTAACGCATCAACGGCAGCGTTTCCGGCGTCAATCCATAAAGTTTCAAATCCTCCAGATCCAGGTAATGGTCCGGTCCGTTGAAATGTTTTAACGGCAAATCGCCCACGTTCCGCCAGCGGTCCGGTTCGCCCGCCAGAAACTCGATGCGGGTTTTCAACGCGGGCGTCAGCGTAAACCCGCCAAAATCCGCCGGCAACGACGCCAACGCCAGTTCATTGATGGCGTGGTGCCCTTCGTAATCCCATGCCCCGGCGTTCAAAGCCAACCCGGCCAGCACCGCCGCGACTGCGAGTGATTTCCAATACATAGGTGAATCCTTAATGCGCTCCACGATAGCGAAACCCGTCATAATTGCAAAAAAGAATCTGCTCCCCCAATGGTTATATTTTTGTTAAGCGTCACTCCGCCGAATGAAAATCATCACCCACGAACGCTGCACCGGTTATGCCAGTCCCGGCCATCCGGAGCGCCCCGAGCGGATCACCGGGACCCTGGGGCGTTTGCGGAATCAGAATGAGCTGGCGATTGAATGGGTGAAGCCGGGAGAAGCCAGTGATATCCAAATCCTGCGCGCCCACGCGCCTGAACTTCTCGCCCGCCTTCAGATTCCGAGGGATTTTGATGCGGACACACCGTTTTACGAAAATATTGCCGGATATGCCCGCACGTCCGCCGGCGCCGCTTTGGACGCGCTAAAATTGGCGCGTCAGGGCGAAAACGTTTTCAGTTTGATGCGGCCCCCCGGCCATCACGCCACCCGCGACCGGGCCATGGGCTTTTGCTATTTGAACAACATCGCCGTTGCGGCTCTCGACGCCCTGGCCACGGGCACCCGGCGCGTCGCGGTTTTCGATTTCGACGTTCATCACGGGAACGGCACAGAGGACATCTTGTTTAACCGGCCCGGCGTCGCGTTTTATTCCGTCCACCAGCATCCGTGTTATCCCGACACCGGCGCGATCAACGTCGGCAACAACTGTTTCAATTATCCCGTCACGCCGGGCACGCCGCGCGAAACGTATCGCGCCGCGCTTGCCCGCGCACTCGACGAAATGAAAAACTTCCAGCCCGATCTCATCGCGGTGTCCGCCGGCTTCGACGCCTACCGGCGCGACCCGCTCGTGGATGGGGTGCTGGAAGCGGAGGATTTTCACTGGCTTGGCCAGGCGCTGCGGGCGCCAGGCGTGCCGCTGTTCAGCCTGCTCGAGGGCGGTTACAGCCAGGAGCTTCCCGAACTCATTCTCGCCTATCTCCGGGGTTTGGAAAAAATTCCGTACTAAAGCGAAGCCCTGGAAATGCATTTCGTCTCGACAAGCGAGAACGAAAAACTAGTCTCCGCCAATGACGACTTCCAGCGCTATCTTTGGAGCAGCACTGGTCTTCATTGCCTGGCGGTTTTACAAGCGCATTCGGCGCAACATCGGCCGGCAACCCTTGCGACCACGCCGGGCCATGACCTCCATCGTCGTTTTCAGCGTTCTCAGCGTGGCGATCGGCTATGTGTCACGGCATCAACCGCGCCTGCTGCTGGGCATTGGCGGTGGCCTCTCGCTGGGCGTGTTGCTGGGCTGGATCGGGCTGCGCCTGACACAATTTGAAACGACGGCTGATGGGCATTTTTATATCCCCAATACACCCTTCGGCGTTGCCCTGTCCCTGCTGCTCGTCGGGCGGCTGGCGTATCGCTTCAGGGTGCTGCGCGACGCTGCGACCGCGTCTTACCACGCGCCGCCGATGCAAAGCCCGCTGACCTTTTTCATTATTGGACTGACGGCTGGATATTACATCGTTTATCAAACCGGGCTGTTCCTCCACAGCCGCGACCAGAAGGGTTTCGAACTGGGTGGTTCCAAATCGGCCGGTTCCCCTTTAGATTCTGCGCGTGACCGTTCTTGAAGTGATTCAGAAGAGCACGGAATTTCTCGCCAAAAAGGGCGTCGAATCGCCGCGCCTGCAAACCGAACTCCTGCTGGCGCATCTGCTCCAGCTGCCGCGCATGAAATTATATCTGAATTTCGAGCGCACGCTCACCCCGGTGGAAACAGATGCCCTGCGCGAATTCATCAAACGCCGCAGCCGGCACGAACCCCTCCAGCACATCACCGGCTCAACCTCGTTCTGCGGCTTCGAAATCACCGTGAACCGCCACGTTTTGATTCCGCGTCCCGAAACGGAAATGCTGGCCGAACTCGGCTGGCAATTTCTCTCAACCCTCAAGGTTCAACCGGCAATGGCCCTCGACTTTGGCACCGGCAGCGGCTGCATCGCCGTTGTGCTGGCGGCCAAATGTCCTTCTGCAAAAATCGTCGCGACGGATATTTCGCCGGAGGCACTCGCGTTGGCGAAGGACAATGCCGCACGAAACCACGTCACGGAGCGGATTAAATTTTTGCCGGGCGATGGTTTTGCGGCCCTGGCAAATGAATCGGAGCGCGGACAGCCTGTCCGCGAGATTGGTGATGCGAACACGCGGACAAACTGTCCGCGCTCCTTTGACCTCATCATCAGCAATCCGCCCTACATCCCATCCGCTGAAATCGCTGCGCTCCAGCCGGAAGTGCGCGATTTTGATCCCCGCGTCGCCTTGGATGGCGGGGTCGATGGCCTGGATTTTTACCGAAACCTCGCAAACGAGGCAAAACCGCTCCTGAAATCAGGCGGGAAAATCATGCTGGAATTCGGTGACGGTCAGGCGGATGCCATCCGGAATTTTTTTGAAATGGAAAAGTGGATTGTCGAAGCGGTGCAGGAAGACTACAGTCACCGGCAAAGAATTTTGATCGCGGGAATATAAAACCCGGTCGGGCCGCCGCGCGGCGCCCCTGCCCAATACGGATCTCACAACATGGAAAGTTTTTTGATCAAAGGCGGGGTGCCCCTGCACGGCGAGGTGACCATCAGCGGCAGCAAGAATGCCGCCCTGCCCATCATGGCGGCAACGCTGTTGACCGGCGAGCCGTGCGTCATCCGGCACGTGCCCGACCTCAGCGACACCCGGTTCATGGTGCAGATCCTCAAATCGCTTGGCGCGACGGTAAAATTCGAGCGCGGCACGCTGACCATCCGGGCGCAAAACATCCGCGGCTACGCCGATTACGAACTCGTCCGCAAGATGCGCGGCTCGATTTGCATCATGGGACCGCTGCTGGCGCGGTTGCACCGGGCGCGCGTGTCGCTGCCCGGCGGCTGCATCATCGGCGCGCGGCCCATCAATTTGCACCTGAAAGGTTTTGAATCCCTCGGCGCGAAAATCAGGATTGAAGGCGGTTATGTCAGCGCCACGGCGAAACGACTCGCCGGCTCGGCCATGTTCCTCGGGGGACGTTCCGGTTCGACCGTGCTTGGCACCGCGAACGTGATGATGGCGGCGGCGCTGGCCGAAGGGGTCACGGTCATCGAAAGCGCCGCCTGCGAGCCGGAGGTGGTGGACCTGGCCAAATTCCTGAATGCCATGGGCGCAAAAATCAGCGGTGCGGGCAGCCCGACCCTCACGATCACCGGCGTCAAAAAGTTGCACGGGGCAAAACACGAGGTTATTCCCGACCGGATTGAAGCGGCGACCTACGCGATTGCCGCCGCGGCGACGGACGGTGAAGTCACGCTCAAGGGCGCGCGCGCCGACCATCTGCGCGCAGTGATTGACAAATTGAGTGAAGCCGGCGTGGCGGTGGACCGCCGCGGTGCAAATCTGCGCGTCCGCCGCAGGGGACACCTTCAGCCGGCGGACGTGACGACGCTTCCCTATTCCGGTTTTCCCACGGACGTGCAGGCGCAGATGATGTCGCTGTTCGCGCTCGCCCCCGGCATCAGCATCATCACGGAACGGATATTTGAGTCGCGGTTCATGCACGTGAGCGAACTGGGGCGCCTGGGTGCGGACATCGAGATCGAGGGACCCAGCGCGATCGTCAAGGGCGGACGGCCCTTGAGTGGGGCGCCGGTAATGGCGAGCGATTTGCGCGCTTCGGCCGCGCTGGTGATAGCCGGCTTGGCCGCCAAGGGCACGACGCAGGTCAACCGCATCTACCACCTGGACCGCGGCTATGAAAACATGGATGTGAAGCTGCGAAAACTCGGCGCGCGGATTGAACGCGTTGAGGAAACGTGACTGGAAAAAATCCGGGAACGCAGACATGGGTCCACGTCCCCGGTTCCCCACAAAACCCCGCCCGGATCCGCTTGCAACCCGGCACAAGCGCGAATTCGATGCAAAAATGGCGCGGCCGGAAGCCGTTGGCGGGGGCGTCAGAGGGTTCGCCCGTGCCAACGACTCCCCGCGCACGCCAGTTTTTGCAGACGAACCGCTTCAAGCCGGCGCGATTTCATACGGCGAGCAGTTCGCGGCTGCTTTCCAAAATGCGCGCCTGGCGTTCCGCCTGACGGATCGCCGCCGCGATTTTCTCCTCGAACAACACCGGAAACACCAGCAACGGGAAGAGGGTGGCCCAAGCCAGCGCCGCCGCCTCATTTGCGGCGCGCCGCAACGGAGCCTTCAACTCCGGTGTCGGCGCCCCGGCCAATTGCCTTGCGAGCAGACGGCCTTTGAGCCGTTCGAACTCGGTTTCCTGCGTGGCCCGAAACGGCGCCGGCGGAGCCGGCCGCACTTCAAACCGCGTTTCGGGGCCGAACCTGGCTGGCACCCGGATTTCATTTCGATTCATGTTTTTTCCTTTCTTTGGTTGGGGTTTAAAAGCGAAAAACCCGCGATTGACTGGCAATCGCGGGTTTTTCTTAAATCCTTGTTCCTGAATCAGAACTTCATTCCCACGATGCCAAAAGGACTGGAGTCGCGCTGCCAAATGGCCATACAGCCACTAACCGGCGCGTGCTCCAGACTTTGAGTGAACGTGGTCTTCATATTCAACCGCGGAGAAGAAACACCATTTCGGTGGCTTTGTCAAAAGGATTTTGTGCTCTGAAGAATGCGTTTTCTCGGCTTGTCGGATGGCTGGACGGTGGTAAATTGCGTGCAAGAGCATGAGCGAACAACTGCGAATGGTCACCTGCGGGTGGTGCGAGACGAAGGTCTTCATCCCGGGCGACCTGCCGCCGTTGGGCAACGTGCCCTGCAGCAAGTGCGGGCATCCCATCATGATGCCCATGATGATCCGGCAGTTCGAGCTGCAAAGCGTCGTCGGGTCGGGCGGCATGGGCACGGTCTATCGGGCCTGGGACACAACCCTCGAGCGGATGGTGGCGGTGAAATTGATGCGGAAGGAATTGCTCAACGATCCGAAGGCCCTGGAAAGTTTTTATCGCGAAGCCCGTGCCTGCGCCCGGCTCAACCATACGAACATCGTCCACATTTACGCGTTCGACGATTGGGAAAGCCAGTCGTATCTCGTGATGGAACTGGCCGATCACGGCAGCCTGGACGCGCGCATCGAAAAACTGCGGCTGCTGCCGGAACTCGACATCCTCGACATCGGCATCAAAATCGCCGATGCGCTCAACCTGGCGCTCAAGCATGATTTGCTCCATCGCGACATCAAGCCGGGCAACATTCTGTTCAATGCCGACCATGAACCGAAGCTGATTGACTTCGGCCTCGCCCGCAAGGCCGACGTGGAACACGAAGTGGAGGACGTGACCTGGGGCACGCCGTACTACGTCGCGCCGGAAAAAATCAAACGCGAACCGGAGACGTTTTTGTCCGACATGTACAGTTTGGGGGCCACGCTTTACCACGCGATGACCGGCCACGTGCCTTTTGAAGCGCCAACGGTGGAGGAGGTCATTGTGGCCCAGGTACAAACACCGTTGACGCCACCGAACCTGGTCGTGCCCGAAATTACGCAACCGACCAGCGACGCGCTGGTGAAAACCATGGCAAAAAATCCGGCGGAACGCTTCCTCAGTTACGAGGAATTCATCATGGCGCTGGAAGCCTCGCGCAGCCAGCTGGTCGTGAAGCAATACCAAAGCCCGGAGGCCCCGAAGTCCAAGAGCCTCACCAGCTGGTGGAAGCGGGCATAAAAAAGGCGGGCGTGGCCGCCCGCCTGGAAGCTGCAAAAGAGTTTCGGACCCCTAATTATTGACGCCGGTACCTGAAGCCTCTTTCTTGGGCTTGACACCGAAGTGAATGGTGGTGGCGTCGAGCTTGCCCTCGGCAGTTTTATGGTAAGCGCCACTGACCGGTTCACCCACCACGCCATCGCCCAGGGTGGCTGGCTTGCCGTCCTTGGTAATCTTGGTGTCGGCCGTGACTTGCAACGTGAGCTTGCCCACCGTCAGCGTCTTGGCCGCCAGATCCACTGCTGCCAGTTTGCCGTTAAAAGGCGGGTGGTGCTTTTTGGGCTTGGCGGGAGCGGTCTGGTCGGGTGCCGCCGGCGCAGTCGCGCCGGAATCTTGCGCGCGAGAAACGGGAGGCACGGCAATGAGGGCCACGGCCAACAGGCTGAGAAGTGTGAGCTGCGAGATATTTTTGGTCATTTTGTTTTATTGTTGATGGTTGATGGTTGATGGTTAGTAATACAATTTTTGAGACGATGAAACATCAGAACCGGTTACAACCAATTCAACCGCTTTTACCACGCCCCTTCGGTGAGCGATTCCGTGATATTTCGCGCCAGGTCTTCCGCGAGCAGCGGCAACGACTGGCGTTCCGAGTCCGCCAAATCCGTGCCGACGTTGATTAACGTGTAGCCGTTCACCGTTTTATCGAGCAACACCTTGCCGGTGGTCCGATCGCGGGCGATGACGTGCGCCGCGATGCTGACCCGGTAATTCTCCGTGGTGGTGACGTCATTGTTTAAATAGCTCAATCCTTCGCGGGTGTAGCGCATAATCACGCCGCTGACGACAACGTCACCCGGCCCGTGGGTGGCAAGGTGGTAGGTGGCGTCGGTCTGGAGCCGTTCCCGCAACGCCTGCGTCACCGCGTCGCCGAGGCGCGGCTGCAGCGTTTGGTTGTTGAACGGCAACACTTCAATGGATTTTTCACCGGCGACGGCCCCATTAACCGGGCCGAGATGATAGCCGGCACAACCAGCGAACAACGCCGTTGCCATCACCAGGACGAAAATTTCCGGCGGACGCATTTCAGTTGGCCGTTAACGATGGCAGACGCGGCCGGAGCGCCTCAATGCGCTGGCGCGCGGATGCGGCGTAAGACGAATTGGGGTCCAGCTGGAGCACTTCGTTGTAATAAATAACCGCGCCCATGGCCCGCTGCGAGGCGCTCAAGGTTTTATTGTTCTCGTAGAATTGTGCAATTTCATAATTGCCGCGCACCTGCTCGGTTTTGAGCACGGCAATGGCCTTTTGGGCCCGCGGCACGCGCCGGTCCTCGGGATAAAGCGTGATGAAGTCCGTAAACCTCGCAATCGCCTCCACGGCCGTGTTTTGATCGTATTCGGCTTTCGCCGCCTGCCTCGCGTAGGAAATGCCTTCCCGAAAAAGCGCGTCGGAGGCAATGGTTGGCTGGTTGTAATAGCGATCGGCGGCGGTGGCATAAGCCTTCACGGCATCAGGATAATTCTTCTGTTTTTCGCGCGCGGCGCCAATGCGCAATTGCGCGTGCGGCGCCACATCGCTGTAAGGGCCATTGTTGACAATCTTGTCAAACAAGTGCGCCGTTTGTTCCATCGAGGGATAAAGGGGGATATAGCGCAGGACCTTGAACCACTGGCCGCCCAGAAAGCGGTTGGCGATTTCATATTGCCGCCAGAGCACGTCTTCATAGTGGCTGCTGCGCGGATATTTATCGACAATGGTTTGATAGGCATTGAAGGCGGCTTCGTCCATGTCCGTGGCTTCCAAGGAACGACCGATGAGATATTGCGCGTCCGGCGCGTAGTCCGACAACGGCCACACCCGCAAGATCCGGTGCGCCGCATGCAGCGTGGTGTCATAGTCGCCGCTGTTAAAAGCCTGATTCGCCACGTCCAGTTGTTCCTTGGCGCGAGAACGCTGCCACCTGGAGGTCTGCCCATAAGGCTCATAATACCAGCCTTCACCCGTCACGTAATACAATGGCGCGGGCGCACGCGTTGGCAGCAACACCACGCACGCCGTGACGATCAGCAGGCAACACAACCGGCAATTCATGTGGCGACAGTAACGACCCAAAATCAGCAAGTCAAGACGGGCAGAAGCGGATTATCCCCGGTAAAGGACGAGCACTCCGTAATCGGTCAATATTTTTTGCGTGCCGACGTCAAAATGAGTGTAGCTGATCGTGTGAACGCCAATGAGATTGGCCTCACCAACTTCGTTCAAAAACTCCGAAACCCGCTCGTCAAACTTGTCATGGCCGGCCTCGACACAGGCCGCGTGGCGAATGGTCCGCACCCGGGTCTTTTTGTCGGCGCCCCGGGCCACCGCCTCCAGCGGCGGCTTCGACTTGGCAATGAGAACTTCACCGGGCTTGTCCCGCACCGGCACCTTGAGATGCATTTCGACCTTGGCAGCAGCCGAAGACGCGATGCTGTGGGTGGTGGTCTGATGACCGCCATCAGCCGGTCCCGCCGGGACGGATTCAGGCGGCGGCGTTGCTCCCGCTGGAATCGTGATTTTTTGGCCGCACGACGGGCACTGGATTTCCGAGCCGGCGCCGGAGCTGTCTATGGCCATTTCCTGTTCGCAATGAGGGCAATTGAAGATGATGTCCATAAGCCGCAATGGTGTTTCTGTGGCCTCAGATTAAGCCCGCCCGGCGTGGCAAACCAGAAAAAAATCGCGCTAAATTATTCCCATTCAATCGTCCCCGGCGGCTTGCTGGTGAGGTCAAGGACGACCCGGTTGAGGCCGCGCACTTCGTTGGTGATGCGCAACGATATCTTCTCCAGCAGGTCGTAAGGCAGCCTCACCCAATCCGCCGTCATGCCGTCCTGCGATTCCACGGCCCGGATCGCGAGCGTCCAATCGTAGGTCCGTTCGTCGCCCTGCACGCCCACGCTGCGCACCGGCAGCAGCACCGCAAACGTCTGCCAGGTTTTGTAGTAAAGCCCCGCCGCCTTCATCTCCTCCACCACGATCGCGTCGGCGCGGCGCAGCACCTGCAGCTTTTCCGGGGTCACCTCGCCCAGACAGCGCACGGCCAGGCCCGGTCCGGGGAACGGCTGGCGCATGACGATTTCCTTCGGCAAGCCGAGTTCCAGGCCGAGCCGGCGGACCTCATCCTTGAACAGACATTTCAGCGGCTCGACGAGTGCAAACTTCATCTTCTTTGGCAGCCCGCCGACGTTGTGGTGGCTCTTGATCATCGCCGCCGGATTGCCGGCGATGGGCACGGACTCGATCACATCCGGATAAAGCGTGCCTTGGGCGAGAAACTTTGCCTGGCCGGCGCGCCGGGTCGCCGCCTGAAAAACCTCGATGAAGGTGCGTCCGATGATTTTGCGCTTCCGCTCCGGATCGGTGACGCCTTTAAGCCGCTTCAGGAACAATTTCGAGGCGTCCTCATACTGGAGCTTGATGCGAAAATGTTTGCCAAACACCTCCTGCACGACCTCGGCTTCCCGCGCGCGCAACACGCCGTTGTTGACAAAAATACAGGTGAGCTGGCCGCCAATGGCCTTGCGCAGCAGCGCCGCCGCCACGCTCGAATCCACGCCGCCGCTCAGACCCAGAATCACCTTTTCCCGGCCGACTTGTTTGCGGATTTCCTCCACGGCCTGGTCCACGTAGTGGCGCATCGTCCAGTTCCTGCCGCAACCGCAGACGGCGTGGACAAAATTGGCAATGATCTCCCTGCCGCGCGGGGTGTGGACGACCTCGGGATGGAATTGCAGGCCGAAAAATTTCCGCGGCCGATGTTCGATCGCCGCGTATTCGGAATTATCCGTGACAGCGACCGGTTTGAACCCGTGCGGCAGCTTCGTGAGCTTGTCCCCGTGCGAATTCCAGACCTGCAATGATTTCGGCAGCTGGCGGAACAGGGCGCACGCGGCATCCTGGATCCTGAGGGTGGCCTTGCCATATTCACGCTTCTGGCCTTTCTCGACCCGGCCGCCCAGAAACTGCGCGAACAGCTGCACGCCGTAGCAGATGCCGAGCATGGGCACGCCGAGCGCAAAAATGTTTTTGTCCGGCAGCGGCGCGTCCGGGGCATACACGCTGGACGGCCCGCCGGAAAGGATGATGCCCTTCGGTTTCAAGGCGGCGATTTCCGCCGCCGGGGTGTCGTAGCGCAGGATCACGGAATACACGCTGCACTCGCGGATGCGCCGCGCAATGACCTGGGTGTATTGCGACCCGAAATCCAAAATGACAATTTGCTCGTTCATGAAATCAAAATCCGAGGCGCACTCTTTGCCTGCCGCAGCGCGCTTTGGCGAGACAAAAAACGCCAGCCGGTTCCGGCTGGCCTTGGCGAGCCATCCTGATGTGCACCACGCGGATTCTACTGCCTCACGACCGTGACGATTCCGGTGGCCGCGTCATAGACAATTTTATAGCCGTAGGGCGCGGCGGGAATCTTGGCGACGTAGTTTGGCGTCAGTTCATTCAGGTCCTTGGGCAACCGGCCTTCCTGCGTGTTGAACATCTGGACGGCCTGATTGAGATACGACACGTCAATCGATTTGACCGCGGACTTGTCCGCTTGCATCAACGCACCCAGATAGCCACCCGCCGGCTGGGCGGCCGCGGTATTGGTGGCCGGCACCGAGTTTGTGGCCTGGGGCTGCGCACTGGAATTGCTTTTGCCGCAACCGGCCAAAATCAATCCGGCCGCCATCGGAATCAACAAGGACGGTTTCATATCCGCAATCTAAATCAAACCGTAAAAAAACCAAGGGTCATTTACAGCCTTGAATTATCACGGAACCAGTCTCCGCATTTTTGAAAAATGCGGTCTGAATGCTCACCCCATTCCAACGGGGATCTTATTGCGCCGGCGCGGGAGCTGCGGGTGCATTGGTACCAGGGACTGCCGGCGCAGGGGCCGCGGGCGCATTGGTATCGGGTGCAGGCGCTGCTGGGGCCGCGGGTGCGTTGGTGGCCATGGCGTCTGGCGGCGGCGTGGCCGTTTCCTGTTTTTGGCAGCCGGTCAGCAGTCCAACGCAGACAACACTGAAGATCGCGACTAATAACGGGAGTTTTTTCATGTTTGCCCAAAAGACACTAAACCTGCGCCCGCAGCAAGTGTAATATCCACATTATTTTGGCGGGCTGGCAACATCGGCCGGTTGGGACACCCATTCCCGCGCCTGTCGGATTAGATCCAGGTCGTCCGCCAGGTTGCCAAAACGGAAATGGGGCAGCCCGCTTTGCTCCCGGCCGAGCAGTTCGCCCGGCCCTCGCAATTTCAAGTCCGCTTCCGCTATGCGAAAACCATCACCGGTCTCTTCCAGCACCTTCAGACGTCCGTCTGCCTCCCGGGACTTCGCGTCGGAAATCAGGATACAATACGACTCATGCGCGCCGCGCCCGATCCGCCCGCGCAACTGATGCAGTTGCGCCAGCCCAAAGGCCTCGGCATTTTCAACGAGCATCACCGTTGCGTTCGGCACATCCACCCCCACCTCGATGAGGGACGTCGCCAGCAGCACCTTCACCCGGTTCGCCCGAAACGCGGTCATGGCCTCCTCTTTTTCGCGGCTTTTCAACCGTCCATGCAGCAGGCCGACGCGATAGGGAGCGAGCAACTGTTTTAAATTTTCAAATTCCTTTGTCACCGCTTTCAAGCCCTTCCCGCCGGATTCCTCGACGCGCGGATAAACCACATAGGCCTGCCGCCCGGCGCCAAGCTTTTCGCGGATGAATTCCCAGACCTTTGGCAATTTGTCGGCGGTGCGGACAAACGTTTTGATCCGGCCGCGGCCACCGGGCAGTCCGTCAATCACCGAAACATCGAGATCGCCGTAAAGTGTAAGTCCGAGCGTGCGCGGAATCGGCGTGGCGGTCATCACCAGCAGATGCGGATAACGACCTTTACGCACGAGTTGCTCGCGCTGGGCCACGCCGAACTTGTGTTGCTCATCAATGATCACCAGGCCAAGCTTCGGCAATTCAAATCCCGATGTGAGCAGAGCGTGAGTACCGATGAACAGTGACGCGGGATCGGCCGTTCGTTCGATGTGGGATGTTGGATGTTGAATGTGGGATGTTTTCCGATTCCCCGTTTGCAAATTCACCCTCACGCCCAGCGGGTCAAACCACCTTTTGAAATTCTGAAAATGCTGTTCCGCCAGAATCTCCGTCGGCGCCATCAGCACCACGCTAAAACCGCTCTCCAGCGCCATCAACGCCGTGCAGGCCGCTACGGCGGTCTTCCCTGACCCGACATCGCCCTGCAACAAACGCCGCATCGGATGGGCGCCACCCATATCCGCCCGGATTTCACGGAGCACGTTCGCCTGGGCGCCGGTCAGCTTGAAACCGAGTTGGGACAGGAAAGGCTTCATCAGGTGATTGTCGCCTCCGCAGGAAAGCACTTTTGCGTTTGCCTCGAAATTCTTCCGGCGCAACCGGATTTGGAGCTGCAATTCGATAAACTCATCCAGCGCCAGCCGTCGGCGCGCAATTTCGACGTCGGTCATTTCTCCGGGAAAATGGGTCATGTGAATGGCATTCGCCCGGGCCGGAAAATGTTGGTAGGGCGCGCGGTCCTCTGCGCGCCGCTGCGGCACTGCGAAGGGCGGCGCGCACGAAGTGCCGCGCCCTACCTGCGGCTCGATAATGTGCCGTTCGAATTTTTCCAGCGTGCGCCAGACCAGCCCACGCAACCAGCGTTGCGGCAGGCCTTCCGTAAGCGAATACACCGGTGCGATGCGGTTGATGTGGATAAATCCCTCCTCGCCACCCTCGATGACTTCGGTTTCGGGATGGGTCATGACCCGCGGCCTGGTTTCGCTTAATTTTCCGTAAACGAACACCTCGTCCCCCATCGCGAAATATTTTTCCATGAACGGCAGGTTCCACCAGCGGCAATGCAGCCGCGCCGAGCCATCGTCGAGGATGATTTCAAAAACCGATTTACCGCCGCCGCGAAAACGTTTGAGGCCCAGGGCGACAATCATGCCGCGCGCCGTGGCCGGCTCGTCCTTCGTGAGTTCGACAATTTTGCGGAAATGGCGGCGGTCTTCGTAACGCCGCGGCCGGTGCAACAACAGATGCTCGACGGTGCCGATGCCGAGGCGCGCAAGCTGCGCCGCGCGTTCGCCGCCGACGCCCCACAATGCCGTGACGGGCGTGGCCAGCGGGGCAGGCGTTGTATTCGGCTGCGACATCGCCCGCACGATACAAACCGATTGCTGTGGCTT
The DNA here is from genome assembly GCA_049280815.1 of Verrucomicrobiia bacterium. GTDB lineage: Bacteria > Verrucomicrobiota > Verrucomicrobiia > Limisphaerales > UBA11358 > UBA11358. The sequence continues at coordinate 22,404 of JBAPQW010000075.1, read as the reverse complement.
CAACGGCAAAGGAGCGCGGACGGCTCGTCCGCGACTTCACCGGTTCACAGGGCGAGCCGCCCGCGCTCCGAACTTAAGCACACTTTGAAGTCTTTTGCTTCTGCGTTGGCATGAGCCAGACAAGGAGTAATGCTATGAAAAGTAGATAAATGGTTGCTGCCAAACCCTGCAAAATTGAAGCGCTGTTGTGTATATTATGTCTCGAATAAAAGATGGCCATCGCTGCCCTCTGAATGGAGGAGGATAGGGCAACACATAAAAAAGCTGCCACCGCCAAGTGCCGCCGATTTCCAACCAGCCGTGCCAGTTTGGAAAAAAGTGCAACCCATTTTCCCTTCGCCAGCGATACCGCAATAATTATGGGAATCAGACTTGCCAGTAAAATCAAGGTCGTTGCCGGCGCCATTTCGACCATTGAATTTGTATTCACCGGCGTCAAAGCAAATCCAATCGAACCCGCCAGACGGCCCAAAGTGCTGGAAAGAAAGACAGCCAGCCACATCCAGAATACACGCTCGCGCCAGATTTTGGCCGGGTCAGCTTTTTCAAACTCTTCACCGAGTTGTTGCGGCTGGCCCACCCGCCGGTGCGCCAGCCAGAACGATTCTTCGTCGTTCAAACCGCGTTGCTGGAATCCGGCGATGGCGTCGCGCAGGTGGGTTTCCAATTCGCGCCGGTCATCAGACACGAGGCTTGGCTGCCCGGCCAGTTCCTGCCGCCAGTTTTCGATGGCGACGTTCAGATCGAAACGGGTTTGATTTTCCATAATCGGCTCAGGGTGTTGTGAACGGCCAGCCATTGCTGGCGTTCGGTTTTGAGGGCCTTGCGTCCGTCCGTGCTCAGTAAATAATATTTCCGCTCGCGACCGGTGTCGGCTTCCTTCCACTCGGACTCTATCAAGCCATCGCGCTCCAGCCGGTGCAGCACCGGGTACAGCATCCCGTCGCTCCACTCAATGTGGCCGCCGGAAAGCTCGCGCACCTTCTGGATGATTTCATAACCGTAGCTCTCACCGTCGGCCAGAATGGACAGCACGAGCGGTTTCGATGAGGCGGCCACCAGATCTTTAGCAAGCATGGCAGTGTTATACATTGAGCTATAATGTATGTCAACAACAAAACCAATCCTCCCGGGGTTTCAAATTTCCATCACCATGATTTCAGGACGGCAGTTGAAGCGGACGGGGACCGGAAACCAGCCGAGGCCGGAAGTCACATACAGCGGGCCGGATTCCGTCCGGAACAATCCCAGGTCATATTCATCCACGGCATAGGGCACGATGACGGGGCCGTAAAAGGGAATGCGCACCTGGCCGCCGTGCGAATGTCCCGCCAGGATCAAATCAAATTGCTGACCCGCCAATCGCTTGACCCACGCAGGATAGTGCATGAGCAGGATGTTTTTCATTCCGGGATCGGCGGACGGCAACGGATGTCCGGGGCCGAGACGGGCCATGCCGATGAGGTTGATTTTTCCGGCCGCAAGCACACGCTGTTCATCCACCAGCCAGGCGCCGCCGGTGGCCGCGAAGCATTGGCGGATGTCGGTAAACGGCGCGCGGCTCCAATAATCGTGGTTGCCCGGAACGCCGTACAGCGGCGACTTGATTCCGGATAAAATGTCGAGCGCCTCTGGCAGGTATCGCCCTTCTTCCATGATGTCGCCGGTGAAACAAACAAAATCCGGCGACAATGAGTTGATCGTGTCCACGACGGACTGTGTATGCTCGCGGTCGCCTTTGTGATGCAAATCGCTGAAGTGAACGAAGCGGTGGGTCGGCTGTTCCGGGTTCAATCGGAGTTTCCTCACTTTGAACCTTTGCGGCTCAATCCAGCCGGCATCCGCCAACAACGCAGCCGGGGTTGCAAGCAATGCGGCCAGCAGGAACTTGCGGCGGCTGATTTTGCAACCTTTCATCGGCAACTCCAAAACCCAGCTGAAACCGAATTCGCGGCAAACCGCAGGGATTGCGTCCGACTTGCTTCAGCGTTAGTTTGACGCCGTGCCCGCCGGTTCCGTTCAATCACAGCCTGCGCCCTTATGGTTGCTGCTGCGCGTCAATGCGCTGCAAACCTGGCGCCGGCTTTGGTCCATCCGCAACCAATCGCGGCTGCTCACCAGCACGATCGCGCTGTTCATTGCCGGCTACCTGGTGGTGTCGTTCGAGGTCTTTTATCATGGGCTGAAATTCATTGCGAAATTTCCGGGTTTGGGCGCGGTGCTCACCGAACGGCTGATGTACGTGTTGTTCGCCTTTTTGTTCGCGCTGCTCCTGCTGAGCAATCTCATCATTGGCTACACGAATTTTTTCCGCAACCGCGAGACGACGTATTTGCTGACGCTGCCGATCCCGACCCAGGCCATTTTCCAGTGGAAATTCATTGAATCCATGGTGCTGGCGTCATGGGCGTTTGTTTTTTTGATTGCGCCGTTGCTGGCGGCGTTTGGTCTGTTGCGCGGGGTGGCCTGGCATTTCTATCCAGTGACGCTGGGATTGATCGCCTTGTTCATCGTGCTGCCGGGCGTGCTGGGCGCGATGCTGGCCATCTGGATGGGAAGGTTCCTGGACCGGCGCAGCTTTCAACTGACCATGGTCGGGACGGCCCTCGTTTTGCTGGCCATCGCGGCATTTTGGTGGAAGGCCCAGCCGGTGAACGACGAACTGCTCGACCGGCGCACCCTGGAGGCGCTCGATCAATTGCTCGCCAAAACGAGGTTCACCTTGTTTCCCTTCCTGCCCAGCTACTGGCTGTCGGAGTCCGTGTTGCAATGGGCGGAAGGGATCCTGCGCGGCGCGATGTTTTTTGCCCTGGTGCTGCTCAGCCACACCCTTTTTTTCAGCGGGATTGCGTTCACGCGCTTTGGCCGCGTGTTTTACAACACCGCTTCCGCCGTGCAAAGCCGCGCGGGCGGGAGCCGGAACTGGTTTCACGTCGGTTCAAACCGCCGGTTTTCCGCCGGCCTGCTCGAAAAAATCGTGGGGCAACTGTTCTGGCTCGCCCCCGACACGCGCGCCCTGGCCGTGAAGGATCTGCGGATGTTCTGGCGGGACACGACCCAATGGGGGCAGTCCGTCATGTTGTTCGGCCTGCTCGGCGTCTATATCATCAACCTGCGCAACTTCACCCATCAGTTGACCAGCCCGTTTTGGATCAACCTCGTCGCGTTTCTGAATCTCGGCATCTGCTCGCTGAACCTGGCCTCGGTGACGACGCGGTTTGTCTTCCCCCAATTTTCGCTGGAAGGCTGGCGGCTGTGGATCATTGGCATGGCGCCCATGGGCATGGCCCGGGTCGTCAAAACCAAGTTCTGGCTGGCCAGCGTTCTGTCGCTCTTTGTCACCTCCGGCCTCATCACCCTGTCCTGCTATCTGCTCAAGATGACCTGGGACCGCGTGTTGTTTTTTGCCGCGGTCATCACGGTGATGACCTTCGCGCTCAATGGCCTGGCCATCGGACTGGGCGTGCTGTATCCGAACTTGAAGGAGGCCAACCCGAACAAAATCGTCAGCGGATTTGGCGGCACGCTCTGCTTCGTGGTGAGTTCGCTTTACATTCTGGCCTCCGTGCTGTTGCTGGTGTTTGGCGCCGCCGGCCTGCACGCGCACGAAGACTGGGCGGTGGAAGGCATTGCCGGTTTTGTGTTGCTGTCCTTTTTCGTCGGCTGGCTGCCTCTCAAGCTCGGTTTGCGCCAGTTGAAGAATTTCGAGATGTAAATCATCTGGAGCAGCCGACGTGAGTCGGCTCCAAACTCGCTTTCGATAAGATGGAGCGGACTGACGTCCGCTGCTACGAGTTTTGAGGCATTCCCCGCTGCGCAGCCCCAAATTATTCCCGTAGAAATTTTTCCAGGGCTTCAAACAACAACGGCGCGCTGGCCAGATGCGCCGGCTGGCCCGCACGCGCCACCAGGCCAAACCCCTCGCCGTAAGCCGGACCGTTCGCCACACATAAATCGGTTGAACATTCGGCCATTTGCCGTTGCGCGGCGTTGAGGGCATCGGCGCGACCGCCGTCCGCCTCGAATTTCCAGCCCACAAGCCGGGTGCGCGGAAACCGGCCGCGCAACCCGGCGATGATTTTCGGCGTCGCCACCAGCTCAACGAGCAACTTGCCCTGCCGGGTGGGAATTTTATTGACCGCCTTGATTTCGGCGAGTTTGCCAGCCTCGTTGGGTGTGAAAATTCTGCCGAACGCAAAATCGCTGACCGCCGCCGCGTGAAAAATCGCATCCACGCGTTTGGCGGCCAGGGCTTGGAGCCGTTTCTGCAAATCCGCCGTGGTGGAGAAAACCGCGACGTGCTGCGCGCGCCGCTGGCCGGCATACGTGGCCATTTCACCCACCAGCAACGCCACCTTGTGGCCGCGCGCCGCCAGAAAATTCGCCAGTTCGGTGCCCAGGCGGCCGGTCGAGAAATTCGTGAGCCGCCGCACGTCGTCCAGCGGCTCATAGGTCGGCCCGGCGGTGACAATGCAGTTCATGTCGCGGCCCCAGCTTTAGCCGGTTTGTGGCGGGCGGCAAGCTAAAGTGTGCCCACCAAAAGAATACCGGAACTTCCAGCATAACGCTTGAACCTCAACTTTGATTCCGCGACCCCGGGTGCGGGCCGAATTATTTCAACCACCACGCCAGCAGCGGGGCGACGGCCAGACCCGGCAGAAAATTCGCCAGCTCCACCCGGCGGACCTCAAAAATCATCAAGGCAATGGCGCACGCGATCAAACCGGCGGCGGCATTGACCGGCGCCACCAGGCCGTGCGCTTCGAGCCATGGCCGCGCCCAAACCTGGCAGGCCAGCGTGATGCCGCTGAAAAGCCCAAAGACCGGGAAGGCCGACAGCGCGGACGGCCAGCCGAACACCTTCACAAAACCGGTCATGGCCAGACCATCCATCACGGCCTTGACGACGAGCAGATAAAAATACCCGAAGCCGCTGTCACCGACGGGAAACCCATCCGTCACCGCCCCGAGCAGTCCCAGGGGCGCGGCGCAAAATAAAATGGAGCAGGCGGTGAAACCGTCCGTCATTTTGCGCGGCGAACCGGACTGCGCGGGCACGATCAGGTTGCCGGCATAACGGCCAAGATGATTCGACAGTTTTTGCAGATGCAGCAGCCGGCCGACCCAAAACCCGAGCGTGACACCCATGACGGCTACGAATATCTGCTTCGCGACCGGCAACAAAGTTCCGCTCAGGCTCAACCAAACGAGCTGCAGGCCGAAAAAGACGGTGAAGGCGCCGAGCGCCGAACGGAAGAAAACCTGCGTGCGCAGGGACAGCGATTTGAGCATGGCCAGGCCAAACAAGGCCCCGAATAAAATCCCCATGGCGTTGATAAATGCGCCGGTCATACGCTGACTGAACGCAGGGTGCGGGCCAAAGTGCAAGCCGGAAAATTTTTGCCCGGACGCCCCTAACCTGTTACTCAAACAGGAATGGCCGACGCCAAATCCAGTTCCCACCGCCCGTGGCTTTGGATTCCCACGGTTTATTTTGCCGAGGGAATGCCGAATGCGCTCGTGGCCACGGTGTCGGTCATGCTGTACAACGACCTCGGCGTGTCAAACGAGGCCACGGCGTTTTTCACCAGCCTGCTCTATCTGCCCTGGGTCATCAAACCCTTGTGGAGCCCGGCGGTGGACATCCTCAAAACGCGGCGGCTTTGGATTTGGACCATGCAACTGGTCATCGGCCTGGGCCTGGCCGGCGTGGCCTTGATGATTCCCACGCCGAATTTTGTCCAGGGAACCCTCATTTTTTTTGGCTTGCTGGCCTTCAGCTCGGCCACCCATGACATCGCGGCCGACGGCTTTTACATGCTCGCAACGACCGAACGCGAGCAGTCGTTCTTCATCGGCTTTCGCAGCGTGCTGTTCAACCTCGGAAAAATTTCCGCCCAGGGCGGGCTGGTCTACCTGGCGGGCAGACTGGCCCGGCACGCCGGCAACCCCTCGCTCGCGTGGGCGGCGGCGTTTGCGCTTGCCGCCGGGATTTTTCTGGCCCTCGCGGTTTATCATTATTTCATCCTGCCGCGCCCGGCAAGCGATGCACCGAAAGACGCCGAAAGGCCTGGAGCATTCTGGGCCGGATTTTTCAAAACGTTCGGAACCTTTTTCCAAAAGCCAAAAATCCTCGTGCTGTTGCTCTTTCTATTGTGTTACCGCCTGGGCGAAGCCCAACTGGTGAAAATCATCCCGATCTTTTTGCACGCGCCGCCGGAAAAGGGCGGGCTGGGACTGACCATCGAGAACATCAGCCTGATCTACGGCACGGTCGGCGTCATCGCGTTCATGGTCGGCGCGTTGCTCGGCGGCTGGGTCGTGGCGCGGCACGGGTTGAAATGCTGGCTGTGGCCGATGCTGCTGGCGATTCATCTGCCTGACGCGGTGTTCATCTGGTTCGCCTATGCCCAGCCGGAAAATCTCCAGGCGATCGGCGCCGGGATGGCGATCGAGCAATTCGGCTACGGCTTCGGTTTCACGGCGTTCCTGCTTTACATGATCAACATCGCGCGCGGCGAGCATCAGACGGCGCATTACGCCATCTGCACGGGTTTCATGGCGCTGGGCATGATGCTGCCGGGCATGTGGAGCGGCTGGCTGCAGGAACAAATCGGTTACCCGCACTTCTTCGTTTGGGTGTTGCTGGCGACCATCCCCAGCTTCCTCGTCGCGATGCACCTCCCGCTCGAGGCGGAGTTTGGCCGGCGCAACCAGGCGGATTGAATCAGGGACAGAAAAGAATTGCTTTGAACACACCGGCCTTTCCAAAATCCAAGTTCACCATGAAATCAATTCACTTCCGTCGTTTTGGCCGGACACTCGGTCTGGCGCTGCTGTCCGGCGCCGCGCTGTGCGGATGGTCACCCGGTGCCAGCGCCGAATTGTCATTCGTGTTCACCAACTCCCCCCCGACTGCCCTGCCCCGCCGCCCGAGCATCATTTTGATTGTGGCGGACGGCCTCGGTTACGGAGATTTGAGCTGTTACGGCCAGACGAATTTCCAGACGCCGAACCTCGACCGGCTCGCCGCGGAAGGGGTGCGCTTCACGAGCTATTATGCGGGCGGGTCCGTCAGTTCGCCGTCGCGCGCGGCGCTCCTGCTCGGCCGGGATCCGGGCCATTTGAAACAACGCGCCGACGTGAAGGTGCCGCTGGCGGCGGACGACATCACCGTGGCCCAGGCGCTCCGGCAATCCGGCTATCACACCGGCCTGATCGGCGAATGGAACCTGGGGGACGATGGCACGGCGGGCGCGCCATGGCACCAAGGTTTCGATGAATTTGCCGGGTATTTCGATCCGGACGATGCGAAAGACTATTACGCCGATTACCTGTGGCGTTTTGCGCCCAAGAGCTTCCTGAACCCGACCAACCATCAAAAGGAGGATTTCATCGGCCGGGAAATGTTGTATCCCAACACCGGCGGAAAAAAGGGCATCTACATTCCTGATTTGCTCACGAAGGCCGCGCTGAATTTCGTCAAGAACAACCAGCCCGATCAGTTCAACCATTACCGGCCATTTTTTCTGCTGTTGAATTACAACCTCCCGGGCAGCGGAAATGGGCCGGTGCCCACCGATGCCCCTTTCTCCGCCGAGTCGTGGCCGCAGCCCGAAAAAAACAAGGCGGCTCTGCTGGCGCGCCTCGACGGCTACATCGGCCAATTGCTGGAGCAGTTGCAAAAGCCCGGCCTCACCAACAACACGGTGATTTTTCTCACCAGCGACACCGGACCGCAGAAGAGCAGCGGCGTTGACCCTGAATTTTTCGCGAGTGCCGGGCCGTTCCGCGGCGGGCGTGGCGACCTGTACGAAGGCGGCCTGCGTGTGCCCATGGTTGTGCATTGGCCGGGCAAGATTCGCGCCGGCCAGGTCAGCGATTTTCCCTGGGCGGCGTGGGATTTTCCACCGACGGCCACAGACATTGCCCTGATCCATTCGTTGCCCAACATGGACGGCCTTTCCGTTTTGCCGACACTGTCCGGCCAGCCGCAAACCAACCGTCACGAAACCTTCCATTGGGAACTCAAGAGCGGGCGCAATGTCTGGCACACGGTGCGCCGGGGGGATTGGACGGCCGTGCAACCGATCGCCGGAGCCGCCCCGGAGCTTTTCAACCTCAAAACCGATCCGGGCGAAACCAACAACGTGGCGGACAAAAATCCCGACGTCGTCAAAATGTTCCAAGGCCTCCTGCCAAACAGCCGCTAACGCGCGGGCGCGCCGGGCAACGGGGAGTAAAGGTCGCGTTCCTGCCTTTCCCGATGGACGGCAAAGCTCATCCAGGCAATTGCCAGCACCACGCCCAGCAAAAACGCCGCCAGCACAAACCACGGCCATCGGTAGCGGGGGGAATTGTCGTTTTGGTCGCCCACGCGAAGGACAATAGCAGCGGCCGGTGACCACCGCAATTCCAGGCGGAGCCGGTTCTCTCCGCTCGGAGTCCCGCCCCACCCGACGAAACGGTCACCAGCCTTGGTTTCCTTGGCGTGCAAACGCGGAACTCCAAACGGCTCGACCTGCAGGATTTTTAAGCTACGTTGAAGGCCATTGCGTTCATGAGCGAAGTCGAACCGCCAGACCATTTGCCAGCCGCGCCGGCAACCGTTGCCGACGATCATCCGTATGCCCTTTTTCGGAACCGGGATTTCGTGCTCTATCTCACCGGCCGCCTTGTGGCCGTCATCGGCCAGCAAATGTTCGCCATGGCCATCGGCTGGGAAATTTATGAGCGCACCGGGTCGGCCCTGGCGCTGGGCCTGGTGGGGCTGATGCAAATGATCCCGATGTTTTTGTTCACGCTGCCGGCGGGACACATTGCGGACAATTTCGACCGCAAGCGGGTCGTGGTGCTGACGACCGCCGCACTGGCGGCTGCCAGCATCGGGGTAGCTGTGATTTCCGCGCTCCAGGCACCGGTCTGTTGGATTTACCTCTGCCTGTTCGCCAGCGCCACTGCCCGCACGTTCACGTGGGCGGCCAATGCCGCCTTTTTGCCGGCGCTGGTCAGCCGCACGGAATTTTCGCGCGCGGTGAACCTGAACGCCGCCATGTTCCAGTTCTCCTGCATTGTCGGACCGGCGACCGCGGGCGGGATCATCGCCTGGATGGCCCGCCATCATCCCACCAGTCCGGCCGCGCCGGTGTATGTCATCAACGCACTGGCGGCGCTGGTGTTTTGCGTTCTCATCAGCATGATCCGCCGGCAACACGTTGTTCAGAACAAGGAACCGATGACCTTTCGGGCCCTGCTGACCGGGTTCAAATTCGTTTTCGCAAACCAGATCATCCTGGGAATCATCACGCTCGACATGTTCGCGGTGTTTTTGGGCGGCGCGACGGCCTTGCTGCCGATCTATGCCAAGGACATCCTGTTCGTGGGACCGACCGGACTTGGATTTTTGCAGGCGGCGCTGCCGACGGGGTCACTGCTCTGCGCCTTCATTTTGAACCACCGGCGGCCGCTGCAAAAGGCCGGCCGCGCGCTGTTGTGGGCCGTGACCGCCTTCGGACTGGCCACCATCACGTTCGGATTTTCGACGTGGTTCTGGTTTTCGATTCTCATGCTGTTCACGTGCGGCGCGGTGGACAACATCAGCGTCGTGGTCCGGCACACGCTGGTGCAGATGCTTACGCCGGACGAGAAACGCGGGCGCGTCTCCGCCGTGAATAATCTTTTTATCGGCACATCCAATGAACTCGGCGGGTTCGAATCCGGCATGGTCGCGCAGATCTTTGGCCCAACCGTCGGGAACACCCTTGTCACCGGCGCGATGATTTCGGTCGTGTCTGGCGGCATGGGAACCATCCTGACCGTTCTCGTCGTGGCCTGGGCCTGGCCGCAAATCCGGAGATACGGACGATTGGACGCGACTTGACGCCGGCGCTGGGCGGTTTATTTTCGGCGCATGAAACGAATCTTGGTCTGGCTTTTTATCCTCAGCTTTTCACTTGCCGCCGGGCGCGCCCAGGATGACGCGACCCAGCAGCAAATCAATGAACTCAACGGCCGTATCCAGAATCTGCAGGAGATGCTGGACGTGCAGAAAACACGCATCAGCGCGCTGGAGAAGGAAATCGGCGATCTCCGCGACAAATCCGGACAGCCGGGCGCCACGGACTCCGCCAGCAGCGACGATTTGAAGAAGCTCGCCGACCAGATCCAGGAAATTGACAAAAAACGGCAGGCGGACAAGGAATTGATCCTGAAGGAAATTGAGAAACTGGGCAAGGTCAGCGGCAGTTCGGCTTCCACCCACAAGTCGTCACCGACGGTTTCCACGACCGCGGCAGAGAATCCGGCCGCCGCTGGAGGCCCGCAAAAGGGTTACGATTATACCATCCAGCGGGGCGACACCTTGCTGGCGGTTGCCAAGGCGTATCGTGACCAGGGCATCAAGGTGACCACCGACCAGATTTTGAAGGCCAATCCCGGATTGGATCCGAAAAACCTCATCGTCGGAAAGAAGATTTTCATCCCGGCACCAACCCAATGATTTTCCGGAAGGATGAGCTGTGCGAGATCCCAATTCATTGAGGATCAGGGGATCTTGGAAGCTGGGCCTCCGAAATTGTTTCAGCGCCACATCAGGAGAAAAATCGCCACCGCCAGCGCGATGCGATACCAGCCAAACACATTGAACGTGTGTGTCTGGATGTAACGCAGCAGCCATTTCACGGCAATAAAGGAGACCACCGCGGCGATGGCGGTGGCCAGCAAAACGAGGCCCCAATTTTCATGCGGCGCCAACGGGTCAGGATGATGCACCGCCTTGAAAATTTTCAAGGCCCCGGCCGCGAGCATGGTGGGAATGCCTACCAAAAAGGAGAATTCCGCTGCGGCCGGACGGTTCAGCCCGAGCAACAGCGCCAGCAATATCGTCGAACCGGACCGGGACGAACCGGGGAAAACCGCCGCGATCAACTGGCCGATGGCGACGACGAACACGATGGGCCAGGTGATTTCCTGGCTCAGTTTTTTCCCGCGCAGCCACCCTTCGATGACGAGGAAGGCGACTCCGCCGATGAGCAAAGCCCAGGCGATGGGGACCGGATTTTCGCCGAGTTTGTAGCCCTTTTTGTCGAGGACGAACCCCACCGCGCCGGTGATGACGAAGGCGGCGAGGATTTTGAGCAGGTAATCCTGTGTTTCCTTCTGGCGCCATTCAAAGGCAAAGGAGTAAAGGCGTTGGGGAAACAATGGCAACACGGCGATGACCGCGCCACATTGGATGACGATGTTGAAGAGGTCGCTTTCGTGGACTTTCAGGATATGTTCCGTGAGCAACAGGTGGCCGGTGGACGAAACCGGCAGGAATTCGGTGATTCCCTCGACAATTCCCAAAATGACTATGGCAATCCAATCAGGCATGAATCATTTGGACGCGAAACCGGTGTTGCAGGCAAGCACGAAGTGCAATCAAGTTCAGCTTTTTCCTCAATCCCACGCCAAATGACCGCAATCTGGAGTTTCACCCAAAACAAAATCTGTTGAAGATTTAAAACCAAGCGAAGGAGTGAAGGCGCCAAAAATCGGTCTTGCACCGTTCCAGCCAAGAGCACTTCCGAGTCCGACGGCGAAGCCATCACGCCACATTATTGGTATAATTCCGGACGTTGCGCCCTTTTGGACAGACGCCTGCCATGAGTCTGTTAAGGGTGTTGCCGCCGGGCCAGTGTCACGAGTGTCATCGGGGCGAATGGATTTTTCATTGGAACCAAGCGCGGAGATTTTCGATGATATCACGCTTTCACCGGCGTCTTGGGGCAATAGCTGTTGCGGCTTTCCCCGGCGGCAAGGCGGGGGTGCATCGTCAAATTCCATCGCCACGGCCAATGCCGATTGGCGGTTTTCCTGTTTAGCGCTGCGGAGAATCCACCGGCCATCCGGCCCAATCAGCCCCCCCGCAGCCGTATGTCCTGGCCGCAGGTCGTGCGCAGCGCCATGAAAAGCGTTGCGAGAAACATCAGGCCGGAATTGAAAGTTCGCCTATAACGAGTCGCGTTACTGCGCCAGAATGCGATAGAAACCAGTCGGGTTCGTCAACCGGGAGGCATTGGTGTCGGTGAAGCTTCCCAGACTGGTGGCGCTGGGCAGCGTGGTAATGGTCTGCCACCCCGCTCCCAGTTGCGGATCCCATTGCACCAGAAAATTCGTCGCCGCCGCTCCCGTCCACTGGAAACTGATTCCATTTGTTCCCGCTGAAACGTTGTTGATTTGCGGGTGGTTGTCAACCGACGGAACCTTGCCAATACGCCAGCTGTCCGGCACCACCCCCGCCGTGATTTGCACTTCGCCAATCAATCCCAGGAATGTCTCCGGATTCACGCTCACCGGATACGTATTCCGTCCCAGAAACAGGTTGCCGTTGTTCCCGGCCGGTAACGGCAGAAATCCTGCCGGCAGATTGTTCGTTGCAGTTGCCTGCGAACCGTCCACATTGGCGATCGTCAGCCGCATTTGCCCGTTTGCGCCGCCCAGCGTGTCGCATACCGCCAGCAGATAGTGCCATTGCCCGTCCGCGGCGTTGGCCCCCGTCAAATCAACTACACTCGTCTCGGCCAAAGCGCTGTTGGCTATCTTGAACCGGACTCCGCCAGGCCCCGCCGCATTGACATCAACGCCGTAACGGAAAGTCTGCCCCGTGTCCGTCCCCTGCGCTATCAATTGCATCAGGCCGGCACCGCTGCGGTTGCCGTCCGCCTTGAAGAACAGTTCAACCGAGAACGGACCGGTGAAGTCCAGCTCGTCGCCATACTGGTCCTGCGGGAAAAACAAACAGCCGTCCACGTTGGTGAGGGCTTCTGCGTTGTAGGAATGATTTCCGCCGTGGTGGCCGTTTACGAACATCGAAGCGGGCGCCACATTGGTGCTCAGCGTCACGGGTCCGCCGGTCAGCCCGTTGAACGTGATCAGATCATCAATCGCCGCCGGCAGCGTGCCCGTCGTGTAGATGCCCTCGCCCACATTGGTGGCCGAATCCGCCACCCCGGCAAAGGCGGGACTGCCTGCGTTGTTCGGCGCAGTGATTTGGGCTTCCATCTGCCAATCGGCGACTGGGTATGGAGCCAACACCGTCAAGGCCACCACGCTGCTCGTCACCGAACCCCCGGCGTTGCTGACCACCACGTAGTAATCCACGTTGGTCGAAAGGACGGGAAACACCGATAATACGCTGTTGGTCGCTCCGGATATCGCTTGCCCGTTGGTGTACCATTGGTAATAAAGCGGGACGGTGGTGCCGGTGGCGGTGACACTGAAACTGGCGGGGCCGCCAAGATTGACCGTGCTGGCCGGCCCGGGTTGCGTGGCGATATACGGCGGCGCGGCGGGCCAGGCGGAGCCAAGATTATACAGGTTTAAGGCGAGCAACTGGGCCCCGCTGCCGCCCGGAACCAGACTCACAGGCAAAGAACCGGCGGTGGGGGTGACAACCACGGGCATATAAAGTTGCCCGTCGTTGCCAAAAATCTCGATGATTCCGCGATCGGAAAAGATCCGTAAATGAACCGTTCCGTTGCTTGGATTCAACGTTTGAACGACCCCGGCACAGGATATCTGATGGGCGACATTGTCATAGACCACCGGCGTCCCTCGCAGCGTGAAAGTGATCTGACTGGCGCTGCCCGGCTGAAAAAGCGAGTCCAGTTCGAATGCCTCGCCGGCGGTGCCGGACATCAAATCCACTCCATTGGCGAGCGCCTGGGCCGGCCAGGTGTTCGTGCTGGTGCGCAGCAGGGCGATTTCCCGCACGGGGTTGACATACAACACGGGAATGGAATTGGTAGCAACCAAAGTCAACACCACCGGGAGGTTGATCTCATTGTTAAATGGCATGCCCGGGTATTGTGCCGTTCCATGAACGATCAAGATACGCCGACCATCGGAAGCCGGAATATCATTGAAGGTCTGGGTGGCGGCAAAACTGTTGCCGCCGCGGATGCTGAACGGGCCAAATTGCGCGGTGAATGTATTCCCGTCGAAGGTGCCAACCTCATAACTTCCAGCACCGCCATAGAAGATCCATTTCATATTGTTGGTATCCCCGTTCACCGGCAGGGAGAATAATTCCGGGACTTCAATCGTGTTGGGAAGAGTCACCGTGGAATTCCGGGTCCAGTGCTTCAAATCCGCCGAACCAAAGATGCCATAATCGTTGTTTTGCAGCCACAGCACCATCACCCATTTGTTGGCCGGGGCGTACCAGAACACCTTGGGGTCGCGGTTGTCTCCAGCCACATTCGGCAACACGGGATTGTTGGTGTATTCGATAAAAGTGCGATCCAAATTCGTGCTGTAAGCCAGTGACTGGCTGAACAGGTAGGGTGCCGACATGCGCGGATTGTTGGAGTGCCCGGCCGCAGTGGTGTAAAGGCTCACGATGGCCTGAGCCCCAAAACCAGCAGTGTTGCTCCAATCCACCACCGAGGAACCTGACCAGGCGGCGCCGAGATAAATTGGATAAATGGCCTCCGGCAGCTCCGTCCAGTGCACCAGGTCCGTGCTGACCGCATTTCCCCAGTGCATGTTATCCCATAAATAACCGTAAGGATTGTGCTGATAGCACAGGTGATACTCTCCGTTATAATAGTCCAAACCATTCGGATCATTCAACCAGCCGCGTCGGGCCGTATAATGATAAATCGGGCGAAAGGTTTCCTGATAAACCGGCGTGTCGGTGATAATGGAGTTGGTTTGAAGGAAATAAGTCGCCAGTTGATTGGCGGTCGCCAACTGCGAGTCCACCCGCACGATCAATTCCTGTCCCTGTAGCGGAGTCAAATCCATGAACGCCCAGAAATTCGTTGCCGTGTCCGCCAGTTCCACATTCATTTCACGAACGACGAGGCCATGCTGCAACAGTTCAACCAGATGTTTTGCGGCACCCGTGCGGATGGGCAGATTGAGATAATGATTCGTGGCCACGAGAACGCTGGACAACGAGGTGTCCGTCGCCATGATTTGATCCACATTGATATGGCCCCAGCCGCCGGTGGCCGAATCCACAATTTGCAGCTGTGCCGTCTGGTTGGAAAAACTGCTGACGTTCCATTGCAGCCAGTCGAGATGTTCGCGGTCGCCCATGCCGACCGCCGAACGAACCACCTGGCCGTTCACCAGCAAATTCATGCAGGTCTGCCCGCGAGTATTGCCACCACCGATCAGGAATTTGAGATAATTTCTCTGGATCGTGAACGTCGGCGAAGTCAAGGTGCCGGTGCTGCCATCGCCGTTCAAAAAGGAATTCACCAGGCCATTGCCCAGATAACCGTCCACGGGATTTTGGTTGGGCAACGTGCCTTGCGCCGGACCGGTGCCAAAGGCCGTGCCAGTCGCCGTCCAATTACCCCCGGTCAGCCAGACGTAGTTCGGCTCCTCAAAATCCGCCAGCAGAATGTCCTGCGCGAAAACGGAGATGCCGGCGGCCGACAGCAAAATGGATGACAGCAAACACCCGACGAATGATCGTGTCAGGGTCCGCCAAGGTTGGATTTTTTTCATTGAAATTGTCCGGCTCTATTTCCAGCTTGATTTCAGATGCCAAACATTCAGCGAACCAATCTTCGCGCCGTTTTCCGGCCCGAAGAATTCAACGCCGCGACTGTCAGCAGAGGGAAAGGTCTGAACGGTGAAAACCCGTTCCCCGGCGTTCACAAATACCTCAACCGAACCGGCGTCAACGAACACGTGCAGCTTTACCCTGCCATCCCGGGACGTCAGCGGCGCCTCATACATGCCGGAAAACTTCGGGTGAAAATTCACGTTTCCCGAATGCGTGCGATCCACGAACACCGTTCCCCGATCCCGATCCACCCCGATCACCGTCTCCTCCTTGGCCCCTTTCAAGACGTTTACGCCTTCAACCCCGGTGCTCTGTGGATCAAACTCGACGGCCAACTCAAGCCGGTTGCCTCGAATATGTTTTTGGGCGAGCCAGTCGTTGGCCTCGGCCGGACTGCCACCTTTGAATTCATGGTGTTGATCCCGCAACAACTCCATTTCGTGCGCCGGTTGCTGCACAAGCCGGATTCCCTCCGCGGTCTGGCGCAAGCCGACTTCACGCGGAATGGACATCGCGCTGCGCCACGGCGACGTGGGCACGTCCCCGCCGTATTCCCAGTTGTTCATCCAGCCGATCCACAGCCGGCGCCCGTCGGATTCCGGGATGTCGCTCCATGAAACCGCCGCGTAGTAATCCGGGCCGTAATCAAACCAGAGCGCCGATTCGGACGCCGGGCGCGCCGGAGCGTCGGCCAGCATGATCTGGTCGATATTGATGTGGCCCCAACCACCCTTGGCATTATCCACAATCTGCAAAACCGCCGATTGGTTTTTGAACTCACTCACATTCCACGAACGCCACGTCAGCCGCTCGGCGTCCTCGCCGGAGGCAGTCCGCACCACTTTGCCGTCCACCAAAAGGTTCATGCACGTCTCGGTTTGCGAGCCGCCGCCAATGAGGAAATTCAGAAACGGCCGGGAAATCTCGAACTCCGACGAAGTCAGCGTGCCGGTGCCGGCGTCTCCGTGGTAATAACTGTTCACCAAGCCATGACCCCGGTAGCCTTCCACGGGGTTTTGATCCGCCAGACGACCTTGCGCGGGGCCGGGGCCAAAAGCGTCGCCCGTGACCTTCCAATCGCCGTAATCCTTGCCTTCAAAATCAGCGATCACCTGACCTTCCGGCGCAAACGCCGGGGTTGGCTTCAGCAACGAATCGGGCTCCGCCGTGAAACGCGTGCCGTCGAACTGGCCGACGAAATATTGTCCGCCCGAACCGCCCGCGATGCTGCCTGGATTCATGTTCACCGCCAGCACCCAGCGTTTTTCCTGGGTGTCTTGCACCGGAACCTGAAACAGGTCGGGACATTCCCAAACCCCGGCGGTTCCGCCTGCCGGGCCAAATTCGCTCAGCCGCGTCCATTCCCTGAGATTGGTTGAGCCATAAAAACACACCTTGTGTTCTGCCGACAATGAAACGGTCATGATCCAACGTTTGCCCGGTTCATACCATTGCACTTTGGGATCTCGAAAATCCTTCGAATGGATGTTGATGACCGGGTTCCCGGCGTATTTCATCCAGGTCCGCCCCTTGTCGTTGCTGTAAGCGACGCACTCAAATTGCAGGTTATCCGACGAACGATAGCCGGTGTAGATCGCGACCAGCGGCGGCCGGCCGGCCTTGCCGAAGCCGCTGGTGTTATTCCAATCCACCACCGCACTGCCGGAAAAAATCATCACGCCGTCCGCCTCGGGCAGGGCGAGCGGCAGATGCTGCCAGTGAACCATGTCGGGACTGACTGCGTGGCCCCAGCTCATGTGCCCCCATTTGTCCCCGAAAGGATTGTATTGGTAGAACAAATGATATTCGCCCTCGTAATAAACCAACCCATTCGGGTCGTTCATCCAGTTCTTTTCCGGCGTGAAATGGTATTGCGGGCGATACGCCTCCGCGTAATCGCCCGGCGGGTTGGCGGCCGCGCATTCCAGCGATGCTGCAAAAGTGACCGCCAGCACGAGGGGGGTGGACGAGCGGCCAAACAGCTCGCGGCGCAGACCCGCCAGATGCCAGGCCCATTTGTGGCCGCGAATCAGGCAGATGAGATGCAAAACAACACGCCCCAGACGATTTTGTGTGAGCTTAATCGCAGTCTCGGTTTTCATGGCATCAAGATTTGAACTTGTTTACGGCAATTGGTTTTGGTGCGGTTCCCCCGGGACCCGTTGCGGGTGGCAAATCGTTCGGTAAATGTCCCGGCAATGGCGGCGTGGCTCCGGCACAGGCACAAACGTGCCGCGCGACTTCGTTGGCAAACGCATTCATTTCGTCGAGTTCCATTTGGTGGAGCAGTGCCAAAACGAGCGCGGCGGTGAATGCATCGCCCGCCCCGGCCCTGTCCACAATTTCGATCGGAACCGAAGGGCAGTCCGACCATTGGCCGGCCTGAAAGAGCCGGCTGCCGGCCGGCCCGAGGGTCAACGCGACCAGCCGCAACTCAAACTTCCCCGCCAGCCGTTCGATCTGCTGCCGCGGTCCGCCGGCCAGGCCAAACAGCCTGGCGAGGACCGATAGTTCGCCCTGGTTCAACTTCAGCACATTGGCAATCCGGAGGGACGGTTCGATAATTTCTCCGGAGAAATAATTCCGCCGCAAATTGATGTCGAAAACCCGCAGGGCACCTGGCGGGGCGGCGGCCACCAGCATTTGAATGGAGCTCCGTGCCGGTTCGCCGCGTTGGGCCAGGCTGCCAAAACCAACCGCATCCGCCTCACGCATCGCTTTGAGCGCCTCGGGCATGATGATCAGCCGATCCCAGGCCACATTTTCGTGAATGACGTAATGGGGAATCCCGGTTGGGGAAAGTTCAACGGTCACCGTCCCCGTGGCAACTTCATCATCCACTTGCATGGTGTCAACTGCAATCCCCAGTTCGTCGAACCGCTGGCGAATCGCCCGCCCAAAATCATCAGTGCCGACCCGCGTGACGACCGCGGCACCCGCGCCAAAGGCGTGAGCGTGGCAGGCAAAGTTGGCCGGAGCCCCGCCCAACTGCGACCCGGACGGCAACAGGTCCCACAACACCTCGCCAATGCCTGCGATTTTTAATCTCATGATCGGCCCGGCTCAATTTCCGGGATTTTGTTCAGTGGTTCAGTCGCTCTCCGAGCGTGCCGGCGGACCAGGCGTCAACCAGCTTGATCATATCGGCAAAGGCGGCGGAACGGCCGGAGCGGACAAAATGGCCGCTGGCACAATTGCCCGCGAGGAGCAGGCCTGCATCGTCAAGCCCTTTCATGGCGGCCGCGAGGCAGCCGGCCCCAAAATTGTCTCCCGCCCCCGTCGAAATGAGCGGCGCGCAGCAATAGGGGCCCGGCACATAGACGGTGCCACCGGCACTGGCGCAGGCGGCTCCGTCGTTGGGGTGTACGATCACCCGATCCACCTCGATGTGCGATCGCAGAAAGGCCGCGAGTTCGGCCACGGCAGCGGCCTCCTTGCGCCCAAAATAGTCCCGACCGAAGAGCTCGCCCATCTGCCAGGCTTCTTTCAGGTTGAAACTCAGCAGGGTCCGGCATTGCCGGGTGATCGGCCCCAGGCGGGCAACCAGATCCAGCAGGTCGGTGATTGGTCGGGTCTCAAATTCGGCCAGGTCCATGAAGAAGAAGACGTCCTTGGCGGGCACGCCCAACTCGGCCAGACGGGTGGCGAGATTGCTCCAGATCGCGCCAGCGTGGAGCAGCTTGCCCCAATTGACAGCACTGATGAATTGAGCGGCCTTCAGTTCCGTGTCGAGCACCGCCTGACCGACACACTCGATCAGGCGCTCCCAAGTCACCTCGGCGCAGGCCGCGAGATCGGACAGCATTATTTTCCCGTCGGTGAACTCCAAACAGGTGCTGTGCGCCGGGTCCGCCAGGGTGTGGAGCCGTTTCGTTTTGCCGCCCAGCGCGGCCTGATAGATCGGCAACACTGCCTCGCGGCCCATCGCCCCGATGCAGGTGAGGTCAATTGCGCCGGAGAAAATGTCGTGCATGGCGGCGGCAAAGAGCGGACCGTTGCCCCCGAACTTGTCACCCAGGTGCCGCACCGGAAATGAGGCGGCAATGCCCGCGGCCGCGGCGACCTTGGGTCCAAATTCGGCCATCGAGGCGGGTGTTTGCACGCGGACGAAAGTATCGATGAAGCCGTCAAATCCGCACAGCCCGGAGGGACGGAACGGCGCGGCCGTGAGCCTGGTTTTGAAATCCGCAATGACTGCAGTCAGGGAATGAACGTCGGGATGAATCGTCACTGGGTTGGCCGTGGCCACTGACTCGCGCGGCGGAGCCTGGAAGCGGGGCCCGATGTGGCCATGAGGGTGTCCCGTTGTCTCCATCGTTTTGATTCTTTCGTTCATCGCCATTGATGTTTTCTTGCCGTCACGCTCCCCACCTGACCGAAGCGGCGGGGGATAAGGTCGGGCTCATTCAATTCCCAATCGTTTTTGGATTTGTTCGAGCGGCACGCCCTTGGTCTCGTGAACCATGGTCTTCACCCAGATCAGTTGCAGCGCCATCATGAATGCGAAGAAAGAGAAGATATAGCCGGGCGGAAACACCGCCACCATCTTGGGGAAAAAGGTCGTGAGCAACGCGGCGAAAATCCAGTGGGTGGAACTGCCGAGGGTCTGGCCCTCGGCGCGATGGCGGTTGGGGAAAATTTCCGAGATGAACACCCAGATCACCGCCCCCTGGCCGATGGCGTGGGCCGCGATAAACGCAAAGATGCAGGCCGGCACGATGCTGTAGTGCTGTGTGAAGAAAGCCCACGCCGTCAGCCCGAGCGATCCGATGTAGCCGAACGACCCGATGAACAACAAAGTGCGGCGACCCAGACGGTCAATCAGACAAAGCCCGACGAAGGTGAAAATGAGATTGGTCACTCCGATACCCACCGATTGGAGCAGCGCCGCCTTGGCCCCCAGACCGGTCATCTCAAAAATGCGCGGGGCAAAGTAGAGAATTGCGTTGATGCCGGACAGTTGGTTGAAAAAGGCAATGAGAAAGGCCAGCAGGATGGGAAGGCGCAGCTGCCAGGTCCAGAATCTGCCCTTCGAGATTTGATGAGCGGACGAAGCCAGAATGGCGTCAGCCTCGGCCTCAATGCGGGCCGGGGAAGCTTCAGGCTCGATCAACTGAAGCACCTTCATGCCGGCTGGGCGGTCGCTCTTCTTCACGAGCAGCCAGCGGGGGCTTTCCGGCAGGCCAAGGCAGAGCCCGGCATATACGAACGACGGGAACGCGGCCACGCCCAGCATCCAGCGCCAGTCATTATCACCGATTCCAGCGAGCAGCCAGTTGGAAAGGAAGGCGACGAGAATGCCAAAGACGATGTTAAACTGAAACATGCCCGCCAGCTTCCCGCGATGGCTGGGGGGGGCAATTTCCGAGATGTAAAGCGGAGCCGCCACCGTGGAGATGCCGATGCCCAGACCGCCGATGACCCGCGCCATGATGAAAACATAGACATTGTTGGCGAGGCCTGAGCCGACGGCTCCGACCAGATAAAGGATGCCGATGAACAGGAGCGTGGGTTTGCGCCCGAATCGGTCGGTGGGCCAGCCACCAATCAGCGAACCCAGCACGGTGCCATAAAGCGCCGAAGCAATGGCGATTCCATGCATCCCGGCGCTCAATCCCCAGATTGACTGGATCTTTTGTTCGGCACCGGAGATGACCACCGTGTCAAAACCGAACAGAAATCCCGCAAGCGCGGAGGTGATGGACCAGAATAAAATGCGACCATTCATATAAGTTGTTTTTATTCGTGTCGTGACCGTTCAAATGTCAAGCTGAGGGATCCGCCCGGCGTTGCCCTTGGGACCCGACATCAGCGCGGACCCTCTCGCTTACTAGCCAAGCAACCACGACCGACCTTGCCGCCGGCGCGTGGTTGCCGTCATAAAATAATTGTGGTAGATTTTTTTGGTTTTGTTTCTCCTACATTTGGCCGGCTTTTTGCAAGGGATCCCAAAATTGAGAATTTACCAACCCCTGAATGTTCCCGCTTCTGGGATCCACCGGCGGGTTGATATAGGCGTCCTTTCTGGTTTCAGAATGACCATCCGCAAATCCCACGTTGGCGATGCCGGGGAACTTTCCCGCATTGTGGCGAATCGTGTCAAGCCCTTCAAATCCCGTTCCGACAGATGGGATCATACAGGCATCAGCCCACCAGAGACTACCGCTGGCCGTGGGGTTGGCCGTTGGTGGTTTCGGTTGCTTGTCCCCAAAAACCAGGCAATCGGTCGGATGAACAATCCTTGCTCGTTTGAAACCAGCCTGACAGCCATAATGGACCAGGCCGGATGCGGTGGGAACTGAAAAGGTCGTGCCATTTACAGCGTTGGGACTGCAATCAAGAAAGAAAGAATTATAGCCGTAGCCGACCAGGTCGAAACTGAACGCCCAGGACCAGGTCACCCCGTTTTCAGTCAAGGGAGTGTTGACCGCCGGGTCGTGAAATAAATTGGAATTATTGGTGCTGCTGCCGCAAATCGCCGAGCCCCACCAGTTGTTATAAATGTCCGGAGCGTTCCAGGAAGCGGTCGCCAAGGGAAAAATGTCGTTGTTGTCATCCGTGTAAATCTGGCAGAACAGGTTCATTTGCTTCAAGTTGTTCATGCAGGCCAGCCGGATGGCCTTCTGCTTGGCGGACGCGAGCGCCGGCAGCAACATGGCCGCCAGTATGGCGATGATCGCAATCACCACCAGCAACTCAATCAGGGTAAAACCGCGGGTCAAACCAGGGTGATGCTTGGTGGTGTTTGTTTTCATAATTTTTGAGTTCTCCATGTTATTCAATGCTTTGCGCTAATTTTTATCACCAGGATTTAAGCCGGCCTGCGGTTATTAAACCGC
>JBAPQW010000074.1:0-28099 GCA_049280815.1 Verrucomicrobiia bacterium | reverse complement strand
GTTATAGTCTGCGGCGCGCACGGAGTGACGCGCCCTAACTCAGGCTGCGGCTCCAGGATCCACGCGGGGCTAGGCAACGTTTTCCGGCCCTGAATGGATACGCCGCGGGCGAGCTGGCGCAAGGCTTCGGCTGTCGGGATTTTTTCAACCTGCGCCCAATACTCGCGCTCATGCGCGTGGCGCGGGTGGAGCAGGCGTTCGTTCCATGCCGGCTCGTCGCTCAGCAACAGCAGGCCTTCGGAATCCGCGTCCAGCCGACCGATGGCATACACATTTTTCGGAAAACCGAATCCGGCCAGCGTCCGATTCGGCGAGCCGTCCGCGGTGAATTGCGAAAGGACCCCGTACGGTTTGTGGAAGGCGATGAGCATCGGGAGCGAAATCCGGTTTTAATCCAGTGTGGACCAACGGGCCTCCATCCGCATCAATTTCTTGGGCGCGTGGCATGATCCTGCAGCCAGGCGATGTCCGGATTATTCGGAGAAGCAAAGGTATCACCGGCGAGGCCGCCGATCACCAGCGGCGGAGTGGTGCGGGTGTCGCGCCAGCGATGCATCTCCGAATGGCCGTCGGCAAAGGAGAAACCGCCGGCGAGATGGTGATAATATCCCGGCAGATCGTAGAAACCGTATAGACCGGGCTGGTCCGGCCAGCCCTGCATGTTGGGCGCGAAATTTCCGATATCAATGCTGTCCTCGCGCATGTCGAGGAATACAAAAACTTCAGTCGGTCCGGGATTGATCAGTTCCCCCATTTTCATATAGATCCGCCAGGAGCCCCCGCCGCGGGTAAACTGACCCGGGTCTCCCGACAAGCCGTAGTCCACGCCTTTAAATCCCCCGAGCCACAGGTTCATGGACATGCTCCGGACGCGGGGTTTCTCTTCGCCGTTGACCACCAGGGTTGAATGGTCGGCGGGACATTTCCAGATGTCAGCGGAGCGGCCGCAATATGGCCAGAGCGGGCTTTGTTCAATATCCTGGGCAATATCCCAATTCGAACGGTTGTTGGGGTCGAAATTCATCCAGCCGCCGACCCAGACACCGGGGTCGTTTGGCGGGTAGGGCCAATCTCCGCTGGCGTAGAGAAGTTGATCGTCATTGTCGTCGGAGTACATTCGCCAGGCCAGGCACAACTGGCGGTGATTGTCCATGCATTGCACCCCTTGCGCCTTGAGCTTCGCCGCGACCAGCGCCGGCAACACCATGGCCGCGAGGATGGCAATGATGGCAATGACCACCAACAACTCAATCAGGGTGAAACCGCCACATCCCGCCCGGCAGCGCCGGAAACGGATGCGCGATGTCAGGATGATTCGATTCATGAATCGCAAACCGGATAAGTCCTGGTTAACATTAGCATCAGCCAACGGGCGGGACAAGACCCGAAAGAGCAGAAAAGGGCGCGGTTCCGGGCGTGGGTTGCCGGGGCCATGAAAAATCTTTTAATCGGAGCGTTTCAGTTGCCTCCCATCGTTTGATGGTTAAACTGCCTCCGTGATACGCAACATCATCTTCGACTGGTCGGGCACGCTGGTGGACGATCTGCCCGCCGTCTGGAAGGCGACGAACTTTGTGCTGCACCAGGCCGACCGGCCCGAAATGTCGCTGGATGAATTTCGCGCGGAGTTTTCGCTGCCGTTCACGAATTTTTACGACCGCCACACGCCGCACGTGCCGTTGCCGCAGCTGGAAAACTGGTTTCACAGCAGTTTCCAGCAGGCGCAGGATTCCGTCAGCGAACTGCCCTATGCCCGCGCTTTTCTTGAATTTTGCCGCGCGCAGAAACTCCGCACGTTTCTGTTGAGCACGGTGCATCACGATCATTTCGCGGCCCAATGCCGCGTCACCGGGTTCGACGCGTACCTCGACAAGCCCTACACGGATGTTTGGGACAAGCGGAAGAAGATCCACGAAATCCTTGCCGAAAATCAGCTGCGCGCGGATGAGACGCTGTTCATCGGCGACATGCAGCATGACGTCGAAACGGCGCATCACGGCGGCATCCACTCGTGCGCCGTGCTGACCGGTTACAACACGCTGGAGCAGTTGCGCGCGGCGCAGCCGGATTTGATCGTGGAACATCTCGGGGAATTGCGCCGGTTGCTGGAGCAAAATGGCATGGACCTTCAAGCGGCGGGCGACAATTTTGAAGCCACCCATCCGCCGCTCGCCACCGTCGGCGCGCTGATTTTCAACGCGGCGGACGAGGTCCTGATGATTCGCACCCACAAATGGTCGAATCTCTGGGGAATTCCCGGCGGCAAGATCAAATGGGGCGAAGCCTCCGAAGCCGCCCTGGGCCGCGAAATCAGCGAGGAAACCGGCCTCAAAGTGGTGGACATCGAATTTGTGCTCGTGCAGGATTGCATTCACTCGAAGGAATTTTACCGGGATGCGCATTTTGTGCTGTTGAATTATACCTGTTATTGCGCCGGCCAGCCGTGCGTGATATTAAACGATGAAGCCCGCGAATCCCGCTGGGTGACGATGGACGAAGCTTGCCGGCTGCCGCTCAATACGCCGACAAGGAAATTGCTGGCAGCCGTGATGGCCAAACGTGCCCGGCGGAGCCAGCCCCAGGGCCGGAAGCCGTAGGAAGAATCGGAAATCAGAATCAGAACCAGAACCGAGCATGTCATTTATCACCATCGTTGATCTGGAGGTTTTTTATCGCGTCGGCGTTACGGACGAGGAGCGCGCCAAACCGCAGCGGTTGTTGCTGACCCTTGATATCAAATTTGATTTTTCCTCGGCCGCCGTGAGCGGCCGCATCGGGCGGACCATCGATTATCACGAGGTGGCCCAGCATCTGTTGAAACTGGGCGAAAACCGGAACTGGCGGCTGATCGAATCCGTGGCCACGGAAATTGCCGGCAAACTGTTGTCGGAATTTCATCCGGAAAGCGTCACGGTCGAAGTGAAAAAATTCTCGATTCCGGAGGCCCGCTACGTTTCCGTCAGCCTCACGAAACAGCGGCCGCAACCCGAAAACTTCAAACGGCCGTTATTCTGGTGGCAGCGGTGGTCCTGAGCGGGTCCGGGCTGAAATGGTTTGTCCCTGCATCGTCCGCAATTCCCAGCTGCCGGTCCGCGCGACCAGGGTCACGGCGCCCGCCGTGCGCGTGTAAATGACCGGCACGCTCCTGGCGCCGAGCCGTTCCTTCAATTCCCGGCCCGCACGGCGGGTCGCGGGAAATTCCGAGTCCGTCACGACAATGACTTTAGGCTGCACGGCGTCGAGCAAGGCGTCGCACAGCGGTTCACCGTCGTCGGTCAAACCGGCGATGACCACGTCCGCCCGCAGGTTGTTCGTGCGCGAGAGCAGGGCGCTTTGTCCCTTGCGGCCCAGATCGGACAGCAATAGAACCCGCACGCCGTTCAAATTTCCCGGCAGCACCAGCGCGGCATTGTCGGCATGATCAAAATCCTGCCCGGCCTCCGGATGCAACACCTGCCAGCACCCGGCGGTGTCGCCCCGACGGAGGATCCGGTGCCGGCCGGGCGGCTGGTCAAACTCGGCGACCAGGTGCTGATAGGCGGTCGAACGGAAGTGAACCGGGCTGGTGTAAATTTCGCCGACGCCGAACAGCTGGTTCAGCCGTTCCGCGCCGCCGGTGTTTTGCACCTCGCCGTGCGTCAACACCAGCCGGGGAACCCGATTTACGCCTTGCGCCCGGAGAAACGGTTTGAGCGTGAAATCCACGGCCTTGGCATCGCCGCAATCCACCAGCCAGTCGTTTTTTCGGCCGGCGGCGTCCGTGAAAACCGCGTGGCCGCCATTGAGCGGCAATACGGTCAGCTTGATCTCGCCCCGCGTCGCCTGCCAGTGCCAGACGCAACTGATGGCGAGCATCATCAACGCCCCCGCGCTCCAGCTTCGGCGTTGCGGCGCGAAGAGCCAGCCGCTCAGCCCGCCGATGAGCACCGCATAGTAAATCGCAATAGCCGGCCAGGATGGCGCCGGCACATAAAAATAGGCGCCGGGAATTTTGGTCGACCATTCGCTCACGGCGGTCATCGCTGACATGAAGAACCACGCGCTGTGGTTAAACAGTACCGTTGCCCATGGGAACCAGGAGCCACAGACCAGCGCGCCGAGATTGCCCATCAGTGCGAGCGTGCCGAGCGGCACGGCGACGATGTTGGCGAGCGGCGAAACCGGACTGAACAGGTGAAAATAGGCCGCCGAAAGCGGAATGGAGCCGACCCACGCCGCGAGCGAGAGGGCAACATAACGTGACAGCATCCGCAACGTAGCCAGGAGCGCCCGCCGCCAACGGGGGAGCAATTCATCCGGCAGCAGCGGGTCCGGTTGCAGAAGCCGGTCGGACATCCGGTTGAGCGGCGGCAACATCAGCGCAATGACGAGCACGACAAAGAAGGAGAGTTGAAAGCTGGCTTCAAAAAGCTGGCGCGGTTCCCAGACCAGGATGATGAACGCGGCGGCCGCGAGCGAGTTGATCGTGTCGCCCGGCCGTTTCAGCGCCCAGCCGCCGAGCACCACGGTCATCATCACCGAGGCCCGTACCGCGGAGGATTCCCAGCCGGTCGCCGCGGTGTAAAACCAGATGAGGGGGATCGCCACGATGCCGCACCACGCCCGCGACATCTGCAGCACCCGGAGCAGGGCCACGAGCATTCCGGAAATCAACGCGATGCGGAGTCCGTCAATGGCGAACAGGTGCATCGTGCCGGCGCGCAAAAACGGTTCGCTGATGTCGGCGGTAAATGCGGTCCGCCAGCCGAGCGTCATCGCCCAAAGCAACCGCAACGGTTCGTCCTCCACCGGCAGACCCAGCGCGAGGGTGTGTCGCGACCAGTTCAAAAACCGGTCCGTCAATGGCGGTCCGGCCAGCGGCGTCGCGCCCAGCCGCCAGTCGTTCGTGGAACCCGCCTTGAGCTGGTAAAAGATTCCGCGCGTGGCGAGATACTCCCGATAATTGAAAAGTCCCTCGGCCAAAGGCGTCGGCGGCCGGCTGATGACGCCGGATACTTCCACCGGTTGACCGGCGAAGAAGCCACGGTCAAGAGCCCCCGGCGTCATGACCACGATCGAGCCCTCCGCCGGCTGCCAGTCCGTATCCCGGCGCAACGCCAGCACCCTGATTTGCGCGAGTGAACGTTCAGTCGAGGGATCGTCGGGCGCGGACATTTTCAGGTGCGGCGTTTCGATCAAGGTGCCTTGGACGGTGGCGATGGCTTCGGCGTCACCCAGCCGCGTGCGCAAATCGTGGGGGGAAACGACGGCGGTGCGGCTGGCGAGGTTGGCCCAACCGGCGAGCACGAGCAACGGCCAGATCAGCCGGGGCCGGAATTTTTCAAAGCTGAGGGCGGGGATCAGCAAGGCAAAGGCCAGGACCAGCAGGGCGACGGGCGGCGGCTGAAAGATTCCGGCGAGCAACAGGCCGAAGGCGTACCCGGCGACGACGGTGACGAACGGACGTTTCATGGGTTCCTACCAGTGTTTTCGCCCGCGGCCAATTACCCACAGCGCGAGCAAGCCGGCCGCGCCGCCCGCGGTGTCAATAAACACATCCGAGACGAGCGAAGTTCTGGCGGGGACAAATTGTTGATGAAACTCGTCGGTGGCGGCGTAAAACATCACCAGCAGCAACGTGAGCCGGGCATCCCGCCAATTCCACGGGCCTGGATCCGGTCTGCCGGGCCGGCACAAGGCCCGCCGGAGCAGCAGCGCCAGCACGGCGTACTCGGCCAGATGGGCGCTTTTGCGGAACAATTCATGGATGTCCTGGATGTGCGTTTCGGACAGGTGGGGAAACAGCCAATGCAAAAGCGGCACGATCAAGCGCGACGAATGCTCGGCGGAATGGGAGTCGCTCGACGCCGAGAAAATCACCCCCATCCAAATCAGCACCGGCAGCCAGTATTTGAGGAACGGGCGAAGTTTGAGCACGCCCAAAATCAAAACCGGATTCCGCGCCCGGGGCAATCAGAATATGATTGGATTTGCCAAGCGGTGGTGCTTTTGGCACAGAAAGGCCCGCCATTGAACCCGTTTCTAACATTTTTAATTTGTGCGGCCATGACGGGCGCGGTTGCCGCCCCGGCGGCGCCGACCGCGCCGGATTTGACAGCCCGGATTCACTTTGCCGGCGCCGGCCAGGTTTCCGCCGACACCAATGCCGTGGCGTTCACCAACCTTTGGTGTTCGCCCGACGCACGGGCGCTGCGCAACCAGACGCTGAACAAACTTTCCCACGCGCCTTACGCCTGGTTCCAGACGAAGCTTGCTCCGGGTGTGGACGACGGGGCAAACCAGCTTCGGCCGTTGCTCGACGATTTGTTGAGCGCCGAATGGTTCCTCCAAGTCCGCGACGGAACGAACGGGTCGCCGGAATACGCCCTGGCCATCCATCTGGACGCCGGCCGGGCCCAGCTGTGGCAGACCAATTTGGCAAAAGTGCTGGAGGTGTGGACGGGAATGGCGGTGGAAAAATCCCCGAACGGCTGGGAATTGAAGAAACATCTTCCGCCCAACTTGATTCGTTTTTTGCGGGTTGGCGATTGGGCCGTGTTCGGCTGCGGCCAGGACACACTGCAGTTGAATGACGAACTCGCCCGGCACGTGAAGACGGATAAGCGGCCTGCGCCGGCAGAAAGACATGCCTGGTTGACCGCGGATTTGAACTGGCCGCGACTGGCGCACTGGCTCGCTTGGACCAATGCCAGCGATTGGCCTGAAACGCAGCTCCAGGTTTCCACGCGGCCCGGCAAATTACAGCTGGAGGGCAGGCTGATTTTTCCCCAGCCGCCGGCCTGGCGATTGGACCCCTGGCGGTTTCCCACCAACCTCATTCACCAACCGATCGTGAGTCTCATTGCGGTGCGCGGTGTGCGGCCATGGCTCGCTGAACAAAGCCCGCTGGCCGCCTTCACCGATTGGTTGCCAAATCAGTGCTTTGCATGGGCACTGGAGGGAATTCCGTTTCAAACGTTTGCGGCCGCGCCGGTGGCCAATGCGACCAACGCCCTGCGCGAACTGCATCAAACGCTGTTCGCGTCCCTCAATACGAATTTGCAAAGCCTCGACCTCGGCTCGTTTCAGCTGGCCACGAATGGCGCGGAAATCAAATGGCGCGGCCTGCCGTTCGTCGCCCCGTTCCTGCAGGCGGAACGTGAGCCGTCGGGCGAATTTTTGTTTGGCGGATTTTTCCCGGACTCTCCCGCCTCGGAACCGCTGCCGGCGTCATTGTTTGCCGAAGTGGATCGGACGAACCTGGCTTACTATCACTGGGAAGTCACCGCCGAACGGCTGCCGCAGGTGTTGAACCTGAGCCAGTTGGCGCTCATGTTCGCCGGGCGGCAGCAACTCAACACCAAATCCGTCGCGGGCAAATGGCTCCTGCATTGTGCCGGGACGACGCCGGGCAACGCGGTTACGGAAATCACAAGGACGGGGCCGAAGGTATTGACGTTCTTGCGCCGCGCGCCCGATGGCCTGACCGCCGCTGAACTCGTTGCGCTGGCGCAATGGCTCGAAATGACCAATTTTCCCGCCGGTGGTTTTCATTTGCCGCCGCGGGTGGGAAATTGAAAAATCATCCAATGACAACCTGAAAATCATGCTCAAGCTCGGCGTCAACATCGACCACGTTGCCACGCTCCGCGAGGCGCGCTACCGCGGACGCGGATTTGGCGAACCGGATCCCGCCGGGGCTGCGCAAATTTGCGAGGCCGCCGGCGCGCACGGCATCACGGCGCACCTGCGCGAGGACCGCCGCCACATCCAGGACCGCGATGTCTGGAAACTGCGGGAAATCGTCAAGACCCGGCTCAACCTCGAAATGGCCGTGGTGCCGGAAATCATCGCCATCGCGCTGAAATTAAAACCGGAAATTGTCTGCATTGTGCCGGAACGGCGGCTGGAAGTGACGACCGAAGGTGGCCTTGACGTGGTGGCGAACGAAACAGCCATCACCGACACGCGCAAACGAATGAACGACGCCGGCATCGAGGTGAGCCTGTTCATCGCCCCGGATGAAAAGCAGGTTGCCGCCAGCGCGCGGACCGGCAGCCAGTTTGTGGAATTGCACACCGGCCAGTTTGCGGAGCAGTTCACTGTTCGTAGCAGCCGACGTGAGTCGGCTCATTCTTCTCCGGAACAAAGTCAGAGCCTCCTCACGTCGGCTGCTACAGTTCAAGGGCAGGACGAATTGGAGCGGTTGATTGCCGGGGCACAACAGGCGCACGCGCTGGGCTTGAAGGTGAATGCCGGACACGGATTGAACTACGTGAACCTGCCGGCACTGCATCGCGTGCCGCATCTGGTGGAATTGAACATCGGCCACAGCATCGTCAGCCGGGCGGTAAGTGTCGGATTGGAAAAGGCCGTCCAGGAAATGCTGCGCTTGATGGAAAATTATCGCGGGTGAAATGATTGGAAGCTTCTCTGTCTCAAGGACTCGCTGGAAGATGGCAGTAACTGCGTATCGTGGCGAACAAGTCTTTCGGAAGCATGAATACAAAGCGACCGGGGTAAGCCTCATTAAGCCGGTCAACCTGTTGTTTGATTTTTGTATAGCCGTTCATGCCAGTTTTTGTGTAACCCGCCACGATGCACTTAAATCCGATAAATACTGGTGTTTTTTGGGGAGGTGCTTTTGACAGCCAGTCAAACATATCGTTAGGGTTCCATGATGCACGGCCTTCATCCATCACCGGTGTGCCAGTGTCATATCGGATCCAGGTGCCGCCCCCAGCATTGAGTATTCCAGTCAGGCCGCAGGTGTTGATATAGCTGGCATATTTGGGGCTTGGATATGTTGTATGCCACAAGCAAGCAGTTCGGAATCCTGCACCGTCAATCCATGACCGGTTCAACTTGCACCAAGCTGGGAAAAGATTGTCATTAAAGTCGTTGCCGTAAATGAATTGAACGCCACTTGGGCCGGCCAGTAGCTCATCGTTAGTCGTCATGCGTGTGTAAAACCAATCCAACAGCGGCGTATTCAACTCCTGTAATGAAGGTCCCAAAGTTGTGCCGACCGGAATCGTCCCGCGGGCGGGATCATGCCAAAGATTCCAGATCGCGTTTTGGTCAAACTGGAGGTTGTCGCCGTCGCTCCAGGTCAGGGCCACATAAATTTTACCCGGCACGGCAGAAATGGCCCGACCGGGAGTTTGTTTGTAGGTCCTGTCAGGGAAACTTGACCAGACACTTCCGTTCGCATACAGATCGCTCACGACATAACCAATGCCATAACGGTTGGCCATTGCATTTGCTTCATCACCGCCACTGGCATAACCCATCAAAGATGTGCCTGCGCCATAACCTTTTGTCTGAAAAATCTTCTCCACCTCGGCTGATTCGGTTTTGAAATCGAGCCAGAAAATAAAACCCTTGCTGGCCACGACATAATCCACCAACGGCAGCAATTTTTCGGAATTGAGCGCAAAGAGAACTTGCTTGCTGCAACCGGGCATCAAATTTGCAAGCGCCCAGTCGCAGGCTTCGATATTGTTCGCCCACTTGTTTCGGAAATCCTCCACGCCCCCCTGCCAGCCAAATTCCGAAGTCAAATCGTTCTTGATTGATTCGGTGACAGGAATTCCGTTCTGTTGCGCCGCAGCCATCAACGCCAGATGCCAACTCCAATCTTTCTCGGGGTCATAAACAAACATTTTCTTGATGCGCTTCTGATATTTTTTGAAAAGGGTTCTCAATGCGGCATTGTTGCCGGCCAATGGTTCCAGCCTCTCAAATGGCCGGCCGCATTCCTGGAGTTGCTCCATGTGACGATCTTTCTCCTTCTCGATAACATACACTTCTGAGAGCGATTGATTGACCAGGCCTTGCACGGCCCACACCGTCATCCTGGCATCCTTGCTGTCCTGCTGGCAATCGACTAGATAAATATTTGTTGCCGGCAGCATTTTGGGGAACATTCCACTCGCGGCTTGAGACAACTGGATGCTCAAAATAATTCCCAAGAATACAACTAAACAGTTCTTCAAAGAATTGTGGTTGATCTTGTATTTCACATTCGAGGTCTATTCCGAGTTTGCTTGCGCGTCAATCGCAAATCGTAAATCGTCAGTCGCATGATTCTGGGCACGGGCATTGACATCATCGAGGTGGCGCGCATCCAGGCGTCGCACGAGAAATTCGGCGAACGCTTTCTCAATCGCATCCTGCTCGCGGATGAAATCGCCTACTGCCTGTCGCACAAAATTCCCGGGCCGTTCCTCGCGGCGCGGTTCGCGGCCAAGGAGGCGATCTCCAAGGCGTTCGGCACCGGCATTGGCGCGCAACTGGGCTGGCAGGACATGGAAATCCGCCGCAAGGAATCCGGCGAGCCGTACGTGGTGTTGCACGGCAAGGGAAATGAACTGTTCCAATCCCGCGGCGCGAAACAATTGCTCGTCAGCCTCAGTCACACGGCCACTTACGCCGCAGCGACGGCGGTGCTGGAACGGTGAACCGCGGAGGATGGAGAGGGCGGGGTTGGCGGGTTGGTGGGGCGAGGCTACTGACGAGCCGGCTCGCGAGGACGCTCGCTCCACCGAACACTAAAATCTGCGCCAGTACCAGAATAGCCTTTAATTCGAGCCCTTCGCATGTCACCCCTTTCTCCTTTTTTTGGCGGCCAATTTGCTCCAGACTGCGTCCGTGGAGACGGCGATTGTGGCGATATTCGTTTTCGCAGGAGCGAGCTTCTTTTTCGCCCTGGCGGAGACGGCGTTGTTTTCCCTGAGCAAATGGCAGGTGCGGCAACTGGCCGAACATCATCCCGGCGCGGGCAAAATCGTCGCGCAACTCCTTGAACGGCCGCAGGATTTGCTGGCCACGCTGGCGCTGGGCAACACGTTCGCCAACGCTGCCATGCTCGCCGTGGCGCTCCGGATGGTCTTCGCCGCGCACTGGACGCTTTGGCTGCCAGTCTTGACGTTGCTGGCGTTGACGCTCCTGGGTTGCGAGGTGCTGCCCAAAACGCTCGCCGTGCGGCAGCCGGAACGCTGGGCGTTGCAGGTCGCCTGGCTGCTGCTGGTCTTCGAAAAAATCACGAAACCTTTGCACCGCCTGGCCCAGCTGCTCAACGCGGCCATTCTCAAGATCTTTGCGCCGCAAGTCATCCCCGCCCAGGCTGCCGGGGCGTTGACGGACGCCGAATACCAGGAATTGCTCGAGCTCGCCTATCGCCAGGGCACGCTCGACGAATCGGAAAAGGAAATCATCCTGCAAATCCTCAGCCTCGACCATCGCCTCGCGCGCGACGTGATGCGTCCGCGCGCCGGCATGGCGGCAATCTCGGACGATGCGACGATTGAGGAGATGATTGCCGCCGCGAAGAAGTTCCAGCACCGCCGCCTGCCGATTTACGACGAGACGCCCGACACCATCGTGGGCATTCTCAACACCCGGGCACTGTTGCTCGACCCGAAGATTGACCTGGCCGACGCGATTGAATTTCCCTCGTTCGTGCCGGAGACGATGAACCTGCTGCACCTGTTCAAGAGCCTGCAAAAGCAGCAGCGCGGCCTGGCGATTGTGATCGACGAATTCGGCGGCACGGCGGGGCTGGTGACGATGGAGGACATCCTCGGCCAGCTGGTCGGCAAAATCCGCACCGGAGCCCAGGCCGAGGGGTTCGTCATGGAGAAACTGGCGCCGGACCGCTGGCGGGTGAACGGCACGATGCGGCTGGAGGATTTTCGCCGCGAATTTCCCGCGCTTGGCGACGTGGACGAGGTGGAAACGATGGGCGGATTGCTGGCGCATCTGCTCGGCGTGGTGCCGAAGGTGGGCGAATCCGCCGCGTTTCGGGGTTTGCAACTCACCGCGGAGGCCGCCGATGAACGGCGGGTCCGCAAGGTGATGGTTCAACGGCTGAAATAAATGAACCCGAACCTGATCAGCTGGCTCGTCTTGGGAGTGTGCCTGGGGGCGTCCTTCTTGTTGTCCGGCATGGAGGCGGGCGTGTTTGCGCTGAACCGGCTGCGCGTGCGGCGGCTGGCGCGCGCGGGCAGACCCTCCGCGACGCTGCTGCTCGGATTCCTCGAAAACCCGGAACGGTTTTTGTGGACGATCCTCGTCGGCAACACCCTCGCCAATTTTCTCATCCTCGGCTGGACGGTCGTCCAGCTGCACGAATGGTTTTTCGGCCAGCGGGCCTGGAACATCGCGGTTTTCGCCGGCGCGGTCTTTTTGTTTTACGCGCTGTTTGATTTGCTTCCGAAAATGCTGTTCCGCGCGTATCCCAACCAGCTGTGTCTGTCGGCGGCAAACCTTTTCCGGCCCATCCATTTCGTCCTCCGCCCGCTCGTGTTCATCGTCGAGGACGTGTCCGGCTTGATGCTGCGCTGGACGGGCGGACGCACATTGACCGGGCGGCTGTTCGGCAATCGCGAGGAAATGCTCGCGGTCATGCAGGAATCCGCCCAGGCCTTGAACACCGACGAGCGGGCGATGATCAACCGGGTGCTCGGTCTCCAAAGTTTGACCGTCCGCCAGATCGCCACGCCGCTCGCCCAGACGGTGACCGTTCAAACGCAGCTGCCCATCGCCGGAGTGCTGGCGCTGGCGCGCGAACGGAAATTGTCGCGCCTGCCGGTCTGGGAAACCCGCGACGGACGCCCCTGCATCGCCGGCCTGCTCATGCTGGGCCCGTTGCTGTACCGCAACGATCTCGATTTGCAGGATACCGCCGCCGCGCACATGAGGCCGGCGTTGTTTTTGGGTGAGGACACGCGGCTGGAGGTGGCGTTGCGCCGGATGCAGCGCGCCGGCGAGCGGCTGGCCATCGTGCTGGCGCGGGACGGTCGCGAAATGGGCGTGGTCAGCCTGGAGGACATTTTGAAACTGATGTTCGGCGAGGTGAAACTGTGAACTGGGATGCCGTCATCATCAACACGCTGAAAATCCTGGCCGTGCTGGTGCTGGTGCTGCTGAACGGGTTCTTTGTCGCCGCTGAATTCGCGCTCGTCCGCATCCGCGAAACGCAACTGGAGGTGCTCGCGGCCAAGGGCTGGCGGCGGGCAAAAATGGCGCAGCATATCGTCCACCATCTGAATTCCTACCTCAGCGCGACGCAGCTCGGCATCACGATGGTCAGCCTGGGCCTGGGCTATCTGGGCCAGCCGGTGTTCACCACGCTGCTGGAGCCTTTTCTCGTTCCCCTCGGCGTCGTGTCCAGCGCGTGGCTGCATTCCATTTCCTTTGCCGTCGGATTCAGCGCGCTGACCTTTCTGCACATCACCGTGGGTGAACTCGCGCCGAAATGGCTGACGATTCAAAAGCCGTTGCCCGTGGCCCTGGCGGCGGCGTACCCGTTGCGCTGGTTTTACCTGGCGCTTTATCCCTTCAACCGGTTGCTGAACCGCACGGCCCGCTGGCTGCTGACCCGGATTGGCATTGAACCCGACGGCGCCACGGACCGCACGCAATCGGAGGAGGAATTGCGTCTCCTGATCACCTCCGCGCAAGGCGTGGCAGGCGGGCGCAACATCATTCTCAACGCGCTGGATTTGCACCACCGCATCGCCCGCGAAGTCATGCGGCCGCGTCACGAAATCATCGCGTTCAACACCGCCGCCAGCCTGGCGGACTGTCTGGCCCTGGCCGAGAAAACGCGTTACTCGCGCTTCCCGCTGTGCGCGGGCGGCGATTTGGACCAGACGCGCGGAGTCGTTCATATCAAGGACCTTTACGCCTGGCGCGACAAGGCGCGGACGGCGGCGGATTTGCTGCCGGTCGCGCGGCCGTTGATTTACGTGCCGGAAACCGCGCGGCTCGAAAAACTGTTGCCGCTGTTCCTTGACCGGAAACTGCACTTCGCCATCGTTGTGGACGAATACGGCGGCACGGTGGGCATCGTCACGCTGGAAAACGTGCTCGAATCGCTCGTCGGCCAGATTCAGGACGAGTTCGACCAGGAAAAATCCGAGTTGACGGTCGTGGCGGAGAACGTCTGGGAGGCGGCCGGGACGCTGCCGTTGCATGAGCTGGAAAAAATCATCGGCGAAACCCCGCACGAGGAGGCGGTCGCCACCGTCAGCGGCTGGATGACGCAAAAGCTCGGTGGTTTTCCAAAATTCGGGGATGTGCTGAAGGTGGGCAGCTGTGAATTGCGGGTCGAAGAGATGGACGGC
The DNA here is from genome assembly GCA_049280815.1 of Verrucomicrobiia bacterium. Classification (GTDB taxonomy): domain Bacteria; phylum Verrucomicrobiota; class Verrucomicrobiia; order Limisphaerales; family UBA11358; genus UBA11358. The sequence continues at coordinate 13,988 of JBAPQW010000074.1, read as the reverse complement.
CCGCGCGTGGCCCGCCTGAAGATCACCAAAGACGTCGGAGTGGAAAATGTGGAAATCTGAACGGAATCTCGGGCGCGGCTTCTACCATTTTCCCCCGCGAACGGCAAAAATCGCCACCAGGATGGCGAGGGTTCCATCCACTGCGGCCGCCGTCCATATTCCGTGCGTTGCGGCTGCCAGGCCAAAGAGCAGAATCGCGCCGAGCCAGACGGCCAGGGGCAGAAAATCCAGCTTCCGCCGGGCCGGGCTTTTCTTGATGAGCGCCGGCGTGATGAAGGCCAGAATCAGCAGCGATACCGCCGTCCAGCTCAAAAAGTTCACCAGCGGTGCACCCTGCCACGTCACCGGGAATTTGGTCGGCAGCCAGAGCCAGTAATGCTTGACGCGCGCGGCAAACGGATCCAGCGCGAGGTCAAACAGCGCCAGCAGCAGGCCCGTCAGGCCCATGAGCCAGAAACCATAGTTCTGAATTTTCCGCCACGGACGCAAAATCAGCCGCGCCACCCCGCGCGAATTCAAAACGGCCACAATCCAGATCAACGGCAGCCCCCAGGGCAGCGTCTTGAACAGTTGCGGCCCGGCCTCAGCGCCGAACAGGAACGGGCCGAAAGGAATTCCCAGCGTCACGCCGAGCGTATGGACCGCGCCGCCCAGGAGCGCGATGACGCCGGCGGCGAGCAGGACATTTTGCAGCGGCAACTGCCGGGCGAGGGCGGTGATCGTGCCGGCGGTGGCCAGCACCAGCAGCAGCGCCTCCGGCCAGCCGGGTCGGCCGGGCAGATCCAGCGACAGGCCGTTTGCGGCGAGCACCAGCGCAAAGACGCCGGCGAGCAGGACGACCAGGAGCCAATGAAACCACCGCGCCATTTTTTGGGCGACGGGAGTCGCCGGGCGGTGTCCGGGTGGTGTGCGCGGTGGCATGTTTTCAAGAGCGTATGGCTTTGCCGCCGCCGGCGCAGTAAATTTTCGGAATTGTTCGGGGGTATTCCCGGATTTGAACCCGGTGCGGCAGCACCGCCGCCACCAAATCAAGAGACCGTCTTTTTTTTGACGGTTTTCGAGGCAAGGCCGGATTTCCCTTGTTCTGCGGCAGCAAACTTGCTTTGCTCTGCACTCAAACAATTGCACCATGACACTGGACGAAGCCAAAAATCTTATCCGAACCTGCGCCAATGAAATGAATTCGCGCTATGGCCGGACCGTTTTCGATGAATGGGCGGTGGTCTCGCTGGCTGAAAACAAGGCGCGGGTGATGATTTATTACGGGCCGCGCAACGACGACTTCCTGAAGAATTTCGTCAAGGATCTGGGTGCCCTGCGCGCGGAGCTGCTCGCCGGAAGATATGGCGACGGCGACTTCGAATTTGCGCGGCACGGGGCCGGCACGGGTTTCGAATCGTTCATGGTCCTGGGGCCCGGCGCCTACCTCATCTGCAACAACACCTCCGAATCCATGGAATCCATCGCGAAAAATCCGCGCTGGCTCAGCGCCCAGGTGCCGTTTGCCGGGTTGAGTGACAAGGTGCGGGAGAATCCGCTGACGCTTTCCGGCGACACCCAGTTCTTCAAGAAACCGTTGTGACGGCGCAATGGAGCGCGGCTTGTCCCAAGCCGCAGCGCCGACAAATAAAAGCGCGGCTTGGGAATTTTTACCAAAGAGTTTCCGCGGATGGAATTGCTGCGAGTTGGGACAACGCGCGCTCCAATGGACAATCAGTGCAGCAGGCCCTGGTATAAAAAATAACCATAGGCCGCGACCAGCAACCAGCCGATGAAGCGCGGCAGTTTTCCAAACAGGCCGACGAAGAGCAAATGCACCAGCGTCGCGCCGAGCAGGATGAACATGCCGATTTGAAAGTACGACGGCACTTCCATCGGGCGATACAGGGCAAAGATGCCGATGCACAGCGGGATGGAGACGTGGGAATCGCCGACCTGTGAGGCATAGACCGTTTCCGGCTGCCGGCGCCAGCCGTAGTAAAGCGCGAGCACGGCGTTGGGCAGCACCATCAGCCAGCCGCTCAGCCAGCCGAGATATTTGGCGCTGATGAATCCGCCGGTATGGATGCCGGAAATCCAGTTCACCAGCCAGTCGGTGCTCAGGTAAATGCCATACGCGCCGACGGCGAGCAGCGCCAGGTCGAACGGCAACGTCCAGCCCAGCGATTTGCCCTGGCGCACGTTCGATTTGAGCACGTCAAAGAAATGGAAGCATTGCCAGAAGAAAAACAGGCCGACCAGGACCAGTCCTTCATTGAAACCGATCGTGCCGTTGCGCCCGAGCGCCCAGACGGCGCCGGTGAAAAACAACACCGCCATCAGGGTGAGCAGCAGCGAAAGCCGGTTCAACTCGTGCGCCTTGCCCGCCGCCCCGTTTTTTTTCTTCGCTGAGTTTTTGCCTTCCGACGGGAGGACCTTCATGCCCCAGAAGATCGCCGGCAGCCCGAGCACGAGCGTCATGTTGGTGACATTGTTCACCAGCGAGTTGGTCATCACATCCGCGCCGGAGCCGCCGTGGCGGCCGAGGATGAAGGCGAAGATGAGGTTGCCCATGCCGGAGCAGTACGGCATCACCAGCGTGCCGAGCACCGTGCCTTCAAAGCCGCCTTTGCTCATCGCCTCGAGCCGCCAGAGCATCAACATCGACGCCACCAGGAACAGCGCCAGGAACAGCCACGGCGCATAAGGCCCTTTGGCTTCAATCCAGTGAATAAAGGGGTTGAGCACGGGGACGGAGTCTAATCAAAGCTGTTTCCGGAGGCGATATTGAAGTTGAGAAAAGACACGGATGGCACGGATTAACACGGATTCATTGCCCCAACGGGGCTGCGTCATTCAGCCCAAGGTTGACCGCTTAGCGGGCTACCCTGGGTGCGATTCCAAAATCAAATCCAACCCTGAAGGGGTTGCATTGGTGCGGTGAATGATGATGCAACCCCGTTGGGGTTGATGTTTTTTTTGGGGACGGTAACCCAGGGTAGCTCGTTCCTCGCAACCCTGGGCTGAATGATGGAATCCCGTTGGGACAGTGTGATATTGGCAGTCTTGCCGCAAATAACCGTCGCGAAATCCCATAAATACATTGATACATAAGGGTATCTAGCATTTTTTGCCCGCCCGTGTTCAATTCACCAAAATCGGCCTCAATGGGGTGTAAAAGGTCGTTTTTGGCAACCGTTGGCAACTAACTTTTGCTTTCCAGAAAGTAAATTTTAACTGTCGTGCGTTGCGCTCAACCTCTCAACAAACCCGTGAATGGCTGGATAGGTAGTGCGCGATGCCAATACTATTTGACGCGTTGGCCTATTCTGAGGAAAATCAGCCGTGACTTGGATGACCGTTGCGTGGCCGTTGGTGATCGGCGCCTGCGTCACCATGGGGGTGATCCAATTGCGGGTCGGGCTTCGCCGCAAGCCGGGCGCAGCGCACTTACTTTTCGCGCTAAATGCGTTGGTGGTGGCGGTTTATGCCGTTTGTGAAATGGCCCTAGCCTGTGCCGACAGCCCGGCTCAGTATCTGGCCTGGCTGCGCTGGCTGGACATCATGGCGGCATTACAGGTGGTGACCTTGGCAGCTTTCGTCCAGGTGTTCTTTGGCACCGGAAGAAAATGGCTCGCATTTCTGGCTCCCGGACTTTCGTGTGTGGCCTTGATCGCGGACTTCATGCCGGAACCAAAACTGGTTTACCTCCACCTGACTGGCATAAAAAAAATACCGACGTTCGGTGGTGCGACCTACACGGATGCTGATGGCGTGGAAAATCCATTGAATGCCATTTTTTACCTGGGCGTTTTTCTGCTGCTCGTGTTCGTGGTGGATGCTTCGATCACACTCTGGCGGCGCGGGGCACACCGCCGGGCGGCGGTGATCGGAGGAACCATCACTTTTTTTGTTCTCACCGGCGGTACGCAAGCGGCCTTGGTGGATAACGAAATCCTGCGGACGCCGTATCTCCTCAGTTTTGCCTATCTGGCCATACTCGTGGCCATGGGATGGGAGTTGAGCCATGACGTTTTGAATGCGGCGCAACTCGCGAGCGACTTGCATGAATACGAGCAGCGGATGTCGCTGACTGCCGATGCGGCCAGCTTAGGCATCTGGATTCGCGACCTCGTGCGGAACGAAATCTGGACAACCGACCAGTGGCGCACATTGCTGGGGTTCACACAAACGGAGCCGATTGATTTCGACGGTTATCTGGGAAGGATCCACCCCGTAGATCGTGAAGTCGTCCGTGTGGCCCATGCGAAGGCCGTTGGTGGCGAAGGCGGTTACGATATCGAATATCGTGTGTCGTTGCCGGACGCCCAGGTTCGGTGGATCAGCTCGCGTGGGCGGGTGGAGTTCAACGCTGCCGGCAACCCGATTCTCCTGCGCGGTGTCTCGTTGGACATCACCAAGCGTCGGTTGGCGGAACAGGAGGTGGTGCGACAGCGCAACGCGGTGGCGCATCTCTCCCGCGTAACCACGCTGGGCGAAATCTCCGGTTCTCTCGCACACGAATTGAACCAACCGTTGGGCGCCATCCTCGCCAACGCGGATGCCGCGGAACTGCACCTGCAAAGTGAGAGCCCCAATCTGGCCGAGCTGCGGAGCATTCTCGCGGACATCCGCCGGGATGACCTGCGCGCCGGGGAAATCATCCATGGGATGCGCGCCTTCCTGCGGCGGCGGGAGCTGGAAATGCAGCCGCTCGAACTGGCCCGGATCGCGGACGAGGCGGTAAAGCTGGTCAGCGCCGACGCCGTGACGCGTCACATCTCCATCGGCCTCGAAATTCCGCCCGCCCTGCCGCGCATTATGGGCGACCGCATCCATTTGCAACAGGTGCTGGTCAACCTGCTTGTCAACGGCATGGATGCCATGAGCACCTGTCCGATTCCACTCCGCCGCATTCTCATCCGGGCCACGCAACCCGATCCGGCCACGGTCGAGATCGCAATCAGCGACGCGGGTGTCGGCATACCACCAGGCAACGTGAGTCGGGTCTTCGATCCTTTCCACACCAGTAAGCCGGGGGGGTTGGGTTTGGGATTGTCCATCTGCCGCTCCATCATCGAGGCGCACGGCGGCACGATTTCCGTTGAAAACAATCTTGACCAGGGGGCGACCGTGCGGTTTACATTGCCAGTAAGCCGTTAAGGACGAAACACATGAGCAAACGCGCCACCAGTCCCAGTGTGTACGTCGTGGACGATGATGCCTCCCTGTTGCGCGCCTTGGCACGTCTGTTGACAATGGCGGGATATGGGGTGCAAACGTACGCCTCCGCATCGGAATTTCTGGCCCAGCACGGGCCACAGGCTCGCGGCTGCGTTGTGGCCGACTTGCGGATGCCGGTGATGAGCGGCTTGGAACTGCAGGCGGCCTTGGCGCGGAGCGGCAATCCGCTCCCGGTCATCTTCCTCACCGGCCACGGGAACATCCCCACCTCCGTTCACGCGATGAAGCGCGGAGCCGAGGATTTTTTGACGAAACCCGTCAAGAAAGAGGATCTTTTCCTCGCGGTGGAACGGGCGTTGGCGCACGATGCGGCGGCTTTCGAACAGCACGCGCATCAGCGCGAACTCCAGCAACATTTTGAAATGCTGACGCCGCGCGAACGCGAAGTCCTCAAGCTGGTCATCGCCGGAAAATTGAACAAGGAAATCGCCGCCAGCCTCGGTGCCGCCGAGCGCACGATCAAGGCGCATCGCGCCAGCATCATGGAAAAACTCCAGGTCCACTCGCCGGCGGAACTGGGCCGCATCGCCCAAGAGGCGGGTTTGGGGGCGGTCGTCAGTCATCCGTTGTCAGTAAACCGTGAACAGCGTAGCTCCCCCAACTGATTACTGTCTACCATCACTGGTTACTTGCAGCCGTCCCCTTTCCCCTACTGCACTAAAGGTCAATAGCCCGGCGAACGGTCTTCGTGTCATTCTCGCCATGTGCCAGAAACTCCGCCCTTTATCGCCGTCATTGACGACGACGAAAGCATGTGCCAGGCGTTGAGCCGCTTGTTGCAGGTGGCGGGCTACCCGGTGCGGGCGTATTTCTCCGCTGAATCTTTCCTCGACGACCCGGAGCACGCTCACGCCGGCTTCGTCGTAGCGGATATCCAGCTTCGCGGCATGTCGGGTTTGGATCTGCATCGCAAACTCCGTCAGGAAATTTCCGCTCTGCCCTTCGCTTTCATCACCGCCCATGACGAGCCGGCGACGCGCACCCAGGCCGAAGCCGCCGGCGGCGCAGCTTATCTCCGTAAACCATTTCCCGGGAGCGCACTGATCGACATCATAAAAAAATACTGTGGCACTGCAGCCCAAGGCACCAATTTTTCGGGCCATTTTGGCAGGCAGGAGAAACCCGGAGAAAACGAAAAACGAAAGTAAAAACACAACCAAGGAAAAGTATGAAACGAAGTAGCCTCATCAAATACGGTCTGACCGTGCTGACCGTTTCGACGGCGCTCTTGGGCGTTGGCGGAACGGCCCAGGCGGCGGATAAAAAACCCAACATCATGTTCATCATGGGCGATGACATCGGCTGGATGCAGCCGGGTTGTTATCATCAAGGGCTGGGTCTCGGAGAAACTCCCAACATTGACCGGCTCGCGGCTGAGGGCGGACGGTTCATGTGCTACTACGCCGAGCAAAGTTGCACGGCCGGGCGCAATGCGTTTATCACCGGCATGCATCCGCTTCGCACCGGCATGATTCCGCCGCAGTTGCCCGGCAGCCCGAGCTTCCTGCAACCCGGCACACCGTGCCTGGCCCAGTTCCTTTATGATCTGGGTTACTCCACCGGCGAGTTCGGCAAGAACCATCTGGGCGATCATCCCGCTGCACTGCCCACGGCGCACGGCTTTCAGGAATTCTGGGGTTACCTGTATCACCTCGACGCGATGCAGCAGGTAAGCTTCCCGGACATTAACAGCAGCCCGACCGTGCAGGGTGTTTGCCCGCCCTGCATGCAGGAGCCAATTCCCGGAATCCCGGAAACACCGGGTGCGATTGATCCCAGAACTGGCACCTGCCTTACGCCGCCGCGCCCGATTCTCTGGATGAAATCCCCCGACGGCACAGCCAAGAACCAGATGGGCCATGATGAAGGCCCGTTGACATTGGAACGCTCCAAGACCGTGGATGAAGAAATCTCGTCTCACGTCATTGACTGGCTCGACCGCAACGACCCCAAGAAGACCGGCAAGCCCTTCTTCTGCTGGTATAACCCGGCGCGCATGCACATCACGACCGTGCTGTCGCAGAAGTATCTGGACATGGTGGGTGTCAAGGGCGGCAAGGACTGGGGCGTCAACGAAGCCGGCATGAAGCAGTTGGACGACAACATCGGCTACGTCCTGAAAAAGCTCGAAGACATGGGCGAACTCGACAATACCATTGTTGTTTTCACCACCGACAACGGGGCCGAGGTTCAAACCTACCCCGATGGCGGCACCACCCCGTTCAAGGGCGGGAAACTGACCACTTGGGAAGGCGGCATGCGGTGTCCGTGCGTCATTCGTTGGCCGGGCGTTGTCAAACCCGGAACGCTCTACACGGAAATGTTCGCGTCCCTCGACTGGCTGCCGACATTGGTTGAAATCGCCGGCGGCCCCAAGGGTAATGACCTGAAGGCGCAGATTGAGAAAGGTGCCTACAAGGGAATCGTCCAGACCACACTGGATGGTGTCAACCAGATTGACTATCTCACCGGCAAGTCGGACAAGTCGGCGCGCGAAGTGTTCTTCTACTATACCGGCGCAACGCCGTCTGCGGTGCGTTACAAGAACTGGAAGATGTATTACACGATGATGGGTTCGACCTCGCTCGCGTCGCTCGGGGCGGCTACGACCTTCAAGTGGACCCAGATGGACAACATCAAGCGCGACCCCTTCGAAAATGCCGTCGGCGATGTTGAAAAGACCGCGATGGGTGCCGGCGGTGCCATTGCCGCGCCGATGACCGCTTATCAGTATGATTGGAACCTCCTGCCCATCGGCCAGTTGTTGTGGCTGAAGGAACTTGAGAGCTACAATAAATTCCCGCCGCTGCAAGCGCCGGAGAGCTACAACCTCAGCTCGATTTATGAGCAGGTTAAGCGGGAGGCCTCTCGCCAGACCAGCGATTAAGATATCAGTTCGATTGTGAAACACGCGGGCCAGCTCTCACGGGTTGGCCCGCGACTTCACCAGCGAAGAAACTAAAACTAAAATATGAAAACAAAAAGACTCCAGCACTACGGACTGTCGTTGTTGACGGCAGGAGCAACCATGTTTGGCGTCACGACCGGTTTACAAGCTGCCGACGCAAAGAAACCAAACATCCTCATCCTTTGGGGTGATGACATCGGCTATTGGAACATCAGTGCCAATAACCAGGGCATGATGGGCTACAAGACGCCAAACATTGACCGTATCGCCCATGAAGGCGCGCTGTTCACCGACTGGTATGGCCAGCAAAGCTGCACTGCGGGACGCTCCTGTTTCATCACGGGCCAGTCGGGCTTCCGCACGGGCATGCTCAAGGTTGGATTGCCGGGGGCCAAGGAGGGATTGCAGGCGCGGGACGTGACGATCGCCGAATTGCTCAAAGGACAGGGTTATGTGACGGGCCAGTTCGGCAAGAACCATCTGGGCGACCGCGACGAGCATCTGCCCACCGCCCACGGCTTTGATGAGTTTTATGGCTCACTCTATCACTTGAACGCCGAGGAAGAACCGGAAAATCCCGACTACTTCAAAGACCCGGAAATGAAAAAGAAATACGCCACGCGCGGTATCATTCACAGCTGGGCCAATCCCGACGGCACGCAGTTGATCAAGCTGACGGGCGCGCTGGACACCAAGCGCATGGAAACCTGCGATGAAGAATTCACCAGGGAGACGTTGCGCTTCATGACAGATGCGAAAAAAGCGGACAAGCCGTTCTTCATCTGGTGGAACGCAACTCGCATGCACATCTGGACGCATCTCAAGCCGTCGAGCGAAGGCGTCACCGGTTTGGGTGTTTATCCCGACGGCATGGTCGAGCACGATGCGATGGTCGGTGAAATCCTTACCAAGCTCAAGGAACTCGGCCTCGAGGACAACACCATCGTCATGTATTCCACGGACAATGGCGCGGAGAAGTTTTCCTGGCCGGATGGCGGTACGTCGCCGTTCCGCAACGAAAAAGCCAGCAACTGGGAAGGTGCCTATCGCGTGCCCTGCGTCATTCGCTGGCCCGGTGTCATCCAGCCGGGCACGGTCTGCAACGAGATTTGTTCGCACGAGGACATGCTGCCCACGCTGCTGGCGGCCGCCGGTGTGCCGGACGTGAAAGAGCAGTTGCTCAAAGGCATGAAGGTCGGCGACAAAACCTTCAAGGTGCATCTCGACGGCTACAATCTCACGGACTACCTCGCCGGCAAATCGCCCGACCCGCGCAAGGAGTTTTTCTATTTCAACGACGACGGCTCGCTCGTCGGCCTGCGCTATCTGCAATACAAGATCGTTTTTGCCGAACAGCGGGCAACCGGCCTGGATGTCTGGCAGGACCCGTTTGTGCCGTTGCGTTTCCCGAAGCTGTTCAACCTGCGCTCGGATCCGTTCGAGACGGCGGACCACGAGAGCATCAATTACGGCAAATGGCGCGTGGATCACGCCTTCGTGCTGGTGCCGGCGCAGCAATACGTCGGGCAATTCCTGAGCTCATTCAAAGAATTCCCGCCGAGCCAGAAAGCCGGCAGTTTCTCGCTGGATTCGGCGATGGAAAAATTAACCGAAGGCGCGAACAAAGATTGATGGATCCGCTGTTGAACCACGCGGGCTAACTCTTACGGGTTGGCTCGCGACTTCACCAGCGAAACAAACGTGATTAAAAAATGATTATGAAAACCACATATAAATTAAACCTACTCGCCGCCGCGCTTGTTGGCGTGGTGGCTTTCACCTCCAACATCGCCCGCGCCCAGGACCCGTTGCCCTCGTGGAACGACGGCGCGGCCAAATCGGCCATCGTGAACTTCGTCAAGGTGACCACGGACGCCGCCAGCCCGCAATTCGTGCCCCCGGCCGAACGCATCGCCACCTTCGACCAGGACGGCACGCTCTGGGTCGAGCAACCGGTTTACAGCCAGTTGATGTTTTGCTTTGACCGCGTCGGTGCACTGGCGAAAGAGAAGCCGGAACTGAAAAGCGTCGAGCCGTTCAAGACCGTCCTGTCCGGCAACCGCGAGGCCATTGCGAAGCTTTCCATGAAAGATCTGGAAAAAATTGCCGTCGCCACGCTCACCGGCATGACGACGGAACAGTTTCAGGCCGAGGCGAAACAATGGCTCGCCGAAGCCAAAGATCCGCGCTGGAAGAAGCCTTACACCGAGCTGACCTACCAGCCGATGCAGGAAGTCCTGCAATATCTCCGTGCCAACGGCTACAAGACCTACATCGTCACTGGCGGCGGACAGGATTTTGTGCGCGTCTATTCCGAGCAGGTCTATGGCATCCCGCCCGAACAGGTCGTCGGCTCGGCGGGGGAGACAAAGTATGGCTACGACAAGGACGGCAAGCCGATCCTGACCAAGGAGCCGAAGCTTTTGTTGAACGATGACCATGCCGGCAAGCCGGAAGGCATCCATCTGATGATCGGCCGCCGGCCGCACGCAGCGTTCGGCAATTCCGTTGGCGACCAGCAGATGCTGGAATACACCAAAGCCGGCGACGGCGCACGGCTCGCAATGCTGGTGTTGCACGATGATGCGACGCGCGAATATGCCTACGGCCCGGCATTGGGCATGAAGGACACCAAGGTCGGCACCTTCACGCAGGCGCTTTACGACAAGGCGCAGAACGATGGCTGGACGGTTATCAGCATGAAGAACGACTGGAAACAAATCTTCGCCTTCGAGAACAAGTGAAACGCAAGGCTCAACCGGAATAATAATTCATGGAATCCCTGGTTGGCTTCAAACTCGACTTCTGGGATTACGCGACGTTCGCGGTGCTGGCCCTGTGCGTCCTGATTGGTTTGGTGTTTCTGGTCTGGCTGGCGGGATTGCCCGGCCGCATCGCCATCGCCCGCAAGCACCCGGATGCCGAGGCGGTGCAGATCATGGGGTACGCCGGATTTCTCGTCGCGGTGCCGTGGATTCAGGCGTTCATCTGGGCGTTCAAGCCCACCGACATCGTGGACATCCGCCGCTTTCCGGTGCAGGAGGCCGAAGGCATTGACGAGGAAATCGCCCGGCTCACTGGCAAAGCTCAGACACCGGACTCGAAACCCGCGCCCGAGGGCCATCCGCCAACCTGAAACTGCGCCATGCTTTTCGCCATCACACTCACCGTCGGCTTCATCCTCTTTGTTTGGTTGGTCTTCTTCAAGTTCAAGTGGCTCAAGTTCAGCGTCGCCTGGGCGCTGGTGTCGGTCTTCATCTTCCTGCATGTGCTGTTCATCTTCATGATCGGCCTGCGGTTCATGACCCCCGCCTCCCACGACGCCCGCGTCATCCAGCACACTATCCAGCTCGTGCCTCGCCTGAATGAGCCGACCCTCGTGACCGCCGTCCTCGTCGAGCCGGATGTCCCGGTGAAGAAAGGGCAGCCGTTGTTCCAGTTCGACCGCCGGCCTTGCGAATACCAGGTGCAACAGCTCGAAGCCCAGCTTGCGGCAGCGAAACAGCAGGTGCAAATCCTCGGAGCCGACGTAAACGTGGCGGAACAAACGCTGGCCAAGTCCACCAACGCCGTGGCGTTCGCCCGGTATCAAAAACAGGTGGCCGAGAACCTCGCGCGCGACGAGGCCGGGACGAAGGAGGAGGTCGAGAAGTGGACCATCGAGTTGCAAGTGGATGAAGCATCCGTGCTGGAAGCGGAAGCGGATGTGGCGCGCATCAAGCTCAAGTATGAATCCCAGATCAACGGCGTGAACACGACAGTCGCCGCCGTGCAAGCGCAGTTGGAGCAGGCGCAGTATTATCTCGACAACACCACGATGGTTGCGCCGGAAGACGGACGCGTCATCAACCTCCAGGTGCGCCCCGGCATGGTTGCAGGCGATTATCGCATCGGCGCCATAGCCTCCTTCATCTGCGACGATGGCCGTTACCTGCTGGCCAACTTCAATCAGGAGAGCTTGCAATATGTGACCAACGGCCAGCTGGTGGAAGTGGCGCTGAACATGTATCCCGGCCAGATTTTCCCCGCGAAGGTCGAGGCCATCTGGAAGGCGAGCGGCACGGGACAGCTGCTCCCGAGCGGCACGCTGCTGAACTTTGAACCCACGCCGCCCGAGAAACCGCAAGGTCAATACGCCGTGAAGATTGTGTTCGCGGGCGACGAATCGAGGTTTCCGATTGGCGCGCAGGGCGCGGCGGCCATTTACACCGGCGGTCTGCACGGCGGTTGGGCCGCCATGCGGCGCATTGGCATCCGCACGTATTCGTGGCTGAACTGGCTTTACCCGGTGCCGTTTTGATGAAACTAAAGGCAGCATACTTGTGGCTCGTTGTGCTGGCGGTTTTCACGGGTTGTGCCGTTGGCCCGAACTACAAACGACCCGCGGTTCAAACGCCGGAAGGTTTCCGCTTCGCTGAAAGCCAGACCACGAACTCGCTCGGTGATCTCCCGTGGTGGAAAGTTTTCAACGATCCTATTCTACACGGCTTGATCGGCACCGCGCTGACGAACAACTACGATCTCAAGCAGGCCGTGGCGCGGGTCGAACAGGCGCGCAATCAGGCGGCCGCGGCTAACTCGGCATTCTTCCCGCAGATCGGTTATGGCGGTGACATCGGGCGCGGACGCAACGCGCTCTACAACGCGCCCGCCGCTTTGAATGGGCAAACCGAAAGTTCCGCCCAGTTGACCCTCAACGCCGCGTGGGAGATTGACATCTGGGGCCGCATCCGGCGTTCGAGCGAGGCTGCCCGCGCACAATATCTCGCCACGGACGCAGCCCGGCGTGGTGTCATGATCAGCCTGGTGAGCGATGTCGCCAGCACCTACTTCCAGCTTTTGCTGCTGGACCAGCAATTGGAAATTCAACGCGCCGCAACCAATGCTTATGCCGGCAGCTATCAAATTTTCAACGACCGGTTGATCAACGGCGTCGCCTCAAAACTCGAAACCGACCGCGCCGCCGCCGCGCTAGCCAATGCCGCCGCCCTCATACCACAGTTGGAGATTCAAATCGCAACTACGGAGAACCAGCTCAATGTTCTGCTTGGCCGCAGTCCCGGACCGGTTGTCCGCAACTCCCTGACGAATCAACCGCTACTGACGCCGGAGATTCCCGCGGGCCTGCCCAGCGAACTCCTGCGCCGCCGGCCCGACGTGCTCGCCGCCGAACAGTCATTGATTGCCGCCAACGCGAACATCGGCGTCAACGTGGCGAATTTCTTTCCGCAGATCGGCCTCACCATGTTTCTGGGCCGGGCCAGTCCCGAATTGTCGTCCTTTACCGGCGGCGCGGGGAATTTATGGGACTTGGGCGGCACGCTGTCCGGCCCCGTTTTTCAAGGCGGAAAGTTGCGCGCCGAATATCGTGCGTCAAAGGCAAAATTCGACGAGGCCAAAGCCGTCTATCAGCAGAGCGTACTGACGGCATTTCAGGAAGTGTCCGACGCGCTCATCACCAGGCAGAGACTGGCCGAGGAAACTGTTTATGACGGGCAGGCCGCCGTGGCATTGGCCGAATCCGTCAAGCTGGCCAAGCAACGATATTTGAATGGCAAATCCAGTTACTATGAAGTCTTGCAAGCCCAGCAGGAGCTTTACCCAACCCAGCAACAGCAGGTTCAAACCCAGGTCGGCGAACTTCTCGCCGTTGTCCAACTCTACAAGGCGCTCGGCGGCGGCTGGCAGACGTCGCAGTGAAACCGTTGCCTGCCAAATGAAAAACCAAATCTACTGACGTTCGCATAATATAGTGACACCATCAGCTTCTGGTGTTAGTCTTCGGGCATGGGAAATCCAAAAGGTGTCGAACGCAATTTTGATGAATTGGAACGGCGACGACTCAAAGCTGCCCGGC
>JBAPQW010000073.1:0-8584 GCA_049280815.1 Verrucomicrobiia bacterium | reverse complement strand
GGCGAAACGAACCACGCATGACGCGCGCAAACCACGCCCTTCGTTGCGCCGCTCCACGCGGCGCGGACGGCGCGGCGCGCCCGTCCCTACCAAAGCAAGGGACACTTAAACCCTGGTTTTGAAGTATTTGATCGTCTGCTTCAAACCGTCCGCCAATTTGACCTTCGGCTCCCACTTGAGAATCTTCCGCGCGCGGGTGATGTCGGGCCGGCGCTGTTTCGGATCGTCCTGGGGGAGCGGCTTGAAAACAATTTTGCTGCGCGAACGGGTCGCGCGGATGATTTGTTCGGCGAACTGCAGCATGGTCATTTCAGCCGGGTTGCCGATGTTCACCGGTAATCCATAGTTGCTCATCATCAACCGATAAATGCCCTCGATCAGGTCGGACACGTAACAAAAGCTCCGCGTCTGCTGGCCCTTGCCAAAAACGGTGACCGGTTTGTTTTTGAGCGCCTGGCTGATGAACGCCGGCACCACCCGGCCGTCATGGAGCCGCATGCGCGGACCGTAGGTGTTGAAGATGCGGACGATGCGCGTTTCCACCTTGTGCTCGCGATGATACGCCATCGTCAGCGCCTCGGCGAAGCGCTTGGCTTCGTCGTAGCAGCCGCGCGGGCCGATCGTGTTGACGTTGCCCCAATACTCCTCCGTTTGCGGATGCACGAGCGGGTCGCCGTAAATTTCCGAGGTCGAGGCGATGAGGAAACGCGCCCGCTTTTCCTTGGCCAGGCCGAGCGCCTTGTGCGTGCCGAGCGAGCCGACCTTGAGCGTTTGAATCGGCAGCTCCAGATAATCAATCGGGCTGGCGGGCGACGCGAAGTGCCAGACGTAATCCACCGACTCGTTGAGAAAAAGATATTCGGTGACGTCCTGCTGGATGAATTTGAAGGCCGGGTGGCCGCCCAGGTGGGAAATGTTGTCCACCGCGCCGGTGACCAGGTTGTCAATGCCGATGACCTGGTGGCCGCGCGCCAGCAGCAGATCGGTCAGGTGCGAGCCGAGAAACCCGGCGGCGCCGGTGACCACGGACAAGGGGCGGTGTTTTTTCATTACCGGGCGGGTGGAGATTTCACTTCGCGCCCGTGCCGATCAACACGGCGGGCACGGTGCGCATCAGGATTTTCAGATCGAGCCACAGCGACCAGTTGTCGATGTATTCGAGGTCGAGGCGCACCCAGTCCTTGAAATCGGTGATTTGATTGCGTCCGCTGATCTGCCAGAGGCAGGTCAGGCCGGGCTTGACGCTGAGCCGGCGGCGGTGGGCCAGGTTTTCGAAACGCTTCACCTCGTCCACCGGCAGCGGGCGCGGGCCGACCAGGCTCATTTCCGTGCGGAGCACATTGTACAATTGCGGCAGCTCGTCGAGGCTGTATTTGCGCAGGAACCGGCCCATGGGGGTGACGCGCGGGTCATTGGTGACCTTGAAAACCGGGCCGCTCATCTCGTTCATGGCCTCCAGCTCGTGTTTGAACTGCTCGGCGTTGGTCACCATCGTGCGGAACTTGTAAAGCGTGAACGGCGCGCCATTGAGGCCCGAGCGCTGCTGCCGGAACAAGACCGGGCCGGGCGAGGTGAATTTGATGAGCAGCGCCAGAATGGCGAACAGCCATGACAGGATGATCAATAAAAACAGCGACCCGACAAAATCCATGACCTTCTTGGTCACCCCCTGCCACGAGGATTCCGGCGCCGTGCGAAAGACCAGCAACGGATAGCCGAGCAATTCGTCAATGTGCGCGTGCGAAATCTGCGTCCCGAAAAAATCGGCCACCAGCCAGGCCTCGACGCCTTCGAGTTCGCAGGTTTTGATCGCCGTTTCCACCTGCTCGAAATAGGTGTGCCGCGCGCTGATGATCACCCCGTTCGCGGAATGTTCATGGAGCATTTGCGCGAGCTGCTCCACGGGGGTTTCCCCGAGGCTCAATTCACCTATGACGGTGACGCCATCGTCCAGTCTTTCCTTCAGCTCACGCCGGAGCCGCATGATTTCGATGTGCGTCCCGACGAGAAGGAAGCGGCGCTGGTATTGGGCCCGGCCGAACTTGCTGCGCAGGACCCACCGGACCAGCTCCTCCTTCAGATAGACCAGGCTGAAACTGATGCCGCCAAAAAACGCCATCACCGCGCGCGGCGAAATAAAGTTCAGGGCATACATGATCAGCACCAGGCCGACGGTGGTGATGAGACAACCCCTGAAGAGCGGCCAGATGATGCCCCACCGCGGGCCAAGCACGGGACGGTCGTAGAATCCCTGGGACTCCAGGATCAGCGGCGCGGCCGGAATCAGGGCAAAATAAAGCCAGACGACATGGTTAAACATGTCAGCGGGAAGCGTCTCGAGGTTCAGCCACCATACGACTTGCGGATTGGTGCGCAACACATACGCCAGCCAGAAGCTGACCGCGAACAGACAGGCGTCCGCCAACTGGTTAACCTGCGTTCGAATCTGGCGGTCACGGCGCAACATGGTTTTAAAACATCAACCGTAGGGCGTTTTGGAGGATACGTAATCTGCCGATAAATTCAAATATTTTAACCGTTCAACGTTTGACGGGTGGCGGTTGATATTCCGGCACCGAGGCGGCGATCAGTTTTTCCAGGCGTGCAAACGCGGCCTCTTCCTGGCCCGGCGCACAGACCGTGTAATAGGAAATGTAGGCCCAGCGCTGCAGCCGGGCGGTGAACAATAGGTCCCGGAGCAGATAATACTGGAACCGGACATAATTCGGCGTCACCTCGTTGTCCGCCACAAACCAGAACACGTAAACCCCGCTCACCTCCTGCTTTTGCCCGTCCGGTGTTTGGAACGTGTTGTGAATGGTCCATTTGAATGCCGGCAGTTCATACGGCTGTGCGCCGCCTATCGGGATGGTGACCGCCGTTTTGGCGTCAATCGTCCAGCCCTGCCCCGGCAGGCAGTAATCCGGCCGGTGAATGCTCGTCCGATCCGCGCCCATCAAAATGATGGTTCCCGTGGCCCAGAATCCATCCGGCGCCCAGTAATAGCGTTCCACGTAGCTGGTGTCTTTGGGCAGATAGCCCAGCACCACTTCCGGTTCCGGCATGTTCGAGGAGCTGAAATCGAGCACGCGCTCCGGCAGGTCGATTTTCATCATCACACTGCCCGGAATGGGGGTCGCCTTGACGCCCGGTTTGCCGAGTTTCTGACTGGCCCTTAACCGGGTCAATGCGCCAACCGTGCCCGCCATCAACGCGAGCGCAATCAATAGCATCAGCCATTTCTGGTGTTTCATGGGTGTCCTTCTTCCGCCGGTTCGCCGGCACCCCACCACTTCTCCATCAGCCGCCCCAGGACGAGCAGCCCGACAATGGCCGGTATATACGGGATAAGACTGATGATGCTGCTTTCGTGAACGTAGTTGCCCCATTCCTGCCCCCCCATCTCCGCCGCCACGATGATGAAAAGCATCCGCGACAGATTCCCCAAAACCGCCAGCGGAAACGCCGAGGCCATCAGCAACAGCCGCTTCCACGGAGAGCGAAATGTCATGAAACCATAAATCGTCGCCAGCAGAAAAATCGCGATGAGGCTGCGGATGCCGCTGCACGCCGCGGCAACCTCATATTGATAAGTGCCTGACGCATCGTACAGTTGGGTTCCCACCCGGATGACATCAATTCCCACGCCGTGGGCCGTCACCGCCACCAGCCACGTCACGAGCAGCCGCAGGGGAAATGTGATGACCGCCGCCGTCCCGCCCAGTGGAATGCAGAAAACAAAAAGAAAGAACGGGAAGGCGCATTTTCGGAGCCACTCGCGTCCCCAGGCCAGCCCCATCAAACCGTAAATGCCGGTAAACAGCGCCACGACGGACAGGCGCGGCTGCTGCAGGGCATAGCCCAACACGTGCAGCACCATCCCCGCCGCCAGAATCAGCAGCCCCCCCCACCAGAGTTGCAGGGGCAGCGCGAGCAGTTCCTTGCGCTTCCACCAAAATAGACTCACCACCAAAAAGGGGACGAAATTGCCCTGGCCATCGTCGGAGGAGGGATTGGGGTTGTTATACGACGCATACAAGCCCGCAAACAGGGAGGGGGTGTGAATGTAACCCAACAGTGAATTGCCAAAAAACTGAAATACCGCCAGCCACGCCGCCAGCAGCGCAAAAAACAGGCCTTTGTTCGGAAGCCTCCGCCAGCACTCCACTGAGTCCTGCCATATGCCCACGGGTGCCTTGCTGCTTTGATTTCCGTTCATTGGTGCGTAATTCCAGTCTTCAGATAACAAAATCTCCGTTTTTACTCAATTAAAATCCACCGCGACGTGATTTCCCTGGCTCGCATCTCAATGTTTGAGCCGGTGCTCTGTTCCGAAGGAACTGTCGAGAATAACCCTCAACTCTCAACCAAAAACCTTCAACCATTATCCAGACTGCACATAAACTGAGATGCGCCCGCATTTGTGCGCCGTTGCGTCAGGCGCGCCGTCAACTAGAAAGCAAATGCCCCGCACTCAAATTCATTGCGCATCCGCCGGCGGCAATTACTCTGGTGGCACTTGAAAATCGGCCTGCTCCAGCTCAATTCAACCATCGGCGACTTTACCGCCAACCGCCAAAAGCTCGCGGCCGGTTATGACCGGGCCTGCGCGCTCGGCGCGGAATTTGTCATCGCCCCGGAATTGTTCCTCAGCGGCTACCCGCCGCGCGATTTGCTCCTGCGCGCCGATTTTATCGCCACGAACCTGGCCGCGCTCGCCGAAACCGCCAAAACCGTCGGCCCCATCCCGTTGTGCGTCGGTTTCGTGGATGAAAATTCCGAGCGCCCCGGCCGCGCGCTCCGCAATTCCGCCGCCGTTTTGCAAAGCGGCAACATCATCTGGCGCACCCACAAATCCCTGCTGCCCACCTATGATGTCTTCGACGAGGACCGTTATTTTGAACCGGCAAAAAGTATTGTCCCGTTTGAATTCCAGGGCCGCAAACTCGGCATCACCATTTGTGAAGACATCTGGAACGACGAGGATTTCTGGCCCGAGCGCCTCTATCGCCGCGACCCGATCAAGGAACTCATCGCGCAGGGCGCGGAAATCATCCTCAATATTTCCGCGTCGCCCTGGCACGACGGCAAGGAAAAGACCCGGCTCGCCATGCTCCAGCGCGTGGCCCGCGACGAGCGCGTGCCCCTGGCCCAGGTCAATCTCGTCGGCGCCAACGACGAATTGATCTTTGACGGCCACAGCGTCGCGCTCAACGGCAATGGAGAACCGCTCGCGCACGGAAAAGGCTTCGCCGAGGAGGTCTTCGTCGCGGACCTGGAAGTAAATTCCAGTAGCAGCCGACGTGAGTCGGCTCAAATTAAGTCAGAGCGAACTGACGTTCTCTGCTGCAATTTCCCTTCGCGCGAGCAGCAGATTTTTTCCGCACTTTCGCTGGGCATTCGCGATTACGTCCGCAAATGCGGGTTCAAATCGGTCCTGGTGGGCCTCTCCGGCGGCATCGATTCCGCGCTGGTGGCGGTGCTTGCCGCGGACGCCCTCGGCGCGGACCAGGTGCTCGGCGTCTCCATGCCCGCGCGCTATTCGAGCGCCGGCAGCTTGAGCGACGCCGGGGCGCTCGCGAAAAATCTTGGCATTCGTTATGAAGTGTTGCCGATCGAGCCGGTGTTTCAATCGGTGGAGCAGCAACTGACGCAGGTTTTCGCCGGCACCCAGCCGAACGAGGCCGAGGAAAACATCCAGTCGCGATTGCGCGGCGTCACGCTGATGGCGCTGTCGAACAAGTTCGGCGCGCTCGTGCTGACCACCGGCAACAAATCGGAGATGGCCGTCGGCTATTGCACGCTCTACGGCGACATGTGCGGCGCGCTGGCGGTGATTGCCGACGTTTTCAAGACCGACGTGTACAAAATCGCACGCTGGATCAATCGTGACCGGATCGTCATCCCCGAGGCGTCCATCACCAAGCCGCCGAGCGCCGAGCTGCGACCGGACCAAAAGGACCAGGATTCGCTGCCCGAATACGAAACGCTGGATGCCATCCTTCAGGCGTATATCGTCGAAAATTCCAGCCGGGAGCAAATCATCCAGCGCGGCTTCAATGCGCAGGTTGTCAATGACGTGATCAACAAGGTCACGTTCAGCGAATACAAGCGCCGCCAGGCCGCGCCGGGATTGAAGGTCTCGACCCGCGCCTTTGGCATGGGCCGGCGCATTCCCATCGCCCAGCGGTTCCGGCTCCAAGCCGGAGGTGGGAAGGGTTGAGCGATGAGGGTTGAGGGTTACGAAATGGGAACCGTCAACAGCCGACCATTCCACCCAGACGGTTCCGCCCGCTGGACGCGGCCGGTGACGCCGCAGCAGCGCGGCATCCCTACCATTCTTCACGGTGTTACCAAAGGTGACCAGAAGTGACCAGAAGTGACCGGAATCTGAATTCAAAATTGAACCGCCAAGACGCCAAGGACGCCATGGGGGAAGAATGTGGGAAAGTTTCAAGTGTTCAGTAATCGGTAATCGGTGGTCAGCAGCCAGTGGCGAGTGATCAGTGACCGGTGACCGGTGGCGCGTTTTGGCGCGTTTTGACGTTTTTGTCACCCCCTTTTGGCGCGCGCCACGCGGGGATGCTGGGGCGGAGGGCGGAAAAGCAAAAGCCAGACACGAATTTCACGAATGAACACGAATTTATTGCCACAGAGGCATAGAGACACAGAGGCCGGACAACCGAGTAGTTGTAGCGTTTCATTTTCAGGCAGGTTTTGAGGTTTCAGCGCAGGCCGGGTCGAGCAGGGTGGCCAGCTGGTCGCGCAGGCTCTGATCCGGGGCGGCGGCGGCATCGTTTTGATTTTGGTTATGCTCGCTCATAATTTATTTTTCGTTGCTCCGGGACATTCGCGGCCCGGTTTCGGCCGACTCTAGC
Organism: Verrucomicrobiia bacterium; assembly: GCA_049280815.1. Lineage (GTDB taxonomy): Bacteria > Verrucomicrobiota > Verrucomicrobiia > Limisphaerales > UBA11358 > UBA11358. The sequence goes on along the minus strand of JBAPQW010000073.1, from coordinate 1,706 downwards.
ACGCGATTATTTTTTCGCCGTGCCACTTTTCACTTTACCTGAACCTGCCTGACAGGAGCTACGCGCTGCCTGACACCAGCCTACAAATTTTTACATCTAAAATATTTGACGGTCTTTTTAATTGTCCCGTGCGGCTCGCACTTTCTGCTTTCTGCTTTCCCAATTTCTGCTTTTGCCCGTCGGATTTATAGCACGCCTTTTCAGGATTTTTTCCCGCCCCAGAAACCACTCACGCACAGTCACGAACAGCACCACCTGCGGGACGAACAGATGCGAAAACAGATTGTGAAAAATAATTTGACGGGCTTTGAAAGCCCGCGCATCCACCTCAACTCGCGGCTTTGCATTCACCGTTTGCCCGGTTAGCCGGGCGCCTAAGGCTGGGGACTTGGACGCATCTCAACCACCTGCTATACTGGCATCGGCGTGAAACCTCACGATGAAATGGGAAAATACTATAATCTAGGAACCGAGCCGTATACGGTAGCGTCCTAATTTGACCGGTAGGGACGACCTGCCGGTCGTCCGGCCGCGCAGCAGCGCGGCCCTACCATCGAATTTATTCGGTGTAATTCAGATTATGACACCACCTATTTCCTTGATTTTGAAGGTGCCGGCGAACAGGCTTTCGCACCAGATGTACCCATTATTCCAGCCCGGATGGCTGTGCCTCCCTCGTTTCCGGCCGGGCGTCACCGCCCTGCTTGTTTTTGTGGCGATGTGGACGACTGTGTCCTTTGCCCAGCCCGAGACGCCGCCGACCAACCAATGGCAGACTCGTTTGGGCGAGTTGAGCGTTTCTTCCCCGGCCGTCGGTACAGATGGAACCATTTATGTGGGGACCTTCGGTCAGAAACTCTGGGCGGTGGCCTCGAACGGGGCGGCCCGCTGGCAGTTCAAGACCGGCAGCGAGATCAAATCGTCGCCTGCCATCGGCACGGACGGAACCATTTATTTCGGCTGCCGCGACCGGAAGCTTTACGCGGTCAGCCCGCAGGGAAAAAAGAAATGGGCGTTTGCCACTGGCGCGTGGGTGGATTCCTCGCCGGCGCTGGACAAGGACGGCACGATTTACGTTGGCTCCTGGGACAAGCACTTTTATGCGCTCAACCCCGATGGCACCCTGAAATGGAAGTTTGCCACCGGCGGGGAAATCGAATCCTCGCCCGCCGTCGGCGCGGATGAGGCCATTTACTTCGGGTCCCACGACAACAAACTTTATGCGCTCGCTCCGGACGGGAGGAAGAAATGGGAGTATGCGACGGGCGGCCCTATCATTTCATCCCCGGCGCTGAATGCAGCAGGTGTGATTTATTTCACCTCGTTGGACGGCTTTTGTTACGCGCTGAATGCGGATGGCGGCCTCCGCTGGCGGCTGCATACCGGCGGCTCCACCGAATCATCCCCGGTCATCGGGGAGGACGGCACGCTTTACGTGGGAGTCAACTTCCCTTCTTTATGGGCAATTGGTCCCGATGGCAAAAAGAAGTGGGAGAAAACGAACTTGGATTTTGGCCATGTATCCACTGCAGTAATCGTGGAAGGATCAGTTTATGCCGTCGGCCGCACGCAGCAGATTGTTTACGTGCTGAACCAGCTCACGCTGGCGGGCAAACTGCCGCGTGTGCCGATCTTCGTGGACAGCCCATTGAGCGTGAATGCCACCGAGATTTACCGGCTGCACCCGGAATGCTTCAACGACACGA
>JBAPQW010000072.1:0-36923 GCA_049280815.1 Verrucomicrobiia bacterium | reverse complement strand
ACCGGCGCCGGCGGGCCATCCGCCCTCAACACCCCTCCGGCCTTTGCGTCGTCCGCGCCCGACGCTTCCGCCGCCCCGGCGGGCTCGAAGCCGCCCGAGGAAATGATTCCGGCCGGCAACATCAATTTCCAGGGGGTGGATGTGAACCAGGTGCTCGATGTGTATGCGAAGCTGGTCGGACGCACGATGTTGCGCGCCGGGCTGCCGACCGCCCAGATTGTTCTGCGCACCGAAACGCCGTTGACCAAGAGCGAGGCGATCCAGGCGTTGCAGGCGGTGCTGGCCCTCAACAACATCTCGCTGGTGAACGTGGGCGACAAATTCGTCAAGGTGCTGCCGGTGGATCAGGCGAATTCAGCCGGCGCGAAAATGGACCAGCGGGATGCGAGCGCGTTGCCCGAGATGGGCTCCTATGTCACGCACATCGTGCAGTTGAAATACACCAAGCCAAGTGAAATGATCCCCATCATCCAGCCGTTCGCCAAGCTGGCCAATTCCATTCTGGCCATTGACAGCAATGGCATCCTCGTGCTCCGCGACAACGCCGAAAACGTCAAGCGGATGCTGGAAATGATCGATCAGGTGGACGTGTCGGTGCCGGCGGAATACATCTCCGAGGTCATTCCCATCCGGTACGCGATGGCCGAAGACATCGCCAGCGCATTGAACAGCCTTGGCGGCAGCGGCGGGAGCACGGTCAGCTTCGGCGGTTCGTCCGCCACGCCGACCGTCAACGGCATCCGCAACCCCGGCGGCGCAGGCGGGGCGGTCGGAGGCGGTGCCGGCGGCCAGTATGGGGCTAACAATCAGCCCAATCAGCCGCGGCAATTTGGCCAGCAGGGGGTCGGCGGCGGCGCACCCACCGGCGGAACCACTTTTCAGCAGCGCTTGCAGTCCATCATTCAAAAGGCTGCATCGCCGGGAGGCCAGCAGGACCAGATCCAGGTCTTTGGCCAGGCGAAAATCATTGCCGACCAGCGGAGCAATGCGCTGCTCGTCTTCGCCACGCAGGCGGACATGGAGAAGATCAAAGCGGTGGTGTCGAAACTGGATGTGCTGCTGGCACAGGTGCTCATCGAAGCGATCATCATGGATGTGAACATTGGCAATTCGTTGAGCTACGGCGTGTCGGCGGCGCAACGGGCAAAGACCTGGCAGCAGAATCCCAGCGTGACCACTGCTGGGGCCATGAACAACAACCAGCCATTCTACAATTTTATTCAGGCTGCCGCCTCCAATAATAGCTTCGCGTCCGGCCTGGCCTCCACGACGCCGAATAATCTCAGTTACTTTGGCAACATCGGCAACACATGGGATTTGGCCGTGCAGGCAGCAGCGGCGGATAACAATGCCACCGTCATCCAGCGTCCCCGCATCCAGACTTCGCAGGCCAAACCCGCTTCATTTTTTGTGGGCAACACCGTGCCTTACATCACCGGCACCTATAACGGTGGTTATAACGGCGGCAACAGCTCGCAATACTCGCAGCTGTCCGTCGGGGTGGAGCTGGATGTCACGCCGTTCATCAATCCCGACGGTCTCGTGGTCATGGACATCAACCAGGAAATTGACGATGTTTCCGGCTATACCTCGATTGACGGCAATAATGTGCCCAATACGGACAAACGCACGCTCAGTTCCGAAATCGCCGTCCGGGATCGCGATACCATCATTCTGGGTGGATTCATCCGCTCGGACAAGTCCAATACCCGGACGGGCGTGCCGCTTCTGCAGGACATCCCGATCCTGGGCGCCTTGTTCAGCAGCTCTTCTAAAAGTAAAAACCGCGAGGAATTGATCGTTCTCATGCGGCCGACAGTTTTGAAGACGCCGGCCCTCGCTTCGGTCGAGACCCTCCGGGAAGAACAGCGCTTGCCGGGTGTTTCCGCCGCCGCCGCCGAAGATGCCGCCTATGAACGCCAACTGATCGAGGCCGAGCGCAAGCGCGAAATCAGGGACGCCAAGGTCAAAAAGCAAAACGACGGATTCTACAATGCGCCAATGCCATTGATGCCCGTGGAAACCAACACCATGATTGATCCAAACACTTCCTGGAGGACCACCCCCAGGCAGGGCAATTGAACGATTTCAATGATGTCCGATCCGTTTCAATTCTCCGGCGGACGATTGGAGTAGGCGTCGCCGCCGGACAATATTTCCTCCAGCGTGCGGATGGGGTGCAGCGGCAACAGCAGGAGTTTCGGGACGTAAAGCGGCTCGCTTTTCGGATTTCTCAACGTGCCGGTGACCTGATATTCAAACAGCTTGCTCACCGGCCATAGCACCGTGCTGACCACCGGGCCGATCATCCAGGTGTTGCGCAGCAGTTGCGCGGTGACCCGCGTGTTCACGTTTTGCCTCAAATCCACCGTGCCGGTGTATTCCAGCCGCATCATGGCCGACCGGATCTCCAGCGAGTCGGAATAAATCACCCCGTTGGTCATGGTGAACCCGGCGGTGGCGGACGTGGCCCGGCTGTTGCCCAAACCGGTGGAAAACGTGTTCAAAACCGGCGACAAAATGCCGAAAATCGGAATGTCCCAAAGCAACCCGTCGTGCAGGTTTGCCCGGCCGTAACCATCCCAGGTGTGCCAGTCCCGCGAATCCGCGTGCGTCACGGCCAGCCATCCGGCCAGGGTGCCTTCCAGACGGTTCGTGGGCGAAAACAAATCCACCGCCAGCGCGTGCAGATCCACATTGGTCACGGTCACGTTAAAATCATAATCCGCCCCTTCATGCGGAGCCCGGAAATCGAAATCGGCCCGCCCGTTCCCCAAGCCGCCGTAAAACGCCACCTGCACGTTGGTCAACACCAGCACGCCCCCGAGCCAGTGAATTGTTCCCGTGACGCCGGGCGATTTCAGTCTCAGCCATTGGAAGGGGACACTGCCCACGATGTCGAAACGCATATCCGTCCCTTCGGTGTCGCGGGGGCCGTTCATGTCCCGTAGCGGCAGGCAGCCGTTCACCCGCGCCGTCGGCGGTTCCAAAAACTGGTAGGGATCCATCAACCGGCCGGTTTTCGGGCCGATGGCGTGCGTCACCACCTTGGGATCGGCGGTGCTGAAACCATTCGTGAAGCGGATCAGCCGGGCATTGAAATCCAGCGCAACTTTGTCGGCGGTCATCGTCTGCGTGCCGTGCCACAAACAGGGATGGATAAACTCAAGGAGGCGGTTGGTGTAGCTCAGTTCACTGGTGAGGCTGTCCACCGATTGGCCGCGCAGCGTGAAATTGGTCAGCGCCAGGTGCCCGCTCGCACTGAGGCTGTCGTAATCGTACAAACGCCCGGCCACGTCCAGTTCCAGTGCCAGCGGCTCGCTGAAGGTGAAGTGATCCAAACCCCGCGCCGCATTGCTCGCCCTCAAAAACGGCCGGACCGCTTCGGGGTCGAACCGGCCGCGGATGTGCCAGCGATAAATCCGGGTGCGGTCGTCCTCGCCGCCGCTGAGCGTGAGCCGGGTTTTCGCCGTCACCATCGCCAGATCGCCCAATTGCCAGACGAGATTCGAATAGGAAAAATGCGTGTGCACCCAATCCAGCTTCGCGCCAAGGACGGTGGCATCTTCCAGGGTCAGCTCGCCATTCAATTGGAGCGTCGGTTGCACCTCGGCACGCCAGTCCGTCTGTTGATTGGTCCACGCGGGCAGCACCACCGAGCCGCTGGCCTGGACCGCCGGCGGCCGGGTCCAGGAAAATTCCGCCAGCCGTTCGCGGGTTTTTTCCGTCAGCAGCGCGGCAATCACATGGAGGTCGAAACCCGAGGAGTTGGTGAAGGTGAATTCCCGCGTGGCGACGTTCAGCCGTGCCGTGGCCTCCAGCCGCCCGCCCCCGAGCCCGGCGGACAATTTGGTGATGGTCAATTCCGGCGCCCGCCAGAGGCCGCTGCACGCCACCGTGTCCGCGTTCAACCCATCCGATTTCAACCGGGACAACTGTGCCGTCCAGGCCAGCCGGTACGGCAGGGCGTTGGTCCAACCGGCCAGGGACGAATCGACGTTGGTCCACAGGTTCAAGGGTTCCGTGAGGCTGGCGTTGAAGCGGACGTCGCGCCCGCCGCCGCAGGGGGTTTGGGCCGACGGCGCGTTCAAGTTTAAGCGGACGAGGAACGAGTGGATGTCGCGGGCGTCTCCTTCCACGGCCAGGCTGACTTGCGGCTCACCGGTGAAATGAATCCGGTCGAGCGTGTCGGAAAATTTTTGCAGGCGCGCCCGCCAGGCGGCCCGGTCGGCAGGATTCTTGCCGCGAAAAATGTCCCAGTTCCGGATTTCCGGCGCGTGGATGATGTCGCCGGACAACGCGAGCTTCGCGCCGGCCAGATCGGCTTGAAAATGGTCGAGCGACCAGGTGTCGTTGAGCTGGAAGCGCAAGTCAGTCGAAATGTTGTCCAGCCTCAGCGTGTTGGTCGGCGTGAGCGGCCAGACAAACCGGCCCTGGCGCAGAATGAGTCCGTCGATCTGCCAGCGCCGGTGCCACAGGGCACGGTAGTTCAACTGCAATTGCACTTCGGCCAGGGAAAGCACCGGGTCGTCGGGCGCCCTGGCATGGCCGATGCGGACGTTTTCGATGACCAGTCCGTGGACGAGATGCAGCCGCATCCGGGAGAAAGCCAGTTCGACGCCCTGCTGTTGCAGGGATTCCACCAGCCGCCGTTTCAGAAAATCCGGCAGGCCGAGACGATTGAACCAGACCAGGGCGCAAACCAGCGCGAGCACCGTGAACCACACGGTGAGGCGAAACCAGCGAAAGCCGGTGCGGCATTTTCGCCAGAAACCGGTTGGCGCAGGCATATCAGGGAGTGTTGGCCGGAATGGTGAGATAGGTGGAAATGAACTGGTAAAGCACCGGCGGAAAGACAAACGCCCACCGCTCACCCTCCAGCATGACGGCGGCCAGTGCGGTTTGTACTTTCGGCAGTTCCGTGCCGAAATCCACCGTTTTCTTTTCACCGTTTTTAAGTTCCACGGTGATTTCCAGATCGTTGGTGTTCCAGCCATGTTTTTCCGGATCGGTCAGATTGCGATCCAGCCAGCCCATGGCGGTCAATTCCCCCAGCCGATGGGTGGTTTCCTCCAGCGCCGGCGGATTAACCACCCCCTGCGACCCAGGGGCCAGCGACCACTTATTCGGCCCGTTGCGGATGATTTGCCGCGTCCTGCCGTCCTGGTGAATCGTGATCTGGACCACGTCACCCTCGTTGAAGCTCCAAATGCGGCGGTCGCGAAATTCCCAGGCCGCATCCGGCAGGCCTACAAGATCATTCGCGGCCACGGCGTAAACAAAATCCTCATCGGCGCGCCGGACGAAGACTTCGTCGTTTTGATTGGTGCCAAAAAACAATTGAACCATGACGCTGTTCGTGTCACCCGCCACCGAACGCAAGGTGATTTGCCGGGTCGGCGTGGCCAGTCCGTACGTGGGCAGGTCGGGCGCGGTCACCACGTCCTTCACGAATCCGTCCTTGTCAGCGACACGCAAGCTGGCGAGGGCTTTGAGGTATAACTGAACATTATCGGCATCCGCGGCGAATTTTTCACCCACGATCTGCCAGTCGTTTGAACCGTGTCGTTGCAGGGTGAATTGGGTCTGGTCCTGCACTTCAATTTCCGCCACGGGCGCGGTCAATTCCAGCAAATGCGAATCGCGGAAGTCGTTCACCGAGGCGCGCCAGGGCAGCAGCGGCTCCCGGGCGGTGGTGACCACGGTGTCCCAATCCCCGCGCCGGGCGAAAACCTGCGCCGGGTCGTTGGTCGGGCTTTTGCCCACGTGCAGGGCGCCAACGAAGCTGGTGCCGTGACCCAGCCATAGGTCGAGATCGGCGGGCTGCAGACCGAATCCGGTCAAATCCGCCTTTGGGTCATCTGTGATGAACTGCGTGACGCGCACGGTTTGCAGGTGCTGCAATGCGTCGGTGATGCGCTCCGTGTCAGCGCGCGCCGGAAACGGACGAATCAGGCGCCAGAGATGGTTCGTTGTGTCGCGTCGAAGTTCGATCACCTTCGTTCCGTTGGTCAGCACAATCCAATCCAGGTTGTGGCTGGCATCCACCAGCGTCGTATCGCGCCACGCATCCACCCCGGACGGAATGAATTTGAGCCAGTCGGCATCGGCGACGAATGCGCCGTCCACACCCACGACGCGCAAAAAAACCTGGTCGCCCGGCGGGGTTTTGTTGCCAACCAACAGCTGCCGACGCTCGCCGTCGGACTCGACGACGAGTGAAATCCGCGGTGGTTCAAACCCGTATTCCACGTCCGCATTGTGCCGGTCACGCAGTTCGGCGGCATTGATGCGGGTGGCGGGCTCAAGGGTTTTCAGCGCGTCGAGCAGGGCCTCGATGGCGGCGGATTGGGCGGGATAGGCAATGGGTTTGGTCAGCAGCCAGGCGTCATTCGTATGGTCGGCACGAATTTCCAGGGCTCCGGACGGAATGACCTGGACGCTCGTAACGGCGGTCGGACGCAATTCCGGCAGGAGGCGGGACGCTGCCGTGGCGGAGGGCCGCAGGACGTGTTGAAAAATAAAAATCAACGCGAACAGCGCCGCGGCAATCGCGAACCAGATTCCGGTGGTTTTCGAATTCATTATTTTCTCCGGGCCAGCCAGACCAGACATCCGAACAATAACACCGCACCCGGCAGCGCCCCCAGCAACAGCCAGCGAACGTCGCGCTGTTGGGTCGTGGTCATCCAGAGCCGGAACTCCGTGACGGGTCGCGGCCCGATGCCCTGGAGCAGCGTGGTGCGGTCGAGCAGCCAGTTGACCGCGTCACCGACAAAATCACGGTTGGCACCGCCCTCGATGTAAAAATTGCCGAGGAAAATCGAGTCGCCGGCGACCAGGAGGCGCGTGTTGCCGCGCGTATTCGCCACGCCGGCCACGGGCTTTTGCTCGACGGCCACGATGAGCGGGTAACTGCGCGGCGGCTCGGCGCTGTCACCTGCCAGCGTGGATTTTTCACCGGAAAAGGCGATCTCCTCAACTTGCGGCGCATTGGCGGGGGGGGTTGGCCATTCCACGCGCTCAATGGGGCGCGGCAAAATCATCTGCAGCGACAATTGGGTGAGCGGGTTCACGACCGGATGCTGGCTGAAGTTGCGGACCCGGATGTCCTGGCCGGTGATGGTGTTGTTGGGGTCTTTGACCTCATCGGGGATGACATTGACGCCCCAGCGTTGCAAAATGGGTTCCAGACCGGTCAGTCGCTTGATGGAAGCATAATTAAACAGCGCCAGCAACCGCCCGCCTTGCTTCAGGTATTCCTCGATCTTTTGCAGTTCCGGGTCGGACAAGGTCGCGGTTGGCGCGGCAATGACCAGCAGGTTGCAATCCATCGGGATGCCGCTGTCCCCGTTCAATTCCAGATTCGTGATCGCGACATAGTTCTGGGCCAGGATGCGGCCAAATTTCAAGAAGCCGAAATTGTCGCTGTCCGCGAGCGAGGGTTCGCCGTGGCCCTGCAAAAAATAGGCCTTGAACGGTTTGGCGCTGGTCACGGCGAGCAGGCTCGAAGTGAAGGCCTGTTCGCCATTGAACGCAATCGGTTTGCGCCGGTATTCCCGCTCCTTGGAGTTGGACACCGGCTCGAGCTTGACCTCGGTCAGGGCGTCCCCGTTGACAATTTTGACCCGCTTCTCGCAATCGAAAATCACCAGGTCCTTGTCCGTCGAGGCATTGAGCCCGTATCGCTCCTTGATTTTTTGCGCCTCGCCCGCGTCGCGCACGTAATCCACGGTCCGGACCGAAAGGCGGGGATCCGCCGCCTGATATTCAGCCAACAACGCCACGATGGCCGGATAATAATTGTCCGATTTGTCGTAATAAAGCGTCACCTCCACGTGATTGGTGGTCGCCTTGAGAATGTCCAGCGTTTGCGAAGACAGGATGACGCGCGTTTGCGAACTCAGGTAAAACCGGCCAAAAAAACGCGCGCCGAGGTAATTCACCATGACCACCACGGCCAGCACCAGGACGGTGCGCAACACCACGTCGAGGCCGATTTTCCACCGGCGGCCGGGCGAGAAGCTGGGTTGAAGTTTGGGGGCGTTTGGCATTTTATTTCCAGCGACGGCTTTCCACCGCGCGCAAGGTCAGGAACAGGAAGAAGAACGTCAGGCTGATGTAAAAAATCACCGTGCGGGTGTCCACCACCCCGCGCGTGAAGTCATCCATTTGTTTGAACAAATTGAAGTAGAGCAGCACCTGGGTCTGCCATTGTTCGGTCGCGGGCGCCACCTGCGTCAAATAAGCCAGGATGAACAAAACGACACCCGCCGCCAGACTGATCATGGCCGCCACGACCTGGCTGCGGGTCAACGCCGAGGCGAAACAGCCCAGCGCCAAAAACAGGCAGCCGCTCAGGATAATGCCCAGGTACATGCCCCCCAGGGTGCCGGCGTCCAGGGCGCTTGCCTGATTGGTAAAATGCCGCACAATGAACAGGCCGCCCAGCGTCGGCAGCCACATCACCACGTAAAAAATCACCGCAGTGGTGAATTTGGCCCCCACCACCACCAGGTCGGTCACCGGGGTCGTCATCAGCGTTTCATAGGTGCCCGTCGCCTTTTCCAGCGCGAACAACCGCATCGTGATGATCGGGGTCGACAAAATGACAATGACCCAGAACAGGAAGCTGTTGAAAAACAATTCCGTGACCGGCATGGAAAATGGATCACTGCCCAGGTTTCGCATCAACATCACAAAGCTCAATCCGGTCAGGAGCGTCACCGCGGCGATGATGATGTAACCGGCCAGGGAACAGAAAAATGCCGCCAATTCCCGGCGCGCCAGCGTGCAGAATATTTTCATTCACCCTCCTCCGCGTCGGCCGGCTTGGTCACCTGCACATAAATGTCCTCGAGCGAATGCCGGCTGCGCGTCAGCTCGCGCAGCATCCAGCCGCGCTCCCGCACCAGCGCGAAAATCGCCGGGCGCAAATCGTAACCGTCGCGCGGCGTCAGGGCGCACCGCTGAAAATCACCTTCGCCGGGCGACACGTCGTATTGTTCCACCCCCGGCATTTGCGCCCAGAGGTCGCGCAATTGATCCGCCGGGGCGGCGATTTCGGCGACGACCTGGCTGCTGCCGGCCATGAGGCGCTGCAAATTGTCCGGCGTGTCCGCCGCCAGGATTTTCCCGTCCAGCATGATGAGCACCCGCCCGCACATCATTTCCACCTCGGGCAAAATGTGCGTCGAAATCAACACCGTGTGTTTTTGGGCGAGGCTTTTGATCAGCTGCCGCACCGCGCGGATCTGGTGCGGATCGAGGCCGATGGTCGGTTCATCCAGGATAATCAAATCCGGCTCGTGCACCAGGGCGTCCGCCAGGCCGACGCGTTGTTTATACCCCTTGGAAAGCTGGCCGATGATGCGGCGGCCCACGTCCGTCAAGCCGCATTGCTCCATCACCGTGGTCACGCGCTCGCGCGATTGTCGCCAGCCGAGACCCTTGAGCCGGGCCCGGAATTTCAGGTATTCCCGCACCCGCATCTCCGGATGCAGGGGATTGTTTTCCGGCATGTAGCCAATGCGCCGGCGCACCTCTTCCGACTCGTGAAACACATCAAAACCCGCCACCCGCGCCGTGCCGGACGTCGCCGGCATGAAACAGGAAAGAATCCGCATCGTGGTGCTTTTGCCCGCGCCGTTGGGCCCCAGCAAGCCGACAATTTCACCGCGCGCCACCGTGAACGAAATGCCCGCAACCGCCGTGTGACCGGCATAGCGCTTCGTCAAATCCGTCACTTCAATCATCGGGTTGTCGTTCATTTAAACGTGGGCTGAAGTCTAGCAGGAAAATCGGGCTTCCAGCCAACAAAAATTCCGCGGCCCAGCCGGCGCGGGTTTGGTTTAAGCGGCGAATCCGCCGGGGGCCGCGTTCCACCATCATATTTGCCGGCTTGACTTTGCGGCACCCCCGGCGCAAAAGCAATCCAGCGTGTCTCCGCGGATCGAAAACTTTTACGCCCACTGGCGAATGCCGGAGGGGCCGGGGCCGGTCCTGCACGACGGGAAGGAGGCGCCGGCCGAACACCTCCTGCAGGCCATCTGGCGCCATCAACGCCTGCGCCGCGACCGGCTGCAAACGGCCGACGGACAGGCCGTGCGCATTTTGCATCCCGGCTTTGTGAGCGTCGAAGGCGGACCGGATTTTCGCGGCGCGGTCATTCAAATCGGCGATGCCCCGCCGCGGTCCGGCGATGTGGAGATTGACCTCCGGGCCGGCGGCTGGCGCGCCCACGGCCATGACCGCAATCCCGCGTTTCAAAACGTCCTGCTCCACGTCGTATGGGATGCGGCGCCACCCCTGCCGGAGGCGCCGCTCCAGCTGGCGTTGTGCCATTCGCTGGATGCGCCCCTCGCCGAACTCGGCTTGTGGCTCGAAAATGATTCGCCGCGCGTCCTGCCGGAAAATTTGCGCGGCCAGTGTTGCGCGGCCCTGCGCCAGCTGGATGAAGCGAGGCAGGGACGGATTCTCGAGGCGGCGGCCCGGGTTCGTTTTCAAGCCAAGGCGGAACAGTTCCGCGCCCGCGCCCGGCACGCCGGCTGGGAGCAATCCCTGTGGGAGGGCTTGTTCCGCGCGCTCGGTTACAAACACAACCTCTGGCCCATGCACAATCTCGCCGAAGGGCGGCGGCGCTGGCTGCGGGGCGGGGACCCAGCCTTCGCGCTCCAGGCCCGGCTCCTTGGGCTCAGCGGTTTGCTGCCGGCAGAATTGCCGCGCGCCGCCGCGGACGCGGACGGTTATTTGCGACGCGTCTGGGATTCCTGGTGGCGCGAGCGCGATGAATTCAGCGACTGCCAGTTGCCGCGGACGGTCTGGAGATTTCACGGCCTTCGCCCGGCCAATCATCCGCAACGCCGCCTGGCCCTGGCGGCGCATTGGCTGGCGGCCGGCAATCTGATGCAAAAACTCGAAGCCTGGTGCACCGCGGAGGTGCCGGATAAAAAACTGCCCGGTTCGCTGCGAAAAATTTTGGAGGTGGAACGCGACGATTTCTGGTCCTGGCACTGGACGTTCCGTTCGGCGCGGTTGAACCAGCCGCAACCGCTGCTGGGGGACGCGCGGGTGACGGATCTGGCGGTGAACGTGGTGCTGCCGTGGCTTTGGACGCGCGCGGTCGAGGGCCGGAATGAAACCCTCCGGCGCACCCTCGAGCACCGCCAGGCGGTGTGGCCGGCCGCGGAGGACAACTCCATTCTGAAACTGGCGCGGCAGCGGTTGTTGGGAATGGGACGACGCTGCGGGTGGCGGGGCGCTTCGGTGCAGCAGGGCTTGCTCCAGATCACGCGTGACTTTTGCGAACACTCGAATGCGCTCTGTGAAAACTGCCGCTTCCCGGAACTGGTGCGCGGCTGGAGCGCCACCCCGGCTATTTGACCTCGAGCTTTGAGAACGGACTGCTCAATCCGGCGGCCGGCGCTTCAACTGAAACGGGCGCCTTGTCTTTTTTCGGCGGCGGCGCGGTCTCCGGCGGATGGCTGTTGGTCGCGGCAACCGGCGCCTGGCCGTCGCCGGTCTGGCGCGGGTTTTTGGCGCGCTTGTTGCGCGGCAGGGGGCTGATCATCACATTGATGTTGCGCCCAACGAGCTTCGGCTCGAAATCCTGATGGCCGTAGGGCACAATGGCGGCGAGAAACTGGTTGATGACCTGAAAGCCGAATTCGGTGTGCGCCATTTCCCGGCCGCGGAACTTCAGCGCGACCTTCACCTTCATGTCCTCGCATAGAAAATCAACCGCGTGGTCAATTTTGACGCCGAGGTCATGCACATCAATGCGCGGGCTCAGCTGGACTTCCTTGACGGTCGAGGCGTGCTGGTGCTTCTTGGATTCCTTTTCCTTCTTGGCCTGCTCGTAACGGAATTTGCCGAAATCCACGAGCCGGCAGACGGGCGGCACGGCCGCCGCCGAGATTTCCACCAGGTCCACCCCGTGTTGACGCGCCAGGTTGAGCGCCTCGTTCAGCGGGAAGATCCCGAGCTGCTTTTCATCCATGATGACGCGCACTTCCCGGGCACGGATTTTGCCGTTGACCCGGACAAACGAAGCAGGAGAAAAACTGCGTGGAGCAAAAGGGCGGCTCAAGACACCCTCGTCGGTTGTGGCATAACTGTAGGTTTTAGCATCAAGCAAACTGGCACGGCCAGTTCAAAATCGGCTGTACTTTTAAGGCTTTCCGGTCGGAAGTGCAAGCAAATAATGGGGCCAAAACTCAAAATTTCGGCCTGATTTTAAGCGTTTTAAGCACGGTTTCGTAAACCCGCTTTAACGGTATCTTGGTCCGGATCGCAAGTTTTTTGCAGGATTCAAATTCCGGCGCGGCCTGGATCACCTTCCCGTCGAGCCGGCCGATTTTTACGACCACCTCGCCCAATGGCGTTTTGACCCGGATGAATTGACGCCGCAGTTTGCGCCGCTCCGCCAGGGTCCGCCGCACGCCAAACGCGGTCGTCTCCCGCAAAATCATTTCACTGAACCTGTCCGCGTCGGCTTCCGCGCACAAAACCGTGAGCAACACGCCGGGCCGGTTCTTCTTCATCTGGATCGGCGTGTGAAACGCATCCAGCGCGCCCGCGGCCAACGCGGTCTCAATGAAATGACCGAGAATTTCTCCGCTGACATCATCCAAGTTGGTTTCGAGCACGGCCACCCGGTCCGTCTCCCAATCCAAAGCAGTTGACAGGCGAGGGCTCAGGCTTGAGCTCTTACCCAGCACCGCCCGGAGCACATTGGGCCGCGTCTGATGGTCGCGGGTGCCGAGACCGAAGCCGATATTTTCCGCGGTCAGATTTTGCATCGGTCCGAAACACTCGACGAACTCCGCCAGCAAGGCCGCGCCCGTGGGGGTGACCAGTTCGTGCGGTTCGTCGCATTGCGTCACGCCGATGCCCCGCGCTCCCAGGATGGCCAGGGTGGCGGGTGCCGGAACGGGGAAGCGGCCATGGGCGCAGTTCACCCAGCCGGTGCCCTCGACCACCGGCGCGGCCAGCACCCTGGGCTTGCCGAGCAGCTCCAGCGCGAGGCACGCTCCAACGATGTCCACAATCGAATCCACCGCGCCCACCTCGTGGAAATGAACCTGCTCCGGCGGCCGGCCGTGGATTTTACCTTCCGCCTCGGCGATGCGTTGAAAAACGGCGATGGATTTTTTCTTCACCCACGGCGACAATTTGCTGCGTCCGATGAGCTGCTTGATTTCGGCAAAGGTCCGGTTCTCGTCGTGATCGTGGTGATGGCCATGTTCGTGATGGTGAGGGGCGTGTGGGTGGCCATGACCGTGGTGATGGCCATGATGAGGATCGTGGGCGTCGGCCAGGTGGACATCCAGCTTCATGCCTTCGATGCCCGATTTCTGCTGGCGCGCCACGTGCAGGTGATAGCCGGGGAGCTTTAATTTCTGCAGCTCGCGCTCCCATTTGCGGACATCCACGCCGAGGTCCAGCAGCGCACCAATGAACATGTCGCCGCTGATGCCGCTGAAAATATCGAGGTACAGTGTTTTCATGATGGTGCCGCCAATCCATTGATCTGACTCGCGGCGTAACCGGCGCCAAAACCATTGTCGATGTTCACCACCGTCAGGCCGCTGGCGCAACTGTTTAACATGCCCAGCAGGGCCGCGATGCCGCCAAAACTCGCGCCATAACCGACGCTGGTGGGCACGGCGATGACCGGTTTGGCGACCAGTCCGGCGACGACGCTCGGCAGCGCGCCCTCCATCCCGGCGACGACGACGAGCACGTTGGCACGCTGGAGATTTTCCGACTTCGCCAGGAGCCGGTGCAAACCGGCCACGCCCACATCATAAATCCGTTCGACGCGATTCCCCATGATTTCCGCCGTCACCGCCGCCTCCTCCGCCACCGGCAAATCGCTGGTGCCGGCGCAAATGATCCCGATGGTCCCGGGACGTCTGGGCAGGGGCGCTTTTTCAATCGTCACGCATCGGGCGGTTTGGTGGTGGATGGCGCGCTTGAATTTTTTGCGCAGGGCGCGGGCGTGCGCCTCCATGGTGCGCGTAATGAGCACACGCGATTCGGCCGCCAGGATTTTCGCGGCGATGGCGACGACCTGTTCCGGCGTTTTGCCGCCGCCGAAAATGACCTCGGGAAAACCTTTGCGGAGAGCGCGGTGCGTATCGACCTGCGCAAAGCCAAGGTCGGCCACGGGCGCGGCCTGGAACGCCCGCAAGACCTGGTCGCGGCGGACGCCGCCGGCGCGGAACTTTTCGAGCAATTGAGTCGCTTCAGTAATTGTCACAATCAAATAATATGAACTTCCGCGAACCGGTCACGGTAAATTTGCTCGTCCGTGCCTGGGCGGCCAGGACGATGTCCGGCCAGCGCGCCAAGGTCCCGCGACAAACGTTCAATGATGATGCCGGAACAGGCGTTTCCGATTGGCGTAAAGATACCAGACAATGATGATGTTGAGAATCAGCACGATCAAAAGCACCGCGGAGCGATGATGTTCTCCTCCCGGGTGGCGCACCAATTCATAGATTTCAATCGGGATGAAAAACGCCGATTCACCGATGGCCAGCCAGCCGGCCCAGGGCATCCGGAAAATCAGCCCCACGCCTTCGACGAGGGCAAACAGGCTGTATAGAAACGTGCCGGTGGCCCATAAACGCACGTTGGCCGGGGTGATTTGATCGATGCGGTCGCCGATGTCGGTGAGAAACCGGTTTTCAGGATCGAGGTGCACCCAGTGCACAAAGCGGTCGAAATAATCCGAAAGATCGGCCCCGGCCAGTTTGTAAACGCCAAAAGCCAGCAGCAACGACAGCACGCCTTTGATCAATTTGACTGCAATGATGAAATAGAGCGTCGGCGCACGCTTTTTCACTTCCACGACTTTTGTATCTTCGGCCATCAACGGATTTTCGGCAGCAGCCAGTTTAGCAGTTCGCCCATGGCCACGCGCTCCTGTTTTCCATCATCGCGGTAACGCACCGTCACCGTGTCCTTCAATTCGGGTTTTTCGCCCAGCGTGTCAAAATCAATCGTCACACAGAACGGCGTGCCGGCCTCGTCCTGCCGCGCGTAACGCCGGCCAATCGAACCGGCGTCGTCGTAATACACGTTCATCCAGGGCCGCAGCAAGTCACGCACCTCCTGCGCCTTCTTCACCAGGTCGGGCTTGTTCTTGAGCAGGGGCATGACCCCGGCTTTGACGGGCGCCACCCGCGGATGAAACTTGAGGATCACGCGCGTGTCCGTCTTGCCCTTGTCATCAGTCTCGGTCGCTTCGTTGTAGGCGTTGGCAATCAAGGCGAGGATTAGACGGTCCACCCCGGCGCTGGGTTCAATCACATGCGGAATATATTGGCCCTTGGCCAGACCATTCGCGTCTTCGGTCGCATCCTTCGCCGCCTGCTCCTCGGCCACGCCCATCTTGACCAGGTACTTTTTCCGGCTCTCGTAATAGCGGCGCCAGAGCCCGTCCGCTTTTTCCTTCGGCAGTTTGGTCCACGCCGTGCGGAGCTCCTCGTCGAACACGCCCATCGGTTTGCCGGAAAAACGCTCGTGCTGGCTGAGATCGAAATCGCTGCGGGCGGCGATGCCCTCGAGTTCCTGCGTGCCGAAGGGGAATTTAAACAGGATATCCACCGTGGCGCGGGCATAATGGGCCAGTTCCTCCGGCTTTTGCCAGTATTCCTCGAGCGTCGCGCGGGACAGGCCGATGCCTTCATAAAACCTGATGCGCTCCTCAACCCAATATTGGTGCCAGAGCTGCCAGCCCCAGGCGGGCTGTGGTTCCCCGGGATGGCCCGGCCCTTGCGGGGTGGCCACCGAACCGGAGATGGCTTCCACGACTTCATCCGGCTTGATGAAAAACTCCAGTTCCATCTGCTCGAATTCGCGGGAGCGGAAGGTGTAATTGCGCGGCGTGACCTCGTTGCGGAACGCCTTGCCGACCTGGGCGATGCCGAACGGCACCTTCTGCCGCGAGGTCTCCAGCACATTCTTGAACTGCACGAAAATGGCCTGCGCGGTTTCGGGGCGGAGCCAGGCAATGGCTGATTCGTCCTGGACCGGGCCGACATAGGTCTGGAACATCAGGTTGAACGCCCGCGGGGCGGTCTTTTCACCGTGACATTCGGAAACCATCTTGCTCGGTTTCTGCGGGCAGGGAATTTCATTCGTCTGGTCGGCCCGGAAGCGGCCCTGGCACGTCTTGCAGTCAATCATCGGATCGCTGAACGTGTCCACGTGCCCGCTGGCCTGCCAGATTTTGGGCGACATGATGATGGTGGCTTCGAGGCCGGCCACGTCCTCGCGCTGGCGGGTCATGGTGTTCCACCAGAGCTCCTTCACGTTGCGCTTGAGTTCCGCGCCGAGCGGGCCGTAGTCCCAGAAGCCGTTGATGCCGCCGTAAATCTCGGAGGAGGGGAAGATAAACCCGCGCCGCTTGCACAGCGACACGATTTTTTCCATGAGCACATTTTCGTTGGGCCCGGCCATAGGGTCGGGCAGTGTTTGCGATGCGTGCCAGCTTGTCAATGCCGCTCCGGGCGCGCGGGCGGTGGAACACCTTTCCCGGTCTCCTTTCCAGCCGGGGATTTGTCGCGCCGAGCGCCTCCGTGAGGCCGGCGGGCCTGCGACTTTTTTGTGGTGGTTATTGGCCAGGAACGCGTGAGCCTCACGCATGACGCGTGAAATTTTCACGCATCACACCCCGGCCAGGAAGGTTGCCGGCGGTTTTATAAGGCTTTTGGCGAAAAAACCCGCTTGGCATCAGCATTGCTTGGAGAACTTTCAAATGGTGCTGACGGTGCGCGAGATGGGTAGTTCCAACCAACCGTCACCCAACAAACAACAAACAAAAACCATCGACCCTATGAAAAGAATCCTGAGACAGAAAAGGGCCTTCACGCTGATCGAACTGCTCGTCGTGATCGCCATCATCGCCATTTTGGCGGCACTTTTGTTGCCGGCGCTCGCCGCGGCCAAGCGCAAGGCGCAACGCATCAATTGCGTCAGCAACCTCAAACAAGTCGGCATCGCCTTCCGGCTCTGGGAAGGGGACAACAACGACCGTTATTCAATGGCCGTCAGCACGCTGTACAACGGCGCCAAGGAAAGGATTTATACCGCCAGCGCCGTTCCCACTCCCGCGGGCAGCTATGGTTTGACCAATGTTTTCACGGTCATGTCGAATGAATTGAGCACGCCCAAGATCTTGTATTGTCCGGCGGACAGTGGCGCGGGTGGAAGTCTTCCGCCGGGGACGCTCGGCTTGGGTGCTGTCGGGGCCACCCGCAGTGCCGCGACCAACTTCGCGATTCTGGCCGTCAACAACAACTACATGAGTTACTTCGTATGCGGCGACGCGGCCGAAACCTACCCGCAGATGATCCTGGATGGCGACCGTAATATCGGCGTTACCACCACCCAGAATTCACCGGCCACCACGACCAACAATGTCTCAGCCCCGACAACCTTTCAATATACACCAGCTGCCAATTACTGGTGGGCATGGACGGCGGTGGACTTGCATTTGCGGGTTGGCAATCTCGGGATGGCGGATGGCAGTGCGCAACAGGTAACCGTTGCCGGACTGCAGACGGCCTTGGCCACCGCCACCAACGGTTCCCCGACGCTGAATCCGTGGTATAATTTCCCGCAGTAATTTACAACCAGGGTTTAAAAACAGCGAGGCGTCCGCAAGGGCGCCTCGTTTTGTTTTTGACGAAGGTGCCGGAATCAAACCGGCTCCCGATGGTCCGGCTTCTGCCGTTGCCGGGTGAAAAACTTTTGCAGCCATTCGCGGCATTCCGCCTCCCGGACGCCGCCGGTGATTTCACAACGATGATTCAAGGTGGGGAATTGCAGCAAATTCATCGCGCCGCCCGCCGCGCCGCCTTTCGGGTCGCTCACCCCAAACACCACCCGCGCCAGCCGCGTGTGCACGATCGCGCCCGCGCACATCGGGCAGGGCTCCTTGGTTGCGTAAAGCGTGCAATCCGTCAGCCGCCAATCGCCGACGGCCTCCTCGGCCTGCGTCAGGGCAAGCATTTCGGCGTGCGCCGTGGCGTCCTTGAGCAGTTCCACCTGATTGAAGGCCCGCGCAATGATTAAACCTTCGCGGACGACCACCGCGCCGACGGGCACTTCGTCCGCTTCCTGCGCGCGCGCGGCCTGTCGCAAGGCCTCGCCCATGAAATAGTCGTCGCTGTGCAAATCGATGATGGGTTCCTCCATAAATCAGCCGGTTTTTTTTGATTCCTCCAGCGTCCAGTCATTGCGCCCGTCGGGATGGCAATGGCAATGCGCGGCAAAAAATCCGCCGCGATGCCGCCAGAACCACGGCCAGATTTGTTCCCGGTCGGTCTGCGGCAACTTCAAACCTTCCAGCGCGGCGCGGGGGAAGAACTGAAAACGACCCTCGGCATGGTGCGGCGGCAGGGAATTCAGGCGGCGTTTCACCTCGAACAAAAACATCAGCCAGTGCGTCTGGCCCTGATAGCCGTGCTCGCTGACCAGGCCGGTCAGGTACAAATCCTCCGGTAGCAGCGACACGCCGGTTTCCTCGTGCGCCTCGCGGCAGGCGCAAACGTAGGGCGATTCGCCAATGTCCATCTTCAATTTGCCGCCGCAGGGGCTCCAGAAACCGCGGTTCGGCTCCTGCGCGCGCTCCAGCAACAGCACGTCATCGCGCTCGTTGAAGCAATACAGCAGCGTGGCGACTTTGTAGGGCAAAACCATTGGACGGAATTTCAAATTTCGAGCGCTGAATGTCGAGGCTGAAACCGTGGCGCAAATTTCCATTGCGACCCGGCTTAAAAACATTAAAACTGTTCTTTCACCCCGAAAGCTTTCGGGGCCAAGACAAAAAACATGAAAAGTCACGACATTGCAGTCATTGGTGGCGACGGCACCGGACCGGAAGTGGCCCGTGAAGCCCTCAAGGTTTCCGAAGCCGCGGCCAAAAAGTTCGGTTTCAAGATCAACTGGCACCATTTCGATTTCGGCGGCGAACGTTATCTGAAGACGGGCGAGGTGCTGCCGGACAGCGCCCCCGACGAACTGCGCAAATTCCGGGCGATCTTCCTCGGCGCGGTCGGCCATCCGCAGGTCAAGCCGGGCATTCTGGAAAAGGGCATCCTGCTCCGCCTCCGTTTTGAGCTGGAGCAATACATCAATTTGCGTCCGGTGAAGCTTTACCGGACCGTCGACTGCCCGTTGAAGGACAAGGGGCCGGAGCACGTTGATTTTGTCGTGGTGCGCGAAAACAACGAGGGGCTTTACACCGGCTCGGGCGGTTTTGTGTTCAAGGGCACGCCGCACGAGGTGGCCATCCAGGAATCGGTGAACACGCGCCGCGGCGTGGAACGCTGCTTGAAATACGCATTTGAGCTCGCCAAACGGCGGCGGGGCGGCAAACCGTGGAGCGGCCTAAAGCCGGAGGATCTCAAGGCGGGTAAAACCGCGCAGCTGACCCTCTGTGGCAAGACCAACGTGCTGACATTTGCCTTCGACCTTTGGTGGCGCGCCTTCAATGAACTGGCGGCCAAATATCCCGCGGTGAAAACCGACTACGCCCACGTGGACGCCACGGTGATGTGGTTCGTGAAAAACCCGGAATGGTTCGATGTGATTGTCACCGACAACATGTTCGGCGACATCATCACCGACCTCGCCGCGATGATCCAGGGCGGCCTGGGGATCGCCGCCGGGGGCAACATCAACCCCGAAGGCACCAGCATGTTTGAGCCGATGGGCGGCAGCGCGCCGAAGTACACCGGCCAGAACGTCATCAACCCGCTGGCAGCCATCAACGCCGCCGGGATGATGCTCGACTTTCTGGGCGAAGCGGAAGCCGGCGCGGCCATCGAGAACGCCGTCGTAAAAATCATCAACACGCAGATCAAGTCGCTCGCCGCGGGCAAAATGGGCCACGGCACCCGTGAAGTCGGCGATCTGGTGGCGGCGGCGGTTTGAGGGTGAGGGCGGCGGATGAAAAGCCTGACCGAGCATCTCTGGTTTGAAACGCCGCACCGCCGTGATTACCTCAACATCACCGGCACGATTGAGCAGCTGGTTCACAAGAGCGGTGTGCAGGAGGGGCTATGTCTCGTCAACGCCATGCACATCACCGCCAGCGTCTATATCAATGATGCCGAGGATGGCTTGATTCAGGATTACGACGCGTGGCTGGAAAAGCTCGCGCCGCACGAGCCGGTTTCGCAATACCGACACAATCGTACCGGCGAGGACAACGCGGACGCGCACCTGAAACGCCAGGTCATGGGCCGCGAGGTTGTGGTGGCCATTACGAAAGGCAAACTTGACTTGGGCCCGTGGGAGCAGATTTTCTACGGCGAATTCGACGGTCGCCGGCGCAAACGGGTATTGGTTAAAATCATCGGGGAGTAGTCTTCTCCGCCGGGGTTCAGGATCATGGCCGGGGAATTTGTCCTGGCGGAAACCATGCCTGAAGGATTCGGCTGGAACGGCCTGTTCCGCACCGGCGGTCCATTGACCATGGACGGATTGAGCGGGTGGAAAAAGGGAACCCTTGGGCAATCTTGGGATGAAATCACTACCATCGTGGATCTGCATCCCTCCCTGGTTTTGCCTCGATTGGCTGGGGATCGTTGAAAATTTACCAGCCTCGGACAGTGCCGGTTTGAAGTGTTCCAACGTCAAAACGCGATTTCCAAAAGTTTTTTGAAAGATTCTGAATTTACAAACGTAAGAGTTGTAGCGCGGTGTGGCGCGGTCGTGTCAGATTTGACCGACCTGACGGGTCACGCAAGGCCGGGGATCGCAATTCGTTGCGAATCCAGCGTGAAACCACGGTGGCGGCAACATTTTATACCAGCCCCGATCCTCTGGGATATGGGGTTTGAGGGACAAAGGGTTTACGGACGGGGCTGGTATTTGTCAAAATAATGGAAAAACAATGGCTAGGATTCCATGCAATCGGGACGGGATGAAACCGAGGTTTCTTCCTTTTACCAACCTGCCATTGGCGAGCAACAATCATGATATTCCAGGAGCGGAAAGGATGGCAGCCGACGGACCAAGAGGCGCGGATTCAATCCAGCGCCTTGGAAGCCGCCGCCAATAGCATTATTCTGACGGACACGGCGGGGAAAATTCTTTTTGCGAACAAGGCCTTTTGCGCCATGACCGGTTATGCCCCGGAGGAAATACTCGGCAAAACCCCCGATTTTCTCCGGTCCGGCAAACATGATCCGGATTTTTTCAGGGAACTCTGGGAAACCATCCTGATGGGCCGCGTCTGGCAGGGCGAATTAATCAACCGGCGCAAGGATGGAACCCTTTATCACGAGGAAATGACCATCACCCCCATCCAGGAGCCCAACGGCGAAATCACCCATTTTATCGCGGTAAAGGAAGACATCACCCAGCGGAAAAAATTCAAGGAACAATTGCATCACATGCAAAAAATGGAAGCGGTGGGTCAACTGGCCGGAGGTGTCGCCCACGATTTCAACAATCTCCTCACCGTCATTCATGGGAACACGCAACTGGTGCTGATGGATGAAAGCCAGC
The DNA here is from genome assembly GCA_049280815.1 of Verrucomicrobiia bacterium. Lineage (GTDB taxonomy): Bacteria > Verrucomicrobiota > Verrucomicrobiia > Limisphaerales > UBA11358 > UBA11358. The sequence goes on along the minus strand of JBAPQW010000072.1, from coordinate 15,392 downwards.
TCAATGAGGAAAACCGCCAGTGCCTTAAGCAGGTCACCGAGGCCACTGAACGCGCCGGGAATTTAACCCGCCAGTTGCTCGCCTTTGGACGGAAACAGGACATTCAATTTCAACCCCTCAACCTGAACGACGTCATCCGCAATTTCACCAAAATGCTCAAGCGGGTCATCGGCGAGCACATCACCCTGCGATGTGGTTATGCCGAAGACCTGCCCCCGATCGATGCGGACGTCGGCATGATCGAGCAAATTCTCATCAATCTGATCGTCAATGCCCGCGATGCCATGTCCGAAGGCGGGTCCATTGTCGTTACCACGGAGGCCCTGGATATTGATGCCGCCTATGTTGACACCCATCCCGAAGCCCGACCCGGCCAGGTTGTCTGCGTCACCGTAAGCGACACCGGCACGGGCATTTATCCGGAATATTTGCCGCGGATTTTTGAACCCTTCTTTACCACCAAGGAGGCCGGCAAAGGCACCGGCCTCGGCCTGGCGATGGTCTATGGCATCGTCAAACAACACCAGGGCTGGATCGAGGTATCCAGCCAGACCGGGTATGGAACCACCTTCAAAATTTTCCTCCCGGCGGATGCTACCGGTGAGATAAAAACGTTGATGCCGCAGACGAAAGCCCGCCCGGTGGGTGGAAACGAAAAGATCCTGTTGGTTGAAGACGATGCCGACGTCCGGATGGTCGCCCGCGACGTTTTGGAAGTTTCTGGTTATCAGGTTTGGGAAGCGGCCAATGGATTGGAAGCCCTGAATATTTGGAAGACCAACGCCTTGCAGATTGATCTGCTGCTGACCGACATCATCATGCCGGGCGGTCTCAACGGCCGGGAGCTGGCGGATCGATTGCGGGGCGAAAAACCCGGTTTGAAAGTGATACTGATGAGCGGTTACAGCGCTGACCGGCTCGGAAAAATTCAACCCCAAAGCCATGTTTTGCACAAACCATTTTCATTGGAAAATCTTACCGAAACCGTGCGGCAATGTCTGGACACCGCGTAGCCAGCCGGTTGAAGTGATCGCTCCATCAGAAACGGGCCGGGGTTTTTGCGGGTAAAGGTTGTCCCTCGACCGGGAACCGGCGCTCAATCCGATTCCAGGGTTTTCCGGACTTTTTGCAGGTCGCGATGCATCTCCGCCGCCGCGGCGTAACGCCGGGCGGGGTCCGGTTGACAAGCCTTGAGGATGACGGTGTTCAACGGAAAGAAATCCGCCGGATCCCTGCCCTCCACCAGGGTCGTCGCAATCTCCGGAAAGAAGGCGGCGCTGCGGCCGGTGCTGAGCACGTAAAGCACCATGCCCAGGGCATAAATATCCGCCTGCGGTGTGCCGGGACGTTCCGGGGGCGCCGGCAGGTAGCCGGGCGTGCCCACCAGGGTCCGTTCCTGATCCAGCGGCCGGATGTCGGTGATGAGTCCCATGTCCGCCAGCTTGGGCTGGCCGTTTACAAAAATGATGTTCTGGGGTTTGATGTCGCGGTGCGTGAGCCCCTGGCCGTGGAGAAAATCCAGGGCGTCGCTCAGGGCCAGCCCAATCCGCACGCACTCCCGCACCGGTAGCCTCCGGCCATGGGAACGGGCGCGTTCGCTCACCAGATCCCGCGGTTTGTAGGTGGAAGGCTCTCCTTCCCAGCCCGGTTCCAGCGGGTCGCCCAGCTCCATCACATAATAAAAATAGCCGGCCTGTTTCTCGCTGACAAATTCAACCCGCAACAGGCCGGGATGTTTGTCGGAGACCGGCTGATATTTTTTTATGCCGCTGAACTCGCGCTCGTAGGGATCGGGGTTTTCATCGAAGTTGGCCAGATAAACCGCCTTCAACGCCCGCCATTGGCCGGTGGGGTTCCGCGCCAGCCAGACTTTTCCATAAGCCCCCTCGCCGAAAGGTGGATTGAACAACTGGTAATCGGGTGTCTCCGGCAATTCCCCGACCAAAGCCTCCGGCCGGCGAAATGACAGGGAAACTGAAACCGCCCGTTTTTCCAGCGCGTGGCGCACCCTGATGGCCAGGGCCCAGGCGAGGGCGCACGGCAACTGACCGCCCGCCACCACCAGCCAGGGAAACCAAAAGTTGGTGAAGTAACTCATGGTAATCGCCCCGCCGGCCACCACCGGGACAACTCCCACCGCTATGGCGCAAGCCACCGGCAGTCGCAGCCGGCATAGTCCGCCGCCCAGCAATAATCCGGACGTCAGCAGCACCAACGCCTCCGCCCATGCGGCCGGCCGCCGAAACCAGTCGCCATTCACCAGGTTCAGAAAAGAAGTGAGCAGGATTTCCACACCACCGATCAATTCCCCGGTCCAGCGTGAATACGGAGTGCGAAATTTGTCCTTTTCACCATCGGGCCCCGAGGTTTTCGGAGCCGTGCCGATGAAGACAATCTGACCGCGGAAATAATTCGTCGGCCGGTCCAGCGCGAACCGGTAACTCAACCGGGTCGCCGCGCCATCACGACTGTAGTAACGCAGCCAGCGTTCCTGCGGGACTTCGCTCAATGACGCCCCGGCCAGCCGCGCGGCGTTCCAGGGCAGACTGGGGAATGGACCCGGGGAGGGAAACGGCCAATGCCGGCGCACGATCGGTTCGGGGTCGAGGCAGGCGACGCCCCAATTGGTTCCGGCCGCGTCGAGAAACAGTTCAGCCGGCAGTGTTGGCTGCACTCCGTCCAGCGTCGAATAGATGACCCGGGCCTGCTCGGCTCCCAACACGATGTGCGGTAGCCGATGCATCGCATCGGCGAGGGCTTCGTCCTGTTGGGGATCGCGCAGTTGCTGGAAGAAAGAGTCGAACACGACGAGGCTGCAACCGTCATCCGCCAGCCGGTTCAACAACCGGGCGTGCAACCCGCGGTCCCAGGGTTGGCCGCGGACCTGATGAAATTGATCGAACGCCTCATTGTCCATGAGGATCAAGGCGACCCGGTTCGTGACCGCGTGCGCGCCAAAGCGGAACAGATAATCGTAGCTGGCGTTCACCCAGGGATCACCCAGCGGCGTTTTCCACAGCAGAAGACCGCAAAGCACCGCCACCGCCGCACCCAGCACGGATTTGAGAAATTCAGGTTGTCCGATGGCTTTGAACTTCACCCTGATTGAGTATAGGAAAAACGCCGGAAAAAATCAGCGATTTTTCCCGTCCCCGCTGAAAAGGTGAACTTGAAGTGCAAGGGGCGAGAAAACCAGTCCGTTTGGTTCATCCATTTACAGCTCAACGAAAAATCTTTGAAAGATTGGCTTGATTGCTGCGTATTGCGGGTATTCGCCTGAAAAGCGAAAACAAACTGCTGTAGAGATTCCAGGGGCTGTCGGGGCGGGGAGACGACAGCAAATAACCATTAAACACAATGAAAACTCATATCCCTAATATCCTTACGCTGGCTGCAATCACCGGACTCCTGGCGATTGCAGGAAATGTCGCTCACGCTCAAACGACTGACCCTCTTCTGTCCGACTCGATTGATCAAGCTGCGTTTCCCCAGATAACGGTCCAACCGGTAGATCAAACCGTTCTCATCGGATCGAGTGTGACCCTGTCCGTGCAGGCAATCAACGCCGACAGTTATCAATGGCTGATCAATGGAGTTCCCGCCGACGGCCAGACCAACACCAGTCTCACCATTGCCAGTGCGGGGATTGGCGATGTGGGATTTTACTCCTGCAATGTTTCCCTGACTGGCGGAGGAACGGTGCCAACCCGCGCCGCCAACATGTGTGTTTATACGACCGGATCAAGTGTTGCCACTCCCAATGTGAGTGCGGCCGCAATTGGCTCGAGTGCTGTCAAGGCCAAATCAAGTGCTGTTGCGGCCGGTTCGGGAGTTATGCCGGCCAGCATGCCAGGCGGCGGCCCCATCACCGTGTACGGCACTCCTTTGCTCAGCAACGGCTCGTCGGGTGGTTGCCCGGGAAAATATGCTGGATACGTCATCTATTCCAAGCCACCTTCCCAGGGTTGGGGATGGTCGCCAATTGCCGGCATGGCCCATACGGTTACCGATACCAATCGGACTGATACCAAAGTCCAATACATCGGCCTCTATGGCGATATCGGGTGCAATCAAACCACCGTTTCAGTTAATCCCGCGTATAGCCCAGCTTACCAGTTCGCAATCTATTTTACCAATAATGTGCCGACAAATGCCTATCCCATGGTCCTGCTGACCGGGTTTAATCCTTAGACTTTTGGAAAATGGGAATAAGGGTTCCAAAAAAACAAACCGGGCTGAACCGAGGTTCAGCCCGGTTTTTCGATTCCTTCATGGCCACGGGACCGGGATTTACATCCAGCAAGCACCCGGGTGCGCGAAATCCGCATCAGAAATTCAACCGCAAGCTTACGGCCAGGGTGCGCGAGCGGGGAAGTTCGTTGTAAAGGTTGAGCGGGTTTAAATTGTAATTCTGATCCGCGATGTTGAGCAGACCGAGCGACACTTCGGCTTTTCGACCCGGGGAACGGTAACCGACAAACGCATTGAGCTGCCAGAAGTTGTCGCCCGGCTCACTGGGAGAGTAGCCGCTGTTGCTTTGACCGTACCAGTGGGCCTCAGGCTGGGCAAAGAAACCGCAGGGATGGTTGTAAACCGCAATCAAATCCACCTGGTTAAGAACGCCCTCCAGACGTTGATGCGGCGGTATGCGTGGAATGAGATTCTGGTCATTCACAATATTTTCGTTTAACACCGCCTCGCTCACTTGATAACGCGCGGTGAACGCCCATCGCTTGCCCACCAACTGGCTGGCCGTGAACAGGAGCGATTCCTCCCGATAATTCAGGTCCTCAGTCAATCCGGACAAAGTAAGCGTTGGCACCGGCACCGATAATGGATCATAAAAAAAAGCTCCCACTGTCTGCCCAACATCGGAATACAACAGGTCGCCGGAAACGCCGAGATAGGTTCCAGTGGAAAACTTCTGTTCCAGCGAGAACGCGTACGTTTCAAAATTCGCCCCGGGAACCGGTCCAACCACCGATTCCGGAATGATGCTCCGGTAGGATTGGATGAAGCCCGCCACCTGGGAAGGCTCCAGCTGATAGCTTTGCTCCAGGCTCGCGCCGGACAGCGAGCGGGTATAGGCGAAACGGAAGGTGGTGCCGTCCAGCGGTGTCCAGATCAAGCCGGCCTTGGGGGAAACCTTGTTTGCGGTCTGGCCGGTTCCTGAAATGGGGGCGCTCGAGAAATTTTCAGGGAAGCTCAACCGGTCATAGGCCACCCCGCCAATCAGTTGCAGGGGATCAAAAACCTGCCATTGATGATAACCATACGCGGAAATATGGTTAAACTGTGTAGTGAACTGCTGGTCTGCGGCATTGGTCGGTGAACCTGGAAATATAGTACCGAGACCAGCTTGCCCGGTTTGGAGGTTGTGAGTGTCGAAATCGCCGTACTGAATTCGTGTGCCCAGGATGGTGGTATGCTCGGGTGTCTGCCAGATCTGTTGCAGCTCGCCTGAATAAATCGTCAAATCGCTATGATATTGTTGCTGCAACGCAACGCCCTGTACTGAGACTATCGTTCCACCGGGTGTGAATGCAAGCAGCGTTGGCCCGGTCGGGTTGGTTACATCGAGTGAGTCTTCCAGCCGGGTCGCAAAGAAAAGCGTGTGAACCCCGGGGCTCCAGTCATGGTGATATCCCAATCCGACGATCGGGTTTTGATCTTCACTCACGCGTGCACCTGGGTTTGCATTGGTCGGGTTGTAATACTGAAACAAATCCCCGCTGGTTGCGTGGTACTGCTTGATCTGCAAATAAACGGTGTCCTGCGGGGTGAACTGGTATTTGAGCGCCGCGGACAGTTGCCGCTGTTCGACATCATTGTTCACCTGCTGGCCGACGTCGCTGCGGTAAAATCCCTCCACGTCATAGCCGAAGTTTTCGTAAACGCCAAACTGGGCGCCCGATTCCGTCCAGGCTCCGCGGCTCAGATATTCCGTGCTCGAAACAACCCCGAGCCGGTCACGCTGGAAAAGCGGAGAATATTCCTGCTGGGAAATCGTGGGCGACATCGTGCCGGCGCTCACCGGGGACAACAGATTCGCCAGCAGATATTCGCCTTCCGCGGGAGTTTCATAACGGAGATTGATCTCGTTTGGATCGCTGAGCTCGCTGTAGCTGTTCGCCAGAAACAGGTGCGCCGAATAATTCGCGTAATCGTAACTCACCGCGCGGGACGCCTCACGCACGGCCTGATCTTCCATCCCATCATCCTGATACATCGCCGCCAGGTTGGCGCTGCGCACGGCCTGATCCTGGTCCAATAAAAGTTGCGAGCGATAGACGCTCCGGTTGTCATTCAAGGCCTGCGATTTTTCCAGATCCCGGATGGCGTCGTTGATCCGGTTGTTCTCCTGGTTGAGCAGGGCGGAATAAAGCCATGGCGTCGGGTCCTTGGGGTCCAGACTTTCGGCAAGTTTAAACTCCTTGGCGGCGCGCGGAGAATCGCCGGCGGTCGCGTATACCTTGCCCAGATAACTCCGCAATTCGGCGCGCTGCGGTTCCAGCGCGGCGGCCACCAGCAGGTCCTCGCGTCCGCCCTTGAGATCGCCCCGGCGGATGCGGCACAGACCGCGTCCCAGCCACGCGTTGCCAAGGGCGGAGTCCACGGCCAGCGCCTGATCAAACCAGCCGATGGCTTCGCCGGGGCGGTTTTGGGCTGCGAGCAGGAATCCCTTCAAGGCGAACGCCTGGGCATTGCGCGGCGCGAGCGCCAGGCTTTTATCCAGGGCTTCCAGCGCCTGGCGGGTCCGGCCGAAGCTGAATTCCAGTTCCGCTACCCGTTCCCAGCCAAAGCCGAAATCCGGTGAGTTGGTCACGGCCTGCCGGGCGGAATCCAACGCGGCCGGCAATGAAATTCCGCGGACGGCCAGCGATTGTTCATAATAGGAATCCGCCAGGAATTCCGTGGCCAGTTGTGGCGGGAACAGCGCCGGATCCGGCTGCCGCTTCACGGCGGCGATGAGCCGGCGCAAGGCCCGGGCAATCCGTTGCGGGCGGTTGGAGGCACCGGCGGCGGACAGCGACGCAAGCACCGCTTCAGCCGGTTCAACCTGTCCGACGCCCAATAACAGGCCGGCATAATACAACCGTTCAGCGTCGGAGCCAGGTGGCCGGCCCGCTGGATATTTGGCCAGTGCGGCCAACAAATCACCCGCGAGGTAGGCTTGGAGGGATTCGTCGAGGTTCGTTTGTTCTTCCGGCGTGAACGGCAAATCGTTCGGATCAATCACCGCCGGATAGTAGAAGCACCATTGCAGGACGTTGTTGGCGATGAAACCTGCGGTGCGGACGGGCGCCTGGCCCGGCGCAACGACGGCCTGCTCGCCGTTGGTCAGCAGGAGCGTGGCCTGTGCGTTGCCGAACCGGACCCGGCCGTCAATCACGGACAAGGTCGTGCCTTCGGTCTCATTCGCGGCCAGGACAAACTCCGTGCCCTCCACCCCGGCGACGGCGCCGCGGGTGATGATCCGGATGCGTCCCGGTTCGTCCCGATGGAAAAATGAGACGAGGCCCTGGAACAAATGCAGTCCACATTGGGCGTCGGATGAATCGGGCGGCGCCACTTCGATCTCCGTCAAAGCCCCAAATGACACCACGCTCCGATCGGACCACAGGAGGGCCATCCGGCTGTGGGCGCCGGTGCGCAACCGGTCAAACGGATGCAGGATTTGGTTGGTCCGGGCCGGCGTCCAGGCCGTGACGGCGGCGGGAGCGAATTCGACCGTGCCTTGAAGTTCCACCATCCGGATTTCGTTCGTGGCCGCACCCCCGGAGACGGATTGAGCCTCGGACATCCCGACCCAGGTCAAGAACCCGCCGACCATTGCGACCGTCATCAGGCCGCGCCCAGCAGCTTTAGGAAACAAGTTCAAGCGTTTCAATCCCTCACGCATCCGACTGACGAACAAACATGAGACAAGCACATAACCCCTTTTTCTTCAACATTTTTCGGGAGATTGTGTATATTATTGCCAATCGATATTTGAGAACGCATTAATTGATTAATGGCCGAGCCAATGGATGAATTGATTCCGACGCGGGCAACGCTGATTCAACGCCTCAAAAACTGGCAGGATCAGTCAAGCTGGCAGGATTTTTTTGACACTTATTGGAGGCTGATCTATGGCGTTGCCCTCAAGGGCGGATTGACGGCGACCGAGGCGCAGGACGTGGTGCAGGAAACCATGATCTCGGTGGCCAAGCACATGCCCACCTTCAAATACGACCCGGCGATTGGCTCCTTCAAAACCTGGCTCCTGAACATGACCCGCTGGCGGATCACGGACCAGCTCCGCAAACGCGGACCTTTCGCCACCGAAAACTCCCTGGCCGAAGACACCGCCACGGGCACCCGCACGGTGGACAAAGTGGTCGATCCCGCGAGCCAGGAACTGGACGCGCTCTGGGACGCCGAATGGGAAAAGAACCTGCTGACGGCGGCCCTCGCCAAGGTCAAACGCCGGCTCGACCCGCAGAAATATCAAATCTTCGACCTGTATGTTAACAAAGGATGGGCACCCGAAAAAGTCGCGGCCACCTTTGGTATTTCCGTTGACCAGGTTTATATGGCCAAGCACCGGACGACGGAGCTGATCAAGGAAGAAGTCAAAAAGCTGGAGCAGAAAGTGATTTGATCCCGCGGCATAAACCGCAAGGACCAGCCCGGCATGAAAGGTTTCCGCGTCCTAGGTCTGCTGGGCATCTCCGATGATCAAGAAATTCTGCTTAACGGTCCAATTGGACGGCTTCATCCCTACGGTTGGCGTCCTCGTTTCAATTTGATAGTTGCACGACTTTTTGGGGCTGGAGAATTTTCGCAGGCGCGTTAGAATCCAGAACGCTTCTTATTGAAAGAAGAATCTGATCAGGTGAACACACGAAAAACTCACAATTTGCGGCCGTGGCTGGCTTTGCTTTCCATTTGCTGGCTGGTGACGCCGGTTTCTGCGCAGACCCGGTCTTTGCGCATCGTCACCTACAACATTGAGGATGACATCAATGGCGCGACAACACCGTTGCCGGGCCTGATCGCACCTCCTAACAGCATCAATAATGTGCAGGCGGGAGGGGTGCTGGAAGGCATAGGCGAGGAGATTGCGGGCAACGACCCGGCTCAACCGCTGGACATTCTGGCTTTGGAGGAGACAACGAGCAATCCAATCACCGTCGCGCCCATCGTGAACGGATTGAATGCCTTCTACGGTCAGGCGGGGATGTATTCAAACAGCACATACCAGGCGACTGAAAGCGGCGGCGATGTGGCCGATGGGAACGGCCCAAACGCCATTGTTTTCAACACAAGGACCTTACAGCTGCTCAGCTCCGTGCCGGTGGATCCGGCGGGCGGCACCAGCAAATTGGGCTCCAGCAGCGGTGAATACCGGGAAGTGATGCGTTATGAATTTGCGCCGGCCGGTGTCGCTCCGGCGACGTCGAATGAGTTTTACATTTACGTCAGCCATTACAAATCCGGCACTGGCTCCGCTAACGAAAACGACCGTTTCGGCGAGGCGCAAATCATCCGAACAAACGAGGCGGTTGAGCTTCCTGCGGACGCCCGCGTCCTTTACCTCGGCGATTTCAACATCACTTCCAGCGGCGAGGCGTCGTATCAAACAATTTTGTCTAACACCGCCCCGAACGGCATTTATCAGGGGCAGGGACTTGACCCGATGAATCCAACGAACAATCCAACCATCAACTGGGGCACCACCACCACCATTACGAACATCCTGGCAATGGAAACGGATTCAACCACCGACCTGCGATACCGCGATGATTTGCAGGTGATGACAACCAACATTTATTATGGCGCGGCAGGCGGATTGAATTATGTGCCGGGAACGTATCATACGTTCGGCAACAACGGCACGACGCCTTACTTTGGCAGCGTGAATTCCGGCGCCAACACGTCGCTGAACAATCGTCTGGCAACGAACGGGCCGGCTTTTATCAGTGCTGCGCAGCTTTACCTCGATCTCGCCAACGCCAGCGACCATCTGCCCGTCGTGGCCGATTACACCATTCCGCTGCCTGCCCCCGTCATCACCGGGTTCAGCCTCGCCGGGACGAACCTCGTCCTTGACGTCGCCAATGGTATCACCGGCGCAGTTTTCACGGTGCTGATGAGCACGAACCTTTCCTTGCCATTTACCAACTGGACGGCGTTGGCGACCAACACCGTCACAGGGGGCACCTTCACGTTCACCGTCACCAACGCAGCGGTGGATCCAGCCGCACCGGGAATGTTTTTCCTGCTTCAGGAAGAATAATTCTCTTGAACTTCTTCCACGGACGGGCAGTGAATCAGTTTTAACATTCGAGCAAAAGTAATCCCGTTTGGGCGGATGTTTGCTCAATCCAAACCGTGGCCGCCGCAATAAAAAAGGCGCATCCGAAGATGCGCCGGTTGTAATTGAAATTTAGAAGCTCAGGCATTTCTGCGAAAACGCAATGCCAACAAGAGCAAACCGCCCGCGCCGCACAGGGCCAAGGTCGTTGGCTCGGGAACTGAGGTGATTGAATAGGGAGTCAGTTCGGGCGAGAAAGTTCCAGATTGCGACACAAATCCCGTAATATTAACCGGGCCAGTTGGAATCGCTGTGCCACCCAATGCTCCACAAGTGGAATAAGAGGACGCCCAGACATACACTTCCATGATGTTGCCGCCGCCATCTTTGGCATACAAAGCCACATTGGCGTGGGAGGCGAAGTTACCCGACACAGGGATGGTTGCGGCTGAATCGGTGTAAAGCGAAACGTTGTCCAACGTCACCAGATGGCCGGCAATGCTTTGAGGAATGGGACCCGTACCTGAAGCCGTCAATGTCGGAATAGTAAAGACCCCAGGCGAAGAAACCGCGTTTCCAGAAGATTGCAGACTAATTGACGTAATGGTGGCAATCTCCGGAATCTGGTGATAGGGTGAATAAGTTCCTGAAACACTAATGGCATCACCTACATTCGGCGTGTAAGCAAGACCGGCCAAGGTGCTAAAAACGTCAAGCGAACCAGTCGAATCCGCGGCGAGGAATGAATAGCTGGTGTAGGTATATCCATCGATAGTTCCCGGCTGCGACAAAACAGCCGAAATGACGGGATATGCGCCGGAAGCATTATCATAGGTCACTGCAGTCCCGCTAGCATCACCAAAGATGGTGGCGGCGGTGTCGGCTAGGGCGTTTGAGGCAGGCACGGCCATTGCCGAGGCAAGGGCTGCTGCCAAGATTAGATTTTTTGCTGTCTTTGTTTTCATGGTTGTTTTTGAGTTCATTGTTCTGATTTTCTGCTTTCTCACCGATCACTTCAACGGAAGTGAAGCTCTGTGAACCGTTTTCCGATCCCCACTGATTAGCTCTGTAATGATCATTCATGGAATTGTTCACGCGAATGATGGGGTTCAGAATGAGGCGGTTCATTCAATTAGTGGGGCTTGAAGCGCGATACGGCGCATCCCATATTACATCCGACAGCAAGGGTTCACCATAGCCGCCCGACTTGGAAGGATTGCCTTGGATATAACTGGTTTTGAAATAAGAGGCGTGGCCATCCATGAAATTAATAATACCGCCGTTGTTATGACGTGAGGCGAAACTACGCTGTCGTGCCGCCGGATTGACCGAGTTATAACTGGGAGAACTGTTTACGACTTCAGTAACCGGATCAAACACCTGATCAAAAATAAACACCACGGCGGAAGGATCACGAAAAGAAGTCAACTTGGGCATCGTCGGGTATGGCAAGGGAGTTGTGCCATCAGGTCCCCTTTTTAAGTCAATGTTCATGACATAACTGAAAAACCCGGTCCCGCCGGGTATTCCATTGGGTGAGTTGTCGGCAGCAGCCAAAAGGCCGTTTTGAATGGTGGCTAAATCCATACGGGCGCTGGGACATTCCCAGAGCGATCCTTTGCCGCCGGGGAAGGGCATATACTGCGTTGCTTTGGAGGCGCTGATGCCGCGACCGATGTTCAAGGTGTTGAAATAAGTCAACAAAGTGTTTTCGGCCACCAACGGCGGCAACAGATTGAACCAAGCCGTTGGATCAGCCGGGGTGCCGGTTAACTGGCCTTGGGGACCGCACCATTCAGGACCACCCTGAAGCTTTTCGGATGAATACCCGTCGTGGGGTATGCCGTCATTATTGTCCGGGGAATAGAGTTGGATGGACAATCCCCATTGCCTCAAGTTGGACAAGCAGGCGGCCTGCCTCGCCCGCTCCTTGGCCTTGGCCAACGCGGGCAGCAGCAGCGACGCCAAAATGGCGATGATGGCGATAACCACCAGCAATTCGATAAGGGTGAAGGCACCCTTCCGTATGCCGGGCGCCTTCACGCTGAATTTGCCAGTCGGCTTGCTCATATTTTTTAATCCGGACATCACGGCGAGCTGATTATGTAAAATTTCGCCGTGGACTTATTGGTGTCGGTGAAGACGCCGTTAGAAGGATAGTATGCCAAACCGTACGCCTGGCTGGTCCAAGGGCCGTTCAGGTTGGTTGCGCCATAAACACTGTAGGTTGAACCGGGCTGCGCGAGCCAATTGACGGTGGGAACACCCTTGGTCTGAGTCGCACTGGCCGTGAAAGGCGACGGCGGATTGACGACATAATCCGCCAATCGGGACGGCAGGATTTCCGGCGACCCGTTGTAGCTGTAATAGGCACCAGTCAATTGATAACAATGCGTTGGGACTGGCGCGCCACCGATGGGGTTGAGCACGATGTTGGGAGCAATACCATAGTTATAGGCAAATTGATAGATTTCAATCGTGTTGGTGTTACCAGGATTTGAGTATGGAGCCCCCACGGTGAAATATAACGACGAACTGTAACTGTTGGAGTAGAAATTGCCGCCGTTGCCAATGGCACCACCGGTCCTGCTGCCATAAATATAGACGTTGGTGAATGTGACCAGTGAACCGATGGCGTTGAGAGAATTGGTGCCCAGACCATTGATTGCAAAGTCATTGAAATTGGCATTTTCCAGCTTGGGAGTGAGGGGAATGACCGGCGCAACCTTGGTTACGACAGACGAAACCGTGGGCGTCGTCAGTTCCAATCCAGTATGATAAACTTCAACGGGAGCACTGACGGTTATGTAACTTCCAATCGGCGGCGTATTGGTGTTGCCCACACCGGGTCCAATAAAGACTTCAGTTCCATAACCTGACGCGTCCTGAATGAAGAATTCACTGTAAGTGGAACCGAACCCGCCATAGGTTGTCACATAACCGCTGACCGTAACATTATTGGTGTTTATGTAATAAGAACCCGTTTTGTTCGCAATAAGTTGATTCGTGGTTGCAACCAGGTAGCTGTGCAACTGTTGCAAAGTGGCAAGAACAGGAGCCAACTCGGTGATGCTGTTGGTCGGACCGTAGGCAATACTTCCCCCGGCGACGGCATTGGAGGCCCAAACGTAATAATTTCCCGCAAACGTGTAATCAGAGAGGTTCAAGCTCAAGACCGGGCTGGTTTGCCCAACCAAAGGTGCAAAGGTATTCGGAGTGTTCATCGGCGCAAAATACCATTGATAGAAAAGCGGTCCGGTGCCCTCGGCAGGGTTGGTAAAACCGGTGGTGGTAAACAGGTTGTTGGTCAGGTTAAGCGCGGCTTCGGTGAAAAATGGCGCGGTGGGGGTTGTGTTGACGGTGTTCGTCGCCGTCGCGCTGGTGGCGGTGTTGCCGTAAGCATCGGTAACCACGGCATAATAATTATCCGAAGCCTGAAGATTGTTCAACACGAGAATGTTGCTGGTTGAACCGATAATATTCACGTTATCGTCATGCAAAAGACCGTAGGTCTGCGAATACCATTGATAGGTCAAATCAACGCCGGATGCCACCGAGTATAGGGTGATGCTGTTGCCGGAATAAATCGTGCCGGATTGCGGTTGGACGCCAAACACGGGAAGGTTGGTTTGGTTGACATCCTGGAAGGTGGTACCAGCGATGACATTGCTGATGCCGGCACTGGCATACGGGCTGAACCCAATCTGTGAAATCTGTATGTTAAGCAGGTTCTGACTGGCGGTGGTGTCAATTCCATACACAAAACCCTCGCCAATGCCAGGGGCAATATCATCGCCATTGACAACATTTTCATAATCCTGCATGGAGGGATTTATCCAAAGCGTGCCGCCCACAAATGTTAAATTTTCCTGATTGGCATCAAACAGGCACACAACCGTGTAGGTTATGCCCGTGGCCAGATCCATGGGATAATTCACCGGGGGAATTAAAGCGGCAAAGGAGGTGGCATAATTGGCAATGCCCAACCGAAAGGTTCCCGGCACGACCGTGTCCCTGGTATCAATAAAAATGTGGCAGCAATCATTGCTGTCGGAATTATTCTGGAGTTGGGCGAAATAGCCGCCGTTGGCGCTGCTCGGCAACTGGCTGACGTTGAGGGTGAAACTGGCAAAATTATACTCGACGGGATTGGTCCAGCCATTGGTGGGCGCGCCAACTTCATCATGGTTGGTTGGATTCAAAAGCAAAACATTATTTGTCACAAAGGCGTCCAGATACGGCGAGGTCGGATAGAAGCAATACCATTGGCCCTGGCCCTCAATACACCCATTTGCATAAGGGTAATTGGATGAGTCCTGGAAGAGCACATCTGCCCGCAATGACAGGGCTGTCAGAAAAGAAACGAAAAAGGCAAGGGCTGTTAATTTTTTCATAATTTTATCCAGGGTTTTGTTTTTGAATACTTTCTTCTGATTACAGTTTGATTCAGCAAATTGAAAGCCGACGGTTGGCAAAGAACACCAACAGGTCAGTCAGGATGGATTGACGTGAAGACGGTCGAGGGGCAAAGTCCGGTGAGGCCTTTTCATCAACTGACTTGCGGCTGTACAAGTTGGGTGTATTCATACATCTAAAACAGGGCACACCTGCACCCGATATCGGTCGTCAACCTCAAACCCACCATCCTCGTCTGTGCAAGTTTTCGCACGGATTACCGGCGCTGGCAAGAATTTATGATGAAAGTTGTTCACATATTCACAAAATTCACCGGTTCGTAACTTATTCGGCACAGAGCCGGATTTACAAGGCCCCTGCTGGCAGGGATACAAAAACCGGCAGTGTTCTCATTGGGCAAAATTAAAAATCGGGTGACCTTGCACCAGTCGTCAGGTGGTCGTGTTTTCATTTGGTTTGATTTGGTTTGATTCAGTTTGATCCGATTGGATTGGCGGTGATTCCTGGCCGTTGGTAGGGCCGCTTGCAACGGCGGCAGTTTCAGCGTCAGAATCGTCGGCTGCTTGTGACGGTTCTTTCGGAGTCAGTCCGTAAATCTCGCGTATCCGGCGTTCGCGTTCCTCCGGGCTAATCCAGTCCTTGAGAATCCAGTCACGCACCTCTGGTTTTTTCGCCC
>JBAPQW010000071.1:0-45362 GCA_049280815.1 Verrucomicrobiia bacterium | reverse complement strand
CCACATAAACAAAGTTCAGCGTGTTGGTGATGGAATTATTGCCCGAGGTGTCCACGGCGTAGGCGGCGATCGAGTTTGTGCCCGGCACCAGGGTCACCGCGGCCATCCAGTTGGACCAGTTGTTTGCCGTGATGGCGTTGCTCCAGCCCGAGTTGTTCAACGAGTAGAACACGTTGGATACCGCCACGTTGTCGCCCGCCGTGCCCTTCACGGTGAAGGCCGCGTTGCTAACGCCCATCCCGGCCGTCAGGTTGGTGATGTTGAGCGTCGGCCGGGTCACGTCCACGAAATTGGCCTGCAACATCAGATTCGTTACCATCAAGAACTGCACCGTTGTCCCATTGGTGATAAAGGTGAGCGGCAGATTGGTCCCGCCCGTCCAGTTGGAGAAGGCGAAGCCCGTTCCCGCCGTGGCGATGATGGAATAAGTCTTGCCGATTTGCAGGGGTGCGCCGTTGTAATTCGGGTTCAAGGAGCCCAGACCATTGGTGGTTACCGTCAGGGTGGCGCTGACCACGAAAGTGATGTTGAGCTGGTTGGTGGCCGAGATGTTCGCGCCGCTGTTATCCAACGCCACACCTTGAGGTAAATTAAATAACGCCGCGCCACCAAGGCCATCGGCATAACCGCCATTGGGGTAACCATTCGTCAGGTCATAAATGTCGCCGGCCGGCGTTGTCACCATCCCGGCCGGGGTTATTTTCCGGATCAGGTTGTTGGCATTATCCGCCACAAAAACATTGCCGGAACCATCCGTCGCCACGCCGTATGGGAAGTAGAACCGGGCAGCGCTGTTGGTTCCATCGGCGTAACCGTGGGACAGCGCATTCGTATCACCGGCCAGAGTCGTCACCACGCCCGCCGGCGTGATTTTCCGGATCAGGTTGTTGAGAGAATCCGCCACAAAGACATCGCCGGAACCATCCGTCGCCACGCCGATGGGGTAATTGAACCTGGCTGCGCCGCCGGTGCCGTCGGCATAGCCATTGTTAGTGACAGAATTCATCAGGTCATTGGTGTCGCCGGCCAGAGTGGTCACCACACCCGCCGGCGTGATTTTCCGGATCAGGTTGTTTTGACTATCCGCCACATAGACGTTGCCGACGCCATCCACCGCCACGCTGGAGGGGTTGTAGAACTTGGCGGTACCGTTGGTTCCGTCGGCCCAGCCGCCGTTGAATACACTATTTGTGAGGTCATCAGTGTCGCCGGCCAGAGTGGTCACCACACCTGCCGGCGTGATTTTGCGGATCAGGTTATTGAGAGAATCCGCCACATAGACATTGCCGGCGCCATCCACGGCTACGCTGGAGGGTTTGTAGAACCGGGCGGTGCCGTTGGTGCCGTCGGCGTAACCGGGGGACAAAGCATTCGTGTCGCCGGCCAGAGTGGTCACCACGCCTGCCGGCGTGATTTTGCGGATCAGGTTGTTGTAATAATCTGCCACATAGACATTGCCGGAACCATCCGTCGCCACGCCGGATGGGTAGTTGAACCGGGCCGCGCTGTTGGTGCCATCGGCATAACCTGGGGACAAAGCATTCGTGTCACCGGCCAGAGTCGTCACCAAACCGGCTGGAGTGATTTTGCGGATCAAACTGTTTTCGCTATCCGCCACATAGACATAGCCATGACCGGCGATATCCACGGCGTAGGTGCGGATTAAATTGGTGCCCGCCGTCAACGTGAGATCCGCCCACCAGTTGGTCCAGCCGTTGGTGGTGGAGGCCAGCGTCCAGGCGCCATTGTTGAGTTGATACCACACGGCCGACACGCCGGCATTGTCGGTGGCGGTGCCGAGGACCCGGAATACGGAGTTGCTCACCGATTGGTTCGCCACCAGATTGGTGATGTTGACCGACGGTTTGCTGGCGTCCGAAACATTCAAAATGGCGTCGGCATCGGCTTCCCCGATCACATTCCCGACCGGATTTCGGACCGACACCGCGTAATCATTTCCGTTGAGGGCCAACGAGGCGCTGGAAATGAGCAGGTTGCTGTTGGTGCCTTGGTTGATCCGCACGCCATTGCAATACCATTGATAGCACAGCGGCGGGCTGCCGGAGGCGATGACGCTGAAGGTGGCGTTTGCGCCCACGGAAACACTGGTGTTTTTGGGCGGGGTGGTGATGGTGGGAGGCAGGTCGATGTTGGCGGAGCGGCTTAGGCTGAACGGGCCGGTGCTTTTATCACCGTTGGTGTAAGTGCCGGCGAGGGTGAACGTCGATGGGTTATAAGTGCCCGTTAACACCGCTCCGCTGTCCGCAAAGCCACCGAAATGGTTGGCCTGGTCAATCGAGCCATAACCACCATCCTGGATTACATTGTTTTGAAAATTGCAGAAAAACACCTCGCCGTCAGCTCCCAAAATCGCTTTGACCGTTCCGGAATTAGCCCCGGAAAAGCTTCCGCCATAATAGCCCGCCCCGGTTTGCAGGGATCCGTAGGGCGATAGTTGGTAGCCGCTCAGCATCACGAACAAACCGTTCGTATAGTCCAGTTCAACCGAGAACGAACCATCCATGTTAAACGAGCCATAACCGGTAACATTGTTGCTGGTGAACTGAACGTTGCCATGTGGGTCCAGACTGAATTGGGCAAATATACCTGTGAGTTGGTCCGCATCATCGCCGACGACGGTGGCTTGCTGATTGGCGTTGACCAAAATGGCAAAATTGCCGGCGTTCGGGTTGCTGAAGTTAATGTCATATGTCTGGCCGGTGTAAATGGCGCTATAATTATGGCCGATGTTTTGTCGCAGGAACACTTCCGTGTCACACGCCGGCGTGCCCTGGAGCATGCCGCCGAAGCCGTAATCGGGCAGGGTGTTGTTGACATAACGGTCGCCGCTGAATTGGGGCAACAAGCTGCGCAAAGTTTTGGTTGCGGCAAAATAATTGTTGAGATCAAGCGAGGAAAGGGAATTGGGATTGAACTGGACCGGGCCGTTGACCGAGAGCAGGACATTCGTGAGGGAGTCGCGGAAAACCGCCTCGTCCGTTATTTTTTTCGGGTCATCCAGCAGGAACAGCCCCTGGCCCGGCGGGCCGTTGGGGCGGATATTCCGAATATAATCCGACGCGGCCAGATAGAACGCAATGGCGTTGGTCAGCGCGCCTTTGGAGGCGGCGAGGTCCGCCGCGCTGGACAGCGTGAGCAGGTTGGGATAGGCCGCCAGCACCGCCTGGATGGTCAGGCCGTTGTTTTCTGACATGGCTTGCAGCGTGGGGATGATGACGCTGGCATTTTGGGCGTTGATCGTGTAGCCCGCAAACTGCCCGGCCGCCACCAGCGCCCGCAGCAACAGGAAGTCGCCGTAGTCCAGCGTCGCGTCCGCGCCGGGGAATTTGCCGATGCCGGTTTCAGTGGAAAGGAGCGCAAGGGTGAAGTTGGTGTCCGTGATGTTCGCCAGGTTTGTGGCCGACGCAACGAGTGCGGCCACAACCGTGTTGCGGTAAAAAGTTATCGCGGTGGAGGAATTGTAATTGGCGGGCCAAATCGTATTGCCGTTGGTGTCCACCGGCTGCGAGGCCGTCCAGTTATAAATGTTGCGGCTGCCATTGGTGACATTGAGCTGGTTGAGGAAATTGCTGCCCGCCGCCTGTTGGGGCAGAACCAACAGCCGCGTCACCGCCAGAAACGCGTTGGCCGGCTCATTCGTGGGCGACAGCGACACGGCCGCATTAAAATTCGAATAGGCGCCCGCCATATCCTGTGCCACCAGGGAATTCGTGCCGGCGGTCACATATTGGTCGGCGGTCAGCGCCAATACGCTGGACGCACCAAAACAGAGCGCCAGGGTGAGCAGTTTATAATTTTTCATTGGAAGTCCCATGTACGACGATGGTGTTGGTTGTAAATTGGCCGGAGAACAAATCCCACTGAATGGTCGCCGCGGCCTCCCGCCACACGATGGCGCCGGCCGGCCCTTCCGCGCGCACCTCCGCGCGCGGCAGATGAATCGGCCGGGAGCCGGTCTGCAGCGTGATCCCTTCGAGCCGGCAGATCAAGGAGCCGGCATTGGCGACCGGGTGAACGCGCCGGGCCTGCAGGCGCGGCGTTTTTTCCTGCGGGAAGAAAATGCTGAAGTCCTGCCACTCGAAAATGCCCCGGCTCGCCGCCGGCGCCCATTCGCAACGGAAACCCTCCAGCCAGTTGGTCTGGGGACTGGCGGTGGTGAATTCCAACTGAATCCCGTCCACCACCATGACCGGCAGCAGTTTCACACCAAAGAAACCCATCCGCCGGTGTCCAGGGGTGACGGTGTTAATCTTCCAAATGGCGTCCGGCGCCAGTGCATTTGGGGAGTAAACGCTGATTTCCAGGTTGCTCGTCGCGAAGGAGCCGGAGAAATCCGCCGCCCGACTTCCCGCCGGCGAGAAAGGCACCAGCAGCGCGCAAAGCAGACCCAGCCAGCGCCGTAAAAGTTTCAAATGTCCCATAAACTTCTGAATGTTCATGATCATTTAGCCGACTGACCCCGCCGGCCGAAACCGGTCTCCGCGGCATCCTCGCCACGCTCCCAACACCGTTTTCAGCCACCGCAGGTCATTCGCCACCGTTACTCATGGAAGCGGAAGCGTAAGCAGAATTTTCAGCACGGCAAGGACAATTTTCCCCGGCAAACGCAGCTTGACCTTTCCCGTTAAAATGGCAGACTAGCCGGCTCGATTTTAAATTATGCAGCATATTAGAAATATTGCCATCATCGCGCACGTGGACCACGGCAAGACGACGCTCGTGGACTGCCTCCTCAAGCAATCGGGGACGTTCCGCGCCAACCAGCATGAGTCGCAGGAAGAGCGCCTGATGGATTCGATGGACCTGGAAAAGGAAAAGGGCATCACCATCCGCGCCAAGAACGCCGCGTTCAAGTACAAGGATTACCATATCAACATCGTGGACACCCCCGGCCACGCGGATTTCGGCGGCGAAGTCGAGCGCATCATGAACATGATCGACGGGGTGCTGCTGGTGGTGGACGCCGCCGAGGGCCCGCAGGCGCAGACGCGCTTTGTCCTGCGCAAGGCGCTCGAGGCCGGCGCCAAGCCGATCGTGGTCATCAACAAGATTGACCGCGAGAACGCGAATCCCAAAAAGGTGCTCGACCAGGTTTTTGAACTGTTCATGTCGCTGAACGCCACGGACGAGCAGTTGGATTTTCCCTTCATCTATTGTTCCGCCAAGGGCGGCTATGCCAAGACGGAACTTGAACATGTCACCGGCACGATGGAACCGTTGTTCGAGGCCATCACCAAACACATCCCGCCGCCGCGCGCGAAGGCCGGCGTCGGCTTCCAGTTGCTCGTGGCCAATCTGGATTACAGCGATTACCTCGGGCGCATCGCGTTCGGCAAGATTTACGAGGGCAAGGTCAAGCTCGGCGACGAAGCCATCTGCCGCCACGGCCACGGGAAAATTTCCAAGGGCAAAATCACCGCGATCTTCCACTTTGAAGGCATGAAGCGCATTGAAGTCCAGGAGGCGCACGCGGGGGACATCGTCGGCCTCACCGGGTTCGAGGAGGTTTTCATCGGCGAGACAATTTGCGATTCCGAGCTGCGCGCGACGCTCCCGTACATCCCGATCGATCCGCCGACCATCCAGATGGAATTCGCCGTCAACGACGGCCCGCTGGCCGGCCAGGATGGCAAGCTCGTCACCGCCCGCCACATCTGGGACCGCCTGGTGAAGGAGATCCGCACCAACGTCGCCCTCCGCATTGCGCAGACCTCCGACCCGAAAATCTTTGCCGTCAGCGGCCGCGGCGAAATGCAGATCGCCATTCTCGTCGAGCAGATGCGCCGCGAAGGCCACGAAGTGCTGGTATCGCGCCCCGAAGTGTTGTGGAAAAAGGCCGCCGACGGCAGCCTGCTGGAGCCGATTGAAAAGCTGTTCGTCGAGGTTCCGAGCGAAAATCTCGGTGCGATCATGGAGAATCTTTCCAATCGCAAGGCGCAAATCACGAACATGAACCACGTGGGAAACCAGGTGTCCGTGGAAGCGCTCGTGCCCATGCGCGGCCTCATTGGCTTTGAGACGGACCTTGTGAATCAGACCAAGGGCATGGGCGTGATGAGCCACCTGTTCCACGAATACGGCCCGGACTGCGGGGAGATTGCGGCGCGCAAGAACGGCTCGCTCGTTTCCATGGACAACGGCGAGGCCACCAGCTACGCGCTCAACATGGTGCAGGAACGCGGCCGCCTGATGGTGGAGCCCGGCGACCACATTTACGTGGGCATGATCGTGGGCGAGAACGCGCGCGAGAACGACATCCCGGTGAATCCCGTGAAGGAAAAGCGGCTCACCAACATGCGCTCCCAGGGCGACGGCAAGGGCATCCAGCTCAATCCGCCCCTGAAGCTGAGCCTCGAGCGCGCGTTGGAATACATTGACGTGGACGAATACGTGGAAGCCACGCCAAAAAATCTGCGATTGCGGAAAAAGATCCTGGATGCCAATGCCAGAAAGCGTTCGGAGAAGGCCCGTTCCGTCAAAATTCTGGCGGAATAGCGGGCCGGGAGTTTCTGTTTCAATATGCGAAGCTTTTCAGTTAAAACATCGGCGTGACTCGCGCCGTTGTTGATTTGAATTCTGCTCAAAAAGCTCATCTTCCCTTTTCTGCAAGCCCGCTATGGCCGGGCGTCTGGCTGGCGCTGTTCGTCGTCCTGGCTTATTTCCCGGCAGTACGGGGCGGTTTCATCTGGGACGATGACGTCCACATCTCGGCCAACCCGGCGTTGCACTCGCTTGGCGGGCTGCGGGACATCTGGCTCAAGCCGGGGGCCACGTTCCAATACTATCCGCTGACCTTCACCGGGTTTTGGCTCGGGTACCATCTCTGGGGATTAAACCCGCTGGGCTATCATTTGCTGACTCTCTTCTTCCATATCTGCGCGTCCCTGCTGCTCTGGCAGGTGCTGGCGCACTTGAACGTGCGCGGGGCCTGGCTGGCGGGAGCGATTTTTGCGCTGCACCCGGTGAACGTGATGAGCGTGGCGTGGATGACGGAATTAAAGAATACGCTGTCGGCCACCCTGGCCTTGAGTTCAGCCTGGGCTTACCTGCGTTTTTCGCGACTGGGTGTCTATGCGGTTAACACCCCCAGCAAGGACCGCCACGTTCTCCGCGGCGCGCTGGAGCTGGAGCCCAATATACGGCGCTGGTATGTGCTGGCTCTGGCGCTGTTCGTTCTGGCGATGCTGGCCAAGACGGCGGTGAGTTTTCTACCTGTGTCGCTGCTGCTGATCACTTGGTGGCAGCGCCAACGGCTGGGCTGGCGCGAAGTCTGGCCGGTGCTGCCGATGGCGGGATTGGTGGCGGTTTTTGGGGCGCTGACAGTTCACATTGAACGACTGGGCGCGGTGGGCGGGACTTTCAACCTGGGCTTCCTGGACCGCATGTTAATTTCCGGACGTTCCTTCTGGTTTTATCTCGGCAAGCTGCTTTTTCCGTATCCGTTGACCGCCACCTACGAGCGGTGGGCGGTGGATGCTCACGCCGGGTGGCAATATCTCTATCCGGCGGCAGCCGTGGCCTTGTTCGTCGGGCTGTGGTGGTGGCGTGGCCGTCTTGGCCGGGGAACGCTGGTCGCTTTCCTGCATTTCTACGTGAGCACATCGCTGTTAATCCTGGGAGTCGTGCTTTCCTTCACAAGGTATTCGTTCGTGTCGGATCACTGGCAATATTTCGGTTGCATGAGTGTGTTCGCGCTGGCGGCGGCGGGAATCACGCAGACGTTAGGTTTGCTCCCCGAAGAGAAGCGGTTTTTGAAGGCGACCTTTTGCGGCCTGCTGTTGCTGTTGCTGGGTACGCTGACCTGGCGGCAGGCCTGGCTTTACCGCAACGACCTGACGCTGTGGCGGGATGTGCTGGCCAAAAACGAGCAGGCTTGGAATGCGCACGTCGCAGTGGGCAAACACCTTTATGATTCCGGGCAGTTTGAGGAGGCGATGGGGCAATACCGCCGGGCGATTCAGATCGACCCAAACGAAGCAATGGCCCACTGCAATTATGCCACGACGCTCTGGCTGTGCGGAAGGTTCGATGAAGCCGCGACGGAATTCCAGGCGGCGATCCGGATAAAACCGGACTATTATCTGGCCCATGCCAATTATTGCGATCTGCTGCTCAAGCGTGGGAAGCTCGACGAGGCTGGGATGGAAGTCCGGCAGTTGCTGCGAATTGCGCCGGATGATCCGGTATCCCTGTATCATCAGGGCGATTGGCTCCTGTTGCACGGAAGTCTCGACGAGGCGGAAACGCAACTCACCAAGGCCATTCAGGCGGATCCGGATTACATGCCTCCCCGCCTGGCCCGGGCACGGCTCTTCCGCCAAAGGGGCCAACTGAATGAAGCTGTGGAGGAATATCAATCCATCCTGCAACGGTCTCCAGGTTCCGAGCGAGCTCGCGTTGGTTTGGCGGAAACCTTATGTCTGCTGGGCAGGCCGGATGCAGCCGTTTCTTGTTATCGTGATGTTTTGCAGGTTGACCCGGACAATTCCGACGTCCGGATCGGATTCGGGCTGGCCTTGATTGAACAGGGAAACCTAGACGGGGCTGAAGCGGCATTCTCCTCGGTGTTGCAAGCCGATCCGGGGAATGCCAGAGCTGTTGACGGTCTCGGTCAAGTGCTGGCCAGGCAAAACCGGTTGGACGAGGCCAGGGCCAGGTTTCTTGAATCCATGAAACTGGATCCGAAGTATGCCCCGGTTCATCTGCACAATGCGATGTGTTTGTCCGCTCAACGGCAGGCCCGGGAAGCCGTGATGGAGTATCGCAAAGCCCTGACCTTGGATGATCAACTTTCAATGGCCGATGACCAGCTGGCCTGGCTGCTGGCGACGTATCCTGACCCGCAAATCCGCAACGGTCAGACAGCGGTCGGGCTGGCTGAACGCGCCTGCCGGATGACGAACAACGAGCAGCCGTTTTATCTGGGCACGCTGGCCGCCGCGTATGCCGAGGCGGGGCGTTTCAACGACGCCATTCTCACGGCGGAAAAGGCGCGGGATGTGGCCCGGAAAGCCGGCATGGAAAAGATCGCGGTGCGGAACGAACAACTGCTGGAATTATACCGGGCCGGGCGGCCTTACCATGAACCGGCGGAGTCCAATTGATTTTCCAGTCCACCGCCGGTCAGCTTTTTAAGGCGGGCTTTCCGGCAAACTCCATCCCCACCAGGCAGACGTCGTCATCAAAGGCTCC
This sequence comes from Verrucomicrobiia bacterium, assembly GCA_049280815.1. Taxonomy (GTDB): domain Bacteria; phylum Verrucomicrobiota; class Verrucomicrobiia; order Limisphaerales; family UBA11358; genus UBA11358. The sequence goes on along the minus strand of JBAPQW010000071.1, from coordinate 36,149 downwards.
GCTGACGGCAAACCGGCGGATGGCTTCGATCAATTCGTCGAACATCTGGGGGGCGGGTTTGGACAACAGGTTGTGCACATCCAGCATCAGCCGTTCCTGCGAATACAATTCCTCGTTGAAGCCCTGGACCTCGTAGAGGCCATCGGTGAACAACATCACGAAATCGCCGGGGGCGATGGCGATCTCGGTGGTTTGATAGGACGGGTTGTCGAACAACCCCAGCGCGGGTTCGCCGCGGCCGGAGGCATGGGCGAGCAGCTCGATCTGGCCAGTGGCGCGATGCACGAGCAACGGCTTGGGGTGGCCGGCATTGGCAAAACGCAGGCTGCCGGTCCGCCAGTCGGCCACGAGATAAAAGGCCGTGGTCAGCATCGGCGACCCGGTGCTTTTGAGAATGCTGCACAGGTCGGAATTGAGCTTGCGCAGAAAATTCCCCGGCTCGCGCGCCAGCGGCTTCAATTCCTCCGCCAGCGCCCGGATCATGGCGGTGACGAGCGCGGCGCGGACGCCGTGGCCCGTCACGTCACAAATGAATACCGCGGCTTCCGTGTCCGAGAGGGCGGAGACGCTGAAGAAATCGCCGCTCACCGTCTCGGCGGCGTGGTAGCGATGGACAAAGTGGAATGCGCTTTCTTCCGGTGACACCTGACCGGGAAAGACCGGATATTGCTGCGGCAGCATGGCCATCTGGATTTCGCGGGCCATTTGCAGGTTGCTTTCCATGAGCTGGTTTTTAACGTGTAATTCCTCGCGGCTGCGCGCCAGCTCGGCGCTGGTCTGGCGGATTTGCTCCTCGGCGCGCCGTTTTTCCGTGATGTCCCAGAAGATGCCCTGGAGCCCGATGATCTTGCCATCGGCGCCATACAGCGGTGTCTTGACCACCTGCACCGTGGCTCTTTCCTGGCCAAAGGGCTGATGGTCCTCGGTGATTTCAAAGGTTTGCCCGGTCTCCATGACGCGATTGTCGTCGCGCTGGTATTTTTCCGCCAATTCCTTCGGGAAAAAATCAAAATCGGTTTTCCCGAGGATGTCCTCCAGCCTGCAGTGGTAGTGGTTGCAATACTGCTGGTTGGCAAAGGTGAACCGCCCCTGCAGATCCTTGCGAAAAACGTTCTGCGGCATGGTTTCCACCAGCGAATGATAGAGCGATTCCGATTTCCGCAATGCCTGCTCCACCTGCCGGCGTTGCGTGATGTCCTGGACGGTGCCTTCGTAATAAAGCAGGGCGCCTGGCGCGTCGCGCACCGCCCGGCAATTTTCCGAAATCCAGATGATCGATTTGTCCTTCCGGTAAATCTCCGATTCAAAATCCGTGATGGTGTCCTTTTCCCGCATCACCCGGATGAATTCCTCGCGCCGTCCCGGCGCGACATAAAGCCGGGTGCCGATGTCCTTGATGCTGGCCATCAGTTCCACCGGCGAGGCGTAACCGTAAATGCGCGCCAGCGCCACGTTGGCCAGCAAATAGTGCCCGTCCGGCGTGGTGCGAAAAACCCCCTCCACCAGATGGTCAAAAACGCCGTAATAATTGTCCCGTTCGTCCATCAGCGCCACGCGTTCGTGGTGGCGTTCGACCGCGCAACGCAGGAGGTGTTGCAGGGTGCCGGGCTTGAGCTCGTCCCGGGTCAGGTGGTCTTCGGCCCCCGACCGGATGATTTCCACCGCCAGCGCGTCATTGTTTTCCGGGCCGAACACCACGACCGGCAGCCGCGGGAATTTGGTGGCCAGTTGCGTGACCAGGAACAGGCCGGCGGCGTTGGCCGAGGGAAGCTCAAACAAAATGACCTGATAGGGATGGGCTGCCAATTCCGCCAGTCCGGCTTCCAGGGTGGCGGCCGTGGCGACCCGGGCTATTTCGCTGCTCCCGCGCAGCATCTCCACGACGCCCTGCGCAAAACGCTCGTCGTTGACGACGAGCAAGACATTCAATGGTTCAAAATCCATAGTGCAACCTGGCCATTCCGGAAATGCAGGCCAAATCAATCCACCGCCCCGGCTAAGATACAGGGTTCACCCGCCGCCGCAAGTGGGTTGCGTGGGCATCCCAATATTGGTGGTGGGTGCGCCGCTGCGGCGGCACCGCCGCCACCAACTCAGGACACTCCGGACGGATTCCGCTTTCCAAGCCCAACGCCCCAAAGTATCCTGCTTATCTGAAAGATTATGCCGGGCGTTTTCATCAAAACCTATGGCTGCCAGATGAACGAGCGCGACAGCGAGGCCGTGGCCGCCCAGCTCGTCGCGAAAGGGTACACGCTCGCGTCTTCGGAGGCCGTGGCCGACGTGGTGTTGCTCAACACCTGCAGCGTGCGCGATTTTGCCGAGCAAAAAGCCATCGGCAAGATGCAGAATATTGCCGCGGAGGTGCGCAAAAACCGTCCGGACGTCGTGCTCGGTTTCATGGGTTGCATGGCCCAGAGCCGCGGTCAGGAATTGATCGACCAGCTGCCGGATGTGGACCTCGTCCTCGGGACGCAGAAATTTCATCACGCGGCGGATTACCTGGACGAAATCCTGGCCGGCCGCCAAAAAAAAATCGTGGATGTGGCGGCCGAGCCGGGGAGCGAAGCCACCATTCGCGAGCATCTGCTCAATGGCAAAGCGCAAAAATCCGTCAGCGCGTTTGTCAGCATCATGCAGGGCTGCAACCAGTATTGCACGTTTTGCATCGTCCCCTACACGCGGGGCGAGGAGCGCAGCCGCAGCATCCCCGACATCGTGGCCGAATGCCGCCAGCTCGTGTCCCAGGGCGTCAAGGAAATCACGTTGCTCGGCCAGATCGTCACCAACTATGGCAAGCGGGGTTTTGGTAATACGACCATCGATGGTAGGGCGGGCAGTCCTCTGCCCGCCGCTCACGCGAACGCAAACAACGGCGCGCACGGAGTGACGCGCCCTACCTTGCAAAAATCCCCCTTCGTCCAACTGCTTGACGCGGTTCACGAAATCGACGGGCTGGAACGCATCCGGTTCACCTCGCCGCATCCGAAGGGCTACGGCGACGATTTGATCGAAGCCTACGCTCGGCTGCCCAAGCTCGTCGAAAGCGCGCATCTGCCCGTCCAAAGCGGCAGCGACCGTGTGCTGAAATTAATGCACCGCGGCTACACCCGCGAGCGCTTCCTTGGCATCATCGAAAAATTGCGCCAAGCGCGACCGGACATCGGCATCACGACGGATATCATCGTCGGGTTTCCCGGCGAAACCGAGGATGACTTCGAGCAGACCCTGTCACTGGCCCGCGAAGTCCGCTTCGACAACGCATATATTTTCAAGTATTCGCAACGCCGCGACACTCCCGCCGCCGAAATGCCGGATCAGGTCCCGCTAAAAATCCGCGAGGAACGCAATCATCGCCTGCTCAAAACTGTAAATGAGATCGGCAAACGCAAATACGATGCGTTTGTCGGCCGGCAGACGCAGATTCTCGTCGAAGGACCGAGCCGGAAGAATTCCGCGCGGCTGGCCGGCCGGACGCGCTGCAACAAGATCGTGGTTTTCGACGGTTCGGAACGTCATCGCGGCCAGCTCATGGACGTGAAAATCACCCGCGCCGGCTCCTTCACCCTCTACGGCGACCCGGCGATATTGGAATAGGTTTTGCGTCTTGCCTCAACGGGCAACGCAGCGTAAGTTCTTACCATGAGCAAACTGGAAGAAATAGAACAACTCATCGCGCAGCTTCCGGCGGAAAATTTTGCGGAACTTGCCGCGTGGATGCAACAGCGCGCAGCCGCAATCCGCAACCACAGCGCATTTCTGAACAGCTACGCTCCCCAGGACGAAGGGCTATACGATGACGCCGTTGCCCGGTGAAATTTGGCTGGCGGACATTCCGTTCACTGACGCAAGCGCCTCGAAAATCCGTCCCGTGCTCGTACTCTGGCTGGATGCGGGTGACGCGGTTGTTGCCGCGGTGACTTCGGCTGCAACGCGTTCTCCCAGCGACGTGCTTTTGCAGAACTGGCAGGCCGAAGGCTTGCGTGTCGCGTCCACGGTTCGTCTGTCGCGTCTGGATTGCCTTGAACAAAATTTGTTGCGCCGCAAGTTGGGCGCGCTTTCCAGCAGCGATGCGCAACGCATCAAACAAGTTTGGGCGAATCAAATTCAACTGCAGTTTTAATTCTTCGCGGCCGGCTCATGGACGTGAAAATCACCCGCGCCGGTTCCTTCACCCTCTACGGCGACCCGGCCATTGTGAACCTGTAGCCGCGGAAGTGCAGCCCGCGCTGAAATAATTTGCGAAGGAGACTTCCTAATCGGAAAGTTGGCGCCGACTGATGTCGGTGGCTACAAATTCTCCGGCTCCGGCGATTGTGAACCTCTGGGGTTGGGTGGACGCTATGCCTGATGATTGCAGCCTATTCTCACGTTAGCCGGCTCCTGCGTTGTTTCTGAGTCAGTGTGCTTGCACATGTGATAGTTCCCGAAGTTCGCTTACTACCGGATGCGATCTCCAGCTAAAAAAGCGTATAGTAGGCATAAAAACAATGCGATCACCAAACGGCGTTGGATGTCGAAAATGGATTGTGACAGGATGGATGTTGATCCACCGGTTTTCGGTAACTTCTCGAACTGAATCCAGTAGAATTTGAACTTCCTTCAAATAGTTAGAAACGTAGATTGCAGAACCGTCAGTGCGAACCTTTTTCAGCCGTCCACAGGTCCACCAAATAAAAATAGAGCCAAGAGTCCAGATCGCCAAAAATTGCCACTTCATCCAACCCGGTGGAACTGCATCATCGTGTTCATGGAACACTCCAACAAATAATCCCAAGGTGCCCAGCCCAAACCCAGAGATCCAAATTGTTGGAAATACGAACTTCATCCAGAACGTTTGGACCGAAGACAGTGTGCGTTCGTTCATATGGTGCGACTAAGACGGCTACAGATAATGGTCGGCGCCTTGTGCAGCCTGTCTTTTGTAATGATTTTGACTTTGCTCCCGGCAAAAATATTTGTCCAGAAAAAGTTACGTGGCGAACTGGCAAGAAACCTTGCCTGGCCAAGGCTGTAATCAGGCCGGTTCCTGTAGATTGAATTTTTCATGTCCTTTGGTGTCTACTTGTGATTAGCTGGTTCAAGATGAAACTTTCAATTTTATCCATCCTGCTCGGGGCGGGAATGAGCGTGCCGCAGATTTACGGCCTGACCAAGCCGGCGCAGTTCGCCGCCGCCGCGCGCAAGTTTCCGCGCAATCTGCCCGTCGGCATCGCCCTGATGCTGCTGGCCACCGCGGGGTTCATCTGGAACGTCAACCTGGAGCCCATTGCGGATTTCTCGGCCTACAAGCCGGCCATGATGATTGGCTTCGCCGCCGTGGGCGTTTTGTCGTGCGTCTTCGTCCAGGATTTTCTGGCCGTTCGCGGCCTGGCCGTCGTGCTGTTGCTGCTGGCAAAATTGATGGTGGATACCGGTCGCCCGCATCTGGGTCAAAGCCCCTGGGTGCTGGTGATTCAAGTCTGGGCTTATTTCCTCGTTGTTGCCGGCATCTGGTTTACGGTGGCGCCCTGGAAACTGCGTGACGTTTTGAATTGGGCTACGGCCAACCAGAGTCGCATCATCGTCGGCAGCAGCATCCGTTTGGCGTTCGCGGTGTTTGTGATGCTCCTCGGCCTGACGGCATTTCGGGCGATGTGAGCGCCGCCAAACCCAAAATCCTGGTCATCCGCGGCGGAGCCATCGGCGATTTCATTCTCACCCTGCCGGCCATCACCGCCTTGCGCCGCCAGTTTCCCCTGGCCCACCTGGAAGTGCTCGGTTATCCGCACATCGCCCAGCTTGCCGTGGCGGGCGGTCTGGTGGACCGGGTGCAACCGATTGAAGCCCGCGGCCTGGCGGGGTTTTTCGCGCGCGATGGAACGCTTGCACCGGAACTGATGGACTATTTCTCCGAGTTTGAACTAATCATTTCGTATCTCTACGATCCGGACGAGATTTTCAAAACCAACGTGGGCCGTTGCCTGGTCAAACAATTCATCGTCGGACCGCATCGCCCTGACGAAACCGCGCAGCTCCACGCCACGCAGGTTTATCTCAAGCCGCTGGAACGCCTGGCCATCTTCGATGCGGACCCGGTGCCGCGCCTTTCCTTCAACCCTCCCGTGGCTTCCGGTGGGGCTGACCCGCCGGTCGGCCCGGACGCGCGGCAGCGCGTCCCTACCATCGTATTTCATCCCGGCAGCGGCAGCGAAAAGAAGAACTGGCCGGAAGCGAAATGGGCCGGCCTGATTCAGCAAATCGCCACCACCACCAACTGGTCCGTGTTGCTGGTCGGCGGCGAGGCGGAAGGCGGACGGCTGCAACGATTGGCTGGCGCCATGCCCTCGGCGCGCTGCTCCATCGCCCAGGGGCTGCCGCTTGCGGAACTGGCGCAACGCCTCCGGCCCGGCGCCGCGTTTGTGGGCCACGATTCCGGCATCACGCACCTGGCCGCCGCGGTGGGATTGCCGTGCTTGGTCCTGTGGGCGGACACGCTCGAGGAGATCTGGCGGCCCCGGGGTGAACGATTGGTCGTTTTGAAGGAAATCACCGGGGTGCAGTCCATCAGCATGGAGAAGGTGATGAGCGAGTTGCGCCAGTTGGTCCGCGACTGATCCTGAGGACAGGCGAAACGTTCTCCCCGTAGCGGATTCTCAGTAGAGCGCCGCCAATTTTCGAGCTTGAGACCACGGCGCTCTGCCGAGACGCCGCTACGCCACCGGGGCAATGACGACTTCAATTTTCCTGGCGCGAAGCTGTTTCACCAAACTGCCGGGTGCCCGGTCGTCGGTGACAATGGTGTCCACTTTGTCCAGCCCGCACAACGTCAGCACGGATTGCCGGCCGAACTTGGTATGATCCAGGCAGAAGATCACCTTTTGCGCGGCGCGGATCATTGCCATTTGAATGTCGATCAACAGCCCATGCGAATTGGTGATGCCGTCCAGCGTGATGCCGCCGCCGCTCATGATGGCCACGTCCACGTGGATTTTGGAAAAGGCCTCGACGGCCAGGGGACCGACCAGGACGCCCAACCGCGGGTAAATCACCCCGCCGCTGGAGATCAGTTCCACCCGGGTGGCGGCGGAAAAAAAATTCGCGACGGGCAATGAGTTGGTGACAATTTGCAGCGGCTGGTCATCCAGCTCGCGGGCGACATGGTAGCAGGTCGTGCCCGCGTCGATGATCAGGCTCTGGTTCGGCTGAATCAGCGCGGCACAGGCCCTGCCGATGGCTTTCTTTTCAGCGAGTTGATGCGTTTCCCGCGCGGAAAAAATGAATTCATCCGACGGCGGAAATATGATCCGCGCGCCGCCATGCGTTCGCTTCACCGCCCCGGTGGCTTCGAGGCTGGTCACGTCCCGGCGGACCGTGGAGACCGACGCCCCGACCTCCCTGGCCAGCTCATCCAGCGACGCAAACTCCGCCTTCTGCAGGAAGAGTTCAATGCGTTTCTGGCGTTCTTCCGTGGTCATGTTGATAGAATATGGTAGATATTGAAATATTGTGCAAGAAAATTGTTGACGGATTTCACGAAGCACGCAACAGTGATTCAACGTCCATGACTGAGTCCCTGGAACAACAACTCGATGGTTTTGATGCTGGCCAGCGCCGGGAAGCCCTGTCAGCGTTGTGGCGTCAGGCCCAGGCCGGGAAGGTTGCGCCACCGAAGGCTGGTACCGATGTCAACCTCCATGCTCACACGTTTTTCTCCTATAACGCCTACGGTTATTCGCCGTCCAAGTACGCCTGGCTGGCGCGCCAGGCGGGATTGGCCGTGGCCGGGATCGTGGATTTCGATGTGCTGGACGCCTTGGACGAATTTTTGGACGCCGGCCGTCTCCTCGGGCTGAAAACCTGCGTCAGCCTCGAATCCCGGGTGTTTGTGCCGGAATTTTCGACGCGCGTGATCAACTCGCCCGGCGAGCCGGGGATTGCCTATCACATGGGGGTTGGATTTACGGAGGTCGTGCAGCACCCGTTCCTCGCCGAAATGCGCGCCGCCGCGGGACAGCGCACCCGCGACATGGTCGTCCAGGTCAACACCCACCTGCGGCCCGTCGAACTCGACTATGAGAAGGACGTGGTGCCGCTCACGCCCAAAGGCAATGCGACGGAGCGCCACCTTTGCGAAGCCTACGAACGCAAGGCCGCCGGGCTGTTCCCGGATGCCGCGCAACGCGCCGCGTTCTGGAAGGAAAAACTGGGCGATTCCCCGCTGGCCGGGGTCAGGCTGCAGAATCTGATCCGCGCCAGGACGATGAAAAAGGGCGGGGTCGGTTACGTCCAGCCGGGGAAAGGTTCGTTCCCGCTGATGGCCGACATGAACCGGTTTGTCCTGGAGTCGGGCGCGATTCCAACTTTGACGTGGCTGGATGGCACGTCGGACGGCGAGCAGTGCATCGAGGAATTTTTCGAGGTCGGCAAGGCCTCGGGCGCCGCAGCGCTGAACCTCATTCCGGATCGCAACTATACGCCGGGCGTCAAGGACCAGAAGCTCCAAAACCTCATGGAAGTGATCGCCTTGGCGGAACAACATCATTTCCCGGTCATTGTCGGGACCGAGATGAACTCGCCGGGCAACAAGTTCGTGGACTCGTTCGACACCGCGGAACTCAAGCCGCTGGTCCCGGTGTTTCTGCGTGGCGCGTACATCGTGTATGCGCACACTGTGTTGCACCGCCAGAGCGGGCTGGGTTATCTCAGTTCCTGGGCAAAAAAAACGTTTGCGACACCGGCGTTGAAGAATGAATTTTTTGAAACGCTGGGACGCGAACTCCAGCCGGCGACCGAGGAACGATTGCGCGGTTTGGCCGCCGAGGCGACGCCGGCGCAGATTCTGGCGCAGATCCATTGATTTAACATGGCCTCCATTCCCCAACAACAACGGGCGGTGCAACTGGTCGGACCGGACCAGTTGCAGGTCAACGAAACCAAGGCGGTCTTCGAGCCGGGGCCCCATCAAGTCCTGGGGCGCGTCGAAGTCGTCGGCCTGTGTTTCTCCGATCTGAAACTGCTCAAACAGTTTTCCGGTCACGTCCGCAAATCGCCGGTCACGACGGGCATTGACCCCAGAGCGCTGCTGGAAATGCCCAACTATGTGCCCGGCGACAAACCGGTGGTTCCCGGTCACGAAACCGTGGTGCGCATCGTCAAGGTCGGCCCCGGCGTCACCCGCCACAAAGTCGGGGACCGGTTCCTGGTGCAGACCGATTACCGATGGCTGCCCACGGCCAGTTCCAATGCGGCCTTTGGCTACAATTTTGAGGGCGCATTGCAGGAATACGTCCTGATGGACGAGCGCGTCATCACCTCGCCCGAGGGCGAATCCATGCTCATTCCCGTGCCGGAAGACCTGTCGGCTTCCGCGCTGGCGCTGGTGGAGCCGTGGGCCTGCGTCGAGGATTCCTACGTCGAGAATCAGCGGCAGACCCTCAAGGATGGCGGCCAGTTGCTCGTCGTCGGCGAAACGCCCGTGGATAAAAGCCGCGTGGCGAAACTGCGGGGCAAACCTGCGGCTGCCCTGTTCACCACGGCCGACAAGGTTGCTGATTTGAAAAATGCCGCTTACGACGACGTCATCTATTTCGGTTCGAATCCCGCAACGGTGGAGAAACTTTTTCCCAAGGTTGCGTCCGGCGGTTTGTTCAACCTGGTCCAGGCCGGCGGCAAATTTGGCCGCGCGGTCGTGTCGCAGGTGGGCCGCGTTCATTACGGCGGCATCCGCGTCATCGGCACCGCCGGGTCCGACCCGGCGGCGGCAATGGCGGCCATTCCCGCCACGGCGGAAATCCGCCCGAACGACATAATCAACATCATCGGGGCGGCCGGACCGATGGGCACGATGCATGTCCTCCGGGACCTTTGCCAGGGTGTGCCCGGAGTGACGGTGTTTGCGGGCGACCTGAGCGATGACCGGCTGGCAGTGCTGCAGAAACTGGCTGAACCGCTGGCCAAAAAGCACAAGCTCGGGTTCCGCCCATATAATCCGTCCAAGGACAAGCTCGCCGACCAGTTTGATTACATCGTGCTGATGGCTCCGGTGCCGGCCCTGGTGGCCCAGGCGGTGCCGTCAGCCGCCCCCTGCGCCATCATCAACATCTTCGCCGGCATCCCGGCCGACAAGACCGCCGACCTTGACCTCGACGCCTATATTGAAAAGCAACTATACTTCATCGGCACCAGCGGTTCCGTGCTGGAAGATATGAAGCAGGTTCTGGCCAAGGTCGTTTCGCGCCAGTTGGACACCAATCTTTCCGTTGCCGCCGTGTCGGGATTGGACGGCGCGATCGACGGCATCCGGGCCGTGGAAAAAAATCTGATGCCCGGCAAAATCATCGTCTATCCATCGTGCCGCGGATTGAAGCTGACCCCGCTGACGGAACTCGGGGGCAAGCTCCCGCTCGACGACGGTCACTGGAACAAATCGGCCGAAGAAGCCTTGTTGAAACAATTCTCAAAAACATGAACGTGAATCTGTTGGACAAAGTCGCTATCGTCACCGGTGGCGCGCAAGGACTTGGCCAGGCGATTTCCGAGCGGCTGGCGCAGGAAGGATGCACGGTCGTCATCGCTGACGTAAATGAGAAAGGGGTGGGGGACACCGCTGCGGCCATCGCCCGGGAAACCGGACGGCGCGTCATCGGCGTGAAAGTGGACGTCACGCAGGAGGTCGAGGTGAAGGCATTGTTTAACCGGGCGGTGCAGGAGTTTGGCCGGGTGGACGTTGTCGTTTCCAACGCGGCGATCCTGATTGCCGAACCCATTATTGACGCCGACGCCGAAAAGTGGCGTGCGGTGATGAACGTGAACCTGTTCGGCTATTTCCTCGTGACGAAGCACGCCTGCCGGGTCATGAAGCCGCAGCGGGGCGGCTCGATCATCAACCTCAATTCCAAGTCCGGCAAGAAAGGCAGCGCCGCCAATTCCGCCTATGCTGCGAGCAAGTTCGGCGGCATCGGTCACACCCAAAGCGTCGCCTTGGAAATGGCGCCGTTCAACATCCGCTGCAACGCCATCTGCCCCGGCAACCTGCTCGATTCACCGCTGTGGACGCATCCGGATAAGGGCCTGTTTGTCCAGTACCTCCGCGCCGGCAAGGTCGCTGGCGCGAAAACGATCGAAGACGTCCGCGAGGCATACACGAGCCAGGTGCCCATGAAACGCGGCTGCAGCTACGACGACGTCTGCAACGCGGTTGTATTTCTCGCCTCCGACCAATCCGCGTACATCACCGGCATCGCCCTGAGCGTCACCGGCGGCCAGGAAATGAATTGATGATCATGCAAAATCCCATCACCCAGGACCTGCTCAACCTCTCCCACGAAATCGGCCGCGAAGACCGCGGCCTCGCCCTGCTCGGCGAAGGGAACACCTCCGCGCGGCTCACCGGCGAAACCTTTCTGGTCAAAGCCAGCGGCACCTGCCTGGGCACGCTGAAGGAGGACGACGTGGTCGAATGCCGGTTGTCCGCGTTACTGCCCATGCTGGACATGGAAAACCTGACCGACCAGCAGGTGGATGACGCGTTGCTCGCCTCCCGGGTGGATCCAAAGGCGAAGAAGCCTTCCGTCGAGGCGGTGTTTCACGCCTGGTTGCTGTCGCTGCCCGGCATCAAGTTTGTCGGGCACAGCCACGCGACTACCGTCAATCAAATCCTGTGCTCGCCACGGGCCCGGGATTTTGCCGTCAACCGGATGTTCCCCGACGAGGTCGTTTGTTGCGGCGTTGCCTCGGTGTTCATCCCGCTTACAGATCCCGGTTTGAAACTGGCCCAGGCCATCCGCCGCGAGACCGAAGCTTTCATCCAGCAACACAAGCGCGAGCCGCGGGTCGTCCTGATGCAGAATCACGGCCTCATCACGCTGGGAGGAACCTGGCAATCGGTTCTCGCTGCCATGTTGATGGCCGAGAAGGCGGCCAGAATTTTCGTCGGCGCGGCGGACCTTGGCGGGCCGGTTTTCCTCTCCGAAGAAACCATCGCGCGCATTGCCGGTCGCCCGGATGAAGCCTACCGGCAACGGGTGTTGAAGCTGTGACTTCGCGGTCACCCGCCGATATTGTTACCAGCGCCAGCTGTGGCAGTGGGTGGCCATCACGAAATGGGATTCCTCTTGGTCAAAGCCCGAATCGCTGGATCAGGAAGAACATCGCCGGCACGGTCAGCAGGCTGAAGAAGGTGCTGTAGAAAATTCCCTGCGCGGCCAGCGGCACGTCGCCGCCGTAACGCTCGGCCATCACGCTGCAACTGATCGCCACCGGCATCGTGGCAATCAGGTAAACCACCATCCGGGTCGCTTCCGGCAGTTGCACTCCCGCCTGCATCGCCGCCCAACCCAACCCCAGCGTCACCAGCGGCGCGAGGATCAGGCGCGCCAGCAGCACGCCCCACAATGCCCGGGGGAACCGGTGCACCGCGATGGTCAATTCGCCCAGCTGCGCGCCGATGGCCAGCAGCGACAGCGGGATCGTCAAGGTTCCCAACATCGCCAGCGCCTGCACCAGCGCGCCGCCGATGATCCCGCCGAAGGAAGCAGTTGCGGGATTGATGGTTTCCAGATCCCGCGTGGCGGGGAACAACAGCGCCAGGCAGATGCCGAGCGCGGTTGCCCAAAGCCCGGCATTGGTCAGCAGATTCCGGGCGGCCTGGCGCAGGCTGCCGTGCAAAATCCAGACCCCGAACGACCACAACACCAGTTGGGCGCCGGCATTGCACAACAACACCGTGCGGACACCCGCGCCACCGTACAGCGCCTCCGCGATGGGCAGCGGCAGGAACACCCAGTTGGGAATGGCGACCAGAAAGATAAACGTGTTGCGTTGTTCCTTCCCGCTGAACAGCGGGGCAACCCCCAGCCCGGTCAGATAGGCCACGACAATCAGCAACCCGCACAGCAGGGGGCTGAACCAGCCCTCGCGCAGGGCCGCCGCGTCCACGGTGCGCAACATTTGCGTGAATACCAGCGCGGGAAAGGCGACGTCCACGACCAGCCGGCTCAAGGTGGCGGTGAATTCCGCGGCGAGGAACCCGCCTTTGCGGGCCAGCCAGCCGATGACGATCACCAGAAACATCCCGGCGATCTTGATTAAAACCACGTGGGCCATGTTGAACCGGAAACTCCGGGCGGACTGTAGGCCATCGCCGGATGGATGTCAAAAACCGGCAATTGGCGGCCCTTAAAAAGATGACAAATAATGATTGATTTAGACCATACTTGCGCTAGAATCAATCATATTCTTTCAGAGCCAATCATGCCGGATTCAGACCAGAAAGCGTTGGCGCCGCAACGTTGGGACAACCTGCGGACGCTGATCCGTGACCACGGAGTCATCCGCATCGAGGACCTGTGCCGCCGGCTCAAGGTCTCGCCGGCGACGGTGCGGCGGGACCTGGACCAGCTGGAGCAGAGCGGCGCCATCCGGCGGGTGCACGGCGGCGCGGTGAGCGTGGAGAGCCGGCTGGACGAGCCGGTGTTTGCCGACAAGACGTCGCTGGCCGCCCGCGAGAAGCGGCGGATTGCCGAGGCGGCCCTGGCCCTCATCGGGCCGGGGGACACGGTTTATCTGGACGGCGGCAGCACGGTGCTGGAACTGGCGCGGCTGCTGCGCGAGCGGACGAACCTGACGGTGGTGACCAATTCGCTGCACGCCGCCCACGAACTGGCCGGTCGCGGACCGCGCCTGATCCTGATTGGCGGCGAGTTCCGGCGGTTGAGCCAGACGGTGGTGGGGCCGCTGACGCGGCTGGTGCTTAACGAACTGCACCTGGACAAGGCGTTCATGGGCACCATCGGATTTACGCTCAAGGAAGGGCTGACGACGACCGACCCGGGTGAAGCCTTCACGAAGGTGATGGTGATGGGTCAGGCGCGGCAGGTGTTCGTGCTCGCCGACAGCAGCAAGGCCGGCAAGCTGTCCTTCGCCCGCGCCGGCAGCTGGGACCAGGTCCATATGTTGATCACCGACAAACAACTGGACCGGAATTTCGCCAAAGAATTTATTAAAACCGGGATCAAGCTCGTAAGAACATAAAACCAAAAGCATTCGATGAAGAAATCACCGACCTATCTGAGCGATTCGCGGCCGAAATTCGAGCCGTCCGAAATTAATTGCGGCAAAATCCCCGCCTATCGCTACCAGGGCCATCTCCAGTCCGAACTCAAGGCCAAGACACTCGACTCGACTGAGGCCATCGCCATTTTGGAGGACATGCTCGTCATTCGCGAACTCGAGGAAATGATCGTCAAGCTGCGCTCCGGCGCCTACGAGCCGATCCGCGACTATAATTATCGCGGCCCGACGCACGTCTCGGTCGGCCAGGAAGGCACCGCCGCCGGCGCCTGTGGTGCGCTGCAATTGCCCGACAACATCACCAGCACCCATCGCGGTCACGGCGAAAGCCTCGCGAAAGGCACTGTTGCCATCCGCCAGATGACTGACGAACAACTGCGCAAGCGCGTGCCGAACTGCCAAGCCACCCGACACGACGATTTGGTTGAAGCGGCGCTGGAAGAACATGTTTACCGCACCATCTGCGAATTATTTGGCAAGGACGACGGTTACTGCCGCGGCCGCGGCGGTTCGATGCACATTGCCGATTTCACCGTTGGGCATCTCGGGGCCAATGCCATCGTTGGCGGCGGTGTGCCAATTGCCACGGGCGCCGCCCTGGCCAACCGCTATCTCCGGCGCGGCAATGTCGTATGCTGCTTTGCCGGCGACGGCGCGTATGCCAACGGCGTCGTGCTGGAATCGTTGAACTTCGCCGCCCAGGCGCAGTTTACCAACCATTTCGCCGCCGGCCACCCGTTTGGCCTGCCGATGATTTTTCTGGTTTGCAACAATCACTACGGCATGACGCATCGCAGCGATGACGAGGTCATGGGTGTGGACCGCATGGCGCGTCGCCCGGCCGGGTTTGCGGAAAACAACATGCACTCCGAAATCGTCAACGGCATGAATGTGCTGGCGGTTCGCGATGCGGTGTTGCGCGCCGCCAGGCTTTGCCGCGAGGGCAAGGGACCGGTTTTTCTGGAAGTGGATTGCTACCGTTACTGGGGCCACTCGCTCAGCGATCCCCGCAACGAGTACCGCACCAGGGAGGAGGAAGCGGCCTGGAAGGCGATTGACGCCATTGAGACCTACAAGCAGGAACTGCTCGAGGCCAAGGTTCTGGATGCGAAAGGGCTCCGGGCGGTGGAGAAACGCGTGGCCGACCGAAATGCCAGCGCTGCCAAACGTGCCGTTGCCGCCGCCGATCCGGAGGCGAAGGATGTGCTGAAGTTCATGTACACCGACATGAAATGCGAGACGGTGCCTGCGGAATTTGCCAAGGTTGAGCTGCTCGGCCCGCTGCCCGAAATCAAGCGCGTCAACGGTGAACTGACCTACAAGGACGCCCTCAAGGAAGCGCTCATCGAGGAAATGATGCGCGACAAGCGCGTGGTATTTTACGGTGAAGACGTGGCCGACTACGGCGGCGCCTTCAAGGTCACCAAGGGCTTGCTTGAAGCCTTCGGGCGTGATCGCGTTTTCAACACGCCGATCAGCGAGGCCTGCATCTGCGGCACCGGCTGCGGCGCGGCCATGAACGGGCTGCGGCCCGTGGTGGAACTGATGTACTTCGACTTCGCGCTGATGTCCTCCGACCAGATCAGCAACCAGGCCGCGAAATGGCATTACATGAGCGGCGCACAGACGGAAGTGCCGCTCGTCATCCGCGCCTCCGCGGGCGCCGGCAAGGGTTACGGCGGCCAGCATTCGCAGACGCTCGAATCCATGTTCTGCCACATCCCCGGCCTTTACGTGGTGTATCCCGCGACGCCCGCCGACGCAAAAGGCATGCTCAAGTCGGCGATTCGCGACAATAACCCGATCCTCTTTGTTGAGTCGCAGGCGCTTTACGGCATGAAAGGCCCGGTGCCGGAAGGCGAACACCTGGTCCCGCTTGGCATGGCCGACATCAAACGCGAAGGCAGCGACATTACGTTTGTCGCCTGGGGCCCGCTGGTGCATGACTGCCTCAAGGCCGCGGAAAAGTTGAAGGCCGAGAAGAACGTCAGCGCCGAAGTCATCGATCTGCGCAGTCTGGTGCCGCTGGACATTGAAACCGTGTTGCGCTCGGTGCAGAAAACCGGCCGCTGCGTGGTCGCCAGCCAGGCAATTCACATCGGCAGTTACACGGGCGAAATCGCCTCGACGATCCAGGAACTCGCCTTTGATTATCTCGACGCGCCCGTCAAGCGTGTCGGCGCCAAAAACGGCATCGCGCCGCAATCGCACATTCTGGAAGCGGCGTTCCTGCCCAATGTGAACGACATCCTGGCCGCCGCCAACGCCATTTTGTGAAGGCCGCAACAGAACGCAAAGAGCACAAAGAAAAACCGGAGCACCATATGCAAGACATCATGAAATTGTGTGACACTGTTCGTGAAACGGCATACGCAATCCATGTTTATCATGGACACGGGCATCTGGAAAAAGTCAATGAGAATGCGCTCGTGCATCGTCTCCGAGAGGCGGGTATTCAGGTCGAGCAGCAACATCCGCTTACCGTGTATGACGAAGATGGAACGGTGATCGGCGAATACTTCGCCGATTTGTTGGTGGACAACCGATTGATTGTCGAACTCAAGGCGTGTCGCGCCATGGCGGATGAACACGTCGCGCAAGTCCTCGGCTATCTTCGGTCTGCCCGGAGCGAGCACGGACTGTTAATCAACTTCGGTTCGGCGAAATTTGAAATCAAGAAATACATTCTAAGTGAGCAGAAAAATCGCACCGGATCGCGAGCGGTCAGTTTGCTGCTATCCTTTGTGTTCTCTGTGCTCTTTCGCGGCTAATCATTATGGCCACCCCCATCATCATGCCCAAGTTCGGTCAGATGACCGAGGAAAGCGCCATCGTCGAATGGCTCAAAAAGGAAGGCGACGCGGTTGCCAGGGGCGACATCCTTTTCACCGTCGAGACCGACAAATCCGTCATGGAGGTCGAGAGTTTCGAGGCCGGTACGCTGTTGAAAATCGCCGTGAAGCCGGGCGTCAGCGTGCCCGTGCAAAGCACCGTCGGTTTTCTCGGCAAACCCGGGGAAGCAATTCCCGCGATGGCCGCTCCGGTGCCGGCTTTCGCCGCAGCAAAAAAGGCCGAACCGGCGTCACCCGCGCGGGTAGCGCGCGCAATTCCCGCCGCTTCCCCGTCAACAATCCAACAATCCATTAATCCAACAATCCAGGCCTCCGCAGCTTCCATGCTTTTCCGCATTAGCCCCCGCGCCGCCGCCCTGGCGCGCGAGTGTGTCATTGACGCGACCCGCATCAAAGGGTCCGGTCCCGAGGGCCGTGTCGTCGAGAAGGACGTGAAAGCCTATCTTGCGGCCAAGGGTTTTCATCAACTTCGCATTTCGCCCGCCGCCAGGCAGCTCGCCGCGAAAGCGAAGCTTGATTTGCTGTCGATTCAGGAAACGGACGAGTCAGGCCGGATCAGTGTGGCCGACGTCGAGCGCGCCGTGGCCGAAAAGCCAAAGCCGATGAGCAAGATGCGCCAGATCATCGCGCAGCGACTCACGCAAAGCATGGTCACCTCGCCGCACTTCTATGTTACCGTCGAGGTGGATATGACCGACCTGGTTGAATTCCGCGCCCAGCTCAAGGAGCAAGGTTTGCCATATTCGGTCACGGACTTCATCGCTCACGCGGTGGTGCTGACGTTGAAGGAATTTCCGGAAGTGAACTCTTCGACGGATGGCCAGTCCACCCGTTGGCACAGTCACGTGCATCTCGGCCTTGCGGTGTCGCTGGAGCAGGGCCTGGTGGTGCCGGTGATCCGCAACGCAGACGAGCTGACACTGGCTGAGTTGAATGCCCGGTCCAAGGATCTTGCGGCCAAGGCGCGCGCTGGCAAACTTGCTTCCGACGAGATGACCGGCAGCACCTTCACGATTTCCAACATGGGCATGCTCGACGTGGAAAATTTCACGGCGATCATCAATCCCGGCGAAGCGGCCATCCTCGCCGTCTCCAGCACGTCGAAGAAACCCGTGGTCCGCGACGACCTGGTGGTGGTCCGTTCCATCATGAAGCTGACGTTGTCGTCCGACCATCGCCTGATTGACGGCGCACTGGCGGCGCGATTCATCAATGCACTGAAAAAGAAAATTGAGGACATCGAAGCATGGAAACGTTTGACATCGTAGTTATCGGCGCTGGCCCGGGCGGATATCCGGCGGCGATCCGCGCCGCTCAACTGGGCGCGTCGGTCGCCATTGTGGAAAAGGAACAGCTGGGCGGCACGTGCCTGAACTGGGGTTGCATCCCCACCAAGGCGCTCATCGCCGCGGCTGACACCTTCGCCAAAATCCAGTATGCCGAAGCTTTCGGCATCACGGTCCAGGGCGCGTCAGTGGATTACGGCGTGATGATCGGGCACAAGAACAAGGTGGTCACCCAGCTCAAGAGCGGCATCAAGCAACTGCTCACCGCCAATGGGGTGAAACAGTTCACCGGCATCGCGTCTTTCAAGGACCGCAACACCATTGCCATCAGCGACGGCACGGTCATCGGCGCGAAAAAGGTGATCCTCGCCACCGGTTCCATTTCGGCCATGCCGGGCTTCCTGCCAAAGCATGAGCGGGTGGTGGAAAGCCGCGGCTTCCTTGACCTCGACAAGCTGCCCGGAAGCATGATGGTGCTGGGCGGCGGGTTTATCGGGTGCGAACTGGCCTGCATGGCGGCGTTGCTCGGCGTGAAGGTGACAATCGTCGAGTTGCTCGAAGACATTCTGTTGCTGCTGGATCCCGATGTGCGCCGCGAAGTGCGCGGCCATATGGAAAAGAATCTCGGCATCCGGGTGCTGACCGGCAAGGCGCTGGAGAAGATAGTTGCTGACGCGAAGGAGGTGCGCGGCAATTTTGGCGATGAAACAATAACCACCGATTTGTTGCTGTGTGCCGTGGGCCGAAAACCCGTCACCGACGATTTGAATCTGGAAGCCGCCGGGCTCAGGACCGACCAGCGCGGGTTTATCGAGGCGGACGATTGTTGTCGCACCCGGGTCGCCACGATCTTTGCCATCGGCGATGTGACGGGCAAGATTCAACTCGCCCATTACGCCACCGCGCAGGGCATCGCCGCGGCCGAAAATGCCGTCAACCCGAAACCGCAACGGCACGACACGCTGGTGCCCAATGTGATTTTTACGTCGCCCGAAATCGGCACCGTCGGTCTCAGCGAGGACGAGGCGAAGAAGCAGAACCGCGCCGTGAAGACCGGCAAGTTCCGTTTCGGCGGCCTCGGCAAGGGATTGGCGACAGGAGAGACCGCCGGCTTCGTGAAGTGGATTGCTGATGCCGGCACGGATCAATTGCTGGGGGCCGCAGCCGTCGGTCCGCATGCCACCGAATTGATTGCGGAGGCGGCCATGGCGATTCGCGCCGAGCTGACCGGCAAGGAGCTGGGTCGCACCATCCATGCGCATCCGACGTTCAGCGAATCGTGGATGGAAGCCGCGCATGCCCTCCGCGGCGAGTGCATCCATGCCCCGCCCAAACGCAAATAGCCGACTGAAGCAGCCAGCGCGAAGGCGGAACGTTTCCAAGTTGGAGACGCATTTCACGGATCCCCGCGCAGAGACCCGAAACAGGGATGACAACGCCGGCCGGCGTGTTACCCTTTCCTCAATGAGGCATGAAAAGGAGTGAATCGATGAGCGCGAAAATTCAAATCACCCCCAATGGTCCCTATCTCGTCACCGGCGGCCTGCCGCTCAGCGAGCAATGGATTGTCACCAATGCCGAGGGTGATTCCCTCGAGTACCAGGAAAAAAAGAAGTACCCGTCACAGCCGCAATATGCGCTTTGCCGTTGCGGCCAGTCCGGCAACAAACCGTTCTGCGACGGCAGCCATCAGAAGGTCGAGTTCGACGGGACGGAAACCGCCAGCCGCGAACCTTACCTGGAGCAGGCTGAAACCATCGACGGGCCGACGCTGCGGCTCACCGACGCGGAGAGCCTTTGCGCCTTCGCCCGCTTCTGCGACCCGAAAGGGAGGATCTGGAACCTGGTCAAACAATCCGATGATCCCGAAGCCAGGCGACTGACGGAGTATGAGGCCGCGCATTGTCCGGCTGGCCGGTTGGTGGTGTGGGATAAGAAGACGGGCAAAGCCATCGAACCGAAATTTGAACCGTCGCTCGGGTTGATCGAAGACACGGACAAGAAAGTGAGCGGTCCAATCTGGGTCAAAGGGGGCATCCCGGTCATTTCCGCCGATGGCAAAGCCTATGAGATGCGGAATCGGCTGACCTTGTGCCGGTGCGGCAGTTCGAGCAACAAGCCCTTCTGCGACGGGTCGCATGCGGCGTGAATACCGCAGTTACTGAATCCAGCCGGTGATCTGGGCGAGCTTGACCAGCACGTAAGCCGCAGCGCCGCTGGCCGGAAGCGTCATGATCCACGCCCAGATGATGCGTTCGACGACGTCGAGCTTGAGCTGGTTGAACCCCTTGGCGCAGCCCACGCCCATGATGGAGGTGGTGACGGCGTGCGTGGTGGACACGGGCATGCCGAAATGAGCGGCGGTCACCAGGATCGTGGCGGCGGTGGTTTCGGCGGCGAAGCCATGCACGGGATGGAGGCGGACCATTTTATGCCCCAGAGTTTTGATGATGCGCCAGCCGCCCACGGCGGTGCCGGCGCACATGGTCAGGGCGCACAGCACCTTGATCCAGGCGGCAATGGCCAGCGGCTGGTTCGCTTCCGGGGGCGCCGTATGCAAAAACGACAGCCAGCCGGGCAGCTGGTCGAAGGCGCCGCTGCTGGTGCCGGTCAGCAGCGCCAGGGCGATGATGCCCATGGTTTTTTGCGCGTCGTTGGTGCCGTGGCTGAAACCCATGTAGGCCGAGCTGAGGAGCTGCAGTTTGCCGAAGGTCTTGTTGACACTCGCTGGACGCCAGTTGCGCAGCAGGAAATACAGAAAACCCATCAGCAGAAAACCAAACACCAGACCGCAGATCGGCGAGGAGATCATCGGCACGACGACCTTCCACAGCAGGCCCTTGCTTTTCCACCAATGCTCGGCATTGGGGACGGACCAGACCAGGACATGCCAGTTGTTGCGCGCGGCCGCCAGGCACGCGCCGCACAAACCGCCGACGAGGGCGTGCGACGAACTTGACGGCATGCCAAACCACCAGGTCAGCAAATTCCACGCGATGGCGGCCAGTAGCGCGCAGATTAGAACCTCCGACGTCGCCACTTTTGGGTCCACCAGGCCGGACGCGATTGTGGTGGCGACGGCGGTGCCCATGAAGGCGCCGAACAGATTGGTGACGGCCGCCAGCATCACGGCCTGGCGCGGGGTCAACACCTTGGTGGCGACGACGGTGGCGATGGAATTGGCCGTGTCGTGAAAGCCGTTGATGTAGGTGAACACCAACGCCGCCAGGATGACGAGAAGGATGAGGGTCATCGGGCGCGGTCAGGAATTCTTGAGCACGATGTGCATGACCACGTTCCCGGCATCGCGGCAGCGGTCAATGGCCTTCTCCATCAATTCGTACAGATCGCGGATGACCATGGCTTTGGTGGAGTCGTGGCGTCCGCTGTACAGTTCCTTCAACAGCCCCATCATCAATTTGTCCGCCTCGCCTTCGAGATACTGCAGCTTGGTGTTCAACGTGTGAATCTGTTCCAGATGCCGCAGATCGCGCAGGTGTTTCACCATGGCCAGCACCACGTCGGTGGACTGTTCGAGAATCTCAATCTGGCGGGTGAAATCCACCCCCTGAATGTGCTGCCGACCAAGATTGATGCGCTCGGCCAGTTTCTCGATTGTCTTGGGGATTTTGCGCAGCGCCAGCGACAACGCCTCGATGTCCTCGCGTTCGAGCCCCGTCACAAAGGTTTTCACCAGCTCGGCGGTGATTTGTTCGGCGATCTTTTTTTCCTTGCGGCGCGTGAGCGCCAGATCATCCAGACTCTTGGCCGAGTCCGGCACCTTGAGCATCTCGATGACCAGCCGGACGCTTTCGTGGGCTTCGCTGGCGGCGTCCTCGAGCAGTTGATAAAACCGGTCGGCCTTTCCGAAAAGCATTTGGAGCGAAAACATGATGCGTTCAGGGTCCAGCAAACGGGCCAAAAGTCGATGAAATTTTGGAGGAATGACCAGTTGCGGATGAACCCAGCGCGGCGAAGCCGCAACCACAGGTTTTGAACTGCGGCGGGAAGCAAAGCGCCACGCCGCTTTTGGCAGCAATCGGACGTACGGAAAGCGGTGTCGTCACTGCGCTCTGCCACCGCAGTCCAAATCTTTGTCGTCCGGCGGTGGACTCTCGTCATCGTATTACGGATTCAAATCAACGCCAAGGTGCAAAGTCTGACACGGATGATACGCCGTAATCGTGGACAGGGGTGGCGCAATCGTTGTACAGTGTGCGTGAATTATGGGAATGGCGGACATCAGGCGGGAATACTCCACCGGCGGCTTGAATCGAGCCGATCTGGAAGCGAATCCGCTCGCGCAGTTCGACCGGTGGTTCGCGCACGCGACGGCGGGCAGCCGCTGGCGGAAAATCGGCATCGCCCTTTTCAAACTATGGCACGCCGTGCTGGGCCATTCGCCGGCGGATGTGAATGCGATGACCCTGGCCACGGTGGATGACGCTGGCCGGCCCTCCGCCCGCACGGTGTTGCTGAAAGGCGTGGATGGACGCGGCTTCATTTTTTTCACGAACTACGACAGCCGCAAGGGCCGTGAACTGGCGGGAAATGCCAACGCCGCCTTGACGTTTTATTGGGCGGATTTGGAACGGCAGGTCTGCGTGGCCGGCTCGGTGAGCAAATTGCCATTGGCGGAATCCACGGCGTATTTCCAGAGCCGGCCACACGGCAGCCGCCTGGCCGCCTGGGCGTCGAACCAGAGCGATGCGGTGCCCGACCGCGCGGCCCTGGAAAGCCGGTGGAACGAGATGGCGGCAAAATTTCCCGGTGCGGTGCCCTTGCCGCCTCACTGGGGCGGTTATGTCTTGGAGCCGAGGCGGATTGAATTCTGGCAGGGCCGGCCCAGCCGGTTGCACGACCGGTTCAGCTATACGCGGCAGGCAGACACTTCGTGGAAGTTGGAACGGCTGGCGCCGTGAATCGAATCTCCCGCGCCGCTCAATGATTTGAATCGTCGGACGACGGCGGCTCGTTTCCGTTCGGGTTGGCAATCATGTCGGTGTCCGCCTCCACCATTTCCTCCCACGAGAGACTATTCATGCCTGACGTTGTGGAGCGGTGAGCTCTGGGGCGGGGCGGGGCGGTCAGGATTGGCTGGGGCGGGACTTCGCCCGATTCCGGTGCGGGTGAGGGCTGCGCCGCCGGGGTGGGTTTGCCCATCACCGTCTTCTTTACAATCAGGATGGTATCATCGTCGCCGGCCGAAAAATTTCCTTCATTACGCACCCGGTCGGCCTTCGCGAGCAGGTCTTCCCAGGAACCCTGCAAGGTGCGGTCGGGTGGCATCCGGAATGGTTTCAAGCTGAATTCGCCGCTCGTCAGGGACAATAGCTGGTGGAAGGCCTTTTCGCCTCCCAGCCGGCCGGTCAAGGCATGGACAATGGCGCCAGCCTCGATATAAATCTCGCCGTCGGTTTGCGAATTTCGCACTTCGAGCACCGACGATTTGCCCTCCAGGCATTCCATCTGGATGATGCTCGACAATCCAATCTCGCCCAGGGTGCCGGAAAAACCCTCACGATTCGTCCAGGTAACCAGGGCGTTCAGCATGTTGAATACGGGCATGAGTCCGTCGGCACTGGTCGGCTTTTCAAGGAAAAGTTCCGCCCCGTGCGCCAGGCAGTCGGCCCGGCGGCTTTCGTCGCCCTGGCCCGTGAGGACAACGATTTTGACGTTGGGATATTGCAGATGAATGATGCCCAGCAACTGAACGCCGTCCAGCAGCGGCATGTTGATGTCCAATACGACCAGATCCATCAGTTTTTGTTCCAGGATGGCCAGCGCCTTGTCCGCGGACACCGCCGTATGGATTTCCCACGTTTCATTTCCCCAGTCGCCAAACAATTCGCTGATGGTTTCGAGGAAGGCCATGCTGTCATCCACAAAGAGGACGCGGAATAATGTGTTCGTGCCGCCCGCGGGTCCCGGTTTTTTCACCGGGGCCGGTCTGATCCGGTGGGCCGTCGCGGCGGGGTCGGGCACGGAGAGGCCGGGCGCGGTGATTTCGAGATTCAATTCCACCTCGCCCAGGCGCAAGGTCTGCCCCGGTTGGAGGACAGCCTCGGTGATGATCTTGCCGCCGATGAACGTGCCATTGGTTGAGCGCAGATCCCGGACCTCGAGTTCGTTCCCGCGCAGCCGGACTTCGCAGTGCCGGCCGGAGATTGAGGTGTCAACAATTTGGTAGTCATTCACGTCGGCACGCCCGATCGTGACCCAGCGCGTTCCCAAGTCATGGGACGAACCGGTCAACCCCTGACTGATGACCACAAGCCTGGACATATGAAACGGACCTTTACCCGGCGTGATTTTACGCGTTAAAAAGGCTTCAACCAAAGGAAAAATTGGTCCTGACCCATCCTTTGTCAAATCAAATCCCGCGGCTGAATCCGCCCGGCGGCCGGGCCGCTCATCAAAACTTGTAAACCACGCCGCTGATGAGCATCACGTCATTGTTCTTGCGTCCCGGGGCGGGCTGGTCGATGAAGTTGTCCTGGACGGTGGCCCGCAGGCTGAGGGTCTTGGTGAGCGAAGCTTCAGCGCCCACTTCGGCGTTGACCAAATAGTTTGCCAGTTTGTTCACCTGGGGCAGGAACTCGGCCCTTTCCCAGATCCGCGCGCCGTCATTCAGTTTGTGTTCATACCGCTCCGCCACCCGCAAAGTGGCGTAGGTGGTGTCCACACTGCCGAGCCGCTGGGTGATCAGGCCGGGACCGAATTCACCCGCGAAGGTCGTGTTCGTGCCCTTGACGAAATAATAGCCGGCGCCGGGACTGAACGTAAAACGATACTGCAGATCGGCGATGCCGTCGTGCAATCCCTCGACGTTGAGGTAACCGTAGAAACGTTCGCTGAACAGGTGGTTGTATTGGCTGACGCCGTGCAACGTTTCATTGTTTTCAACGGAATTGTTTTCGCCATACGCGCCATCCACGCCGAGCATGAATTCGTTTTCCGGGGTCTTCTTGCGGGTCCTGAAGGCCGCCGTGGTCAACAGCGTGTCGCTGTTTCCCTGGCTGAGCGAAAAGCCCGCGGAGAGGCTGCTTTCCCACGTTGGCTTGTTGGTGGCCACGGCCTCGGCTGGCTGGAGGGGGGCGACCGTGCTGCCGGCTGCGGCCAGAATGACCAGCGCGGCAGCCTGGTTGGTGCCGGCGGCCCGGCTGGATACGACCAGGAAGGCCAGAAACAATCCGACAAAAATGCTTCGTTTCATTTTGTTTTTCCGGCAATGGGTCGAACTCAAACCGAGGAACTCAATGCAGCAGAAGCTCTGACAACACGCGGCCCCGGACGCAAACCGGCGTATTCAGTTTATCCTGAAAACCCGGCCCGGCAAGCGGCCTTTGGAGATTATTTTGCCGGTTCGTCGGCGACCGCGGATTCTTCCTTGTCCTCGCCGATGACGGGCGCGATGGCCTGGAGTTTGTCGCCGGGTTCCAACTCGATGAGCTTGACGCCCTGCGTATTGCGGCCGGCCTCTCGGATGTCCTTCACGTTTGTCCGCACCATCTGGCCCTTGACGGTGATGAGCATGATTTCATCGGCCTCTCGCACCGTAAGCGCCCCCACGACGGCACCGGTTTTCTCGCCAACTTTCATGGTGATGCGGCCTTTGCCGCCTCGCGATTGTTTGCGGGTCCCCGTTTCACCCTGGACCAGATACTCTTCGAAAGAAGTGCGCTTGCCGACACCGTTCTCGCCGGCAACCAAAAGCGCAGCGTCGGGAACGACTATCGCCAGCGCCACCACGGCATCATCTTTTTCCAGGGTGATGCCTTTGACGCCGCCGGCGGAGCGGCCCATCGAACGCACGTTGGCTTCACTGAAGCGGATGCTCATGCCGTCGCGGGTGATGAGCACCACGTCGTCACCCTCGTCTCCGCCCTCAGCGCTGCCGCGCGTTTGCTTGACATCAATCAGCGTGTCCCCCTGATCGATGGTGATGGCGATGATGCCGCCTTTGCGGACGTTGGAAAATTCATTGAGCGAAGTTTTCTTGACCGTCCCCTGTTGCGTGGCGAAGAACAGTTCGCCGGGCTGCTGCCAGGTCACATCCTCCTTGTTCTCGTTCGTCTTCGACAAAATGCGGATGAGGGCGGCGATCTTTTCGCCGGCCTTCAACTCCAGCAGGTTGGCAATGCTCCGGCCTTTGGAGGAACGGCCCATGTCGGGGATTTCGTGGACGCGCTCCACGTACACGCGGCCGGTGTTCGTGAAGAACATCAGGTAGTCATGCGTGCTGGCAGTGAACAAATGTTCGATGAAATCGGAATCCTCCGGCGTCTCGGCTTCGCGCGTGGTCATGCCGATGACGCCCTTGCCGCCCCGGCGCTGCGCCCGGTACTGGCTGATGTTGGTGCGCTTGATGAGGCCGTTGTGCGTGAGGGTGATGATGACGCCCTCGTTGGCAATCAGATCCTCGATGGCGATCTCGCCTTCATCCGGCATGATCTCGGTTTTGCGCGGGGTGGCGTATTTCTCCCGGATCTCGTGCAGCTCCTTTTTGATGATCGCCATGACCCGCGATTCCTTGGCGAGGATGTCGAGCAGATCCTTGATGGCTTCAATCAATGCCTGGTATTCATGCTCGACCTTGTCAATTTCCAGGCCGGTCAACTGGTAGAGGCGCAGGTCCAGGATGGCATCCACCTGCCGCTCCGTCAGGGCGTAACGGCCCGCCACCAGCCGCCCCTCGTTGCGGACGAGGATCGCCCACTTCTCGACCTGGGCGCGCGACCATTCGAAGGCGAGCAGCTTCACCCGCGCCTCGTCGCGGTTCTTGCTCGAACGGATGATGCGGATGAACTCGTCGAGGTTCGAGAGCGCGATGAGATACCCTTCCAGCAGCTCGGCGCGTTCCTCGGCCTTCCGCAACTCGAAGCGCGTACGGCGCAAAACGACCTCGCGCCGGTGCTCGATGTAACACTGGATGAGCTCCTTGAGATTGAGCGTCTTCGGCTTCCCATGATCAATCGCCAGCGCGTTGACGCTGAAGCTGACCTCCAGCTGCGTGTGCTGGTAGAGATTGTTGATGACCACCTTCGGGTTGCCATCGCGCTTGAGTTCCAGCACCAGCCGTGTGTATTCGTCGGACTCGTTGCGCATCGCGGAAATTTCCGTGATGACCTTTTCATTGACCAGGTCGGCGATCTGCTGCTCGAGTGCGGCGCGGTTGACATTGAACGGGATTTCCGTGATGACGAGCTGCTCGCGGTTGCCCTTCATCTCTTCCGAACCGACCCGCCCGCGCAATTTGATGCTGCCCTTGCCGGTCTCGAAATAATTCTTGATGCCCTCGACGCCGCAAATCATGCCGCCGGTCGGAAAATCCGGGCCCTTGATGAACTTCATCAACTGCGCGACGGTGATGGCCGGATTGTCAATCTGGGCGCAGATGCCGTCCACCACTTCCCCCAGGTTGTGCGGGGCCATGTTGGTGGCCATGCCCACGGCGATGCCCGTGCCGCCGTTGACGATGAGATTCGGAAATGCCGACGGAAACACGGTCGGCTCGGTCATGCGCTCGTCGTAATTCGGGACAAAGTCCACCGTGTCCTTGTCCATGTCCTCCATGAGCGCCGCGCCGAGATGCGTGAGCCGCGCCTCGGTGTAACGCATCGCCGCCGGGGGATCGTCTTCAATCGAGCCGAAGTTGCCCTTGCCGTCCACGAGCCGCTCGCGCATCGCCCAGGGCTGCGCCATGTGAACCAGCGTCGGGTAAATCACCGCTTCGCCATGCGGATGGTAGTTGCCGGAGGTGTCACCGCAGATTTTTGCGCATTTGTAAGGCTTGCGGCCCGGAAACAGCGACAGCTCGTGCATGGCGTACAGGATGCGGCGCTGCGAGGGTTTGAGGCCGTCGCGCACGTCGGGCAGCGCGCGCGAGATGATCACCGACATCGAATAGTCGAGGAACGAGTTTTTGATTTCGTCCGCGACGTTAATTTTGGAGATTTTCTCCCCGGCGGTGTAGGCGCTGCCGGCCGGCGGTTGCGGTGTCAGGTTCGGTTCAGTTTCGTCTGGCATGGTCTGGGTTTTGAGAAATTGAAGGATGGGTTACACGTCGAGGTTGCGCACGTTCAGCGCGTTGTCCTCGATAAACTGCCGGCGCGGCTCGACTTCATCGCCCATGAGCCGAACGAACATTTCCTCGGCCTCGACGGCGTCGGTGAGTTCGATGCGGAGCAGCTTGCGCCGGACCGGGTTCATGGTCGTTTCAAAAAGTTCCTTCGCGTCCATTTCGCCCAAGCCCTTGAAACGGGTCATCTGGATGCCCTTTTTGCCGACCGCCTTCACGGCATTCAAGATTTCCGGAATCGAGAACAACGGGGTCACGATGGCGCGCTCACCTTCGCCCTCGATGAGCTCAAACAGCGGCTTGTTCTGCGCGACATAGTGGTCCACCTGAAGTCCCTTCCGGGACAGTTTGCCCATCAACTCTGCCACGGCCTTGCTTTCGTGGTGCAGGTCGGCGTGAATGGCGCGCCGCGTCGGCCCTTCCTTCTTCCGCATCTCCGTGTCGCCATTGAACAGGTCGGCGTTGGCGGCCTTGAAGGTTTCCAGTTCCTCGTTCGTGATGAAATAGTGCACGGTTTCGTCGTTGCCTTCGCGCACCTTCACGAGGTGCGAGGGGAAATCGCCGCCGGGGGAACGCTTTTTAACGTAGTCACTGAAGTCGCCGCCCTGGCGCCTCACGTAAGCCGTGTGTTTGTCAAGTGATTCGAGCAATTGCAGGATCTCCTCCAGCTGCTTTTGCGTGAACTCCTTGCCGTCGGCCAGGCTTTTCAACTGCACTTCCTCCGTGCCATTCTGAACCAGAATCCGGTTCAACTGCACGTCGTCATCGATGTAGTCCGTTTTTTTCTTGCGCGTGATTGAATAAAGCGGCGGTTGCGCGATATAGACAAACCCCTGCTTCACGAGCTGCGGCATCTGCCGGTAGAAAAACGTCAGCAGCAGCGTGCGGATGTGCGAGCCGTCCACGTCGGCATCGGTCATGATGATGATTTTATGATAGCGCAGCCGGTTTAAGTCGAATGCGCCTTCGCCCTCGCCGTCGCCGATGCCCGTGCCGATGGCCGTGATCATCGTGCGGATTTCATTGTTCTGCAGCACCTTGTCGAGCCGGGCTTTCTCCACGTTGATGAGCTTGCCCCGGATCGGCAGAATCGCCTGGAACTTCCGGTCGCGACCCTGCTTGGCCGAGCCGCCGGCGGAGTCGCCCTCGACAATGTAAAGTTCCGTGTTCGCCGGGTCACGGTCAGAGCAGTCGGCCAGTTTGCCCGGCAATCCGCCGCCCGTCAGCGCGCTTTTGCGGACCGCTTCACGCGCTTTGCGCGCGGCTTCCCGGGCGCGGGCGGCGTTCAGTCCTTTTTCAATGATCCGCTTCGCGACCGGCGGATTCCCGTCGAAATAGGCCATCAACCCTTCGTAGGTGACCGAGCCGACGATTTTTTCCACCTCGGGCGAAAGCAGCTTCACCTTCGTCTGCGATTCAAACTTCGGATCGCTGTGCTTGACCGAAACCACGGCGGTCAAGCCTTCGCGCACGTCGTCGCCCGTGATCTGCGGATCCTTCTCCTTCAGCAATTCGTTGGATTTCGCGTATTGATTGATCGCGCGCGTCACGGCGCTGCGGAAGCCGGACAGATGCGCGCCGCCGTCGGGATTATAGACCGTGTTCGTGTAACACAACACCTGGTCGTTGTAGCTGTCGTTGTATTGCAACACGACTTCGACATGCACCTCGATGTCCTTGTCGTCGTTGCGTTCTTTCGTTTCCTTGCGAAAGGCAATCGGCTTCGGGTGCAGCGGCGTTTTGTTCTTGTTGAGCTGCTTCACGAATTCCTCCGTGCCGTCCTTGTAATAAAATATCTCCGGCTTGGAACTCGGCTGGCGCTCGTCGAGGAAGACAATCTCCAGGCCGGAATTGAGGAACGCCAGTTCGCGCAGGCGCTGGCTGATGAGGTCGGCCTTGAACTCGATCGTCTCACGGAAGATTTCCGTGTCGGGCAGGAACGTGATGAGCGTGCCGGTGCCCTTGGCCTTGCCGATCACCTCGAGTTTCGTCGTTGTTTTGCCGCGCTCGAACTCCATGTGATACACATTGCCGTCGCGCGAAACCTCCACCTCGAACCATTCGCTGACCGCGTTCACGCATTTGGCGCCGACGCCGTGGGTGCCGCCGGAAAACTTGTAACCGCCCTGGCCGTATTTGCCGCCGGAGTGGAGCGTGGTGAGCACCATCTCGACGCCGGGGATTTTATATTGGGGATGCATGTCCACCGGGATGCCGCGGCCGTTGTCGCGGACGGAAATCGAACCGTCCACGTGGATGTTCACCTCGATTTTGTCGCAATGTCCGGCGAGATGTTCGTCCACGGAATTGTCCAGCACCTCGGACACGCAATGATGCAACGCGCGTTCATCCGTGCCGCCGATGTACATGCCCGGCTTCTTGCGCACGGCCTCCAGGCCTTCAAGTTTTCCGAGCTGCGCCGCGTCGTAATTCGCCGTTATCGCACCGCTTTTGACCTCGGTGACCTCTGGATTGTTCGACATAAATAAACCCGGTGCCGGCGTTGTTTTTTAGTGCCAGCTATTGGCTAAAAATTGTAAAAAAAACAGCCATTTTGCACAATGTTTAATTCAGGTTTTTTTGCCCCAAAAACACCATTAGTTGGGCCGGGGTTTGATGGCTAACCGGATATGTTGTGGCCGGGGCAAATCGGCCAAAACGCGGTTTTTAGGCCGATTCGAGCCCCAAAAAGTCCAGAGAAATCATAATTATTTCACGGATTCGCAGGTGCAAGTTTTGCCGCTCGCCGGGGCCGTGCCCGATTACTCCGTGATTTGGTAGGGCGCGTCACTCCGTGCGCGCCGTTTTGATGGGGCGAGCGTCCCCGCGAGCCGGCGCTGATTTTATTAAAAATCGATAAACCAGCACGAGCACGCCACATCCTGTGCCGACCTGACGACTTCCTCAAACTTCAGTTCCGTGGCGGCGTGTCGGCAGACCGCCGCTGACTGAATTCAAGATGGCGGCGCTCTGCCGAGACGCCGCTACATCTGCCCGTTGCCCATTCGGCTGGCCTGGGACGATTGCGAAGATCTGCTTCACAAACTCGGTTTTTCTTCGCGGGTGGAAGTGGTTGCCGCGTAAGTTTTTCCGTTTTCGACGCCCGCTTTTATATTTTGCCACTTTCCACTGGCGCTGCCCCGTTTTATTCTCCCCGGGTGAATCTCCACCGCGACCAGCTCCTCGCGCCGCTGAAACAATACTTCGGCTTTGCCTCGTTCCGGCCGTTGCAGGAGGAAATCATCCGGGATTCGCTGGCGGGCAAGGATGTGTTCGCCGTGCTGCCCACCGGCGGCGGCAAGTCGCTGTGCTTTCAACTCCCCGCGCTCGTGCGGCCCGGACTCACGGTGGTTGTCTCGCCGCTGATTGCGCTGATGAAAGATCAGGTGGACGCATTGCAGGCGGCGGGCGTGGCGGCAACGTTCCTGAATTCCTCGCTCGGCGCCGGCGGGTCGCGTCCGCGCTTGCACGGTTTGCACAACGGCGAATTCCGGCTGCTCTACGTCGCGCCGGAGCGGCTGATGTTGTCCGGCTTTCTCGACGATTTGAAGAAATGGAACGTCAATCTGTTCGCGATTGACGAGGCCCATTGCATCAGCGAATGGGGACACGACTTCCGGCCGGAGTACCGGCAGATCGCCTCGTTGCGCACCCTGTTCCCCGACGTGCCGATGATGGCGCTCACCGCCACGGCCACGGAGCGCGTGCGGGCGGACATCGTCAAACAGCTGCACCTGCGGTCGCCCGCATGCTACGTCGCGAGTTTCAACCGCCCAAACCTGACCTACCGCGTCGCGGCCAAGTCCGGCGCTTACGACCAGATTCTTGACTACGTGCTTGCGCGGCCCGGCGAGAGCGGGATCATTTACGTCCAGGCGCGCAAAACGGCGGAAAGCCTGGCCGCCAAACTCACCGCCGATGGGGTGAAGGCGTCGCCGTATCACGCCGGCCTGGCGGGCGGCGAACGTTCGGGCAATCAGGAGGCGTTTCTCCGCGACGAGGCGCGCGTGGTCTGCGCCACCATCGCCTTCGGCATGGGCATCAACAAGCCGAACGTGCGCTTCGTGATTCATTACGATCTGCCCAAGAACATCGAGGGTTACTACCAGGAAACGGGCCGCGCCGGCCGTGACGGTCTGCCCGGCGAATGTCTGCTGCTGTTCAGTCCCGGCGACCGCGTGAAGCAGATGCGCTTCATCGACGAGAAACCTGATGCCAAGGAACGCGAAATCGCGCGGGCGCAGTTGGAGCAGATGATCCACTACGCCGAGGTCGCGACCTGCCGGCGGGAGTTTTTGCTGGGTTATTTTGGGGAGAAATTTCGACCAAATTTGACCGGTGGGGACGCGCTGCCGCGCGTCCAGGCTGACCGGCAGGTCAGCCCTGCCGAACCCGTCAATTGTGGGGGCTGTGACAACTGCCTCGCGCCGCGACAGACCTGGGATGGAACCCTTGCCGCGCAGAAATTCCTCTCGTGCGTTTATCGCATCCGGGAGAAGAGCGGTTTTGGGGTTGGCCTCCAGCACGTCGTCGAGGTGCTCAGCGGCGCGGACACGGAAAAGGTCCGCAAGTTTGGCCATCAATCGCTTTCGACCTACAATATCGGCGGTGAACATTCGCGCGCCGAGTGGGGCGCCATTGGCCGTGAACTCGTGCGGCTCGGCCTGCTGTTTCAAAACGCAGAGAAGTTCAACATCGTCGAACTCACGGACCCGGGCCGCGCGGCGCTCAAATCACGGCTAAAGGTCACGCTGACGCGGCCGGTGGCGCCGGCCGAACCGGCAAAACATCGCATCGGCGAGATCGCCTGCGACGAGGTGTTGTTCGGGAAGCTGCGCGGCTTGCGCAAGCAACTGGCTGACGAACGCGGCGTGCCGCCGTACATTGTTTTTTCGGACGTGTCATTGCGTCAGATGGCGCGGTTTTATCCGGCAACCGACCGGGAGTTTTCGCGCATCAGCGGCGTGGGCGACCGGAAATTGCGCGAGTTTGGCGAAACGTTTCTGCGCGAGATTGCGGCGCACCTGCAAATGAACGCACGCCAGATTTTTGCGGACGATTTCCCGCAAAGCGGGACGGAACCGTTGGCGCCCGCGCCGCGCCGTTTGCGGCTCACGGACACGGTGCGCGAGACGCTGCATTTTTTCCGGCAGGGAAAAACGGTTCCGGAAATCGCGCGCCTGCGCGGCGTGAAGGACGGGACGATTTACAGCCATCTCGAGGAAGCCCTCCTGGCGGGCGAGGCGATCGACGTGAAAGCGTTGCTCACCGCCGAGGCGCAACGCGACATCGCTGCCGCGTTTGCCAAACATGGCTTTGGCAATCTGGGCGGCACGGTGGCGGCGCTCGGCGGTCGTTACGATTACGACCAGTGCCGGATTGTCCGGGCGGCGCTGCAGGCGAGATAACTCGCGAAGTGCAGGCATTGGCAGCATCCAAGCAGTAAACAATCTTTTAACCACGGATGGACACGGATGGACACAGATTGGAAAAGGGTTTCGGCCAGGCAAAAAAGTTCACCCAAAGTTAGGTTTTCGGGTTTGCTGGAAAGGCCTTTTGCATTGTCTTAATCCGTGTTCATGTGTGCCCATCCGTGGTTTAATAATTGGATATGGCTTGCGTTTTCAAATCCAACTCGCTTTTTGCGGACGTGAACCGTAATTTTCCCGGATGGCTTTGACTGAAGATTCGACCAGCGCTTCCGACCGGTTTGTCCGCCGCCACATCGGCCCGCGTCCCGGGGAAGCCACCGCCATGCTCAAGTTGCTCGGCTACCCGGGCCTGGCAGCCATGGTGAATGACGCGGTGCCGAAGGCGATCCGATTGGCCCAGCCGCTCAACCTTCCTGCGGCGCGCAGTGAACATGAAGTCCTCGGCGCGCTGAAGGAAATCGCCTCGCAAAACCAGGTCTGCCGCTCATTCATCGGCATGGGCTATTACGATTGCATCACCCCGGCCGTCATCCAGCGCAACATCCTGGAAAATCCGGGCTGGTACACGCAATACACGCCCTACCAGGCGGAAATTTCCCAGGGCCGCCTGGAAGCGCTCCTGAATTTCCAGACCATGGTCGCCGACCTCACCAGCCTCGACATCGCGAACGCCTCACTGCTCGACGAAGCCACCGCTGCCGCCGAGGCGATGACGATGTGTCACGCGCTGAGGGATGGGCGAAATGTTTTCCTCGTTTCCGAAACCTGCCAGCCGCAAAACATTGAGGTCGTCCGCGCGCGCGCCCGGGCGCTGGGCATCGAAGTCGTCGTCGGCCGTCATGATAATTTCAAGTTCACCGACAAAGTGTTCGGCGCGCTGGTGCAATATCCCGACACGTTTGGCGCCATTCATGATTTTGCGCCCTTCATGGAGAAGGCGCACGCGGCCGGCGCGCTGGTCACGGTGGCCACGGATTTGCTGGCGCTCACCTTGTTGAAACCACCCGGTGAATTCGGGGCGGACATCGCCGTCGGCAGCGCGCAACGCTTCGGCGTGCCGCTGGGTTACGGCGGACCGCACGCGGCGTTCCTTGCCACCCGCGACCAGTTCAAGCGCAGCCTGCCCGGCCGTATCGTGGGCGTTTCGAAGGATTCCCGCGGCCAGCCGGCGTTGCGACTGGCGCTGCAAACGCGCGAACAACACATCCGGCGTGAGAAAGCCACCAGCAACATCTGCACGGCACAGGCGTTGCTGGCCAACATGGCATCCATGTACGCCGTTTATCACGGCCCGGACGGTTTGAAGAAAATTGCGGAGCGGATTCACACGCTGACCGAAATTCTTGCCGCCGGCCTGGAAAATCTGGGATTTAAAATCGCTTCGTGGCCACGCTTTGACACGATCCGTGTGGAACCGGGCCTAAGGACGGCAGCGGATATTCTCCAAACGGCCGAGGCGCACGGGATGAATTTTCGGGAAATCGACGACCATACGCTTGGCATCTCGCTCGACGAAGCGAGCAGCGAAAGTGACGTGGTCGAGATCTGGCAGGTTTTCAAGGGAAACAAGGCCCTCGGTTTCACGGTAGCGGACGTTGCCGCTCACGCCGCACGCCGCACGCCGCACGCCGCCCGCACCACTCCTTTCCTCACGCACAAGGTTTTCAACTCGTATCACAGCGAAACCGAGATGCTCCGTTACATCAAGCGGCTGGAGTCGCGCGACCTGTCGCTGACAGCCTCGATGATTCCGCTGGGTTCCTGCACGATGAAGCTGAACGCCGCTTTTGAAATGCTGCCGGTTTCCTGGCCCGAGTTCGCGAAGCTCCATCCGTTCGCGCCACTAAAACAGGCCCGCGGCTACCAGATTTTGTTCCAGAACCTTGAAGACTGGCTGTCAGAAATCACCGGGTTTGCCGGCATTTCGCTCCAGCCCAACGCCGGTTCGCAGGGCGAATATGCCGGCCTGCTCGTCATCCGCGCCTGGCACGCCAGCCGGGGGGAGCCTCACCGCAATATCTGTCTCATCCCAACCTCGGCGCACGGCACGAACCCAGCCAGTGCGGTGATGGCCGGGTTGAAGGTGGTCGCGGTGGCGTGCGATCAAAACGGCAACATTGACCTGGCTGACTTGCGGACGAAGGCTGAAGCGCACAAAAAAGACCTCGCGTGCCTGATGGTCACCTATCCGTCCACCCACGGTGTGTTTGAAGAAACCATCCGGGAGATTTGTGAAGTCGTTCATGCCCAGGGCGGACAGGTTTACATGGACGGGGCGAACATGAACGCGCAGGTGGGTTTGACCAGTCCCGGCCATATTGGCGCCGACGTCTGCCATTTGAACCTGCACAAGACGTTCTGCATCCCACATGGCGGCGGCGGACCGGGCGTGGGACCGATTGGCGTGGCCAAACATCTGGTTCCATTTCTGCCGAGCCATCCGGTT
>JBAPQW010000070.1:0-42994 GCA_049280815.1 Verrucomicrobiia bacterium | reverse complement strand
ACAAGCAGACCGAGCCGTGGGGCATCAAGGTCACGAGCGTCGAGACGAAGGAAGTTTCGCTGCCCGACAGCATGAAACGCGCGATGGCCAAGCAGGCCGAGGCCGAACGCGAACGCCGCGCGAAAGTCGTGAACGCGGAAGGCGAATTTCAGGCCGCCGAAAAAATGGTGCAGGCCGCCGCGTTGATCGCCAAGGAGCCGATTGCGCTGCAACTGCGCTATCTCCAGACCATGCGCGAAATGGCCAGCGAACACAACACGACCACGTTTTTGCCGCTGCCGATTGACTTGTTCAGCGCGTTTCTGAAGAAGTAGGCGTGGTCGCAAAGGTTTCCGATTCCAGCCATGCCGCTTTACGAATACGAACTGTGCGAGGGCGACTGCAAGGTTTGCGGCGGCCAGTTCACCCTGCGCCGCCCGCTTTCAGCCAGGCCGCTCACTCATTGTCCGGCATGCAAGAAGCCGGTGCGCAAGATCATTTCCACCTTCAATTCACCGCACAAGCTCAAGCCGCTGTCCATCACCGACGCCAAGAAGGCCGGATTCACCGTGCTCAAGAAGGTCAGCAAGGGCGAGTACGAACGACAATGAAGCTGGTTGAAGGTTTGCATCACCGGAGCCTGGTTTTGCGGCCTTTTTCCCCATCAAATTCATGAGGATTTGCGGGTTTTGAATTCATTTTTGACGGCGGGTGTCCAATGGGATAGCCTGATAATTTGAGATGGGTTTCATCCTTGCATATTTGAAGCGCGGGTTGCCATGGGCAGCCATCGCGTCCGTGGCGGTCTTTTCCGCCCCCGCCCAGGGTGTGGGGCCGCGTTCGGGCCAACCGATTTTGTTTTCTTCGCCGGACAGTGGCGACGGGAGCGCCACCAACCTGCCCTCGCTCACCCCCAAGCCGCCGGGGGCGCTGGACTTTGAGAGCCTCGCGCAAGCCCCGGAAAATTTCAAGTTCAATCCTTTGGGCGACAGCGCGCCATTGCCGGCCGGGCCGGGATTTTCCGGCGAGACGGCGCAACAGCTTGACTTGCGCAAGAATTGGACGCTGCTGACGCCCGCGGAAATCCTGGGCGCCGCCACGCCGGAAAAAATGATGGGCATCACGGAGCGCAACGCCTTCGGTCAGCCCAAAAATTTGACGGCGCTGGAACGCTATACGGAAAGGCAGAATCAGTTGCAGTTGCGGCAGTCCCAAACCAATGCCCTGCAGGCCGACGATGCGTCCTCGGCCTGGAATTATTCAGGCGAGGCGTTCGGGATTTCGAATTCCTTCAGCGGCGGGTGGAGGGATCGGGAGGCCATGGCCAACCCGTTGTTTGATAATCCATCGGACCGGCAGAGCCTGGCCCGGCAGAACGAAAACAGTCCCTGGGCCAGATTATTCCATCAGCCAGGGACGATGCCGGCCCCCGACCTGGAGCGGCAAGCAGACCTGGAGCGGTTCCGGCAGATGCTTAATCCAGGGGCATCGTCCCTGACGCCTGCGGCCAACTCGCCCGCGGACGGCTTAAAGACCTCCCTCCCGCAAACCCTGCTGGGTTCCAGTCTGGACGAACCTTCCCCGAACCGGATCGGCGCTTCGTTCACTCCGTTGAGCAGCGGTATCAGCAAACCGCCGGAATTACCCAAATTGCCCTCGGCGTGGAGTCTGGGTTACACGTCGGCTCCGCCCGCGGCAGCCTGGGCACCCCAGCAGGCACCGTGGTTGGCGCCCGGACCGCAGCCGCTGGTCGTCCCGCAACGGAAATTCTGAATCCGACATCCGGTCGGGGATCAGTGGGCCGAGGTGATCATCAACACTTGTTCCAACGTCGAAATGCCATCGCGGGCGCGGTCGAGCCCCACCATCCGGAGCGTGCGCATTCCCTGGCTGATGGCCACCTTGCCCAGTTCGCGCGTGTTGGCCCGGCCAATGATCAGCTTGCGAATCTGGTCGGAGATCGTCATGGCCTCGATGATGGCCATGCGGCCGGCGTAACCGGAATTTTTGCAGCGGTCGCAGCCCCGGCCGCGGTAGAGTTGCACCCCGCTGAAAGTGGCGGGATCGATGCCAAGATCTTCGAACATTTTCGGCGGATAGGTCACCGGCTCCTTGCAGTGCGAGCAGATGCGGCGCATGAGGCGTTGCGCGCAGGAAAGAATGACCGACGAGGAAATCAAAAACGGCGCAATCCCCATGTCGTCGAGACGCGCAATGGCGCCGGGCGCGTCGTTGCAGTGCATCGTGCTCAAGACCTGGTGCCCGGTCAGCGCGGCTTCGATGGCAATTTCAGCCGTCTCGGTATCGCGGATTTCACCAATCATGATGATGTCCGGATCCTGGCGCAGAATGGAGCGCAAGGCGCTGGCAAAGGTCAGGCCGATTTCCTTTTTGGTCGGCACCTGATTGATGCCGGGAATCTGGAATTCCACCGGGTCTTCGACGGTGATGATGTTGTAAATGGGACTGTTCAGCTCGTTGAGCGCCGAGTAAAGGGTCGTGGTTTTGCCCGAACCCGTCGGGCCGGTGACGAGAATTAATCCGTGCGGCGCATCAATGGCGGCTTTGAATTGTTTGAATGTATCCGGATCGAGTCCGAGCTTGTCAACGCTGGCAGTGAGGTTCGATTTATCGAGGACGCGCATTACGATCTTCTCGCCATGAACGGTCGGCAGCACGGACACACGCAAATCGAAATCCTTGCCGCTGACCTTGACCCGCATCCGGCCGTCCTGGGGCATTCGGCGTTCGGCAATGTCCAGGCTGCTCATGATTTTGAAGCGTGACGCCAGCGCCAGTTGCATCTGCTTCGGCGGCGGCGTGGCATCGAGCAACACGCCGTCCACCCGGTAACGCAGGCGCATGCTTTTCTCGAAAGGCTCCAGGTGAATGTCGCTGGCGCGGTCCTTGATGGCCTGGACGATGATGAGATTGGCGAGCTTGATGACCGGCGCTTCGCCGCTGGAAGCGGCGAGTTGATCGAGGTTGACCTCCTCCATCCCTTCCCGGACCGCTTCGACGGTATCGGCTTCGGCATCTTCTTCACTCTGCTGCTTTTGGGCGTCCTGAATGATATCTTCCATCGAGCCGCTCTTGGAGGAATCCAGGGCATTCAACTTATCAACGATGGATTTCTCCGACGCGATGAGCGGGGCAATTTCAAGCTTCGTGATGCGCTTGACGTCATCAATGGCGAGGACGTTCAAGGGGTCGGCCATCGCGAGGAACAATTTGTTTTCCAGGCGTGAAACCGGAACAACCTTGTAATTATGCGCGGTGTCGCGGGGCAGCAATTCAACGATTTCCGGCGGAATATTCACTCGCGCCAGGTTGATGGGCGGGACGTTCAGCACGCGTCCCACGGAAACCGCCAGGTCCTGCTCACTGACGTAGGCCTTGTCCACGATGAGTTTGATCAGGCGTGCGCCCTCCTTCTTTTGCTGTTCGAGCAGTTCCTCGATCTGCCTGGCCGACAACAAGCCATCCTCAACGAGGGCGTCGGCGATGCGTTCTCCGAATGATTTGACTTTGGCCATGGCTTTAGTGGAAGGCCTTGCGAAGGTTGGACATCAAGTCGGCCGGCGGCGCCAGATACCACAGCAGCCGGAGTGGCGTGGCTTCCATCAGGTCTTTCACGGCCTGTTGGTTGAACGGATTGGCGGTGGCCACCAAGATGGATTTGCTCATGCGGTCGAAGGGCAGGACGCACCAGCGCCGGCAGGCCTCCGCCGGAAAACCACGCGTCAGATCAATGTCCACGTCGTATTTATCCAGTGACAAAAACGCCGTGTGAGACCGGTCGGACAGCAGCTTGAGGGATTTTTCCACCGGGAGGATGCTTTTCTCCGCGAGCGCATGGATGAAGGGCCCGACCACGTCCGAGACCACCGCGGTCAGATCCGTCGCGCGCCAGCACAGATCAAAATCGCCTTCCTTGATGATTTTTCCTTCAACAAAAATTTTGTGCATGGCCTTGCGGCCATCGTCAATTTCTGCGGTCGCCGTTTGCGATTTTTTGTGCAATTTCGCCGTGTCAGACTGGGGCGTCGACACCGACGACGCCATTTCCACACCGTTGGATTGTACCGCCGCGTTGTTCGCCTTGTCCTCAATTTGCCTGAGCGCCGTCTGTACGTCTGCATCGTCCGGCCGGCGCTGCAAAACCGTCTCATATTCCAATATCGCGGAGGAAAGCTGTCCCGATTGCATGTAGGCCTGGGCAATGCGTTTGGACGTTTTGACGACATCCTCCTCGCGTCCCAGCTTGGTGTAGGCTTCCTTGAGAATTTCCAGCGACTGGCAATCGTTGGGCTGCGATTGGGCAATGACCTCGAACATCTCAATTGTCTGCAACAATTGAGCTTCTTCGCCTTGATTATGGGCCGCCGTGGTCATGGTCTTCCAACAACTACACGCTCAAAACAGCAATCTGCGCGCCAATTTAGGCACAGATAGGCAACAACACAACCTCCGCTAGTCCCAACGCCTCCAGCACCTGCAGGATTGCTTTCTGCCGCCGTCTGCGGAATTGTAACGCCGTCCGGCGGATGATGCCGGGGTTAAAAGTGGCGCAAGCAACACTCATCATGGAACCCGGGCCCGGCGAACGCCGGGTTCGCTTTGTCGGCGACCACGTGCGTTTTACGTTGCGTGACGAAGGCCAGCGCCCCGGCGGCCGGGCCTTGCTCCGCACCAACCTCGGCCGGGCCACCGCCCTCCGGCGCGAAATCATTGCCGCACACGCCGGGGGTCCGGTCCACGCCGGCGCCTCCTGGCGCGACGTGCCGATGCAAAAAAACGGCGAGGTCTGGCAGATTGATTTGCCGCTCGTCGAAACCGGCTTCTTCAAAGCCAAGGCGTACCTGCTCGACGCCAAAGGCTGGCAATCCTGGCCCGACGGCCCGGATGTCGGCATCAGTGTTCACCCCAGCTTCGCGCGCACCGCCAACACGATTTATTGCGCCTTCACGCGCCTGTTCGGCCCGACCAGAAACCGGCTCTCGACCAGCGACCCGGATCTCGAAGTCCAGCTCCAGCAGCTGGATAAAAAGAGTTTCGCCGTTCTTCCCCCTTCCGGCAAGCTTCGGGATCTCACCCGCCAGCTGCCTCACATCGTCCAAAAGCTCGGCTGCCGCATTCTCCATTTGTTGCCGGTCCATCCCACGCCCACCACCTATGCCCGGTTCGGGCGATTTGGCAGTCCTTACGCCGCGCTCGACCTCTCCGCCATTGATCCGGCGCTGGTCGAATTCGACCAACGGACCACCGGATTGGATCAATTTTGCGAGCTCACGCAGGCCGCGCACGCCTACGGGGCGCGCGTGTTCATCGACATCGTCATCAACCACACCGGCTGGGGTTCGGTGTTGCAGGAAAATCACCCCGAATATTTCCTGCGCCAGCCCGATGGCACGTTCGCCAGCCCCGGCGCGTGGGGCACCGTCTGGGAAGACCTCGTGGAATTGAAACAAGACGACGTGGTGCTTTGGGACAAGCTCGCCGACGCGCTGTTAACCTGGTGCCGGCGGGGCGTGGACGGTTTTCGTTGTGACGCCGGTTACAAAATTCCCGTCCCGGCCTGGCAATACATCATCGCCCGGATCCAGAGCGAGTTCCCCGAAACCATTTTTCTGCTGGAAGGCCTCGGCGGTTCGTGGGAAGCCACGGAAAACCTGCTCACCGACGGCGGGATGCAATGGGCGTACTCCGAACTTTTCCAGAATTACTCCGGTCGCCAGGTTGCCGATTACCTTGACTATGCGAGCCGCCAAAGTGCGCGGGTCGGAACCTATGTGCATTACAGCGAAACGCACGATAACGACCGCATGGCGGCCCGCGGGCGGGCCTGGTCGCTCCTGCGCAATCGCCTTTGCGCGCTGACCAGTGCGAGCGGCGGATTTGGTTTCACGTGCGGCGTGGAATGGCTGGCGGCCGAAAAAATCAAGGTCCACGGTTGCACCGGCCTCGCCTGGGACAATCCGGATAATATTGTTTCCGAACTTGCGCAGCTCGACCGTTTGCTTGCCGACCACCCGTGCTTTTTTGACGGGGCAAAACTTGCCCGGTTGAGCGGGCCCGATTCCCCGGTTTACGCTTTGCTTCGCGAATCCGCAGAAGGAAAAGATTCCGTGCTGGTGCTCGTCAACACGGACGCGGAAAAGGCAAATTCCCTACTGCTTTCAGATTCCGATGTCCCATTGGCCATTGCGGATTTTAAATTTGATCTGCTGGGCCAGCCGTTGCCGAAAACCAGTATTGCCAAGGACAAACTTGCTTCCACGCTTGAACCCGGCGCGTGTTACTGTCTGGCAACCACACCCCAACCCGCCGGCTTGAGCGGGGAGGCTTATCGCCATGCCCGTGCCCAGGCTGCCTGGGCGCTTGAAAACCTAGGCAAAATCGTGCCGTTGGAAACGATGGGGGACCTCGACTGGCGCTGGCTCGCCGGCCAGGTGGAGCAGTCGCCGGCAAATTTTCTTGCCGCGGCCGCCGAATTTGCCACCCGCGGCCCCAAAGCCTCGTTGGCCGGATTGCTGCAGGCCGCCGAACAGCGAAAAATATTCCCGCGGGTC
Source organism: Verrucomicrobiia bacterium (assembly GCA_049280815.1). GTDB lineage: Bacteria > Verrucomicrobiota > Verrucomicrobiia > Limisphaerales > UBA11358 > UBA11358. Next base: position 36,443 of record JBAPQW010000070.1, on the reverse strand, counting down.
ATCCTTTGGACGTTGTTGGACCTGCGCCGCGTGACGCCGGTTCCGCCCGGCCACTGGTTGCTCGTTCATGACAGCGCTCCATTCCGCTCCACCCTGGCATTGGGAAGTGGGACGGATGAAGGTCACAACCCGCAGCATGTCCAGTCCGTTGCCGTGAAAGACGGTCATGTTGCCTGTTTTGCCCCGCGCGAGTCCGCCGCCAGTGCAGAAGTGACGGTGGAACGTTACGCCACTGCATCGCAGCGCATCACCGCTGCCATTCGATTCCTGGCGCCCCATCCGAAAGGTGAGGGCGGAAAGCCGAAGCCCGACGATCTGGTGCTGCTGACGAACGGCATCGGCGGCATGGCGCGCCTGTGCGTGGACTTGGGCCGCGTCAATTCCAAATACGATTGCGTCCTGGGCGCGAACCTGAATCCCGCCGTGCCGGTGGACCGCCACATCTTCGTCAAACGCATCCGCGTCTGGGTCAATGCCGACGGCTTTCTTTCACCGCTCACATCAAAAAATCTCGATTGCTTCCAGCCCGGCCCGCCGGCCGTCTGGCAGTTTATCGCCAATGCGGGAGATGGCCGAACGGTCGAAATCGAATTGCGCGCCGAAATGCTGGCCGGCCGGAACACCACCGCTTTTTATTTCAGCCGGCCGGCGGAAAAAAGCGCGCACGGCAAACAATTGCCCGCCGGGGCCGATGTGCGGTTGACGGTCCGTTTTGACATTGAAGACCGGAGCTTTCATGCAGAAACCAAGCGCAACGGCGGGGCGGATTACCATTTTTCCAACAACACGCACGAACTCCAGACCCAGGACCCGAATTCCGGAACTCAAACCGGTTTCGTCTTCACCCCCGCCCCGGACCGGCAACTGCGCGTGTTGGCCAACAGCGGCGAATATCATCCCGAGCCCGAATGGTGCGAAAACATCCCCCATCCGGTGGAGCAAAGCCGCGGCCAAACCGGTAGCGGCGATGCATACAGCCCCGGCTGGTTTGAATTGCCGCTGCCCAAGGGTGCGAGCGTGCGGCTGGTCGCGACGGCGGAAAAGAATGACGCGCCGCCGCTGGGAGTTCCGTCCTTGGGCGGGACAAAACTCCAAACTTTTGAAAGCCAGCTCCTCCAGGCCGCGAAACAATTCGTCGTCCGGCGCGACGAAGGCAAAACGGTCATCGCCGGGTATCCCTGGTTTTTGGATTGGGGACGTGATTCGTTGATTTGTGCGCGCGGACTTTTGGCGGCGGGGATGACCGATGATGTGAAGCAATTGTTGCTGACGTTTGCGCGCTTCGAGGAAAACGGCACCCTGCCGAACACCATTCATGGCAACGACGTCTCCAACCGCGACACCACCGACGCCCCGTTGTGGTTCGGGGTGGTGTGCGAAGAAGCCGCCGCCCGGGATCCAAAGGCGGGAAAGAATTTTTATGATACGGTGACCGACCAAAACGGTCGGACCCTCCGCGACGTGCTTCGCAGCATTGCGACGAATTACGCCAGAGGCACCCCGAACGGCATCCGCATGGACACCGACTCAGCACTGATCTGGAGTCCGAGCCATTTCACCTGGATGGACACGAATTATCCCGCCGGCACGCCGCGCGAAGGTTATCCGGTCGAAATCCAGGTTCTGTGGATCCGCCTGTTGCGCCAGCTGGAAAAAATCAGTGATGCCACCGAACAAAAAAAATGGCGCGAGCTGGCTGACCATGCCACGGCTTCGTTTGCCAAGCTGTTCTGGCGGGAAGATCAGGGCTGGTTTGCCGATGTGCTGCTGGGCGGATCGCGCGTCATTGCGCGCGATGCCACCGCGGATGATGCGCTGCGCAGCAATTGCCTGTTTGCCGTTAGCCTGGGCCTGGCAACCGGTGAGCGGGCCAAACGTTGCGTCGAGGCCGCGCTGAAATATCTGGTGGTGCCCGGCGCGCTGCGCTCGCTTGCGCCGTTGCCGGTTGCGGTCCCGCTGCCAATTTATGGCAACGATGGCCGTCTATTGAACAATCCGGTCGAGCCCTATTGGCCGCGCTACGAAGGCGACGAGGACACGCGCCGCAAACCGGCCTATCACAACGGCACCGCATGGACGTGGACCTTCCCGGTCTTATGCGAGGCCCTGGCCTGCGCCTGGGATGGTGCGCCGGAAGCCGTGGCGGCGGCAAAAGCCTATCTGGGCGGCATGGAACAATTGATGAACGAAGGGTGTCTCGGCCAGATCCCGGAGATTCTGGATGGCGCCGCGCCGCACACGCAACGTGGCTGCGACGCGCAGGCCTGGGGCGTGACCGAGGCGCTGCGCGTCTGGAAATTGCTAAATGCACCCAACGCTAAATCGTTGCCAAGCGTCGAGAGGCGGGCAAAATAGCCGCATGAATTTCCGCTGCAAAATCATTGCCGGGGAAAAATTGTCGGAGTGGCGCCAGGCGTTTCGGGCGACCGGGAAAAAACTCGCCGTCACCAACGGTTGCTTTGACCTTTTGCACCTGGGTCACGTGACCTACCTCGAATCAGCGCGCAATCTAGGCGACGCTTTGCTCGTCGGTTTAAATGGCGACGAAGCGACACGGCAGTTGAAGGGACCGGGGCGCCCGGTGAATTCCGAATCCGACCGGGCGGCTGTGCTGGCGGCGCTGGCCAGCGTGGATGGGGTCTGCATTTTTGCGGAAGCAACGGCAACCCGGTTCCTGTCCGCGGCCCAACCTGATATTTATGTCAAGGGCGGCGATTACACCCTAGAAACGTTGAACCAGGACGAACGCCGCGCGGTGGAATCGGCGGGCGGAAAAATCGTGATCATTCCGTTTGTGCCAGGCAAATCCACCACGGCGTTGCTGGGAAAAATTTCGCGGTTGTGAAATGGCAGGGACACGCTGCCGCGCGTCCTGGCTGACCGCCTGGCTGACCGGCAGGTCAGCCCTACCAAAATTGAAACAAATGAAAATCCTGGTCATTTCCCTTGCCGGCATCGGCGACGCGCTGCTGGCCACGCCCCTGATTCATGAGCTGCGGGTGAATTTTCCGGATGCGACCATTGATGCGCTCGTGTTTTGGGCCGGCGCGCGCGATTTGCTGGCCGGCAATCCACATCTGCGCCAGGTGCATCAGTGCAACTCCTTCGAGGTGGGCGCCCCGGCGTTTCTCAAATTCATTTTCGGCCTGCGCCGGCAACACTACGACGTCTCCATCAACACCCACCCGCAGAGCAAGGTCGCCTACCGGGTCGTCGCACGCATTATCGGCGCGACGCAGCGCCTCAGCCACAGCTACGGCAACTCCACCTTCCTCGATCCGTGGCTGGTGACACAGAGCCTGCCGCAGGACTATGCCATTCATTCGGCGGACAACAACCTCAAGCTGCTGTCGCTGCTCGGCAAATCGCCGAGGCTGGTGGAGCACGGGTTTGAATTGTTTTTGACGCCGTTGGAAATTGCCGCCGCGGCGGCCATCGCCCAACAAAACCAGCTCGCCACGCGTCGCGTCGTGGGCATCCATGTGGGCTCCGGGACCACGAAGAACCTGCGGCTGAAGCGCTGGCCGGTGGAGAATTACATCGCCTTGATCAAGCAGCTCACGGCAACGCGCCCGGAAGTCACCGTGCTGCTCTTCGGTGGGCCGGAAGAGCAAGCCGAAAACGCGCGCATCGCAACTGAGGCGGCGCATCCGAATCTGATCATTCCGAAAACCCGAAGCATCCGGGAAGCCGCGGCGTTGATGAAGCATTGCGAGGTGTTCCTGAGCGTGGACAACGCAATGATGCACTTTGCCGCCGCCATGAAGGTGCCGAAGCAGGTGCTGATCGAGTCCATGGCGTTCGGCCCGACGCTCGAACCTTACGGCCGCCCGTATCGGCTCGTGCAGAATCCGGCGGTGCATGGCCGGAACCTGGATTACTACCGCTACGACGGCAAAGGCATCCGGGGCACGGACCAGGAACTACGCCGGATCATGGAAGCCGTGAAGGTGAAGGACGTTTCCGCCGCCATCACGGAAGCCTTGGGCTGAACCCGCCCGCGCGGCAGCCTACAGCGAGAAACCCGCCGCCTTGGCATCGGCAGCGAACATTTTCACGGTGTCGAGCGACAGTTCCTTCAAGTCCATTCCGGTCATCTTCAGCGCCTTGGCCAAAATATCGTGCGGCACCGTCACGATGGCGCAGCCGCAATCGTTCGCCTGAAAAATATTCAGCACCTCGCGGACGCTCGCCCAGAGCAGTTCCGCCTGCGGCAGACCGTTCAAAATCTTTTTGCTCTCGCGCAGGAGCGGGACCGGATCAACCCCGGTGTCGGCAATCCGGCCGGCAAACACAGACACGACCGCCGGCACTTTGGGATTCAGCGCCTTGGCCACGCCCGCGACCTGCTCCAGGGTAAGAATGGCGGTGACGTTCAGTTTCACCCCTTCCTGCGCCAGTTCGCCGATGAGTGGCAGCGACGATTCGCTGCGCGTGTTGGTGATGGGAATTTTGACATAGACGTTCTTAGCCCAGCCGTTGATTTTAAGGCCCTGGCGCCGCATCTCGGGGAATTCATCGGAGAACACCTCCAGCGAGATCGGCTTTTCAGTGATGTGCTGCAAAATGTCGCGCGCGAACGCCTCAAAATCCGTCAGCCCGGCCTTGCGCATGAGTGTGGGATTGGTGGTCAGGCCTTTGATGAGCGGATTGGCGTTCAATTGGAGCATCCCCGCCTTGTCCGCCCCGTCGGCGAAAATCTTTACTTTTAAATCTTTCAATGAACTCATAAGTCAAAGGGTTTGGTGTTTCAGTGATTTTTCGATTCGCGCAAGATAATGTCCGCGGCTTGGGCCAGATTACCAGCCGAAAAGTGCGGTTTTTGACGGAGTTCCTCCGCGTAACCGCGATCAATGAATATGGTCCGGCATCCGGCGGCGTGACCGCAATCCACGTCCCGCCAGCGATCGCCCACCATCCAGCTTTGCGCGAGGTCAATGCCCAGTTCCCTCGCCGCGCGCAGCAACATGCCGGGCTTCGGCTTGCGACAGTCACAATCGGACGCGCCCTGGCCTGGATGATAACAAACTTCCACGCGGTCGATGGGCAGCCGGCGGCACATCTCGGCGTGAATGGTTTCGACGATTCCCTTTTGCAGCGTGCCGCGGCCGACATCCGGCTGGTTGGTCACGACGACCAGCAGAAAGCCGGCTGCCTTGAGTTTTGCACACGCCGCCGGAACTTCGGGAAGAATCTTAAATTCGCCCAGATTCCTTGGTGGATAGGGCTTCGCTTCGCGCTCCAACGCCCGGTTGATGACGCCGTCACGGTCGAGAAAAACAGCACGGCTCATTTCCGCATTTACTTCGTGCTCTCCCATTTGGTCTGGGCAACCTTGAGTTTGGGATGGGAAACGAACAGGTGCCAGATGACGGCTTGAAAGGCTTCGCTGTGCGGCGTGACATGGGTTGGGTTGACCGTCGGCACAATCACACACGCATTTGCTTCACTGGCCGTGTATCCCCCATCACGTCCGACGATGCCAATGACCGAGGCTCCGGCCTGTTTGGCGAGTTGAATCGCGCTGACGAGATTGGGGCTGACGTTTTTTTCGAGGTTGCCTCCACCGACGGAAAAAACCAACAGGCCATCCTTCGCATTGATGCGGCTGCCTTTGAGCCACTCTGAAAAGACCGTCGCCCAGCCTTCGTCATTGGTGCGAGCAGTCAACTCGGAGACATTGTCCGTCGGCGCATAGGCCTCGAAACCGCAGATTTTGCGAAAGTCGTTCACGGCGTGGCCAGCGTTTCCGGCGCTCCCGCCGACACCGAGAATGAACAGCCGCCCGCCGCGTTCGCGCACGCGCACGAGTTCATCGGCGCTTTTTTCAATCGCGTCCGCGTCTAATTTTGCGGTGACCTGCTGTACTTCGTCGAGGAATTGTTTGGTAAAGCTCATGGTGATTTTGATTTTAACAGCGTTTCGAGTTCTGCCAAGCCCGCAGGTGAACCCATTTCGTAGAACCGCTCGCGGACTTCGTAACCGGCCAGCTGTTTTTCGCGGACCAGCCCGCCCATGACTTCAGCCAGATCAAACGCCTGAGCGGCGGAACCGGCTTCAAAAACCGACGCCTTGAACAGGCTCAGGCCATAGTCGATGTGCCGCATTTCCGGGAGGCGCTGCTTTTTGTCATAAACCGCGATTTCGCCATCACGGAACACAACATTGCTGGTGTCGTAGCGGCCTTCGTTACGATAAACCGTCATGCAGCCAAGTTTGCCGCTGCGCCGGAAAAACTCGGCGATGGGCCGGTATTCCACCGGCAAATACGAATCCCCGTAGAGCACGAAAAATTCATCGCCCAGCAACGGCAATGCACGTTTGACGGCCCCGCCCGTGCCCAACAATTTCGGGCCATCAAACGAATAGTCCAGCCGCACCCCAAACGCGCTGCCATCGCCAAAATCGCGTTGAATCATCTCGCCGAGATAGCCAATGCACAGCACCACATGCCGGATGCCGCGGGTATGGAGCAATGCGAGTTGATGCGCCAGAAAGGGTTTACCCGCGACGGGCACAAGCGATTTGGGGATTTTTTCCGTGATGGGTCGCAGCCGTGTGGCGAGTCCGCCGGCGAGAATGGCCACGGGAATGTCGAGCGGCGCACTCACGAATTCAGCAATCGGGTGCCTTCAAAATCAAACCGGAACCGGACTTCCTTGAGTCCGGCCTGGCGCATGGCATGACGCAGCCGGGCCTTGTCGTCGGCATAAAACATGAGGAAACCACCACCGCCCGCGCCGATGATTTTGCCGCCGAGCGAGCCATTGGCCATCGCCAGGTCATACCATTCGTTGATTTTCGGATTGCTCATGCCGCCGCTGCGCTGCTTTTTGCGCTGCCAGTGCAAATCCATGAGCCGCGCAAATTCGGGCAGGTTGCCGGATTCCAGCGCGCGCTGGCTCTGCCAGCCGAGATCCTTGACGAAGTGCAGATTTTCAATCATCCCCGCGTCGTCCGACTTTGATTTCTGGTCCTGTTCCTTCAAAATCGCCGAGGCGGAGCGCGAATAGCCGGTGAAGAACAGCAACAGATTGTCTTCCAGATTGTCACGGGTTTCATCGGCCAGCTTCAGCGGCCAGGCCTCGACCTTGCCGTCCGGGAGAAACTTGAAACAGGTGATGCCGCCGTAAGCTGCGATGTACTGGTCCTGCTTGCCGATGGGCTCATGAAGACGGCCCAGTTCGATTTCACAGGCCTGGGCGGCAAGTTCGGCGGGATGAACGAGGTTTCGCCGGTGCGTGTGCAAGGCCTTGAGCAGCGCGGTGGTAAAACTGCCGGACGAACCCAGGCCCGTGCCCGCCGGGATGTCCGCCATCGAAGTCAGCTCGAGCGAACGACCGTCCATGCCGAGCATGCCGAACGCCTCGCGGATGATAGGGTGTTTCAACTGCGCCGCCTCCGGCACGCGCTCCAGCTCCGAATACTTCACGATCAAGTCCGGCACGAACGTTTCGTGCAGCGTGATGTAAACGTACCGGTCGATGGCCGCGGCGATGAGGAAGCCGCCGAATTTTTCATAATACGACGGCAAATCGGTGCCGCCGCCGCCGAGGCTGATGCGAAGGGGAGAACGCGCGATGATCATTTCAAATGGGGGTTGGCATCTGGGTCTGGACTTGGGGGTTTTGCCGGCGCGGAGTCAAAATCAAACCCGCTTTGCCGGTAAATGTGTTCGACGATTTGCAGTGCAGCGCGCGCTTCCGCCAGCCCGGCATCCGGTTGGCGCTTTAATTGAATGTCTTTTTCGAATTCGAGCATCTCGTTGCGCCAGGATTCATCCGGTCCGGAAAATTCATAAAGCTTCGTCTCCGGCGGGCCCATTTCCGGCTTCATCTGGTAATGATATAGCTTTTCGATCCCGTAGCTGCCGCCGAGGCCTTCAATGTGCAGTTTGGTGGTGCGGCCGTAAATCTCAAACGAGAAAAGATTCTTCCACTCGGTGCAACTGACGTGCAGCCATGCCGTCTGCCCTTTCGCCGTCCGCAAATTTAAAAAGGCATTGTCATCCACCGGCATGTTCCAGAAATACGTCGTCGCCTGACCCTCCACTTTGGCAAAGGGACCGAGAAACCAGCCCGCCAGATCAATCAGATGAATTCCCTGGTCAATCAATTCGCCGCCGCCGGAAAGTTTCGGGTCGGCGCGCCATTCCCGGTCGTAACCGACCCGTCCGCCGTGGCCGTAACGCGCCCGGATGAACATGAGTTCACCCATCACGCCGGAAGCAAAAATTGCCCGCGCCTGGACGAAGGCCGGGTGGTAGCGGTGGTTGAAGCCGACGCGGACACAAACGCCGTGCTGGTTCGCAAGGGCAATCAGTTCGTCAATTTGGGCGACGGCGATACCCGCCGGCTTTTCCACGAGCACGTGCTTCCCCGCACGGATGGCCGCCGCGGACACCTCGGCGAGCGCGCCATTGACCGTCGCCACAATCACCGCGTCCACCTGCGGATCGGCGACCGCTTGTCTGAAATCGCCGAGGGAGCGGCCGGTTTTGGCCAGCGCCACCAGTTCCCCGGCACGCGTCAGGTTCGTATCGCAGGCCACCACGAGTTTTGAAGCGACTGGCAAACCGGCCAGCCGCTTTTTTCCAATCAGTCCGCAGCCAATGATCGCGTAGTTCATTTGTCACCCCAGGTTTTGCCGCGGTCCCGGGGCACGATGCGGCGCAGGGTGTAGATGTCGCTGTTCAAGTCCGCCTTGAATTCTTGCAGTTTTTCCCACGGATCCCACTGGGCGCTGATGAGCTTGCCGGAAATTCCATCGCTTTCCTGGCTGGCCAGGTAAACCGCCAGCCGGGCGCCGAATTCAAGCGGGGTCGCGCCTTTTTCCTTCCACTGCTTGTTCTTTGCGTAAAAGGCGGCGCCGACCTTTTCCGGTCCGGCGGCCAGGACCTCATCCACCAGCCGTGTGGCCAGGGCGCCCGGCGCAATCGCGTTTACATCCACGTGAAAATCCCTCAATTCCTCCGCCAATGTTTCCATGAGCCGGATTGCGGCCGCTTTCGATGCGGCATAGGCGCTGATATTGGGCAACGGGTTCGTCGCCCCGCCCCCGCTCAACACGATGATTTTTCCGCGGCCGTTCTTTTTGAAGTGCGGAATCACCGCCCGTGACGGGAGTAAGACCCCGTAAACATTGATGTCCATCGCCCGCCGCCATTCGTCGAGGGAAACCGACTCCGTTGCCCCCATCGGCCCATAAATCCCGGCATTCAACACCAGCACGTGAAGCGGGCCTAGTTCACGCACGGCGACAGCGACCAGTTCGTTGACCTGACATTCGTCCGCCACATTACAGGTTTTGGCATGGACTTTTTGGGCTGGAAACTGATGGGCGAGTTCATTACAGGTGGCGGACAGATCTGTTTCATTGCGGGCGCAGAGGACAACATTGGCGCCTTGGGCCAGAAACTGTCCGGCGATGGCCTTGCCGAGTCCCTGGCTGCCGCCGGTGATGAGCGTGTTGAGGCCTTTGAGTTTCATATTCAGGCGCGTCCGACGGAAATAAGTTCAACCCCGGGCAGATTTATCAGTTCCTTTTCGAGAAACCGGTTGGCATCCACAAAAACCGGCTGGCGCATCTGCGGAACAATCCTTGCCCAATCCGCCACCCGGAACTGGGGCCATTCGGTGCAAATGGCGGCTGCTTCCGTTCCCGTCAAGGCCGCCGGAAGGTCGGCGGCGAGCGAGATGGAACTTAATTCTGGCGGGAGATGCTTTATCGCCGGGTCAAAGGCGCTGACCTTTGCCCCGGCGTCCAAAAGCTGCCGGCATAACTCCACCGCGGCACTCCGGCGGAGGGTGTCGGTGTTGGGTGTATAAGTCAGGCCGAGCACGGAAATTTTCAGGCCACGCAAACCGCCCAGCCGCGATTGCAGCCGCCGAAAGGCCCAGCCCCGATGCAGGTCGTTGCTCTGCTTGATGGCTGGAATGACGGAAATCTTTTCGCCGTGGGCCTCGGCGAGTTTTGTGAGCGTGACGACATCGCGCGCGAGGGTGCCGCCGGCAAACGGACCGCCGGGCCCGAGATACGCTTTTGGACCGATGCGCGGCTCACTTTTGAGTCCGGCCGCGACTTCCCTGGCGTCCGCCCCGGTGTGCTCACAAAGTCGCGCGACTTCGTTGATGAAGGTGATGGAGAGCGCGAGAAAGGAATTCAGCGCGTGCTTGACCATCTCCGCCGATTCGGTGCGCATGAACAAAATGTGCGAGGTAAACGGGGCGAAAAGTTTTTCCAGCAACGGCTTTTTCGCGTCATCGCGCAGACCAACGACGACGCGGTCGGCTTTTTCAAACGCGTCGATGGCCCTGCCGAGCCGGAGATTTTCCGGCGAATACGCAAAATGAAACCGGGGAAATTCGGTTTCGAGCCTGGCGCAGGTGCCGACGGGCAGTTGCGCGGAAATCAAGACCAACGCGTCCGGAGGCAGATGCGGCAAGGCGCGGCGGAGCGGGGCGAGAACGGATTCAACGTCCGATTCATCATTGTCGTTGACCGGCGTGTCATAGCAGAGCCAGAGCACGTCAGCCTCGGCGCCGGCGATTTTTGGGTCGGTGGTGAAGGAAAGATTTTTTGCGGCGAGCCCGGCGGCGAGGAGTTCGTTCAAGCCCGGTTCGGCCAGGGGCGCCTGGCCGGAATTGAGCCGGACGATGTTTGCCGCGTCAAAGTCGAGCCCCACGACCTGAAAATGCCTGGCGCAACATGCGGCGGTGACGGTGCCGAGGTGCCAAAGGCCGAGGACGGTGACATTCATCGGCGCTGAAGCACCCACTGGTTTTGCTGGAGCCATTGGAGGGTGCGCCCGATGCTTTGCTCGATGGTGAGGGTGGTTTTCCAGCCGGTGGCGCGGATTTTTTTGGTGTCGAGAAAAATGAACGGGTTGTCACCGACCCAGCCTTGTTTGCCGCCGGAGTACTCCAGTCTGGGTTTGAGACCCAGCACCCCGCAAATGTAACGAATGGAATCCTTGACCTGCACGTATTCCTCCGTGCCGAGGTTGTACGTTTCGACCCTGTGCTTGGCGGACTTGGCCGTCGCCTGATCAACGACATGCAGCATCGCATTGAGGCAATCACCGATGTAGAGGTAGGATTTTTGCTGGGTGCCATCACCGAGGACGTTTAATTGCCCGGGGTGGGCGAGCAATTGTTTGTAAAAATCGAGCACATGCCCATGCGTGTAACGTTCCCCGAGAATGGAGACAAACCGGAAAATGTAACCCTCGAAACCAAAGCCTTCGCAATAGGCATGGATGAATCCTTCGCAGGCAAGTTTTGAGGCCGCATAAAGGGAGGTTTGCACCGGAAACGGATGATTTTCAGGGGTGGGGAAAATTTCCGCCTCGCCGTAGACGCTCCCGGTGGAACTGAAGGCGATGCGCTTGATGCCGTTGGCGCGCATGGCTTCCAGAATGTTGAAGGTGGCGACGGCATTCTGCTGAAAATCCTTGTGGGGATGGTCGAGGCCGAAGCGGACGTCGGCATTGGCGGCCAGATGAAAGACGAAATCGCATCCATTCATGGCCCGGATCAATGCGGCCAAATCCAGGCAATCGCCTTCGATCAGTTTGAAATGGGGATTTGCCAGCGCTGACGTAAGAAATTCGCGTTGGCCAGTGGAAAAATTATCCCAGCCGACTATCTGCTTGCCGCCGGCCAGCAGACGGTCAACCAGATTACTGCCGATAAATCCAGCCGCGCCGGTGACAAAGACTTTTTCCATGATTGGGTGTGGAGTTTAGAACGGAGCGGGCGAATTCGCCAGTATTTTTGGGATGAAAAGCATCATGACTCCGGGGAACCGGGTCGGTCGTGGGCGGTCCGATGGATATGAGATTTTTCCTACTTCGGCGTCAAAAGGGTATGCACGGGGTCGAGGGCTTTTATATGCCAGCGGTCCAGGGCGGTTGGGACTTCGCGATGCCATTCCACGATCAGGGTCAGACCGGTCAAAAATGGGGATTTGATGACCTCGTACTCACCGCCTTCGATATCCAGTTTGATGACGCCAGGACGTCCGCATTTTTTCAGCGCATCTTCGACGGAAAGCGTGGCGGCCAGCGGTCCCCGGTTTGGCTTGGTAAAATTGGGGTCAATGGAACACTGCATGGACTTGCCCTCCAGGGTAAGCGCACAGGGAACCACGGTGGCCCGTGGACAATTTTTCAGTTTGTAGGCGAGGTAATAAATCAGGTTCAGGTTTGGCTCGAACGCAAAAACCGTGTGGCGCTGGGCCGCCTGATAGGCCAGATTGCCCACATTCGCCCCCACATCCCAAACCGGCCCGTCCCAATTTGTTTCCACCAGACACCGGGCAATGTGAGGCTCAAAGCCGGCTGGATGAAGCCATTTTGAGGCGCGCGGATGATGAATCAGCCGGGTCAGGCGGCACCGTTTGACTTCGAATGAAGTCTCCGCGAATAATTTGCCAAGCATAAGGTGGCAAATGACTAACGTTCCATCGACAACCTGGCAAGCGCATATTTGGTCCGATCATTGCCGTTGGCAAACGGTTTGCCTTCGGCGGCAGGCGTTTTTACGCTTGCGATTGCAATCATATTAACCCAAAAAGTTGTCTGAATGTATCGCGCCATCACCGCCTGCCGGATCTGCAGCTCGTCAGACTTGTCGTCAGTGATCCACCTTGGGGACCAGTGTTTCACCGGAATCTTCCCCGCCACCCCGGATGAGCCGCTGGCCCGCGCGCCGCTGGAAATCATGAAGTGTGTCCGGTGCGGCTTGATTCAACTGCATCACAACTTTGAACCGGCCATGTTGTATGGGCCCACCTACGGTTACCGTTCCGGTCTGAATAAATCCATGGTCGAACACCTCGGCGACAAAGCCCGCCGCTTGCAGCAGCTCTGTCCGTTAACACCTGGCGACATCGTGCTGGACATCGGCAGCAATGATGGCACCTCCCTGGGATTTTATCCGCCGGAAGCCGACCGTATCGGCTTCGATCCCTCTGCCGAAAAGTTCAAAAAATATTACCCGCCCGGCGTACAACTGGTGGTGGATTTCTTTTCGGCGGAAACGTTTCGCAAACACCTTGGCGCAAAAAAGGTAAAAATTGTCAGTTCCATAGCGATGTTTTATGACTTGGAATCGCCACCGAGATTTGTCGAACAGGTTTGTGATGTGCTCGCGCCGGACGGCATCTGGCACCTGGAACAGAGCTATCTGCCCTTGATGCTCAAGGCGAATGCATATGACACGATTTGCCACGAGCACCTGGAATACTACGCGCTCAAACAAATCAAGTGGATGACGGACCAATTCGGGCTCAAAATAATTGATGTGCAACTCAACGACGTCAACGGCGGCAGCTTCGCCGTGACCGTCGCGCACAAAGCCAATCCGCGTCCCGAAGCGACCGAAACCATCAATCGCACTTTGCAGGCGGAACACGAACTGGGCCTGGACGGCAGCGCAGTTTATGAACAATTCAAGCAACGGGTGAACGAACACCGGGTAAACCTCCCGGCCAAACTCCGGGAAATCCAGCGCAGCGGAAAACTGGCCTTGGGTTATGGCGCCTCCACCAAAGGGAACGTCGTGCTTCAATTTTGCGATATCACCCCGCAACTGCTCCCCGCCATTTTGGAGGTTAATCCCGACAAGTTCGGCTGTTATACCCCCGGCACCAAAATACCGATCCTTTCCGAAAGTGAAGGCCACCGGCTCAACCCGGATTTTCTGATGGTCATGCCCTGGCACTTCAAACCGATCATCCTGCAGCGGGAAGCGGCATACCTTAAACGCGGAGGCAAGTTATTATTCCCGCTTCCCGACATCGGCATTGTCTGACGTGAAAACCTGCCTCGTCATCGGCGCCAGCGGACAGGACGGAACTTTTCTGGCCGAATTGCTGGCGCGGCGCGGCGACCGCGTGGTTTGCATCAGCCGGAGCAAAACCTGGAGCGTTCCTGCCGCCGATTGGGAAAGGGTGGACATTCTGCAGCGTGACCAGGTGTTGTCGCTGATGCGCCTGACCCAGCCCGCCGAATGTTATTACCTGCCGGCGTATCATCATTCGGCGGAGGAAGCCGGTTTGTCGTCCGGCGATCCGCAATTGTTCGAACGCAGCCACGCGGTTCACGTGCGCGGATTGATTTACTTCAACCACGCCATTGCGCACGTCTCGCCCCACACACGGTTGTTTTACGCTGCCTCGTCGCACGTGTTCGGACAGCCCTCGGCCCAGCCGCAGGACGAATCCACGCCGCTGAACCCGGAAAATGTTTATGGCATCACCAAGACCATGGGCATACACTGCTGCCGGCATTTCCGCAAAGAACTCAATGTATATGCGGCGGTCGGCATTCTTTACAATCACGAGTCCCATCTGCGGCCGCCAAAGTTCCTCTCCCAGAAAATTGTGAATGGTGTGCTCGCCTTTCGACGGGACAGATCCCGGCGACTGGCGCTGGGTGACTTGAATGTCATTGTGGATTGGGGTTATGCGCCCGATTATGCCGAAGCCATGACACGCATCCTGAATCATCCGACCCCCGAAGATTTTATAGTGGCCACGGGTATTTCGCATACCGTTGGTGAATTTTTGCAGACCACCTGTGAAATCGTTGGCGTGGATTGGCGCGAGTGCGTCGTTGTCGATGCCGGTTTGTTGCAAAAAAAACCGGTGCTCCTCGTGGGTGACTGTCGTAAATTGCAAAAACTCACCGGCTGGCAACCGGCAACCTCCTTCCGCGGCATGATCGAACAAATGCTGGAACGCGCCCGGCAGAATGGCCGGTGAATCCTCCGCCAATGCAATCCAAAATCCGATTGAGCGATTGTCTGTGGGTGCGGAGCCCGAATTCCGAGCAGCCGCTGTTCCACCCCATCACCCACGCGTTGCGGCAAAAGAACTGCCGTACTTTCTCGCTGCGACTCAAGACCGACCCGGACAGCTTGTCGAAGCTGAAGCAGCTTGCCTGGAAAACGGACGATCATATCATCTTGCATGGCTTGCTGCCGTCAGAATCGCGGGCCATTTACCCTCTTTTCAAGGACCGGAAAAATTTTTCGGTGCTGCTGATTGACTGGTGGACGAGCCCTTTCTGGTTCACCAAGAATGCGGAGTATGTGATCTTTAACATTTACAGCGGCATCGCCCTGCGCCAGCGCCCGGGAAACTTCTGCGCTGATGACTGGCAGCCACCTTTGTTCTCGATCCCGGAACGCTGGATCCTTTTTCATATCTTGAGTGCGCTGCTCCGTCCGGCTGCCTTCGCCGCCCGGCCGTTTTTGGATATCAGGGACCAACGCCGCCGGGCCAAGGATGTCATCCGGCCGGATCGATTGATATATTTTCCGATCCCCATCAGTGCAGAAAATCTGCCATTCGCGGAAGAAAAGCCGGTTTACGATTTTTGCAACATGGGTGATGCTTACGGGTTCTGGTTGATGCGTGACCCCTACGCGCCGGCAAAATACAACTTTGCGAGCCTGTATACCGATCGCCGGCAACTGGTGAACTTCATCGCCAGGTTTGAAAACCGGCCCTACCGTTTCTTTGAACGAACCCGCCTCCCCGAACGGCTTTCCTGGGAAGGATATTGTCAGATTGCCCGGCAAAGCCGGCTCGCCATTTGCTCGGGTGGGCTGCATCAAGCTTCGGTGCCGAAATACCTTGAGTTTGCCTGCCTGGGCACACCCATGATTGGTTCCGTCCTGCCTTATGAGCATCCTTGGCTTGACCGCTGTCTCTTCCCGATCAATGCCCTTAACGCCACACCGGATGAATTGAAGCAGAAACTCGATGAAGCCCTTGAGATGCAACCGGTGTTGCGCCAGAATTGCCTGCAGATGCGTGACACCCTGCTCCGGCTCTATGACCCCGTGCGGGTGTTTGAGATGGCGCAGGATCAAATTGACGGCAAACCCATCCCGCCCGGGTATTTGCGGGATTCGCCAAAAAGGGCTTAAGCGCAGGCCGGTCAGGTCCGCTGGAATTTTTGTGCATGCAATTCACGTTCCGCCAGTTCGAGGTCGTGCTCGGTCATGATTCGCACCATTTCCTGGAAGGAGATTTTGGGCTGCCAGCCGAGTTTCTGCCTCGCTTTTGCGGCGTCGCCCTGCAGGAAATCCACCTCACTCGGACGCAGATAGAACGCATCGGTCTTTACATAATCCTGCCATTTAAGTCCCAGCAAACCAAAACTCGCATCTAGAAACTCGCGCACGCTCCGGGACTCGCCGGTCGCCACCACATAATCGTCGGGCTGGTCCTGTTGCAGCATTAACCACATGGCTTCCACGTAATCCCGGGCATAACCCCAATCGCGTCGGGCCTCGAGGTTGCCCAGATAAAGCTCCTTTTGCAGGCCGACTTTGATGCGTCCCGCCGCCAAAGTGATTTTACGGGTGACAAAATTTTCCCCGCGACGTTCACTTTCATGATTAAATAAAATCC
Organism: Verrucomicrobiia bacterium; assembly: GCA_049280815.1. GTDB lineage: Bacteria > Verrucomicrobiota > Verrucomicrobiia > Limisphaerales > UBA11358 > UBA11358. The sequence continues at coordinate 20,018 of JBAPQW010000070.1, read as the reverse complement.
CGTTGCTGCAATGCAGCCCGTAAGCCTCGCGGTAATTCACCGTGTGCCAGTAGCCCGCGACCTTGGCGATGGCATAAGGACTGCGCGGATGAAACGGCGTGGTCTCATTTTGTGGTGGCGGGGTTGAGCCGAACATCTCCGACGACGACGCCTGATAGTAACGCACGGCTTTGCCCGTCTGCTTTTGATAATCGCGCAGGGCTTCGAGCAACCGCAGCGTGCCGACATCCGCCACGTCCACGGTGTATTCCGGCGTGTCGAAGGAAACCCGGACGTGGGATTGGGCGGCGAGATTATAAACCTCATCCGGAGCCACGCGCGTGATGATCGTGCGCAACGACGAACCATCCGTCATGTCGCCGTATTCGAGATAAAGTTTCTCCCGCTCGAAATGGCGCGCCCGATAAATGTGCTCCAGCCGCGTGCGCGTCAACGAGCTCGAACGCCGCACAATGCCATGGACGATGTAGCCCTTGGCCAGGAGGAGTTCGGTCAAATAAGAGCCGTCTTGTCCCGTAATTCCAGTAATCAAGGCTTTTTTCATATCATCTGCCGGACGCGTCCGCTCTTACTACCAAATCTCCGTCCGGCTTCAAGCCCCGTTCTGCATGAACATGGATTTGTGGACGGCGCAGGTTTAAGCTTGCGGGATTATGCTGACTTCCTAGAAAGTAGCGAGCTTTTATGAGCCAACCGCTGCCAGTCGATGTTAAACCCTTCCGCCTTTCCGCTGGCCACCTCTTGCAAAGCGGAATCATTTTCACCGTGGTCAATTTTCTGACCGGTCTTGGCAATCTGGCGTTTCAAGGCGTGCTGGGCCGGCATTTAAACGGACTGGGAGAATACGGCGACGCCAACAGTGCGATTGGTGGTTTCATGCCGTTGATCGGGTTGCCGCCGCTGATCGCCACTTTTGCCGTCACGCATTACATCGCCCATTTCAACGCCAACGACGATCGCGCGCGGTTGCAAGGGCTGCTGCTGGGTTGCCGGAAATTCCTCTTCTGGGTCACGGTCGCCGGCTCGGCGGGGGCGGTCCTGGTCATCAAACCCTTGAGCGATTTCTTCCATTACGATGAAAGCCTGATGCTGGTGACCCTCGGCTGCGCGCTCCTGGGCCTGTGGGCTTCGCTGGCCACGGTGTTGTGCCAGGGTCTCGCCTGGTTCAAGCGGCTGGCGCTCATCGGATTTCTGGCCATGCTGCTGCGCATTTCTTTCGGTTGGCTCATCACCTTCAAATGGCCGTCGGCGGAAACCGCCGTGCTCGCCTCAGCCTTCGCGCTGCTGGCCAATCTGGTCCTGCTCTTCTGGCGGAAGGAATTGTCGCTGCACGGTGAGCCGGTTTCGCCTTGGAACCGGGAATTCGCCCAATACTTTATCGTCAGTGCGGCGTGTGTGGTTGGAGGCTTTTGCTTTTTCCAGGGTGATTTGCTGGTGGCGAAAAAATTTTTTGCCAAAACTGAATTGGACGCGTACACCGCCGCCGGCACGCTGGCCCGCGCACTGCCCTTGACCGTCGCGCCGCTGCTGACGGTCCTGTTCACCTCGCGCTCCAGCCGGCGGACGGGCGGTATCGTGGCGGAACAGTTGAAGTTGATGGGGCTTTCCGGTCTGGGCCTGGTTTTCGGCGCGGCATGTCTTTTTGTTCTGCGGGCATTTTGTCTGAAAATTCTCGGGAGAAATACACCGGAAGCCGCCGCCATGATCGGTCAGTATTCCATCACCATGGTCTTCGTCGGTCTGTTGCAGGCGCTGGCGCTTTGGGCGCTGGCCAGCCGCTGGAAAAAAATCTCGCTGCTGTACGGTGCGCTCGGCCTTGGTTACTGGCTGGCGCTTTTGTGGTTCGGCAGGAGTCCGGCGGCGTTATTGAGCGTAATGCCGTTGGCCGCCGGCGTGTCGTTCGGCCTGTTGTTTGTCGTTTGGATGCTCACCCTGCGCCCCGGGAAAGCCGGGGCTTAAAATGACTGGAGCTTTAGCCATGTCCATCCGACTTCAAAAAACCTGGTCCACATTGGTTGTGCTCCATACCCAGCTTGGAAATTTTCGTTTGTTTGGCGGTGGTGCATGCCATAGGCTCAAACCCGTTTCTTCATGAATCCGATTACCAAGATCCTCGGTGCGTTGCGTGATACCGCCAATCACCCGATCAACCGCCACCGCAGGTTCAAAGCGGTGCTGGAATACGGCTTCATTCAAGTGGCCGCCCGCCTGGTACCCGGCGACATCTGTGTGGAATTTCCCAATCGCACTCGCTTGCTCGTTTCGCCCCGGATGAAGGGCGCCGCCCACTATATTACGCCACGTTTGTGCGAATTCGAGGAAATGGCGTTTGTGATGCATTTTCTGCGCCCCGGTGACATGTTGGCTGATGTCGGCGCGAATGTCGGTGCCTTCACCATCATGGCGGCCGGTGTGGCCGGGGCCCGGGTGGTGGCGTTTGAAGCCAGCCCGGACACCTTTGCCATGCTGGCGCGCAACATCCGGCTCAACGACCTTCAGGATCGCGTCCGGGCCATTCACGCGGCAGCGGGGCGAGGCGAAGGTCAGGCATTTTTCAGTATTGGCCTTGGAACGGAAAACCACATCGCCACCGGCATGGCGGAGGGCTCCTTGGTCACGGTGAAAGTGACCACACTGGACAAGGAACTGGCGGCCAGCCCGCCTAACCTGTTGAAGGTGGATGTGGAGGGGTTTGAAACCGAAGTGTTTGCCGGGGCAACGAACACCCTGAGACAATCCGGATTGCGGGCCATCCTGGTGGAACGGAACAATCTCGGCCTGCGCTACGGCTTCGATGAAAACCTGTTGCATCGCGAAATCCAGTCCTGCGGCTTTGTCCCTTGCCAATACGAACCCTTCACCCGCCGGTTGATTCCGATCGGAGAACAGGCCCAGAACAACATTATCTATGCCCGCGATATTGCCGCCGCCAATGAATGCTTGCGAACCGCCCCGGCTTTTACGCTGGGCAATTTCAGCCTTTAACCGGCGATTGTTCGTTGGAAATCCATCGCGCCTCGGTTAGCGTATCCACCATGTGTGCAGGTCCCGGAAAAGTCGCGCAATGGCCTTCGGTCAGCTTCATCATGCCCACGCTCAACGCGGAAGCGTTGCTGGACAATGTCCTGTCCTCCATCACGCGCCAGACATATCCACGCGACCGCTATGAAATCCTGCTGGCCGACGCACATTCCACGGATCGCACGCGTGAGATCGCCAAAAAATATAACGCGACAGTCCTCGACGATGACGGCAAAAACATGGAGGAAGGCAAACGCCTGGCACTGCAACAGGCGACCGGCGAATTCATCGTTTTTGTCGACGCCGACAACGAAATCACGCATCCCGATTACATTGAACTGGCCGTCAGGGCGCTCGCGGCCAATCCACAGGCGCTGGGCGTGGAAGGTTACTACCTGCCATCGCCCAAAATGAGTTCGTTCTGCGCCTACCTCACCCACCGGTTGCACATCAGCGACCCCATCGCCTGGTTGATGAGTGCAAACCCGAGGCTCGTGGCGCGCGACGGCGAGGTGGAGCGCTGGAGCCTGCCGGGCGATTCGCTTTCGTACCCGCTCGGTGCGAACGGATTTGTTTTTAGGCGGGCCGATTTGGAATCGGTGAAGGCCGACGCCCATTTCCAGGATACGCATGCGGCCCTGCACCTCATGCGCGGAGGCAAACACGAATGGCTGCGAATTCGCGGACGTGGTGTTTACCATTACTACGTGCAAACGCTCTGGCGCTTTGTGCAAAAACGCCGGCGGGCTACGGTGCATTTTCTCCGCGTCCAGGAGGAAGCCAGCACAAATTGGATGAGGGAAAAGCCGCCGGTGCCACTCTGGTTGGCGGGCGTCTACTGCGTCACGTTCCTCGGCCCTTTCTGGCACACGCTGCGGGGACTGGTTCGTGACCGCGACGTGCGCTGGCTGTGGCATGTGCCGGCCTGCCTCGGCAGCGTGGTGGGCGATGCCTGGGGCGTGTGGACTTACCAACGGCGCGGCAAGCACAAAAACGGAGGCGGCAATGGCAAAAGCCTTATCGCCGAATTACAGGTGAAACAAAATTTGAAATAGCATGGCGGCAAAAACGTCTCATGAGTTCGATTTGGCGGTCTGCCATCGCATTTATCCGCGGGTGTCAGCCAATCCAATCCTTGGGTTCACGGACAAACTGGCCCTGGTTCAACTGAACCTGGAGACATTCAAAGAGGCCATCGGCAATTTGAAGGTTAAAATGTGGGTGCTGCTCGATAATTGCCCCCCAGCCTATGCGGAACTGGTCAAATCCATTTTCCCGGACACCGCCTTGGAGTTGATTCCCCTGGACGGCGAAGGCAACGGCGCCACCTTTGTCCGGCAAATCGATCTTCTGGCCGGACAGCAGGATTCCGGGTTGGTTTATTTCGCCGAAGATGACTACCTGTACCTGCCCCGGTCGCTGGAACATGCGGTGGCATTTATGCGGCGTCATGCGGAGGTGGATGCGCTGACCTTGGCCGACCATTCGGACTATCATCGCCGCTATGTTGACCGAATTCGTTCCCGCGAATACGTGGCGGATGGCCGTCGTTGGCGCACGGTGGTGGCCACCGCCTTGACCTTCATGATACGACAACAAGCCCTGATTGAATCGGCGGACGTCTTCAAAGGTTTTTCCCGGGGCAATTCGGATTTGGGGTTGTGGATGGCTCTGACCAAGTTGCGTGTGTTCAATCCCTGGTGCTGCATTCGCGGCTTTGGCGACGGCAAATTTATCCCCGGATCCCAGGCCCTGGCCTGGTGGCACGCCTGGCGTTACATCCTTTTTGGCAAACGGCGCACGCTCTGGGCTCCCATCCCGACCCTGGCCACCCACATGGAAAAACGCAGCGCCGCTCTGGACGTGGATTGGGAACAGGTTTTGGGTGCGCGGGCGAGGGCGCTGCAGGCAAACCGTCGGCTCATTCAACCACCCACGGTTTGAACTTGTTCCGCAGCCGCCGCCAGAATTGTTCGCGCGCGGTCAGCGGACGACCATCCACCGGGAGGGGTGGTAGCGTGGCGAGCGATTTGAAAGGCGGCAATTTTTTCACCCCCGGGATGCAGGTGGCGTTGTGGTAAATCATCACGCCATCGAGATGTTCCACCGTCGGCCAGCCGGGCCGGTTTTTCGAACCCGCCCCCTTCAAATAGGCACGATAATTATATTGGCAGGGCAGGATCCGCAGCCGGTCGAAATATTTTGTCTGAATGACTTCGTTGAGACAGAACTGATCGTCAGCCAGCGTGCGGAAATGAGACCGCCCGCGGGCGACAATTTCCGCCCGAATGTCCCGGCTGTGGGGTACGTTCCAAAGAAAAACGCCCCCGTTGAGAAAGCTCGAAGTGTAACCCTGCCCGAGCACATAACGGCCGCCCTGATGTTCAACGCAGCCGGCTACATCCGCGTTGCCGAGTAATTGTTCGAACGGTGGCAGGGGCTGGAGACACAGCACGTCAAAACTGTCCACCGTCATTGCATAATCCACCCCCAGCTCGTCCAGCACCTCCAGCCGGCGGTAATAAACCTCGCGCAACGGGTGCGAAAAATCCGGCACCGGCGCCAGCAAGTGGTATTGGATGCCGGGAAACCGGCGCTGCGGCAGTTGTCTGTCAACAATGAACGCATGCAACTCCACGTTGGGACAACGCGCAAAGCTGGAGAACGTGTGGTCCAGATTCTCTACTGCCTTGCCCATGGCCAAGGTCACCACGGCGGAGCGGTTAGCAGGATTCATATATGCACTGACAATCTTCGGTTATCCTTCAGCGGTACATCCTGAAAAGATGGTCACTCTGGTTTTATGGACAACCGGCCTGAAAAATCAAGTTTGGTCAACAACGGCACAAATGTCTGCCGGGCAAAATACTCATCCACTGCCTTTCGACAACCCTGCCAAAACCCGTAATCGTCGAGGATCAGCACGCCGTTGGCGCAAAGTAAGGGATAAAGATGCGTGAGTTCGTGGTAGGTGGATTCATACCAGTCCGTATCAAGACGCAGCAGTGCGATTTTCCCCGGCAGGGAAGCCGGCAGGGTGTCCTCAACCCGGCCTTTGACGAAATGGATTTTGTCTTTGGGATAACCCGTTGAAAATACGTTCCTTTGCACATCATTGAGCCCGGCGACACACCAATACGAATGCCCCTCCTTGTCTGCTTCCGAAGCCGCCAGAAGGTCCGCTGCGCGGTTATTGTCATAGGTTACATCCTTGTCCGTCGGCGGAGTCATGCCCTCGTATGTGTCATAGAGATAAAAATGTCGCGAAGTGTCGCCGATTTGCAAAAGTGCCAACATTGCCGCCATCATACTGCCTCCCCGCCATACCCCACATTCCACAAAATCACCTTCAATCCGATTGCGGGAAAGATATTTTACGGCATTGATCAGACCGCTGATGCGCTCGCTGCTGGTGGCCGTGAAGGGTTTGACTTTGGCCATGATTGCCAGTTCATCCGGGGTGTAATCCCCGCCCATCTTAACGATCTCATAGCCGAAGCGTTGAAAGAAGCGACGAACAGCCGCCTGGGCCGGATAAATGATCAACCGATGTTTTGCACTCATCTTTAATTTAAACTAGATTAGAGCGCCAGACACAGGTCAAGCGGAAAATCTCAAACCATGCTTTTTGACCGCGAGAATTTCCCGGTTTGCATGCTTGTCTATCCGACTAATGTCTTGCCGGCGAATCGTTGCCTTGACACCCAACCCGGTGCAATTGACAATTAGTGTTTGACTATCAAGTGGGCCGCATCGTGGATCAAATGAACATACAAAAACAGGTGGTGCCGGTGTCTATCCAGTGGGATATCACCTTTAAACCGGTTCGATGATACTTGTTTTTTATGAAAACCACCAAACCAAGCAGTACGGTCACGTCGCGGGGAATCTTTTTCATCGTATTGCTGGCTGCCATTCTTGCCGTGCTTTTTGGCAAAAGCTTCCTGCCCGGATACGTTCATTTTTCCAACGACGGACCGTTAGGCCAGCAAAATACGGCCTGGGCGCAACTGCCTGCCGCCTTTATGGGTACTTGGGGTGATGTAAACGGTATTGGCGGCTTTGCCGGCTCCTCCCAGCCGGATTGGACCTGGTTGATTTGCTGGGTACTGGGACCGGTCGGCCGTGAAAAATTTCTACCACCGCTCGCGTTGTTTATTCTTGGGCTTGGGGCTTGGGCGTTTTTCCGGCAATTAAGGCTGGCACCGCTGGCGGCAACACTGGGAGCCTTTGCCGTAGCATTAAGTTCCAGCAACTTTGCCTCGGCTTGTTGGGGGGTGCCCTCCCAACAAATTGCCATCGGCATGGACTTTTTCGCATTGGCCCTAGTGGTGTCGAACTCGCCGGAAACCCCGGCACTCGTCCGCTGGATGCGACTGGCCCTGGCCGGTTTGGTTGTAGGGATCAATGTGATGGAAGCAGCCGACATTGGTGCGATTTTCAGCCTGTTCGTAGCGGCTTTTGTCATGTTTAAAGCCCTTGCGGAACCGGGCAGTCCGCGGTTGTTGAAATTGGGACGTGGGGTTGGACAAGTGGCCGTAATCGCCGTTTTTGCCGGGTTCATGGCGGTCCAAACCATTGTTTCCCTGGTCGGTACCCAGATCACCGGCATAGCGGGAACCGCGCAGGATACGGAAACCAAGGCGCAGCATTGGAATTGGGCCACCCAGTGGAGCGAGCCCAAGGTGGAAACGCTCAGTCTGGTTGTGCCGGGTTTGTTTGGCTATCGCATGGATACCCCCAAGGACATGATGGAATTCCTCCAGGACAGTTACCGAGGCGGCAACTATTGGGGCGGGGTCGGGCGGGATCCGATGCTGGATGCTTATTTGTCAGGTGATAAGCCCGGCCCCATGCCGCAGGGTTTTATGCGTTTTACGGGCGGTGGCATTTATGTCGGCATTTTGGTGGCCTTGGTCGCGCTCTGGGCCGTGGCCCATTCACTGCGGCGGCGGGATGACTTTTTCACGGAGTCCCAGAAGCGTTTTATTTGGTTTTGGGCGGTTTTGCTGATCGTTTCACTCCTGCTTTCGTGGGGCAGGTTTGCTCCTTTTTATGCGCTTCTTTACAAGCTGCCATACTTTTCCACGATCCGGAATCCCACCAAATTCATTCTCCTGTTCGCCTGGGCCATTTCGATTCTCTTCGCCTATGGGGTACATGGCCTTAACCGGCGTTACCTGGAAAATTCAGCAGCCAAGGTCATTTCCCCGCCGGCCCAGTCCAAAAGTTGGTGGTCCAGCGCCAGCGGTTTTGATCGCGGCTGGGCTTGGTTCAGCGCCCTGGCCTTCGTCGGTAGCGTGCTGGCGTGGCTGATTTACGCCTCAGAAAAACCCAACCTGGTCCGCTATCTGCAAAAGGTCGGATTTGGGGACGAAGAGATGGCGAAACAGATTGCCACTTTTAGCATTGGGCAGGCTGGTTGGTTCATTGTGTTTTTCGCGCTGGCCGCCGGGCTTTGCCTGCTCATCATTGCCGGGGGTTTTTCCGGCAAGCGCGCCCGGTGGGGCGGCTTTTTGCTGGGTTTTCTGCTCGTGGTGGATTTGGGACGGGCCGATCTGCCGTATATCATTCACTGGGATTATCTGCAAAAATATGCCAGCAATCCCATCATCGATTTTTTGCGCGACAAACCCCATGAACACCGCGTCGCCTATGGATTCCCCTGGCCATTGTCAACACCACAACAATTTGAGTTGTTTGACGAACTCTACAAAATTGAATGGATGCAACATCACTTTCCTTATTACAACGTCCAGTCATTGGATATTGTTCAAATGCCGAGAGCGCCAGCGGATTTGGAAGCGTTTAATGGCATGTTCCGAATCGGGATCAAACAAGACGGTTCGGGTCAGTCAGTCATCGCCCAGGAAACCTTTCCCCGCGTGGCCCGACTTTGGGAATTGACCGACACGCGTTATTTGCTGGGTCCGGCGGCCCTTTTGGATTTGTTTAATGGGCAATTGGACCCGGGGCAACACCGGTTTCGTATTGTGCAACGCTTCGACGTGGTGCCCAAGCCGGGCATTGAGCGGCCCACCAGGCTCGAGGAGTTGACTGCGGTTCCCAGTGACAACGGCAGCTATGCGCTGTTTGAATTCACCGGCGCCCTGCCTCGCGCAAAATTGTATTCCAACTGGCAAATCAGCACCAACGACACCACCGCGCTGCAAACGCTCGCGAGTTCAAATTTTGACCCCGGGCAAACCGTGCTGGTTTCCAGGCCGCTGCCCACCGCACCGGACCCAAACGCTACCAATGAAAATTCTGGAGCCGTCGAATTCCACAGTTACGCGCCCACGGACATCCGGTTCAATACCCAAGCCGGCACGCCCACGGTATTGTTGCTCAACGATAAATATGATCCCCTCTGGCAGGTATGGGTGGATGGCAAACCGGCGGGATTGCTGCGCTGCAATTTTATCATGCGCGGGGTGTATTTGACCCCGGGGCACCACACCGTGGAATTCAAATTCACATTTCCGCACCGCTGGTTTTACGTAAGCCTGACAGCCATCGTGGTCGGTCTTTTGCTCAGCGGGGGCCTGATCTGCTGGCAACGTCGCACCCTGTCGGGGTCCCGGAACCGACTTTGAACATCTTTGCAACCCGGCGCCGCAACCCGGGTTGCCATCCTGCCCCGCGATCGCTTCGTTGTTTCGACCTCCGCCCGGCGGATACACGGCGGCAGACGTTCCCCGCTCCACTTTTCAGCCGTAGAGCAATCGTCTCAGGTATCGGACGAACCGTTCCGGCAGGACGCGGCGCAGGGAAGCGGCGCCCGACAGGGCCATGAACCGCTCGACGTTTATTTCCCTGCGGGTTTTCGCGATCAATTCCTCTGGTTCGGTAAACAGGTTGATGACGTTGATGGCCGAGCTCTTCAAAGTGCGCGGATAGAGGATGCCCATGCCGGAGACGGTTCGCCAAAGAATGGCGCTGCGCAGGTCCGGATGTTCCCGGACGATTCGGTCAAAACCTGCTTTCATTTTGAAATTGAGCACATCGTGAAACACATAGATGGCCTGGTTGCCACCGCATTTCCAGCACGCCTCAAAATCCAGCGCCTGCTGGGCTTCCGTATGCAGTCCGTCTATAAAAAAGAAATCAGCCTTTCCCGCCAGATGCGTTTCGACCGTGTCCGGCACCGCTTGCGGACTGAATCCCAGAACCACCTTGAGATTGAGGTCCTCCTCCCGGGCGATGCGTTCCGTGAGCCGGTTGCCCTCGGAATTGTCAATCCCTTCCACACCCGCATCCAGCGTGACGACCTGGGCATTGGGATTCAGGACGGAAAGCAGGACGGTGGACAGGCCAAAGGCATTGCCGATTACCAAAATCCTGGCCGGCTGCGCCTCCGCACACAAGGAGGCAAAAAAGAACATCTCCACGAAGGATATTCCCCCCGCCGCGCCAAGTTTGGATCCGTCCGCGAAGATGCTGGAGAGCGGAAGATTGCGATACGAATTGCAGTGAAAATGCCAGGGAGAAAGGCCCGTGCGCACGGTGAATCCCCGGCGTTCGTACATCTGCAGGGTTTTTATTATCAGGTTTGCGCTCATGATTTTTCGCGGAACGAAATCCGGGAATATTGCGGGTGACAGCGAAATTCAACCATAAATGTTTTTCGGGTGCCGTTCCCGCCGGAGAATCTTGAAAAGATAAAAATCGCGCAACTCGACCAGGGCCTGGCCCGCGAGCCAGAGCGGCCCGCCGGTGAGATGACGCGCGGCCTGCACGATTTCGCGCGAGTACGCGGCGTTCCCGTTCTGACGGACGCGCTTGGCCTTGACCCCCGAGCGCACGGCCAGCAGGCCTTTAAGCTTCAATTTGCGATGCCAGCTCCAGCCCTTTCCCCGCAGGGCCTCATTCGTCTCCATGGTGCGCCACTCATCCAAAACAAGCGCCTGGATGCTCGGACCGAGAAAAACCGTCTGGTTGCCCCCATGCCAGCGGTATTTCCCCAGCAGCCGGTGAACATGCACCAGTTTCTCGCAATGCGCACCGTAGGCCGCCCAAAAAATCATGTCGCCGATGATGGGATAATCCAGCGGAAACAAGCAGGGCGCCGGCAGCCCGGCGGTCCGCATCAAGGTGGCGCAGAAAGCCTGGTTGCCAATCTCGGCCTTCCATTTCAAAAAGCGGTCGCGGGTCAACACTTCAATTTTTCCGTCCGGCTGGCCCGAATTGCTAAGATGCCGGCCGTTTTCGTCGATGCGCTCGTCCAGCGCCCACGCCAGCCCCCGGCCGGCGCAATCCGATAGCAGACCGGTCATCTCTTCGTAAAACCGCGGCTCAATCGTGTCGTCGGCGTGGAGGATTTGCAGGTATTCCGTCTGGCCGGCGAACTCAAGGCAACGATTGAAATTGCCGAACAGGCCAAGGTTGGTCGGATTGCGGATGAACTCGCAGGTGAGACCCTTGAAGCTCCGGACCATGGCCTCCGTGCGATCGGTCGAGCAGTTGTCCAGCACCACCACGCGGTCGGGGCGGAGCGTCTGCCTTGCAATGGACTCCAGGGTTTGTTCGATGAACCGTTCACCGTTCCACACGGGAATGGCAGTGAGTATTTTTGACTTCATCGGAATATCAAAGGCAATAACGCCCGTCAAACACCGGCTTGTCGCCAAATTGATTCTTCGCGGCTCGAAACTCCGGCCAGGCCGTCAGCACCACGATGGCTTCCGCCTGCTTGACGACCTGCGCCAGGCGGTCCGCATATTTGATGGGGTGTGGGTAAACGCGGCGGTAGGATTCGTTGGCCATCGGATCGTAGGCCACGAGGTTTTTCCGTCCGCGTTGCAACAGCAACCCGATGATTCGCGCGGCGGGCGTTTCGCGGACATCATCGCTCCCCGGCTTGAACGACAAACCCAGGATGCCGATGCGGGTGCGCGCCTTCGTGGCCCGGACAATTTTCCCCGCAAAATGGCGCGCGATGGCGTCGTTCGCGGAAATGACACCCTGCAAAACTCCCGCTTTCACCCCGGCGGCGCGGGCGGAGTATTGCAGCGCCGCGATGTCCTTTGGCAGACAATAGCCGCCGAAGCCGCAGCCCGGAAAAAGGTACCCCGTCATTTTTGCCGGGGCGCCGGTCCAGCGCCGGTCCAGATGCAGCGTCTGGAAGGCGGCCTTCACATCGATGTCGCCGATGGCGTCGGCCACCATCGAGGTCTCGTTGGCAAAGCTGATCAGCGTGGCCAAAAGCGCGTTGGAAACCGACTTGATGAATTCAGCCGTGCTGGGGGTCACCCGGCAGACACGCGTCGAGAACGATGCGTAAAGTTTCGCGACCGCCAGAAAACTCAAATCGTCCCCCGCGCCGATGACCACCCGATCAGGCTGGATAAAATCCTCCCACGCCATGCCTTCGCGAAGAAATTCCGGGTTGTTGGCCAGGCCGATGTTGCGTCCGATCGTCCGGCCGGCCCGGGCAAATAGCGGCACTATGCGGCGGGCGGTGGTGCCCGGTGGCACCGTGGATTTGATGACCAGCGTCGGTTTGCGCCCGGGCGGCAGGGATTTCAAGGTGTCGCTCAGGGCGCGTTGCAAAAACGAAACATCGGCGGCGCCGCTCGGGCTCTGCGGCGTGCCCACGCAGTAAAAAATCACGTCCGCCTCCGCCACGGCCTCCGCCAGGCTGTCGCAGATGAAAAAACGTTTGCCGGCCAGCGCCCTTAATTGTTCCGGCAGTTGCGGTTCGTGAAACAACAATTTCCCGGCACGCAGGCTTCGGGTGATGTGGTTGGCGGCGTCGAAACCGCGTACGCTGAAACCTTTGCGGGCGAAACCGAGCGCTGTGGTGAGGCCGACGAATCCGAGACCGATTACCGCAACGCGGGATTTTGTTGTTCGTGCCATAGATATTTCAAAAAGCGCTCGACCCCGGCCTCGACGTAAATCGAGGGTTGATAATTAAGTTTGGTCCGCGCCCGGGTGATGTCCGGGCAGCGCCGTTCCGGGTTGTGGGTGAGGTAATCCTTCTCCGGAGAGGCCTGAAAAACGACCTTGCCCCGGTAGCCGGTCAGCTTTTCGCCGGCCTGCCGGAAATGTTCCGCCAGTTGCCGCACCGAAATTTCCGGGCGCTCGATGCCGATGTTGAACGCCTCGAACTGGTCGTGCAACAACGCCTTGAAATAACCCGCCACCGCATCGGCCACATAACAAAACGTCCGCGAGGGCGTGCCGCTGGAAAGGATGACAATGTCCTGGCCGTTGAGCACGCATCGGGCGAAATCCGCTGGCGCACGCCGGTCAGCCAGCGCCATGCCCGGGCCATAATTGTTGAACGGGCGCACCACCCGCACGGGCGTGCCAAGGGTGTTGGCAAAGACCCAGCAGAGCGTTTCACCAAAGCGCTTGGCTTCGTCGTAGCAGGAGCGCGGGCCGGTGCAAGAAACGTTGCCCCGATATTCCTCATTCGTCGGGACCGCCTCCGGCGCCGGATCTCCGTAGATTTCGCTGCTGGAAAAGAACAGCAACCCTTTGAGCTTCGTGTCGCGATAGGCATCGAGCAGGTTGCGCAGCCCCCAAACGTTGGCGTCCAGGGTCACCAGCGGATATTTGCGGTAAAATGTGGGCGAGGCGATGGAGGCCATGTGCAGCACATAATCCGCCGCGAGCGCCCCCGGCACCGTTTCCAGCCGGTCAGTGGCAATGTCGAAGCTGTGGACCGCAACCTGGGGATAGGCCGCGGCCAGCTGGTCAATCCACGCCGGCCGACCCAAAACAAATTTGTCGAGCAGCAGGACGGATTTGAGCCGGACCCCTTGATCGGCCAGATGACAAAGAAAATGCGAGATGTAGTAGCCCAGAAATCCCGCCGCACCGGTGACCAGAAGCGTTGTGCCTTCAAATCGCGCCACTTCCGGCAATTGAGCCTGCAAATGGCGCATGTCGTCGGCCACGACGGGATTGGTCCAGGCTTTGAGTGATGTAGGGGCGGACGGCATGGTCAAATTTGATCCGGCGTAGCGTCGGTGATTTGGCAGGCTGACTCAAGGCGTTTTTGCCCGACACTTTGGCGGTTGAAAACCGCCGCACCCTTCGCCTATGCTCTCAGAACTCCGGAGGCAAATTCCGGGGGCTGAAGCCATGAATCCTAAAAACAACCTGTCGGCGGTGCCGGTGTTCATCCTGTGCGGTGGATTGGGCACGAGAATCAAGGAGGAAACCGGGTTCCGCCCCAAACCGATGGTGCCCGTGGGCGAGCATCCGATCCTCTGGCATGTCATGCAGATTTATGCCCGGCACGGCTTCCGCCGTTTCGTGCTTTGCCTCGGTTTCAAGGCGGACGTGGTCAAGGACTACTTCCGAAATTTTCACCTGCACAACACCGACTGTACCATCAAACTCAAAACCAACGAGGTGACCGTCCATGAATCCCGGCTCAACCTGGATTGGGAGGTCACCCTGGCCTATACCGGTGAAAAAAACATGACCGGGAGCCGCACCGCCCAGGCGGCCCGCAAATATCTCGGCTCCGCAGAAAATTTTGCCGTGACCTATGGCGACGGCTTGAGCGATGCCAACCTGACCGAGGAATTTCAGCAGCATCTCGCGCACCGGAAAATCGGCACCGTCCTCGGGGTCAACCCGCCCTCGCGCTTCGGCGAAATCAAGGTGAAAGGGAGCAAGGTGGTCGCCTTCGCCGAGAAACCTGATATCGAAGACCACTGGATCAACGGCGGCTTCTTTTTCTTCCGGCGCGCCTTCCTGAAATACCTGTCCGAGGACGAGGCCTGCGTGCTGGAGCGCGCGCCGCTCGTGCGGCTCGCCCGCGACGGCCAGTTGGACGTTTACCGGCATCGCGGTTTCTGGGCCAGCATGGACACGCAGCGCGACCGCGAAGACCTCACGAAGATGGTTGAATCCGGCAATCCGCCCTGGTTGCGGTGAGCACCAATGAAATTCACTGAAACTCCGCTGCCCGGAGCCTTCATCATAGAACTTGAAAAACGCGGTGACGACCGCGGATTTTTCGCCCGGTCCTTTTGCGCAGGCGAATTTCAAGCGCACGGCCTCAATCACCGGATTGTCCAGATCAATAATTCGTTCAGCCGGCACCAGGGCACGCTCCGCGGCTTGCATTTTCAGCTTGCGCCGAGGGCCGAGGACAAGATATTCCGCTGCGTACGCGGCGCCATTTTCGACGCCATCCTTGATTTGCGGCCGGACTCGCCGACGTTTTTGAAGCATTTCACCATCGAACTGACGGCGGAAAACCGCACCATGCTTTACATTCCGAAGGGCTTTGCCCACGGGTTCATGACGCTGGCAGACGACACGGAAACATTTTATCTCGTCACGCAGTTTTACTCGCCGGAGCACGAGCGCGGCATCCGCTACAACGACCCGCAGTTCGGGCTCCGCTGGCCGATGGAACCGACCGTCATTTCCGACAAGGACCGATGCCTGCCGGACTTCAACCCGGCGATCCAGCTCAAATAACGCGATGAAAATCCTTTTTACCGGAGCCAGTTCATTCACGGGATATTGGTTTGTAAAAACCCTCGCCGCCGCCGGTCACGAAATCGTCTGCCCGGTCACGGGCGATCTGGTGGATTATGCGGACCTCCGGCTGTGGCGGGTGGAGCAGTTAAAAGCGGTCTGCCGTTTCATTCCCCAGGCGCCGTTCGGTTCGGAGAATTTTCTGAAGGCCATCCGCGAAAACCGTTTTGACCTGCTTTGTCATCACGCGGCCGAGGTCAGGAATTATAAAAGTCCCGACTTTGACGCCCTCCGGGCGCTCCAGAACAACACGCTGAACCTCCGCGCCGTGCTCGCGGCCATGAAACCGCGGGGATTGAAGGCGGTTTGTCTCACCGGCAGCGTCTTTGAGCCGGATGAAGGCGCCGGCGATGACCCCCTCCGCGCATTTTCACCCTACGGTTTGTCCAAAGGCATGACCTTCCAGTTCTTCCGGTATTCCTGCCATGAAGCTGGTCTGGCCCTCGGAAAATTTGTGATTCCCAATCCGTTTGGACCCTTCGAGGAACCCCGCTTCACCGCCTACTTGATGCGCAGCTGGCGGGAAGGCAAACCCGCCGAGGTCAAGACGCCCGATTACCTCCGCGATAACATCCACGTTGATTTGCTCGCGGCCGTTTACGGCCAGTTTGTTCAGCAGGTCGGGACAATGGACGGCGGCTGTGCCAAGGCCAATCCCAGTGGTTACGTCGGGAAACAGGGTGAATTCGCCCAGCGCGTGGCGCAAGAAACCCGCGCGCGAAACAACTGGGCTTGTGAATTGAAACTGGCCCGGCAGGAGGATTTTGGCGAACCGCTGAATCGGACCAACACCGCACCGGCGGCGAAACAGGTGCCAGGCTGGAGTGAGCACAAGGCGTGGGACAACTTTATCGAGTTCTACACGCCTAAATCAACTTAACCGGGCTGCCGTCAGGCAGCCGCAGCCGGTTCAGGCCGGACTCTTGGACACGGCGCCAAAGTTGGCCGCTTTTTTGAACGCATTCCCCACCACGCGCATTGCCACCGCGGGGTGTTTGATGCATTCCTTGCTGTAGTGAATCTTGTTCCGCCACAATTTGGTGATGAAACGCTTCCGGTGCCAGCGGGACACGAGTTTGTGATGCGCCACTTCAATTTCCTCCGGTGATAACGCTTCGGTGCGGATCACCGAGCGGTTGGCACCGTCGTATTCGTCGAAGTCACCGCTGAGCAGGTGCCCATTGGCAAGCAATTGATCGTAAAGTGTGCTGCCAGGATAGGGCGTGGCGATGGAGAACTGGACTGAATCCGGATTCACATCATCAACCCAATCCATGGTCTTCTGGATGGTTTCGTGGGTTTCGCCCGGCAGGCCAACGGTCATGGACAGATGGCACTTGATGCCCAGACGGATGGTTTCTTTGATGTTGATGGTGGCCACCTTCAAATCGAGCTTCTTGCCGCAATCATCAATGATTTTCTGGTCGCCGGATTCCACACCATATTTGATGGCCACCATGCCCGAGGCCCGCATGCGATGGAGCGTTTCAATATCCGTGGTGTCAGCCCGCGACATGGCCGACCACGGCATGTTGAGCTTGTGACTCATAAATTCATCACACAAGGCCATGATCCGTTTCTTGCCGATGTTGAACGTGTCGTCGTCGAAATAGAACGACTTGCTGCCGTACGTGTCGCGACAATGCAAAATTTCATCCGCCACGTCCTTGGGGTCGCGAATGCGGTATTTGTTGCCGCCATACATCAACTGCGGCCACTGGCAGAAATTACATGTGAACGGACAGCCCCGGCTGGCATGCACCTGCAAACAAGGGGTGGGCATGTTGCCTTGATTGTCCCAATAAATGTCCATCGGCAGGTATTCGCGCGCGGGCCAGGGCAGTTCCGACAATTCAACCAGCGCCGCCCGGCCGTTGGATTTTGGGGTGCCGTCCGCCGTGCGGTAAATCAGCCCCTGAATCGCATCCTTCGGCGCATTCAGTTTTTGCGCCACCTGCAACACCACCATTTCATATTCTCCCTCGACCGCATAATCCACTTCCGGATGGTCATTGAGAAATTCGGGCTTGTACATCAAATGATGCGGGCCGCCAAAAAACACCTTCGCTTCCGGGAGCAGCTCCTTCACCTTTCTCGCCTGACGCAGATCGGTCTTCATGGACGCGGTGGCGATTTCATGCACGACCAGATCGGGGGCAAACGCCTTCATGCGGGCGAAGTAAACCTCCTCGCTCATTTTTTCCGCAATGGCGTCAATCACCAACACTTCGAAACCATTCTTCTTCAGGAGCGCCGCACAATAGGCCAGATAAAATGGAAATGGCATGTAGGGCGAAATGGCCAGTTCAAAATGCGGCCAGCGGCAGCCGGCGCGAACACCGATGTGGCCCGGCTTGTTCCAGGGCGCGTTCCCCAAAAAAACCTTTTTGGCGGCAGCACCCCCCAAGTGGTCAAGGCTAGAAATCATGATGGAATTCTATGCGATAACTCGATTGTGTCAAGTAGTTTAGTGAATATATTAGTTGAAAATAGCTCATTGGCAATTCTGTCCCGTTTATTCACAGTTCATGCCCAGTTTATTCACAATCCGGTCGGATGGTCGAGAAATTTCCAGGGTAATTTGAATTTCCGGGAAAGATGTCCCGCCAGGGACTTCACCCCGAAGGTCTCTGTCGCATAATGGCCGCCATAAAGCACGTTGATGCCCAATTCCTCCGCCAAGGCATAAGTCCAATGCGGCCCCTCGCCGGTAATAAACGTATCCACACCTTCCGCCGCCGCTGCTTTTACATCGCCGCCCGCCCCGCCGGTCACGACCCCGATCCGCCGGCAGATTTCCGGGCCGCCGGGGATGATTCGCGGCTTCGTGCCGGTCGCGCGCGCCAGTTTGGCGGCGAGGTCGGCCCGCGTAATTTTAGCGCGCGTTTGAAACCCGATGGTCTGGCCATGGGTCAGGAAAAACGGCTTCAAGTTTTTGAAGCCGAGCGCGGCGCACAGTTGTGCGTTGTTGCCCAGCCGGGGATGCGCATCAAGAGGCAGATGTGAACTGTAAACGGCCAGGTCGCTTTCCATCAGCAGCCGGAGCAGTTCGTATTTTTTGCCCGTCCACGGCTGCGCCGGCCCCCAAAACAATCCGTGATGCACAATCAGCAAATCCGCTTTGGCTGCGATGGCCAGCTTCACGGTGGCCAGGCTGGCATCCACGGCGGCGGCCAGGCGCGTGACGCGGCCGCGATTGGCCGCCTGCAGCCCGTTCACCGCGCCGTCGTAGTCGCCAATTTTCGCCGTGCGGAGAATTTTATCGCAGTGGTCAACGATGGATTTGAGCAGAATTTTCGGCATGGCAGAATGAAACCAAATTTTCCCGGAAGTGCAAATGTCAAAGCTTCACAAGGAATCCCATGCGTTCAGCGAAACCGGGCATTCCAGATTGGATTCGACCTGCCGGATGAGCCTGCGAATCTGCGGCACGGAATATTCGGAGTTGGTGGGGAGGGTCTGGCGGTGCTGGCCCCAAACCATGAATTGATGCCGGGTGCCGGAATAAATAGGGGCCGTCGAAGCCGAGCGCGCGCAGTTTGCGGATGAAGTCGCGCCGTTTAAGTGGTCGCCACCGGGCCATGGGGGGACCTTGTTCAAATCAATGCCGGCCAGCACCGGCAGTTTGTTGCCCCAGTGCTAACCCGACAAGAATCCAATCCGCCAACGTCGAGCGGAGTTCGCTTTCACACTTCCGCAGCGACAGGCCGAATGCGGCCACGCCTTTGTGCCTGCGAATTTCACCCGCATACGAGCCGTCTTCCGGCTGGTCGTAACGGGCCAGTTCCAAAGCGGCTTCAATGCCGGCAGTCAGCGGAAATGACATGAGGAAAAACCAAACGATTTTTCAGAGAAAACAAGCCGGGAGATTTCGTGTTTTTTGGGCGGGAGCAACATGCGGTCAAGCAACGCGAACTGCTCGCCTTTCATCCGCTCGATTTTCGCGTGCCGGCCAGGCTTGAGCGGCTCCGGCGGGACCGGCGCGGAAGCATGGCGGTTTTTCATGCCGGAACCAGACGCCCGCAAAACCCGCCTGACAAGGGCGGCCAAGCGGGCGCGGATGCCGGATAAATTCAAAAGATTGAAGATTGAACTGCCGCCTTCCGGGCGGGTAAAATTTGCCTGAGTCTGTTTGAAAGGAATCCCTTTCCAGCAATTGTGAATCTACCAATTCATGCCGTAGCGACCAACAGGAATTGGTCCCGCCCCAAACCAAATCCTGATCGGGCCTGCAAATTAAAGGCGGACTGGTGGATAACTAGCCAGATTACGGAGCTTGCCCATGTTTTGGAATGCGCTGCTACAAAGATTTTGCGCCTACGCCGCTGATTCAAATCCCCACCACCTGCTTGTATTCCGGCACGATGACTTCCGCCTTCGGTTTCATGGCGCGCAAGGTCTCGGCATGGGCCAGGCATTGCGATTCCTCGCCGTGGATGCAGATGATTTTTTTGAGGTCGCCGGTAATTCTTTCGACGTAATGCTTC
>JBAPQW010000069.1:0-15451 GCA_049280815.1 Verrucomicrobiia bacterium | reverse complement strand
TGGTGCGCATAGCAGGACTTGAACCTGCACACCTTTCGGCACTACCACCTCAAAGTAGCGTGTCTGCCAATTCCACCATATGCGCCCTGTCCTCATAATAAACCAAGTGACGGCTCCTGGCGCAAGTTGAATCGATTTCCAGCCCCCAAGCCCATCCTTTCGGGTTCAGCGCGGGAAAAACCATTGCCAGCCGCGCCAGCGATTGGGATGCGCCGGATTGAAGCCTTCGTCGTGTTTGGGCTTTTCCAGATCCCATTGCAGGAGGATGCCGATGCTGTTGGCCCCGCGGCCATTCGACCGGATCGCATCCACGCCATAGGCGTAGTCGAACATGATTTTCAAGCGGTCGGAAGGCGCACGATACAAGATGCCACCGCCCACGCCGGTGAGCGAGTTGCCGGGCTGGCCGGCGCCGGACAGATAATTCACGACCGCCGTGGACGCGTTGGCATCCAGGTTCCACCGCTCACTGCGGTCGAGCGGCAAAAGGTAGTTCGCATTGAACAACACAAACTGGCTGGCGCTGATCTCCTGAAAATAATAACCGGGCAACGACAATGGAAATTCCGACACCAGCGGCAGATAACCGCCAAGCCGGTAGGCGCTGAAGCGGTCGGCGTCCACGCTCGTGCCGGCCATCAGGCGCGCGTAAAAATTCTGCTGGCTCCCGGGCAGGGTGTAGGACAGCGCCGCCTCGGTCCAAAACAAGTGTGATTGTTGCTCGGTTTGGTAACCGCCGTTGATTCCATACGGCCCGTAGCTGGTGCGGAATTGGCCCTCGTACCAGACGGACAATTCCATGGCGAGCGCCGGGAACAGGGTCGGCTCGATGCCCCCCCAGCGCAAGCCGGTGCGCACGCTGAAAGTCCCGCGTTCCCCCGGCAGGGTGAAGTTGGGGGCCGTTTCGCTCTCGCGGTCATAAGTGGAATAGTGCGCGGTGCCGCGAAAAACGAGGTTGAGCGGAATCAGATCGCCGGGATTGAACAAATGATAGATGCTGGCCGAGATTTCACCGCCGCTTCCTTCAAAGGACTGGCTGGGATAGTAGGTGCCGCCATGAATTTCGTTGTAACTGTCGGCGAAACCGCCGCCCGCCAGACCGAGGCCAAAATCCGTGTTCGGCCCCAGCCCGTTGACAAACCCGAATTCGGAATCCGCATACACCGGCGCCACGGCCAGTCGCAACGTCAGGTTGGTGCGCAGGAAATCCGGCTGGTTGTGATAATAAAACGCGTAGCCGGCGAACGGCGCGTGGCCCTCGAAGGGCTGGTTGTAACCGAGCTGGATCAGGTCGCGTTTGATCGGGTCGATTTGTGCGAATCCAAGGATTGGGGCGAACCACACCGGCCACAGCAGCGCGCGCCCGAAGTGTTTCATCGCCGTTTTCGTAACGCAAAGCGGCACCCCCAGCAAGCGCGAATCCACTCGCCGCTGGACACGGCGGATACTTTGCGGCTTACTATGGCGAATTTGATTTCGCACTAATGTCATCGCTCAACTCTGAATTGCTGGCCAAGGCCAAAGGCCTGGGTTTTTCCGACCGGCAGATTGCCCATTTGACCGGGACCACCGAGGACAAAATCCGGGCGCGGCGGAAGAAACTCGGCCTGGTGCCCAGCTACCGGCTGGTGGACACCTGCGCCGCCGAGTTTGAGGCCTACACGCCGTATTATTATTCGACCTACGACCGTGGCGACGATGAGGTCAAAAAAACGCCGAAGAAAAAAGTGATGATTCTGGGCGGCGGGCCGAACCGCATCGGCCAGGGGATTGAATTTGATTACTGCTGCGTCCACGCCGCGTTTGCGCTCAAGGAGGACGGATTTGAAACCATCATGGTCAACTCGAATCCCGAAACCGTTTCGACCGATTACGACACCAGCGACAAGCTGTTTTTCGAGCCGTTGACGCTGGAAGACGTGCTGCACATTTACGAGCGCGAACGATGCTGGGGGGCGATTGCGCAATTCGGTGGCCAGACCCCGCTGAATCTGGCGCTCGGCCTGCAAAAAAACGGTGTCAACATCATCGGCACCTCGCCGCAGAGCATCGAGATCGCCGAGGATCGCAAGCTTTTCGCGGCGATGCTCGACAAGTTGAAAATTCCCCAGCCACCCAACGGCCTCGCCACCAATGAAGCCGAGGCGCTCGTGGCGTCGCAACGGCTGGGGTATCCGGTGCTCGTGCGTCCCAGCTTCGTGCTGGGCGGGCGCGCCATGCAGATTGTTTACACCGACGCCGAGCTTCAACATTACATGCGCTTTGCGGTGGAAGCCTCGCCCGAGCGGCCGGTGCTGGTGGACAAATTTCTCGAGGACGCCACCGAGGTCGACGTGGATTGCATCACGGATGTCGGCCATTTCAAAAACCCCGACGACGGCCACATTGTCATCGGCGGCATGCTGGAGCACATCGAATTCGCCGGCGTTCATTCCGGCGACGCCGCGATGGTGCTGCCTCCGCACACCCTTTCCCCGAAGGTCATTGAGGCAATCCGTGGCTACACCCACGCGATGGCGCGCGAATTGAAGGTCATTGGCCTGATGAACGTGCAATATGCGGTGAAGGGCGGGAAGGTTTACGTGCTCGAAGTCAATCCGCGCGCGTCGCGCACCGTGCCGTTTGTGAGCAAGGCGATCGGTTTTCCGCTGGCCAAGCTCGCCGCGAAAGTCATGGCCGGAAAAACCCTGAAGGAACTCGGTTTCACGAAGGAAATCTGGCCGAAGTATTGGGCGATCAAGGAATCCGTTTTTCCGTTCAACCGCTTTCATGGCCAGGACATCCTGCTCTCGCCGGAAATGCGCTCGACCGGCGAGGTCATGGGTCTGGATGCGGACCGCGGCATCGCCTACGCGAAGTCGCAAATGGCCGCGGGCTCGCCGCTGCCGCTCAGCGGAAAGGTATTCATCAGCGTGAGCGACGTGGACAAACAGGAGGTCGCGGCGCTGGGAAAACAGTTCACCGATCTGGGTTTTGAACTCGTGGCCACGAGCGGCACGGCCGGGGTCTTGGAAAAGGCCGGATTGAAGGTCCAAAGGACGCTCAAGCTGCTCGAGGGCCGACCGAACGTGATTGACCTGCTCAAGAACAAGGAAATCCAACTAGTCATCAACACGCCTTCCGGCGCCACGCCGCGCGCCGACGAAGTGAAGATCCGCACCACGGCCGTTTACACCGGCACGCCGATCATGACCACGCTCAGCGGCGCCAAGGCCGCCGTCCGCGGCATCGCCGCGTTAAAAAAGAACGGCTACGGAGTCCGGACGTTGCAGGAATATCACTGATTGGCGGCATCCGTTTCCTCCGGCACCGCTCGCAGCACGCGGTACTGGTGCGTCCACGGGTCAATCCGGCAGGCGGCGCGATAATCGCAGAATTCGCATGGCGTCTCGCGCCCTTTGCGATACGGATCCACCTGCGCCGCCCCGGAAAAAATCGCCCGTCCCATTTCCTGCAATTGCGCCTCGACGCGGTCGAGCAAGGCTTTGAATTTCTCGCCCGGCAAGGCTTGCGTCGAATTTGCCCGCACGCTGCCGTCCTTGTTCAGCCGGTAATTAAATTGATCCGCCGCCTGGGCGCGGTCGAGGTTGGGCAACGCGCTGACATCAAAACGTCCGGTGTGGCGGTAGGCACGTTTGCGCGCCCCATCCCGGTCGGCCAGCGCTTCATCGCGTGTCTGGCCGGATTCATATTGGCCGCGCAGGTTCACGTAAAAGACGCCCGCGGGAATCACGCGTTGCGCACCCAACAGCGTCTGCGGGTCCGGCCATCGGCGGGCTGCCGCAAGATACGCCAGCAATTGCAATTGCACGCCGTGCGCCACCAATACCGGGTCAAGTTTTTGCCGGCCGGATTTGTAATCCATGACCACACACTGGGCGCCGCCATCGGGATCGGGACATAAATCAATCCGGTCAATCCGGCCCCGCAGGGCGAGTTTGCGCCCTTGGCCCAGATCAATCTCCCAGGCGGGTGCGCCGCCGGCGTCAAAGCCAAAACCGAGCTCGGCCACCACCGGGTCAAATTCGTATTGCCCGCGCATCCAGCCCACCAGCGTCTCGACAAAGTCCTGCAACGATTCTGCGAGCACGCGCGCGGTGAACCGGCTTTCTTCGTTCGCGCGCAGCAGGCCGTCGCGATAATCCACCGCGAGCACCGCGGCGATTTTGCCCACGCGAGCGCGGGCGTCCGCCGGCGCTAGGTCGCGCCAGCGTTTGTGCTCGGCGCGCAATTGCCCGTGAAAAACTTTCAACACCTCGTGCTGAAAGCTGCCCTGCTCGCGCGCGTCCAGTGCAAACACCTTCCGTTCCTTGGCGTGCAGACCGGAATGGACGAAGAACCGGAACGGACATGCGGCAAATTGCTCCAACCGGCTCACCGAGGAGTGCAGGGTCGGGCCGAAAAGTCTTTCCGCAAGCGCGGGCGATAAACCTTCCGTCGAATCCGGTTCGCGCAGGGCAGCCAGGGCTCCCGTCAGGTTTTTCAAAGCGGGCAATTCGAGCAGACTTTCCCAATTGACGGTCGTAGCCCCCGAGGTGAGTCGGCTCTGACTAATTCCAGATTTTTCAGAATGAGCGGACGCACGTCCGCTGCCACAAAACTGGACGAGCGGCACGAAGAGTTCGCTGACGTGTTCTGCTTCATCCAGTTTCACCGCGCCGCTAAATGCTTCAATTTCGAGTCCGGGGAAAATCCGGCGCAAATGCGCGCTGAACGGCGATGGATTCAGTGACTTGCCGTCGGCGTCCTGGCGCGAAAAGGTCACGATCAATTTTTCAGCGGCACGCGTGCAGGCGATGTAGCCAAGATACCGTTCGCGCGCCAGACGCTCGCGCAAATCGGGACCGAGGGCGACACCGCTGGCACCCATCTCTTCGCGGTCGGTGTCCGTCAAAATCACCGGGGCGGACGGAGCCGCGGGAAAGACTGATTCGTTCAGGCCAAGCACGAGCGCCAGTTTCAAATCGGGATTGCGTGCGCGGTCAATCGCGCCGACAAGCACCTGGTCGAGCGCAGGTGGAATCACGCCGACGGTCAGATTGGCCAGGCCCGCTTCCAGAACCGGCAGCCATTCGCGCAGCGGCAGCGCCTCATCGGCAAACGCGAGCTCGACATTGTCCAGCCAGGCGTCCATCTGCTCGCCAACGGTCGGGTGGATTGACGATTGACGATTGACGGGCGACGAGTTTTCCGGGTCGCCCAAGCTCCAGCGTTCCAAGGTTTGTTCGACCTTCATCTCGGACCAGAACGCGCGCAGCGTTTCGGCGAGTTGTCCGCCGGTCGGTGAATTTTTGAAACGGGCGAGTTGCCGGGCGAGATCTTCGAAGGGGGGCAGGATTTTTTTGCGCAGCCGTTCGAGGGAACCGGCCAATTCGGGGTTTTCGGGGATATGAAGCGGTTCCCGCCATTGTGCGCCGTGCCAGCCGCGGGCGAGCGATTCATTCTCAAGCCGGTCAATTTCGGTCTCCTCCACCGGGGAAAAACCGGCCTTAAGCGCGGCAAACCAATCATCCGGCGACCAGTCAAATGCAACGGTGCGGAGCGCGTTGCGGGTCAGTTCGGCGAGCGGGTGGTGCGCCACGGATTCGCGCCGGTCGAGAAAGCAGGGGATGTCGTAGCGACGAAAAGCACGCGCCAGCGGCTGGTGATAGCCGTCAATATTCCGCACCAGCACGGCGCAGTCGCGAAACCGTCCGCCGCGCCGTACGAATTTGAGGATTTCTCGCGCCGCAAACGCCACTTCGACTTCGGGGATGGGGCAGGCGACCAAGCGGACGGAGGAGGCTGGGGTCGAGGCGCCGGGGTCCGGGCTCTGGCGGGGCGTTGCCCAGCTGGTTTCCAGATGCTGCAACGCTGGATTCCCGGTGAAGCGACTTCTAAGCGGATTCCGTTTGAGCTGTTCGATGCTGATTTCGCAACCCGGCGAATTGGCAATTCGCTGGCGGCACCGTTCAAACGTTTTGCCGATTGGCGACCAAATGGAAAGCCATGAAGGTTCGGTTCCGGGTTCACTCTCGAGGCAGAATGCCAGCGTTGCCCGGTGGCAGGCTGGCAGCACGGCGGCGAGCAGATCCAGTTCCTGCGGGGTCATTTCCGCAAAACCGTCAAGCCACAGAGTTTCAATTTTGAATTTTGAATTTTGAATTTTGAATTCATTCCGCAGCGCCTCGGTGGCCGCGTCCAGGAGCCGGTTGCCGTCCTGCAATCCGTGGTCCGTGAGCCAGCGCGTATAGGACTCGAGCAGCAGTGCCAGATCATGGAGCTTATGCTGGAGTTCGCGGCTCAGGCCGGGGCGGCGGGTCAGGGCGTGGACCTTGGCGGGCGTGTATTGATGCTGTTGCAGTTCGCCCAGCAACTGGCTGACCTGCCGGGCGAAGCCCGAACGGCGCGCGCTCGAGCGAAACAATTGCAGTTCTTGCCCGTGCCGCAGCAGCAGCGCCCGCATCACCATTACGCGTCCTTCTTCAGCGAGCACGCCCGAGGGCGGTGGAACGCCCAGGGCAGCCAGAACGAACCGCGCGAGCCGCTCGAACGAAAAAATATGCAACCGCGTGTAGCCGGTCAAAGCGCCACCGGCCAGCAACTGGCGTTCGAGTTGAAACGTGGCCTGCTTGGGGGCAAGCAGGATCAGCGGCGGGCCTGCCGGCGCTGCGGCCAGGGCAGCGCGGACTTCGGCCAGACAGCGGAACGTCTTGCCGCTGCCGGCCGGGCCAAGGAGAAAGCGCGCCTGCACGTGCTTCTTTTCGCGCAAAGCCGCGAAACCGCAAGGCAATTTATTGTCGGATTTTGACAAACGCTGGTTGGTGGGCGCCTGTATTTTTTGTTTCCTTTCAGAAAAGTCGCTTTATTATTCCTTCCCGTCGGGAAAATCCCGGTTGGTTGACAACGACGATCACACTCCAAAACATATGCCACTGACACATACGAAAGAGCTTTTTGCCAAGGCGTTGAAAGGCAAATACGCGCTGGGCGCCTTCAACGTGAATAACATGGAATTGCTTCAAGCCATTGTTGAAGCGTGTGAAGAGGAGAAGGCGCCGGTGATGCTCCAGATTTCCAAGGGCGCGCGCCAGTATGCCAATCCCATTTATCTCAGAAAGCTGATTGAAGCCGCCGTCACCCTGTCCACCATCCCCATCGCCGTCCATCTCGACCACGGCGATTCCTTTGATCTGTGCAAGGAGTGCATTGACGAAGGTTTCACAAGCGTGATGATTGACGCCAGCCACGAACCGTTTGAGAAGAACGTCGAAATCACCCGCAAAGTCGTCGAATATGCCCACAAACACAATTGCGTCGTGGAATCCGAACTCGGCCACCTCGTGGGAGCCCAATTCGACGAAGGCGAGGAGGGCGGCAATTTTTCCACCAGCGGCCATTACACCAATCCGGATGAAGCGGTAAAATTCGTGAGGGAATCCGGCTGCGACTCCCTGGCCGTGGCCATTGGCAATTCGCACGGCGCCTATAAATTCAAGGGGGAACAGCATCTGGATTTGGAACGCCTGAAGGCCATCAAGAAGGCGCTACTGGACGCCGGCATGGGGGATTATCCGCTGGTGTTGCACGGCGCTTCCAGTGTGCCGAAGGAGCTCGCCGAGGAAATCAACAAATACGGCGGCAAAATGGGCACGGACACTGCAGGAGTGCCCGAAGCGGACATAGAAGTTGCGCGTCGCATCGGTTGCACCAAGGTGAACATCGATACCGACTTGCGGCTGGCCATGACCGCCGCCATCCGCAAAGTTTTCGCCGAAAATCCCAAAGAATTCGATCCGCGCAAATTCCTCGGACCCGCCCGCAACAAGGTCAAGGAACTCGTCCGACATAAAATCAAGGACGTGCTCTGCTGCGCCGGTCACGCCTTCGATTAAGCCTTTAAATTTTCCACCACGCTCCGGCCCACCCGCCGGGGCGTTTTTGTTTTCAAAATCAGAGCCAAGCTGAAGCCGAAGTCCGAGCAGGTCAATCCGGCGGTTATTTTTGGGGGACGGATCCCACGACCACCGGCCATGGGACAATTATTTTTAAATGACGCCAGGGGTGGACGGGAACCCTTCGCTTGCAGGGGTGAAAAAATATTGGCGGGTGAGGCAATCACACACGATTTTAAATCGCCCACACCCGCCAAAGCGCCCAGTTCTCATTGGGCAGGACAAACCTAACCCATCGCCCGGGACTGGCAAGTGATTTTGGAAAAGAATTTCCATTTTCAGGATTGGGTTCGTATCTTTTTTCAAACATCCTTGCATCTGGTCCGGATCGTCCGAACCATCAACTATGCCGACGAAACACAGGAAGCTGCAATTCGGATGGCTGTTGCTTTGCCTGGTGGCGTTCATCTCCCCGGCCCTGGCGGAGACGGTGGGCGAGTCCGGTTCCCCGTTCATTGTGGATGCCTGGACGAGCCGGGAAGGGCTCCCGGAAAACGCCGTCATTTCAGTGATTCAAACCCGGGACGGCTATCTCTGGCTGGGAACGCTTAACGGGCTGGTCCGTTTTGACGGGACTCATTTCACCGTTTTCAACGAATACAATACCCCCGGTTTGAACAGCGACCGGATTGTTTATCTGTTCGAAGACAGCCATACCAACCTTTGGGTGGGAACGGATACGGCGGGGGTGGCGCTGGTGCAGGAGGGGAAAGTCAAAAACTTCGAACTCGGGCGCGCCGGACACGAAGGCCGGCTTGTGTCGGCTGGTGAAGATGCCACCGGCGCGGTGTGGCTTTATACTGCGGACGCCCATCTGGGCCGCTACCAGGACGGGAAACTGGAAATCCTGAATTTCAATTTCCCCCCCTCCATCTGCCGGACGATTGTCGCCGAAAAGTCCGGCTCACTCTGGATCGGCGAGGATTGGGGGCTGTTTTCATTTCGCCCGGCCAATTTTCATCCGCCGGCCCTGCCCATCGACCAGGTTCTCCGAACTGAAAAACTCGATCTCATTCTGGCCCGACAACACGGCGGGACCTGGCGATTGATCAACGGACAAGTCCAGAAATGGAATGCCACCCAATCCGAAAAGGATTTTGGGCCGTATCCGTGGGGCAATGCAACCGTCACCTCCGCTTGTGAAGACAAGGATGGCAATCTGATCGTGGGCACGCGGGGCGCCGGCGTTTTTTGGTATGCCCCGGACGGGAAATATCAGCACATCTCCACGGACGAAGAATTGTCGTCCGCTTTCGTGTTGTCGCTGTGCATGGACGGGCAGGGAGATCTTTGGGTGGGAACCGACAGTGGCGGGTTGAACCGGATCAAAAGAAAGATTTTCACCACCCCGGACAAAATGCATCCCTGGAACGCGCAATCGTTGTCCCCGGATGCGCCCGGGGGTTTGTGGGCGGCCTTTAACGCCCATGGCGTGACCCGCTGGCTTGCCAATTCGGTCCGGGATTATGGCGTGGGCGAGGGTTCCAATGCCTGGACGGTGCTGGTGGACCGCCGGCAACAAGTCTGGGCCGGCACGCGCGGCGAAGGACTCTTCCAATTTCAAACCAATCATTTTCAACCGGTGCCCGGCGCGGATATTCCCGGCCCCCAAATCTTCGCCTTGTTTGAAGATCATCAGGGACAATTGTGGGCAGGCACCCAGAATGGCCTGGCGCGCTGGAATGGATCAGACTGGAAATTGTTTACCACAGGGGATGGCCTGTCCGAAAACCTCGTGCGCGCCGTCGCGGAAGACCCCCAGGGAAATCTCTGGATTGGAACCGAAAACCGCGGGCTGAACTCGTTTGCGGGCGGAAAGTTTATTTCCCATCCGGCCACGGAAAACGGACCACCCGGCAACGATATTTCCTGCCTGTACCTGGACCAGGACGGTGTTCTGTGGGTGGGCACCTCCGGCCATGGCCTCGCCCGCTTTGACCAGGGAAAGTGGACCCGCTATTCCACGGGCGACGGTCTCACCAGCAACAGCATCGATTACATCATTGAAGACGAGGAGGGTTGTTTATGGATCGGTTCCAATGCGGGGCTGATGCGCATCCAGAAAAAGTTGCTGAATGATTTTGCGCGGGGAACGCTGAAGCTCATTTCCTGCCGGACTTACGGCGAGGCCGACGGGTTGCCGACGCGCGAATGTTCAGCTGGCTCGCAACCCGCCGCGTGCCGCACCTCCGATGGCCGGCTGTATTTCCCCACCACCAAGGGCCTGGTGTCGGTGAATCCGGCGGACATCAATACCAACCGGCAACCTCCCCTGGTCATGATCGAGTCCGTGCGCGTGGATGGGCAGGAGCAAAAAACGAACCGCTTCAGTTCGGCCTGGCAATCCGTCGTCACCGTCCCGCCCGGTCACGAACAATTGGAGATTCATTACACGGGTTTGAACTTCTCCGCGCCCGGGGAGGTGCGATTCAAATATCGCCTGGAAGGCCACGAGACCGCCTGGACGGAGGCCGGCGATACGCGGGTGGCCTATTACCCGAATGTGCCGCCCGGGGAGTATCGTTTTCACGTCATCGCGGGCAATGAAGACGGCGTATGGAACGAAACGGGCGGGGTTCTGGCCGTGACGATCCAGCCTCATTTCTGGCAGATGGGGTGGTTCCGCACCGTTGTCATCTTGTGCCTGGCGGGGATTGTGGCTGCCGTGGTGCGTTATCTTTCCACGCAGAAGTTGCGGCGCCAGTTGCAATTGCACGAACAACAGCAGGCGCTGGAACTGGAACGCTCCCGCATCGCCCGCGACCTGCACGACCAACTGGGCGCGAACCTCACCCAGGTTGCCTTGCTGGGCGAAATGGCGGAAACCGACAAAAATGTCCCGGCGGAAGTTGAATCCCATGCGCAGCAAATTTCCCAGACCGCGCGCGAAACGACCCGGTCCCTCGACGAAATCGTCTGGGCGGTCAATCCTTCCAACGACACGCTGGAAGGCCTGGTCAATTACGCCTGCAAATACGCGCAGGAATACCTGGCGCTGGCCGGGTTGCGGTATCGCGCCGAGGTGCCCACCCAACTGCCGGCGATCGCCATTCCACCGGAGGTGCGTCATAACGTGTTTCTCGCCTTCAAGGAAGCAGTCAACAATGTGGTCAAACATTCGCAGGCATCCGAAGTATGGATTCGGTTGCGATTGCAGCCGGACCGCTTTATCCTGAGCGTTGAAGACAACGGGCACGGCCTGGGCGGTTTGAATACCAACGCGGCCCGGACGAGAAATGGGCTTCGCAACATGCGCAAACGAATGGAAGATCTGCACGGGGAATTTTCAATCGGCCCCGGAACCCCGGGCGGGACCCGGGTGCGGCTGACCATCCCCTTTGGCCGGAGGGTTTAGCCCGTTAACAATATGCCCATCACTGTTTCCATCGTCGAAGACAATGACAAACTCCGCGAGACTTTGGCCCGCCTGTTGGACCGGGCGGACGGGTTTCGCTGTCTGAGCCAATACCCCAGCGCCGAGGACGCGCTGAAGGACCTGCCGCAGGTCCGCCCCAATGTCGTGTTGATGGACATCAATTTGCCCGGGCTGAACGGCGTCGAATGCGTCCGGCAATTGAAGCAGCTCATTCCGGAAACCCAGGTGATGATGCTCACGGTTTATGAGGACACGGAAAATATTTTCAATGCGCTGACGGCGGGCGCCAACGGTTACATGCTCAAACGCACCTCCAGCAAGGATCTGCTCGAGGCCATCCAGGAGGTGCACCGGGGCGGCTCGCCGATGACGATGCACATTGCGCGCAAGGTGGTGCAATCGTTGCAACAGACGGCGGCGACGGCCCAACCCACGGAAAACCTTTCCCCGCGCGAGCAGGAAGTGCTGGATCTCCTGAGCCAGGGACTGCTCTACAAGGAAATCTCGGAAAAAATGGGCATCAGCTACGAAACGGTGCATACCTACATCCGTCGCATTTACGAAAAATTACAGGTCCGCACCCGCACCGAAGCCGTGGCCAAGTTTCTCCGCCGCTGACCGGCTTTCAGCGATTTCCCTTTATAATCCCGGTTTTGCATGTAACCAGAACTGGTGACTGGCTGGGGACAGGGCCTCTGGTATCTTAATGCTAGTTGGTTTGCAGAAACGCAGGGTTCCGTGTGTGAAGCAAGGCGTGGTCTGCGGCGCCGCAGCCAACAAAATGTTCGTGGTCGCGCAACTGCGAATCATCGATTTAAGCGCTTAGTTCTCATTGAGAGGCCGGAGTAGTGTCCGGCCTCTTTTATTTTTTACGTCGTTCAGCTTCCCGGGCTTTGGCCATGAGTGGATGGCAAAGCGGCGGTTACGACATCCTGGCGTTCAGCCGAACATCAACCCTCCAGTCGAAGCCGGGGCGGAATTTCGCGGCCAATTGTGAACAACTAACTTTTGTGCTTCGCCGCGCAGTCGCTACGATGAGTTTGATGGCCGACGCCTACGAACAATTGCTCGACGCGACAATCCAACATCTGGAAGACCTGAAATCGCGCGGGGTGCGCCACGTCGCCGTGTCCCCCGAAACGCTCGCTTCACTGGCGCGGCCGGCGGCACGGCCGGCTGTGCCACCGCCGGAGGTTCGTAGCCGCCGACGTGAGGAGGCTCAAACTTCTCAGATGTCTGCGACCGGGAATCAACCAGCGACACAACCAAGCCTCCTTGCGTCGGCTCCTACGGATGATTTTCCCGTGTCCGCGCCGGCTCTCGACCCTCGACCTTCGACCCTCGACAAAGTTGCCGCCTTCGCCACTTTGCGCGAACGGGCGCTGGTCTGCGTCAAATGCCCGCAGCTCGCCGCGTCGCGCAAAAGCGTCGTGTTCGGCGTCGGCAGCATCGACGCGCAGCTCATGTTTGTCGGCGAAGCCCCGGGCGCGGACGAAGATGAGCAAGGCGAACCATTTGTCGGCAAGGCCGGACAATTGCTCACGAAAATCATCCAGGCCACCGGCTTGAGCCGCGCGGACGTTTACATCGCCAACATTTTGAAATGCCGGCCGGACACGCCCGGCCAGAGCGCCGGCAACCGCAAGCCCACAACCGACGAAATGACCACGTGCATCCCGTATCTGCACGAGCAGATTGATTTGATCCGGCCCCAGGTGATTGTGGCGCTTGGCGCGACGGCGGTGGAAGGCTTGTTGGGCAAGACGATTGGCATCACGAAACTGCGCGGCACCTGGAAAACTTATCGTGGCACGCCGCTCATGCCCACGTATCATCCGGCGTATCTGCTGCGCAACCAGGCCATGAGCGAGAAGCGCAAGGTCTGGGAGGACATGCTGGCCGTGATGGAAAAACTCGGCATGCCCATCAGCGAAAAACAGCGGAATTATTTTTTGAAGGCATGAATTTCGACAGATTTCGTGGTTTGCGCGGATTTTAATTTCCGCTATACCACCCGCCATGCATCAAATCATCCAGGGGTTGAGCGAGTGGTATAATCAAGCGCTGCAGACGGGGGGCTATCCCGCCATCGCGCTCATGATGGCCGTGGAAAGCTCGCTGTTCCCCTTGCCCAGCGAAATCGTCATTCCGCCCGCGGCGCATTGGGCGCACACCGGGCAAATCCCGCTGAGCCTGTGGGGCATCGTGCTGGCGGGGACGCTTGGGTCGTGGTTCGGCGCCTCATTGATGTATTGGGCGTCGCGGATTGCCGGCCGGCCGCTCGTGCTGCGCTTCGGAAAATATTTTTTCATTTCCGCCGCGAAAGTGGAGGGGGCGGAACGCTGGGCGGCGCATTACGGGGCGATGGGCATTTTCATCTCGCGGCTGCTGCCGGTGGTCCGGCATCTCATCGGAGTCCCGGCAGGCATCGTGCGGATGGATTACCTGAAGTTCTCCGTATTTACACTGCTCGGCTCGGCCATCTGGTGCTCGGTATTGTGCTGGCTGGGGGTGAAGATGGGGCAGGACGAACAATTGATGAAAGGCGAGTACCACCGCGTCACCCTCTGGCTGGCGGGTGTCATGCTCGCGCTCGGCGGCTTGTACTATTTGTTTGTCCACCGGCACATGCAGCGACGTATGCAGTAAGCCGGCTGCATTGCCCGAGGAGATGTCGCGCTCCTTTTGTCCGACTTTGCGTATGTTGCTTGAGCCTGCTGTTCGTCCCGGACAAGAGCGGTGGGGGGATGGCGCTTTCTGTCCTTCAATTTCGCATCTCACGACTTTAACTGGCGAAACGGGCGAAAAGATTTATTCTCTGTAAACAAATGGTGGTTCACTTGAACAACTTGCTCCGCGCCACTTCGCGCTCGTTTTATCTGACCTTGCGCGTGCTGCCGGGCGCCATCCGTCCGCAAATCGGCCTCGCCTACCTGCTCGCCCGCACCACCGACACCATTGCCGACACCGAACTGGTTCCGGTTGAACAACGGCTGGACGCGCTCAAACGATTGCGCGAGCGCATCCAAGGGACATCCACCGCCCCGCTGAATTTTGGTGAACTCGCGCGGCAGCAGGGTTCATCCGCCGAGGGGATCCTGCTGGAAAAAGTTGACGACAGTCTCGCGCTGCTCCAAACCCTTTCAGCCACCGACCAAAAAGCGGTCCGCACCGTCCTCAACACCATCACGGGCGGGCAGGAACTGGACCTGCGCCGGTTCGCGGGCGCGTCCGCCGAAAAAATTGTCGCCCTGGAAAGCTCTGCCCAGCTCGACGATTACACCTACCGGGTGGCCGGCTGTGTCGGCGAGTTCTGGACGAAAATGTGCCGGGCGCATCTGTTTCCGCAACGGCGGCTGGACGAGGCGCAATTGCTGGCGGATGGCGTCCGTTTTGGGAAGGGGTTGCAACTGGTGAACATCCTGCGCGATTTGCCGGTCGATTTGAAGAAAGGCCGCTGCTACCTGCCCCTGGACAAACTGGAGCTGGCGGGATTGATCCCCGAGGTGTTGCTGTCGCCGGCGAACGCGGCGAAATTCCGCCGGTTGTTTCACGATTATCTCGACCAGGCAGAGTCGCACCTGACGGCGGGCTGGGCTTACACCAACCGGCTGCCGTTCGGGCAGATGCGCGTACGGCTGGCCTGCGCGTGGCCGATATTGATCGGCGTGAAAACGATTGAGAAACTGCGCGCCGCCAGCGGGTTGGACTTGCAGCAGCGCATCAAGGTTTCGCGGAGTGAAATCCGCGGAGTTTTGCTGCGTTCGACGCTGTTATACCCGCTGCCGCGCGTGTGGCAGAATTTGTTTTTCGCGGGCGGGAAAGCTGTTGCATCCGGGGGCAAATTGGCGTAGAAAAATGATATGCGAATCATGAAGTTGTTGCCCGCGGTTTGTGCGGTTGCCTTTTGTGCGAGTTTCGTTTCCGTCCGTGCCGACGACACCCCGGTTCAAGCCGCCGCGCGCGCAGCTTTGGAGCAAAAGCTGAACGAGCCGGACAACTCACAAGCCCAACCGCCTCCGGTATTGGTCACTCCTTCCGGGGCCGCAGTGGTACCGTCCGGCTCCTCTGGAACCACCCCAGCCGCAACGGTTCCCGCAACGCCGGCGACGCCGCAAACCGAGCCGGCAACCCCGGTGGC
>JBAPQW010000068.1:0-3387 GCA_049280815.1 Verrucomicrobiia bacterium | reverse complement strand
TGCGCCGGAACTCAATCCGGTTGAATACATTTGGGGCTACTGCAAGCAACATGAACTGCCCAACCTTTGCCCAAAGGACTTTGGCCAATTGGGCTGGCCGGCACGCAAGGCATTGGGCCGGATGCGGTGGCGCCCAACTCTCGTGGAATCCTTCTGGAAACAGGCGGAACTGTTTTGAGTCAATTGTCACTATATTATGCGATACTCAGTAGGTGTCCAAAATCAGCAGCTTTACTTCCGAAGTCCATTTCAGGAACTTTCGAAATTGGGTGCATACGTTTTTCAACGACGATGCTCGGCCCGTCCAATAGATATGTGTTGATATTATTTGCGTTGATGGCGCTCGGCTCTCCTTTCTGATCGACATATTCGTAAATCACACGCTTCGTTGGGACGAGCCGCCCAAATCCAATAATAACAACATGCACGTGTGCCTTCCCACGCGCTTCACTTTGCCAAGAAAATGTGCGGTGGGCGAAATGTATACTGAGAGAATAGCGCTCAAATAATTCTCGCGATAGCACACAAACCTGTTCGCCTTGCGTAATTGAATTTGTTGAGACGAATGCAACTGGAATGTGTGTTCCTTCAATATAGCGGGTGGCTTTTACATACCAAGCGGTGACAAAATCAAGAACCCCGACGCCTTTCACACCGCCCCAAGCAAATTCCATATCCGCTTTCTGCGCTGCATTCTGCTCCTTCTTTCCCACAAACGGCGGATTGCCGAGGACGTAGCTGCATTGTTCGGGCGGCAGAACTGTTTTCCAGTCCAGCCGGAGCGCGTTGGCGCAATGAATGTGCGGCGATTTCTTGAGCGGCAGGCGCTGGTAAAGCTGGCCGAAGACAGTGGAAACTTTCTGGTTCATCTGATGATCCATGAGCCAGAGCGCCACCTCGGCGATGCGCGCCGGCCATTCCTCGATCTCGATGCCATAAAACTGGTCCACGTCCACCTGCGAGAGCCGGTTCACTTCGTCCAGCGTGAGTTCGCGTTGTAACCGGCGTTCGCCCTTTGTCTCAACCGTCAGCAATTCTTCCAGCGTTTCGAGTTCAAGCTGTCGGAGTTCACGATAGGTGATGACGAGGAAGTTGCCGCAGCCGCAGGCGGGGTCAAGAAAGCGCAGGCTGCAAATCTTTTTGTGGAATTCCTCCAGCCGCGCCTTGCGTCCGGTGGACTTGTCGTTTTTACGGGCGTCAAACTCGGCACGCAGTTCATCGAGGAAAAGTGACCGGGCGACCTTGAGGATGTCGCGTTCGCTGGTGTAATGCGCACCGATCTGCCGCCGTTCCTTCGGCTGCATGATGGATTGAAAGAGCGAACCGAAAACAGCCGGTGAAATGCGCGACCAGTCTTTTTCACAACAGCCCAGGAGCGCGTTGCGCATATCCCGGTTGAAATCAGCAAAGCCCAGGTGTTCGTTGAACAGGTCGCCATTGACGTAGGGGAATGCGGCGAGAGTTTCATCGAGGTTTTTCTGGCGCTTGTCCGGCGGCGTATTGAGCACTTCAAACAGCCGCGCCAGGCATTGCCCCAAATCCGAGCCATCGGCGGCAGTGCGGTTTTGGAGGAAGAGATGAAACGACTCGCGCTCGAAAATGCCGGTATCCTCCGCGAAGAGGCAAAAAAGAATGCGGACCAGAAAACGTTCGAGGTCGTGGCCGGTGTAACCTCCGAATTCGAGCGCGTCATGAAGATTGCCGAGAATTTCGGCGGCTTCGATGTTGATCGGGTCTTCTTCCTTGTAGGTATGCTGCTTGTAGCCGGGAATGAAGGCGAAGGCGTGGATGTGCCGGTGAAAATCGGCCAGCGGAAATTCAATGGTCGTGCCGCGCCGTTTGTCAAAGAGCGGCAGGTCGCGCTGTTCCTCCGGCTCCAGGTCATGCAGGGCGACGCGCGCGAAATCGGAGACGATGATGTAGCGCGGGATTTCCGCGTGCCGGCCTTCGTTGGCGAGGTCCTGGATGTAATTGAATGCCTGCGCCTTCGCCTTGCCAAGGTCTTCGCCAAAACTTTTGTGTTCGACCAGCAACACGCCGCGCCACAGCAGGTCAATGAAACCGTAGGTTCCCGAAATACGTTTGGCCGGTTCTTCAAAGCTGGCGACGACGCGCCGTTTGATGCCGAAGACCTGAAAGAATTCGTTCCAGAAGGTCTGTTTCTCGGCGCTCTCGCTGGTTGCGCCCTTCCATTCGCCGGAGAACTTGATAGCGTTGTGACGGATTTCGTTCCAACTGATCGGCATGGCCGGTGATTGTGCGCCGAAGATTTATCAGCGGCAATAATAAGTTGAGAGTTGAGAGCTGGTCCGCCGTAGTGACCCGGTATATGGTCAATCAGCTAAAAACCCGACGCAAGGCACCGGCAATTAATAGCAATCCAGCGATAGCGAAATTTACAAGGTTGGCTATGCTTGCCGCCGTGAAGAACATGCTGATCATCAGTTGCCTGTGGGTGGTCGCAGTGGAATCGGTTTCCACCGCAGTCATGGCCGATGAACCAGCCGCGCCGGTTCCATCCGCCACGCAATCATCCACCCCGGCAGCATCGACCGGCACGCGCTATGGCCTCTTCGACTGGCTGGACCATCGCAGTTCGTATGGCCAGGACGTATTTCCCGAACCATTTCTGGTGGATGACTCGGACTTGGAAGACAATGAAGCACGCCTTGATTGGTTGCACACGGAGGCCAACTTTCAACAAAGCGATACTGTAACGGCGGAAGTCGAAAAAGGTTTCGGCCAGTTAACTTTGGAAATCGAAGTTCCCTACGAGCGCGATGCGGCAACTGGTGAAAGCACCCAACGAGGCGTCGGGAATATTGATGTGGGCGCGCGTTATCCGCTGTATGAATTCGTCGCGGCGAATGGATCTTTCGACACCACGTTCGGGACCGCCGTCGAAGTCGGGATTCCGGTGAATTCAGCGGTCAGCAAAAACACCGAGTTGGTGCCCAAGGTTTTCAATGACTTGCGAGTCGGGGAACATTTCACGCTCCAATCCGTATTTGGCTACTCCACACTTTTCGGCGGCGGCGCCGATGGCGGTTTGCAGGCTTTTGAATCCGGCTTCGTTTTTGGCTACACGATTCAACACAGTGAATTACCGCTGCCAGGCATCCTGCAATTCATCCCCATGTTTGAATTGGCAGGTGACACTTGGATGAACCAGGGTGATTCCGGCCAAACCAGCCTCGTCGGAAACGCCTGCTTTCGCGCCAATCTTAAAGCCATCGGCCCGGTACAGCCGCGTCTGGGGCTTGGATTTGTCTTTCCCATGGATAACAATGCCCGCACCGAGGTTCACTGGGGCATCGTTACGAGTTTGGTATTCGAGTATTGAAACCATGATCATAAACCGCAGACAATTTCTGATTCTGAGTGCGA
>JBAPQW010000067.1:0-2813 GCA_049280815.1 Verrucomicrobiia bacterium | reverse complement strand
CCAGCTCGTTCTAACTCGAAACAAAAATCCTTTGATTGAAAAACCAGAAATGATATGAATCCCACACTTCAGAGTGGCCGGTTTTGAATCGCTCACCTCTGGCCGGTTTTGTTCCGCTCGGTGACACCGGATCAATACTGGACTCCTTCATGATAAAAAGCGGCTGCGATAAACCTGGTCCGCAACGCTAAAACAAATTAGCATTACAAATACATGCATATTATAACAATAAGTATGCTTGCGGTCAAGCAGTCACGATACCGGCGGATTCTGGCTCCCGGGAAAGGTTGTGGCACATCCACTAATGGTCCCAAAACACCTTGATATTCATGGTGCGCATTACCGTTGAGCGGCTGGAGCCGGTGATTGAGTTGACAGCTCTTTCGACCACCATTGCACCAGGCGGCGCAGGCCTTCTTCAAGGGGAACCTGCGTGTGGAAGCCCAGCAGCTGTTCAGCTTTGCTGACGTCAGCGAGCCTTCTAAATACCGGGGTGGCCTTCCGGGCGGGGCCGTATTCAGGAGCACGGTTGACCCCCATCACACGACCGAGTGTTTCGGCAAGCTCCATCAGGCTGGTTTCAGTGCCACTCGCAATATTGATGACATTGTCGGTGATTGAGGACATGGCGGCCATCAAGTTGGCTCTCGCGATGTCCTCGACATACACAAAGTCCATCGTTTGTTTGCCATCACCAAGAATCAAGCAGGGTTGCCCCTTGGAAAGGCGCTCCATCCAGCGAATCATCACTTCAGTATAAACCCCAAAGGCATCCATTCGCGGGCCATAGACGTTGAAGTAACGCAAGGCCACATAATTCAAACCATACATCTCATAAAAACTGCGCAACAGTCCTTCACTGTACATTTTTGTTGCGCCATAGATCGTGCGGTTGCCGTAGCCATGGTGATTCTCTTTGGTCGGAAACTCCTCGGCCTGTCCATAAATCGAGGCGGACGACGCAGAGACGACCCGCTTGACCTTGGCGGACACGGCGGCTTCCAGAATGTTAAAAGTGCCAGTAGCCAAAACGTCATGGGCCAGCCGCGGGTCTTCCGCACAATGCGTGATACGAATCGCTGCCTCATGAAACACAATGTCGACGCCTTGCATCACTTCCCGCACCAGCTCGGCGTTCCGGATGTCCCCGTCAACAATCGTCACTTTGCCGGAGGCGATCGCCGGTTCAAGGTTTGGCCGCCGCCCTCGGGTCCAATTATCCAGCACCACAATTTCCTCAATGCCCTCAGCCACCAACTGATCGGCGATATGCGACCCGATCAATCCTGCCCCGCCGGTTATTAATGCTCGTTTATATTTCATGGAGTTTGCTTTATGGTTGTTGTCTGTTGATTTGTTGGCTCATATCCATCCCGCCAGCGCACAAAACGCGCTGGAACGCCGGCGACGATGGAAAAAGGGGAAACATCTCGGGTCACCACGGCGCCGGCACCAACGATACCACCCTTGCCGACGGTCACTCCAGGCAACATGATGGCGCCTGTCCCGATATCAGCCCAAGCCTGCACCTGTATGGGACTGATCTCAAGGTCGGTTTCTATGATCGGCCGATCCACCGGGATCCCGGTGTGCGAAGAACCGAGCACCTTGGCTCCCGGCCCCCAACCTACATGATCTTCAATGATGAGATGCCGCGCATCAAAATAGGCCTGCGGCCCAATCCATACATGACTGCCAATCCTTGTGACTCCATCGAAACGTCCTTGAATATATGCCTGGGCTCCGATGAAAACCCCATCGCCAATCTCGAACGTCTCGAGGTGCTTGAAGCCGACTCCGCTGCCAATCCGCACGCCGTTGCCGAACTTCCTGGCCACCGCCCTCCAGATGGCGCGGCGCATCAGTTGATCCAGTTCTCCATCTCCGCACGCAAAGCGGGAATAGTGTTCCAGCAGGGCAGCGGAAGAATAACTTCGATTGAGATGCCGGGATAAATCCAGCTCGAAGGCTGGATCGGGTTCCACCTGCCTTGTGCCGTGAACGGCGGTGACAGTTCGTTTTTTGTTATCAGGGATGATGGACATGGTTGCGTTTGTTATGGTCAAGATTCGTTAAGGTCAAAGGTTTGTGCGCACAGCTTCATTGTGCGAAAAAGAGTGTCGTTGAAACACAACTTTATTTCACGGCAAGGGAACAACCATGATGCGAAAAAACTGTTGCGTTGAGCCACCGACAACATTGGTTGCCGTGGCGGTTGGGCCGACAGCCTGCACGTCCGGCGCCACGTCGGTCCAGTTGGTGCTGGTTAGCGTCTGGTTAGACTGGAGCCGATAGACCCCGTGGGATACAGAACTCCACGTCACGGTGACAACCCCATTGGTCAAGCCGATGGATTCGAACACCGGCGGCGGGATGATCGGAGCCGGGTTGACAAACACAAAGTACGAATTGGTGGCGCTCAAATTCGGCGTGCCGTTGTCCGTCACGATCGTGACGAACAGGTTTGTGGTTCCGCCCTGGGCCGAGACCGGCGTCCACATAATAACGCCATTGGCATCGATGAGCGCGTTGGTTGGCGCATTCACCAGCACATAGGCTAGTACGTTGGCAGGAATGTCTCCGTCGGTGGCAGTGTTTGTGACTACAAGCGTGGTCAATACGTCAATCGTCCGGTTGGCTTGGAAGGGCAACACCGGCGCCACGTTCACTTCGTTAACCACGACGATAAAGCTGTTCGTCGCGCTCAGGCTGCCGTCGCTGACCACCGTCGTGAACCGATTGGTGCCCGGCCCCTGCGCCTCCGTCGGCGTCCAGCTGATCACCCCGTTGATGTCAATAACAGCGTTGGTTAC
>JBAPQW010000066.1:0-5549 GCA_049280815.1 Verrucomicrobiia bacterium | reverse complement strand
TGGGCAGCTTCAGGTCCAGATCATTCACCGGCGGGATCGTCGTGATGATGAAGATCACCAGCAACACAAACGCCAGGTCCAGCAGCGGCGTGATGTTCAACTCCGTCAGCGAATGATGCGCCGATTTGGAACACTTCTTCATCGGTCCACCAGCGCCGGGGTTTTGTTGTTATTCAACGCGCCGACAATCCGCCCGGCCAGCACCTCGTTCGCGCTCCGGATTTCCTCGGCCAGCGGGCGATGATCCACATAGACATGCTCGATCTGGTTGGCGTAGCGGCTGGAAAACCCGTCCAGTTCCTGGGTGATGGCGCGGATGGTGGTGACCATGAAGTTGTAGGCGAACATCGCCGGGATGGCCACGAGCAAACCCGTGACGGTCGCCACCAGCGCCGCCGCCACACCGGGCGCCATCGCCGTGAGCGTGGCCGCTTTGCTTTCGGCGATGCCGGCGAACGTGGACATTACGCCCCACACCGTGCCCAGCAGCCCGATGAACGGGCCCCCTGCCACCGCCGTCGACAGCACAATCATCCCTTTCTCCAACCCCATCGCCTCGGCGCCGGCCGCTTCCTCCAGAATCACCTTCACCGCTTCAAACGAGGAGGTGCTGATTTTGACCTCGGTGGCTCGGGCCAGAAAATCGGTGTTGGTATGTTCCCCGCCGTCCGGCGGATTGAACTTGGCAACGGATTGGACCTGGACCGGGTTGTTTTTCAACTGGTAGGCCAGTTCATCCGCCCCGCGGATGTAGAGCTGGTAGGCCGGCGCGCCGTCAAATTCCTCGCCCTTGCGCTGGATGTCCAACGGATCGCGCGTGGAGATGTAGGCGGCAAAGAACTTTTTGGTCGCCTTGCGCGCAATCAGCAACTGGCGGAATTTGGTGATGATGATCGTCCAGCTGAACAGCGACAGCACCATCAACACGATGACGGTGATCTTGCCTTCGGTCGTCGCATTCTGGATGGCATACACTGCCGCGTTGGCGGCAAACAACGGTTGAATGAGCATGGGGGTCATGGATGGATTAGGGTCTGGGTCTGGGTCTGGTTCTAGGTTCCGGGGTCCGGGGTCTTGGATTCAGCACGATTCTTCGGCGGTAAAATCACGGTCACGCGGCCGGTTTTCTGGGCCAGCGCAATCCCCTTGCCCTTCTTTTTCTTTTCGTCGTCCTGATTGTCGGTCGCATCATCGGTGGTTTTGGCGACATTATCGCTGGCCATGCTCTGGCTGGCCGAGTTGGCAGCGGTGCCTTCAGCGAAACCGGATTGTCCGCCCGTGGCCCCGCTGATTTGGTTGTTCGATAACAAGGAAGCGCCGCTGGCGTCTCCGCTCACGTCAATGCCGCCGATGCCAATGATCTTGCTGTCGCCCAAACTGCTGCCGCTGATGTTGGCCGTGCCCACAGAAAGCGCGGTCACATTGACATTTTGCACGGCGCTGATGTTGAGATTGTTCCGGGCAAAAATCGCGCCATTGATGTCACCGCTCGCCTTGAGGGTGACGGCGCTGCCGATGATGCCGGAACCGCTGGCGTCGATGTTTTTCGCGGCGGAAACCAGGCCCAGAAAATTGTAATTGGCGAGACCGGTCCCTTCTCCGCGCAGGGCGGACTCCAAACCGGCTTTTCCGGTGGTAACGTCAAGTTGGATCACCTGACTGTCACTGGACGGGAGCCCCAACAGGCTGAGCAGCACGGGCCAGACACTGGCGGAAACCTGGAGCGGATCACCGTTGACCAGGACGCTGCGAGCCGGATCATTTACTCCGGGGGTGGTCTCGGCAATCGCCTGGACCGTCGGTTCCGCGGCCGCGGTGGCGGACAGGGCGTGGCCGTTCGCGTCACGCAACTCGTATCCGGCCAGAACCATGACAGTGGAGCCGCTGCTGTCAACGTTATCGAGCACCAATTGCACGATGCCGCCGGCACTGGCGTTGACGCTGCCATTGGGCGTCTCGACAAGAATGTTGCCGACCGGGACGGGCGGGGCCGGATAGGCCGGGTCGATGATAAAGGTGGTGGCCAGGATGCCGCTGCCGGGAATGCTGAATGAAGCCGGGGAAACCACATGCGTGGAGGGATTCTCGTAGTACGCGTTGAGCAACACGAATCCCGTTCCTCCGGTTCCGGCGTTGACGTCGCCGTTGAATGATTCGACGGTAACGTTGCCCCCATTATAAGCGGCGATGCGCGAACCGTAGATGTTGATGTCGCCGCCGGCATAGACCGCCACATCGGCCTGGCTGGAAGAATAAATGCCGCGCGCGCCGGTGGCGTTGACGGTAAAATCTTTCGAGCCCAGATTGATCTCTCCACCGGCGTTGACCAGAACATTGCCACCGTTCAGGGAGGCAATGGAACTGGAATACAGGGTCAGATCTCCGGTGAGGTTGACGGAAATATCAGACCCTCGGGTGAACACACCACCATTGCCAAACAGGCCGGCCAAAGGATAGACGCCCCGGTTGTTGTAAAGCCCCACCCCATCCGACAGGATGCCGGGGCTGGTGCCGAGGTCTACATTCCGGGCGGAAATGTTGAATTGGCCTCCGCCGCCAATGGTGAAACCGATGTTGACCGGAAGCCCCTGGTTGGCAGCAATCCCACTCAACGCGTTACCTGCATTATATTGAGCCTGAAGCGCCTGTGCCGTTTGTGGAGTCAGGATGGAAACCGTTTTTGTGTCCGGTATCGTATGGTCGGCATCCAGCCACAGGAGGTTGCCGTTGGCGTCAACCTTCTGAACCTTCAAATTTTTCAGCAGGGTCAGGAAGCTGGCCAGGCTTTGCCCGGGAATGGCCTGATAGGTCAGCGTTTGAGTCAGGGGATTATAATACAAACTCGTGAGCAGGGTCGCCGTCGAAATAAGATTGTTCACTGCCCGTGAAAGGTCAGCCATGTCCGGGGCTTGCACGCCAGTCTGATTGAAATCAAGGCTGACCGAGGTGAACGCACTCCGGTCGTTGATGTTGCCGCCCACGTTGATGCTGGTAACGCCGGGTTTGACCGCAACGCTGCGCGTAGTTCCATCCGCTTCTTGAATTTGAACTTGAAAACTGGAGGCCAGGGACAAGTTCATTCCCTGAAAGCCGCAGTTGTTCATATTGCCGCCAACATTGATCTGCGCCGCCTCGGGGACGATGAGGTTAATAAGCTGCATGTC
Organism: Verrucomicrobiia bacterium; assembly: GCA_049280815.1. GTDB lineage: Bacteria > Verrucomicrobiota > Verrucomicrobiia > Limisphaerales > UBA11358 > UBA11358. Next base: position 2,385 of record JBAPQW010000066.1, on the reverse strand, counting down.
ACCAGCAATATTCAAGTCAATGGCCGTTGGACTGTTGAGGTGAACGGGCGTGGCGCCATGATCGTTGATGCCAAAGTTTCCGGTCGACAGGTTAAAGCTGCCGCTCGTGGTGTATTGCTGCCGACCGCTGTCCGATACGACCAGGTTGAAAAGCTGGGGAGCCCCGCCGCTGGGGTTAAGCGAGCTTTTTAGGATGCCGCCCGCAGTGGTGTAGATGGTGAGACTGCCTTGCGGCGAGGGGAAAAGAATCAGGCTGGTGGGAGAACTTGAACTCGGAGCACCCAGCACGACACCGCCGGCGCCCGCCGTGATGTTCAGGATGGAGGGATAGATGACGGGCAAATTATTATTGACGCCGGTCAAACGCGGCAGGGCAACCGTCGTTCCCAATTGCACCAGGTTGGCCGCCGACAAGTTGACATAGGCATCAGGCGCATAATCAAAGTAATGGCTGTAAGCTCCACTGCTGTCAAACAGGCCGTTGGGATTGCTGACTTCCTGCAGCAGGATGTTGTGCGCCGCAGCCACATTCCAGCCGCCGCTGATCAAGCTCAGGGCCAGGCCGTTGTTTCCCAGATCAATCCCGGCGTTGCCGGTGGCACCCAGCACATAATGCCCGGATGAATCTTCCTTGGGATTGCCATTGGCATCCATTTGCACCCCGGCATAAATCCTGCCGGTGCCGTTGGCGACGAGATAATGGCCGGCCACGTCGCCGCCCGCGACAATCGTCACATTCCCGGGCTCGGGGCCATAAGCCCCGGCACCGGCGGTGATGTAATCACCACTGGCCGATATTTTATTGCCATCGTAATAATAACTGCCGAAGCCGGGCAATACACTGGTCACATCACCGCCCGCAATGAGCGTCACATCACCGCCCGCCGCCGTGCTGATGCCGCCCAAACCATCACTCAAATCATAAGCCGTGCTGAGGGAACTCGCGCCGCTGTTAAAATGGTAACCCTGCGCGTAATCACCGGTGTCAATTTTTCCCTTCAGCGCATGGGCACTGATGCTGCCGCCACCAGTCGTGATGACGTACGCAGAACCCAAGGTGATATCCTGCCCGGCAACCAGGCTGATGTCCCCATGGGCGGTTTGAATGTATCCACTCGGTTTGGTGGGTGGTTGCGGATTGCTGGGATCGAATTCATCGAAGAACGAGATCGAACCTTTGTCGGGTTGGACCGTTGGCGTTGATTGGGTGAAATCGCTGACCCCGGCGTAAAGGGCGATGGACCAATTGTTGGCGTCAGAAATTGAAGAACCTTTTTGAAAGGTGTTGTCGTATTGAAAGGTGATGTTATTGCCCGCCTCCAGCATCAATTGACCGCTGGTCTGGCTGCCGGCTCCGGCGCTCAAGTTCAACGTCGCCCCCGCCGCGATCGTAATGTCGTCGTTGGCTTGAAAAAGGATATGGGAAAATCCGGTGAAGGGCGCAAGTGAATCCGCGGTCAGCGTGAGATAATCAACCCGCGGATAATAATACAGGCTGCCGGCGGTGGAGCCGGCCTGCGCGGACACATCCAGCACTGACTTTACCGAGGGTGGGGCGGCATAAATCAATATCCGGCCGCCGGCGCCGCCATTCGCGCCGCCGCGAGCGGCAACTTGCGAACCCGAAACGTCGGAAAACGTTTGCGCGGTCTGGAGCATGATCTGGCCGCCCACGCTGCCGGAAGACGAGCCGTCACCGTTGGCGGTGATTTGAGAATTCGCGCCCAGCGTGAGCGAATCGGAAGCCACCAGTTCGACAATGCCGTGTTGATTGCCTACGGAGTTGGCCTGAATGAGACCGTCTTGATTCAACGTTGGCGCGTACAACCCAATCGTGCCGCCGTCATCGATGAGCTGGCAGCCGGAACCCAACACGATGCTGTTTCCCGCCGTCAGGTTGATGGACGCTTGCGACAGCTGCATGGACCCGCTTCCCGTCTGGCCGCTGCCGCCATTCAAGTAAATATTCCCGACCCCGGATTGGACCGTGTTATTGGCGAAGTTGTATCCCGCCTCCAGCGTTGCCGACCAGTCGTTCGCATCCGTGATTTGGGAACCGTTGCCAAATGTGATGTCGCCGCCGGCTTCCAAGGTCAACCGGCCGGTGCCAGCGCCCAAATCCAACGTCTCTCCCGGCGCGAGCGTGATGTTGTGATTGGCTTGAAAGAGAATGCTTGAAAAACCCGAAAAGGGGGCAAGTGAACTCGCGGTCAGCGTGAGAAAATCAACCCGCGGAAAATAATACAGGCTGCCGGCGGTGGAGCCAGCCTGCGCGGACACATCCAGCACTGACTTTACCGAGGGTGGGGCGGCATAAATCAATATCCGGCCGCCGGCGCCGCCATTCGCGCCGCCGCGAGCGGCAACTTGCGAACCCGAAACGTC
>JBAPQW010000065.1:0-1669 GCA_049280815.1 Verrucomicrobiia bacterium | reverse complement strand
GTGCTAGTTACACTCCCCGCCCGTCGCCCAAGATGATAACCAAAACCAACCAGGGCTTTGAAGGGAGTATCAAATCGCTGCAGGCAACGCGGGATGGCCGTTCCAGTTCCGCTTCGCGGTTCACGTCCTTTGGTCCCGCGTGCCTGAGCTCTGGACGTTAGGTGTCATGCGTGCGATAACGATGTTCTCGTTGCTTCTATTTATGGCGGGGTGTGCCAGCCATCATGATGAGCAGCCGTACGTTTACACTCCTCCAGTTGTCATTGCCCTGAAGAGCCTACAGCACACTAATGATCATTCGATTGCCGTATTTACCATGTCTAACGTTGGTTCATGGTCGATGTGGTACGATGGTGAGGGCCAGGACCATCCAGCTTGCTGCATGGAGTACAAGGGCATGATGTATTCAGGGCATAGTATGGGTGGGCTCTGGGGAGACACCGGACTGGGCAGGTATGAGCTTGCCCCTGGACAATCGCGAGATTTCATTTTCGGACGCAAGGAGTTCTCAGGACCGTTTCGTGTAGGCGTCTGGCTGGGGGAATATAAAGACATGGACATGAAGAGATTGGATGATTTGATTTGGTGGAGCGCCTATGTTAATCCGTGAGTTGACACCTAACAAATCGCTGCAGGCAACGCGGGATGGCTGTTCCAGTTCCGCTTCGCGGTTGACGCTGATTGGTCCCGCGTGCCTGAGCTCTGGACGTTAGGCCATCGAGGTATGACGGCATTTCAGAATAGATTGTCGTTCGTGGTAATGGTGGTTCTCATCTTTGTCGGCGAGAATCTCGTGGGCTGTGGCAGCGTTTCCACCGGTCCACATCTGTATTTGGATTTGCCTTTTGATTGGCTGCAGCTTCATCGGTACGGAGACAGTTGGAGCATAGAGCATTTCGACTTTCGTATGCTGGCTGTTGCGGTTTTGATCTCTGTCCTGGTGACATGGATCTTTTCAAAGGCGTTGCGACATCGAATGGCCTAACAATTCGCTGCAGGCAACAGCCGCTGCCCCTGCCAGTTGCGATTGATTTTATGAAGTTTGTTTGTCATTTTGCATTTCAACGTCCTGCTCGGCGGCTGTGCCTGAGCTCTGGACGTTAGACCAGCAGAATTCATGAGCAAGATTCCACAATCGACACCAAAGAAAGACCTCGCAACCCGAGTCTTTAGCAATTTTTATTTCGATGTTGCCTGGGTTCTTTTCCTAGCTGTAGTTGTGCATTTGGTCTGGCCTTTACGTAACGCCTTGCTTGTATTGTGGGTTTACGGAAGCGATGCTTATTTTCACCAAGGCATTCGTGTGGTGAAGAGCAAGCCTACGATGTTCTCGAACGGTGCGGGGTCGCCGGATTTGCCAGATATGATCACCGGCTTCGGCGTTTTTTTGCTCACTGTCCTTGGGCTGTCGTTGCTTCTGATTTATGCACTGCGCTTTTATGAAAAGCATTTTCGCCAACCACTGGTCTAACAAATCGCTGCAGGCAACGCGGGATGGCCGGTCCAGTTCCGCTTCGCGGTTCACGCTGATTGGTCCCGCGTGCCTGAGCTCTGGACGTTCGACATATTGACTTACCATGTCATCGGATTTACCAGAATCAGATTGGCGTCGTTTCAAAGAAGTTCATGGCAAGGTTCTGGAGCGTTATTGCTGCCGCATACTGGAAGA
>JBAPQW010000064.1:0-33151 GCA_049280815.1 Verrucomicrobiia bacterium | reverse complement strand
CGCCGGGCTTGATTAGAGGAAAAACGGCGCGCACGGAGTGACGCACCCTGCCAAAAAATTTCAACTCAGCCGCATAGGCATGACGACGTAGAGGAATGGGCCGTTGATCTTGAGCACGCCGGGGCTGAGCTCGTCAATCAATTCAAAGAAAACCTCGTCTTCGGTCAACGAATTGAGCGGGTCGATCAGGTAGCGCGGATTGAAAGCGATGGCGATTTCCTTGCCTTTGTAGTTCACCGCCAGCGTTTCCCGGGCCTCGCCGACTTCCGGTGAATTGGCGGTGATGGCAAGGTTGTTTTTGCCGAAAGTGAGCTTGACGGAATTGGCCTTCTCGCTGGTCATGATCTCGGCGCGGCGCAACGCCTGCAGAAACTCCTCGCGCCCGAGCGGCACGCGTTCCTTCACCTCGGCTGGGATGACCTGGCGGTAATTCGGGTAATTGCCCTCGATCAATTTTGTGATGACCAGCACGGAGAATCCCTTGTCGTCCTTGAGCGCGAACGACGCCTGGTTTTCGCCGAACTTGATTTCCACGTCGCCCTTGTCCTGGAGCAGGCGGTTCAATTCGGTCACTGCCTTGGCCGGCACGATGAATTCGCCGCTGCTTTTCTCCGCGATGTCCACCTCCTCGTCGACCAGCGCGAGCCGGCGTCCGTCGGTGGCGACCATGGTCATTTTGTGGTCCTTGAGGCTGATGAAAATTCCGTTGAGCACGTAGCGCGATTCGTCGGTGGACACGGCAAAGGAGGTTTTGCGCATCATCGTTTTCACCGTTTCCTGCGTCAGACTGACTTTTTTATCGTCCTTGAATTTTGGCAACGGCGGAAATTCATCCGCGCCCAGCCCGTGGATTTTATAAAATGAGGAATTGCACCGGACGCTGGTGATGTTCTTTTCATCCGTCTCGATTTCAATTTCATTACCCCCAAGTTCGCGAACAATACCAAAAAGTTTTTTTACCGGCACCGTGGTGCTGCCGCTTTTTTTCACCTTGGCCTCCACCTTGCAGGCGACCGTCACATCCAGGTCCGTGGCGGTGAATTCCACGTGATCCCCCTCGGCGCGCAGCAACACGTTGGAAAGGATAGGCAGTGTCGTGCGCGTGCTGACGACATTCTGGACAGCTTGCAGGCCGATGAGAATCTGGTCCTTGGTGATGGTGAGGTTCATGCTCGGTTAATAGTATTCTTTTCTTTTATAAAACTCTTATTATTAAGGGCTGTGAATAGGGCAAACAACTTCAAATGTCAAGGCAGGCACTGGGGTTTGTAAAGGAAAGAAAAACGAATTTGGAAACTCCAGCAACGACAAAGTCCGCCAAGTCGGAGTTCTTCACAAAATTCCCAAGTCATTCACAGGCGTTCAGCGGTTTATTTCCGAGTTGTGCGCGATGAACGATTTCCGGAAGCTGCCAGCAAACTCGATCTACCTCTACAGCGGTAGAATCCCGGCCCAAGGAAAAGCGGATCAGTGAATTTGCCTGCGCGCGTTTGCCCACAGCCACAATCACATGCGAAGGTTCCAAGGAGCCGGAAGAACAGGCGGAACCGCTGGAGGCACAAATACCTTCCATATCCAAACCAGCCAGGAGCGCGATGCTGTCTGTGCCCCGAACCACGAAGGAAACCGTGTTGGCAAGATGACTTGCCCGCGAACCGACCAGTTCCACCCCCTCAATCTTTTGAATGGCCGCCAGAAGTTTTGCCGACAACGCTTCCAGCTTGGAACGATCGAAAACCGGTGATTTCACAAACCTTTCCATCGCATCAACCAAGCCGAAAATGCCGGCCAGATTTTCCGTGCCCGCACGCCGCTCGTTTTCGTGTCCGCCGCCAAAAGCGATAGGGTCCGGATGCAGCGGCGACTTGATGTAAAGCAGACCGGAACCCTTGGGCCCGTGGAATTTGTGCGCGCAGACGGAAACAAGGTCGGCATTGAACTGGCCAACGCCTGCAAAAGGTTCCTTGCCAAACCATTGGACGGCGTCGGTATGAAAAAAGACTCCGCGTTCCCGACAAATCGCTCCCAGTTCCGCCACCGGCTGGAGCGTGCCGATCTCGTTGTTGGCGGCCATGATGGACACCAAAATCGTCTCCGGGCGGATGGCATTCTTTAAATCCTCCGGCGAAACCATGCCGTCGGCATCCACCGGCAGCCGGGTGACCTCAAAACCCTCTTTCTTTTCGAGATAATCGCAGCAATGCAGCACTGCGTGATGCTCGATGGCGGACGTGATCAAATGCCGGCCCTTGGGCTTGAGCAAGCGAGCCGCGCCGAAAACCGCCAGGTTGTTGCTCTCCGTGCCGCCGCTGGTGAAAATGATTTCGCTGGGCTTGGCGCCAAGGACGACTGCTGCGCGATCCCTGGCGTCATCGAGCGCCGCCCGGGCGCGCTGACCGACATGATGCACAGACGAGGGATTTCCCCAGGTTTCACCAAGAAACGGCAGCATCGCCTCGCGAACCGCCGGGTCGAGCGGGGTCGTGGCGTTGTAATCAAAGTAAATCGTCCGCGGCATCAAATCCATTCTGCGGAGAATTGATGTAATCCGACGAGACAAAAATGTACGGCATCCCAAGCCACAGGTTGCAATATACGATTTACGATTTACGATTTACGAAGTTACGGGCGAAAACCACGTCAATCGTATATCGTAAATCTTAAATGAGCACGCGGGTCAAAATTTGCGGCATCACGAAGCTGGCCGACGCCCTGGCCGCCATTGAGGCGGGCGCGGATGCGCTGGGATTCAATTTCTACGAGAAAAGCCCGCGTCACCTGACCGTTCCCGCCGCCGCCGACCTATCCAGACAACTGCCGCCGTTCATCATGCGCGTCGGGGTTTTTGTGAATGCGCCGGAACAACTGGTGACGCGTGCCATTGCGGACGCCAGCCTGAGCTTTCTCCAGTTTCACGGCGACGAACCGCCGGAGTTTTGCATCCAATTCGGCCTGATGAGCATGAAGGCCTTCCGCATTCGGGACGCCGCCTCGCTGGCGGAACTGCCGAGATACGGGACCGACGCCTGGTTGCTGGATGCATTTTCGCCCGAGGCTCGCGGCGGCACGGGCGAGAAATTCAACTGGGACCTGGCGATTGAAGCCCAAAAGCTCGGCAAACCCGTTTTTCTGGCCGGGGGCTTGACCCCGGAAAACGTCGGCGAGGCGGTTCGCAAAGTGCGCCCGTTTGGCGTGGATGTGGCGAGCGGAGTGGAAAGTTCACCCGGGAAAAAGGACCACCAAAAGGTCAAGGACTTCATCGCTGCCGTCCGGGCTGTCGAATGAAAAAGACGCCAATCAAGACACGTTGCCCATGGCCGACCGACGAGCTTTACCTTCGTTATCATGACACCGAATGGGGAGTGCCTGTACATGACGACCGCGTCATTTTTGAGTATTTAATTCTGGAAGGCGCGCAGGCGGGTTTGAGCTGGCATATGGTCCTGAAAAAGCGCGAAAATTACCGGGCCGCCTTCGACCGATTTGATCCTCAACAAGTGGCGCGCTATAACGCCGCCAAAATCGCCAAGCTGCTGGTCAACGCCGACATCATCCGGAACCGTTTGAAGATTCATTCCGCCGTCGGGAACGCGAAGGCTTTTCTCAAGGTGCAGGCTGAATTCGGCAATTTCGACGCCTATATCTGGCGCTTTGTGGACGGCCGTCCCAAGATCAATCGCTGGCGATCGATGAAAGAAGTGCCGGCGCGGACGGCGGTTTCCGATGCCTTGAGCAAGGATTTGTTGCAGCGGGGATTCAAGTTTGTGGGCTCGACCATTTGTTACGCGCACATGCAGGCGACCGGCATGGTCAACGATCACCTCACAACCTGTTTCCGGCACAAACAGCTTTCTTGATATGAAACGTATTGCGGTGTATTGCGGCTCTAGCAAAGGCACCCGTCCGGCCTATGCCGAAGCGGCGGAAAATCTGGGCAGGCACCTGGCACAACGTGGAATCGAGCTGGTCTATGGCGGCGGGTGTGTCGGCCTGATGGGCATTCTGGCGGACGCGGCCTTAAAAAACGGCGGCCACGTCATCGGCGTGATCCCGGAGAAACTCGTCATCAAGGAGGTCGTGCACGAAAAGCTGCCGGACCTGCGCATGGTCAAGACGATGCACGAACGCAAGGCGTTGATGGCCGAACTGGCGGACGGGTTCATTGCGCTGCCCGGCGGCTACGGCACCTACGAGGAATTTTGCGAGGTGCTCGCCTGGAGCCAGCTCGGCTGGCATCAAAAGCCGTTCGGACTGCTCGATGTGGCGGGTTTCTACCGCAGTTTCCTGGATTTTTTCGACCATGCCACACGCGAAGGGTTCATCCGTCCCCAACATCGTGAACTGGTCATGGTGGAGGAGGACGCCGAAAAACTGCTGCGCCTCCTGGAAACCTTCCAACCGCCCACCGAAGTAAAGTGGATTAAATAGTTTGCCAGAAGTATTATCCACAAATGAAAAAACAAGGTAGGGCAGGCAGTCCTCTGCCCGCCGCCCGCACAAATACGAGCCGCGGCGCGCACGGAGTGCCGCGCCCCACCAACTGACAATTTTGCCTCATCCATGTCCCTCCGTGTGAATCCGTGGTTAAAATAATTCCTTTGCGTCTTTGCGTCTTTGCGTGAAAATTGGATGATGAGCAAGAATTCCAGTGCCACGGTTCCGGACGCCAGCGGCCATTTCGGTCCCTATGGCGGCCGCTTCGTCCCGGAGACGCTGGTGCATCCGTTGCAGGAACTCGAGGACGAATACCTCCGCGCGCAGCAGGACCCGGCGTTCAAGCTGGAGTTCGAGTATTATCTCCGGGAATTTTGCGGCCGGCCCACGCCGCTGTATTTCGCCGAGCGCCTCACCAAGGAACTCGGCGGCGCGAAGATTTATCTCAAGCGCGAGGATTTGAACCACACCGGTGCGCACAAGATCAACAACGCCATCGGCCAGATCCTGCTCGCCAGACGCATGGGCAAAACCCGCGTCATCGCCGAGACCGGTGCCGGCCAGCACGGCGTCGCCACCGCCACCGTCGCCGCGATGTTCGGAATGAAGTGCGTCATTTACATGGGCGCGGTGGATTGCAAGCGCCAGGAGCTGAACGTTTACCGGATGAAAATGCTTGGCGCGGAAGTCGTGCCCGTGCATGCCGGCCAGAAGACGCTCAAGGAAGCGGTGAACGAGGCGATGCGCGACTGGGTGACGAACCTCCGCAGCACGCATTACATCCTCGGCACGGCCTACGGTGCGCATCCGTACCCGGTCATGGTCCGGAATTTCCAACGTGTCATCGGCGACGAGGCGCGCCGGCAGATCCTGGAACAGGAGGAACGCCTGCCCGACCTGCTCATCGCCTGCGTTGGCGGCGGCTCCAACGCCATCGGATTGTTTTATCCGTTCCTCAACGACAAATCCGTGAAGATGGTGGGCGTGGAAGCGGGCGGGCGCGGCATCAAACCCGAGCAGCACGCGGCGCGGTTTCACGGCGGTTCGCTCGGCGTGTTGCAGGGCACGCGCTCGTATATTTTGCAGGACAAGGACGGGCAGATCCAACTCACGCACAGTGTCAGCGCCGGACTGGATTACGCCGCCGTGGGGCCGGAACACGCGTGGTTGCATGACGAGAAACGTGTGGAATACACCTACGCGACCGACGACAAGGCGCTGGAGGCATTCATGAAACTGGCGCGATTGGAAGGCATCATTCCCGCGCTGGAAAGCGCCCACGCCGTCGCCGAAGTCATGAAGCGCGCGCCCAAAATGAGAAAGAACAAGCTCATCATCGTGAACCTGAGCGGCCGCGGCGACAAGGACGTGTCCCAGGTGGCGACCAAGGTGGGTTTGCAAATGCCGAAGTGAACCCAAAAGTCATGTGGCAGAAACCAGCCAAGGCGATACTGGAAGCTCAAGAAGCTTTTAAAAACATAATAGGGTTTATTTTCTTTTGTGTTTTCAGCGGAATGTTGGGAGCTCTTTTCTGGGAATGCATCAGCAAAAGGGCGGGGCGGGCGGATCAACTGTCGTTCGCCTTATTGGCTGTTTCCATGTCGATTTTTTATGGGTTTCACGTCTATGGAATAGTGATTGCGCGGCAACAGACGGAAAATTTTCGAATGCGACGTTTCATGCTTTGCCTGAAATTGATTTTTTTTCTGGTCTCATTTCTGGTTGGCATTTTTATTGTCAGTCGAACTTCTGTTGGCTAAACCAACGTCCATGGCCTACATCCCGGAGCTGGAACCCGACGAAAAGATTGCACTTCAAATTGCGTTCAAAGTTTCTGAAAAAGCCGCGGCTTTTAATTTTGCGATAAGCGATCGGGCGCTTTACTGGCAGGCGACAAAAGCGTTCGCCCTGAATGACGCAACTTATTTTAAGCGGCTTCGGAACAATGAAATTTCTGAAGTTTGTGTGCGCCGCCTACCGCCTTATGGATCTTGGGTGCTTGCCGGTCTCATGGTGCTGGGTGGTTTAGCCCTTGCCTATCTTATGTATGCCCCGCTTATCGTTCACGAACCGGGTGACCATCGTATTTCGGGCTGGCCGATCGCGCTTTTTGTCGGCGGAATCCTTTTACCATTTGCCGCAAGAGGCAGGCTTGGTTTAGAAGTGAGAACTCATGACAAAGTATTCCGCTGGAAACCCCCCTTGGTCGTGGACAAAGGTTCCAAACAAAAAATTAAAACGACATTCGCCCAGATCGTTGAGGCCTGTCAGAAATCTGGTTTAAGAGTAATTCAGGACTAGCAATTGGATTTTCTTAAATTCGAGTCTCGTCACCTCGACTCCTACTTTTTGGGGCTACGCAAGGCCTTTGCCGGTCAATTTATCTTCCCAAGAAAATCCAGCAGCGCGCGGTTGAGCTGGTCGGCGTGGGTCCAGTTCAGGCCGTGCGGCGCGCCCTCGATCACCACCAGCCGGCTGCCCTTGACCAGTTCATGCACGCGACTGGCCGAGGCGGCGAGCGGCACAATCCGGTCGGCGTCGCCATGCACCACCAGCGTGGGCACGGTGAAGGTGGCGAGGTCCTGCCGGAAATCCGTCAGCCACGCCGTGACGCAATCCAGCGAGCCTTTGGGCGAGGCGCCGGACGCGATGTTCCAACTGGCTTGCACCACCTGGTCGCTGACGAGCTTGCCGCCCAAAACATCGACGTTGTAAAAAAGCGCGAGGAACTTGGCCAGGAATCCCAGGCGATCGGCGACGATCGCCTGTTTGATGCCTTCGAAGACCTCGGCGTCCACGCCGAGCCGGTTGTCGGGCGTCTTCAACAGGAACGGCGGGATGGCGGCGATGAACACCGCCTTTTTCACGCGCTCCGATCCGTATTTGCCCAGGTAACGGGCCACTTCGCCGCCGCCCATCGAAAATCCGGCCAGCGTGACATCCCGCAGGTCGAGCTTGGTGATGAGCTGGTGCAGGTCCGCGGCGAAGGTGTCGTAGTCGTAACCGAACATCGGCTTGTCGGACATGCCAAATCCGCGGCGGTCGTAGGTGATGACTCGGTGACCGCCCGCGACCAGGGCTGTCGTCTGTTTCTCCCACGACTGTCCGCTCAGCGGCCAGCCGTGGATGAGCACGACCGGTTTGCCGGCGCCGTGGTCTTCGTAATAGAGATTGATGTCGCCGGAATTTTCTTTGCCGACAGTCAGGTAAGGCATGGTAGCGTTCCTTTCAGGTTCATGGTTGGTGAATCCTTTTTCGTCCGCAGCTTATTTCCCATCGCCAGGCAATTTGTTCAACCTTTAGTTATTCACTAACGCAGACTGGCGGTCAATCTTCTTCCACTTCTTGCGGCTGGTGGGTGATGATGCGGGCGCTGCGGCGGTTGGAAAAATAGGAATACGCCCATTGGAACAGCACGGCGGTGCGGTTCCGGAAGCCGACCAGGAAAATCAGGTGGACGAACAGCCACGCCAGCCACGCCGGATAGCCGGCCAGCTTGAGTTTGCCCATCTGCGCGACGGCGGCGGAACGGCCCACGGTCGCCATCGTGCCTTTGTCCCAATACTGGAACGGCGGGCGCGCCGACGGCTTCGACCCGGCGTTGAGTTCGGCCTTGATGATTTTGGCGGCGTGTTTTCCCATCTGCATCGCGGCGGGCGAAACGCCGGGAACGGGTTTGCCGTCGGCCTTCAGCACGAGCGCCATGTCACCGATAGCAAAAATTTCCGGGTGGCCGGGCAGGCTTAAATCAGGATTCACCTTCACGCGTCCGCCGCGATCCAGTTCGCAGCCGAGTTTTTTAGTGAGCGGCGTGGTGGCGACGCCGGCGGCCCAGACGATGTTGCCGGCCTTGATGATTTTGCCATTGGCGAGTTCCACGACGCCTTCACGGATGCTTTTCACCTGGGTGTCGGTCTTGACGTTGACTCCGAGATGAATGAGCTGCCACCTGGCCTTTTCGGAAAGAGACGGGGGCAGATGCGACAGAATGCGCGGTCCGCCCTCGAGCAGCATGACATGGGCTTGCGCAGGATCAATGCGGCGGAAGTCCAGGTTCATAACCGTGCGGGTCAGTTCGGCGAAGGAGCCGGCGAGTTCCACCCCGGTCGGCCCGCCACCGACGACAACAATGGTCATGAGCCGGTCGTGTTCGAGGGGGTCGGTTTCCTTTTCGGCTTTTTCAAACGCGAGCAAGATGCGGCTGCGCAGGCGCAATGCGTCGTCGAGGGTTTTCAGGCCAGGCGCGAATTGCTCCCATTCATGGTGGCCGAAGTAGCCGGTGTGGCCGCCGAGGGCGAGCACGAGATAGTCGTAGTCCAATGCACTCTTTTCGAGGAACACTTTTTTTTGCGCGAGGTCGAAACCGGTCGCCTTGTTGAGCAGCACGGTGATGTCCGGCCGTCTGGATAGAATGCCGCGGATGGGCTGCGCGACGTCCGTGGCGGACAGCGCACACGTGGCCACCTGGTACAAAAGCGGCTGAAACAAATGGTGATTGGTGCGGTCCACCAGCGTCACGCGCGCGTCGGGATGACGGAAATGTTTGCAGAACGTCAGGCCGCCAAAGCCCGCGCCGAGCACCACCACATGAGACTTTTTACCTCCCTCCACGCCGACACTTTGAAGGAACCGGCGATAAAATGCAACCCGGCACCTGCGGCAAAACCAAATTGATTGGGGCCGCGCGGCGCCGGCCGAATTTTTTATCTTCAGATGATTCCAACGCGGTGCCAGAAAATTCTCGGCGCTTCCGCTGAACCCGGCAATGACTTCAAATGGCTGTGTCCAAGACCGGCTCCGGGGGGAGTTCCCGCCCGGCCTTGGCTTTCCCGCCGGTCAGACCCAGGCCCAAGGTGATCAGGCTGGCGGCGGCAAACAAGCCGACGCAAGCGGGCCACCCGCCCAGCAGCCAACACCAGGCCGTCAACGCCACGCCCGCACTCCCGCCCGCATAGTAACAGGTCACATAGAGACCGGCGGCGGCGGCACGGGCGCGTCCGGCCACCTGTCCGGTCAACACCGTGGCTGCCGATTGCGAGATGAAAATGCCGGAGGAAAACAACGCCAGCCCGGCAATGACCAATGCCAGCCTGGGGGCCAGCGTCAGCAAAAGACCGCCAAGACACAGGCCAAAGGAGAGCAGCAGGGTCCGACGGAATCCATGACGGTCAAGGAAGCGGCCGGCCAGCGGCGTCACGACGCACCCCAGCAGGTACACAAAAAAAATGCTGCCCAGCTCGGACGGAGCAAGATTAAACGGCGGCCGGGCGAGATAAAAATTGGCGTAGGTGAAAACGCCCACCAGCGAAAACAGAACGGTGAAGCCGAGGCCGCACACCGCCAGCAGGCGCGGGTTCCGCAGATGTCCCCAGGTGTCGCGCAGGGATTTGAACACGTGTCGGGCGGGAACAAAGTTTGCCGCCAGGGGAAGCCATTGGCGCACCGCCAGGGCCCCGAGCAGGTCGAGGATGCCCAACGTCACGAACGCGGCGCGCCAGCTCCCATACGCGGCAATCATGCCGGTGAGAAAACGCCCCAGAAAACCGCCCAAAACCGTGCCGGCCACATAGGCGGCCATGACCGTGCCGACGCGCCCGGCAAATTCCTCGCTGATGTAGGCCATCATCACGGCGATGACGCCGGGCACGCAGAGACCCTGGGCAAAACGCCAGAAGATAAGGATGTGCAGGTTTTGCGAGGTGGCTGCCAGCAGGGTCGGCACCGCCATGACAAAGAGCGCGGGAACGATGACTTTCTTGCGTCCGATGGTTTCCGCGACCAGACCCGTGATCGGGGCCATGAGCGCCACGGCCAGGGTGACGGCGCCCACGGTCAGGCTGACCTCCATTTCGGAGGCGTGGAAAAGATGCTGGAAAAGCGGGAGCAACGGCTGCGTGCAATACACGTTCAAAAACGTGCAGGCCCCCGCAACCATCACGGCAAAGATCGCCAGCGCGAATGACTTCTCCGTTCGCGCCGGGCGCGTCGCCGGCGTCACAATCGCACTCATCAATCCCTGATGATGGACACAAACCCGGGAAAAGAAAATCGAATCCGCCCCGGCCATTTTCCCTCGCGTCCTGGCAGCCGCGGCTCATTTCGGTGGTAACCTCGGCGCTTTGCGCCGATTCACGCAAGCCACAGGATCCGCCGCCGCCGCAAAGCAATACCGCCTTGGCGGTTGTCTTGAAAACCGGAATAAGTTAACTTGAAACCGTGATTTACGACGCGTCATTGGACGAGTTGCTGCAAAAGGTCTGGGAGGGCAAGCGCATCAACCCGGCCGAAGCGCTGCGGTTGTATCATTTGCCGCTGGAGGAGCTCGGCGCCCTGGCCGACCGCCGCCGGCAACTGGCCAAGGCGCAGGACTTCAACGGCCGCGGCAACGACATCGTCACCTACATTGTTGATCGCAACGTCAATTACACCAACGTTTGCAACGTCTATTGCAAGTTCTGCGCGTTTTACCGGGTGGAAAAGGATGACGACGCCTACGTCATCACGCTCGACGAGATGGACCAGAAAATCGAGGAGACCGTTGCGCTTGGGGGGACACAGATTTTAATGCAGGGCGGGCATCACCCGAAGCTGACGAAGCAGTGGTATCTCGATCTGCTCTCGCACATCAAAGCGAAATGGCCGCAGGTGAACGTGCACGGCTTCAGCCCGAGCGAGTTCATCCATTTCCGCGAAGTGTTCAACGAGCCGCTGGACAAAATCATCGGCGATTTTGTGCAGGCCGGGCTGGGCTCGATTCCCGGCGGCGGCGGGGAAATCCTCGTGGATCGCGTGCGCCAGCGCATCTCGCCGCTCAAGGCGATGAGCAGCGACTGGCTCGAAGTCATGGGCGTGGCGCACCGGCTCGGGTTGAACTCCAGCGCGACGATGATGTTCGGCCACGTCGAGACGATTGAAGACCGCATTGAACATCTGGAGCGGTTGCGGGTGCAGCAGGATAAATCGAAAGGCTTCACTGCGTTCATCTGCTGGACGTTCCAGGCGGAGCACACAAACCTCAAGGCGCCGACGGTAGGCGCGCAGGAATATTTGCGGACCCAGGCGCTGGGGCGCATCTACCTCGACAATTTCACCAACGTGCAGAGTTCGTGGGTGACGCAGGGCCAGGAAATCGGCCAGGTCGCGTTGAAATATGGAGCGAACGACCTCGGCAGCATCATGATCGAGGAGAACGTGGTGTCGCAGGCCGGCACCACCTTCCGCATGACCGTTGGCGACATGCACCGGCTCATCAAGGATCTCGGCTACGAACCGCATCAGCGCGACAATTGGTACCGGCTGGTGAATTGATTGCGCTCCGGCTCGCGAAGCCACGCTCCGTCCAGCCGGGAATGAAGTTTTTTACGAGACTTTTACATTATTATGACAACCGCGCGGCGGCCCCAGTGTTAATTAAAACAAACGCAATAAATCTATGAAACACATCATCTCCATCGCGAGTCTGGCCGGCTTGCTGGCGCAGGCCGTCCTGGCGCAACCGGCGCTGACCATTTACAACCAGGATTTCGCCGTCGTGCGCGACACGGTCCCGCTGGACCTTAAATCCGGCGTCAATAATGTCCGTTACGCCGACGCCACCGCGCGCGTCGAGCCGGACTCGGTGATATTGCGTGACCCCAGCGGCAAACACTCGCTCCAGATCTGGGAACAAAACTACCGCAACGACCCGGTGACGCAGGAATTGCTGCTGTCGTTGTTCGAGGGCAAGACGATTGATTTTCAAAACTTCCGGTTGAAGGACAACACCCAGGCGCGCGAGCTGATTCCCGGCAAAATCATCCGCAGCGGCTACGTGCCGGGCGGCGGCGCGGAGCAGCCCATCATCGAGGTGAACGGCAAGTTGCAGTTCACCCTGCCCGGAACCCCGCTGTTTCCGGACCTGGGCGACGACACCGTGCTCAAGCCGACGTTGAACTGGCTGCTCCAGTCCGACCAGCCGGGCCAGTTCGATGCCGAGGTCAGCTACATCACCGGCGGATTCACCTGGGAGGCGGATTACAACCTCGTTTCGCCGGAAAAGGGCGACACGGTGGATTTGATCGGCTGGGTGACGATGAACAACCAGAGCGGCAAAACGTTCCGCGACGCCAAAATCAAACTGATGGCCGGCGATGTGAATAAAATCCAACCGGCCATGCCGGCAGCGATGGCTTTTGGCGGAATGAGAAAAATGGCCATGATGGACGAGAGCGCCCCGGCGGTGACCGAAAAAGCCTTCGACGAATTTCATCTCTACTCGCTGGCGCGGCCCACGACGTTGCTCGACCGCGAAACGAAGCAGGTGGAATTCGTCCGGGCCACCGACGTGAAGGCTCCGGTCATTTACGTTTACGACGGCGCGTCCGACTACCGCTTTTACGGCGGGCTGAACTACAACCAGGACTTCGGCCGGGAAGGCAACAAGAAGGTCCGGGTGATGCGCGAGTTTGTGAACGCGGAGACGAACCATCTCGGCATTGCGCTGCCCAAGGGCAAGCTGCGGTTTTACCGCCGCGATGCGGACGGCCAGATGGAATTTGTGGGCGAGGACATGATTGACCACACCCCGCGCAACGAAACCATCCGCGTCACGACCGGCAACGCCTTTGACCTGGTTGGCGAGCGCAAGCAGACCAATTTCCACGTGGACACCGCCGACAAGTGGCTGGATGAGACGATCGAGATCAAACTTCGCAACCGCAAGCCGGAGCCCGTGGAAATCCGGGTGGTCGAAAATCTTTACCGCTGGAACAATTGGGGCCTCACCCAGAAATCGGACGACTTCAAAAAAACCGACGCGCAGACCATCGAATTCCGCGTGCCGGTCAAACCCGATGAGGAACGGACCGTGACCTATACGGTGCATTATTCGTGGTGAAAAGGGCCTCGACGCCGCCGAAAAAGTCTGCGATGTAATGGCACACTTTTACGGAAAAGATGTCCGAAACACCCGAACTCAGCTTCGTCATTCCCTGTTACAACGAGGAGGGAAACCTCCTCGCGCTCATCACGGCGATCCGGGTGGCGGTGGAACCGCTCCAGCTGACTTACGAAGTCGTCCTCACCGACGATTGCAGCCAGGACCGGACGTGGGAGATTCTCAAGCAGCTTGCGGCGGGCGATCCGCGCATCCGCGCCCAGCGGTTTGCGTTCAATTGCGGACAGTCGGCGGCGTTGTGGGCGGGCATGCAGGCGGCGCGCGGCCGGGTCATCGTCACCCTGGATGCCGATTTGCAGAACGACCCGAACGACCTGCCGAAATTGCTGGCGGGCCTCGAAAAATTCGATTGCGCCTGCGGTTCGCGCCTGGCGGCCCGGCGCGCGAGCGACGGCTTCGTCCGGGTCGCTTCGTCGCGGATCGCCAATTGGGTCCGCAACCAATTGTCGGAAGAAAACATCAGCGACGCCGGTTGCTGCTACCGGGCATTCAAGCGCGAGTGCATCGCGAACCTGAAATTTTTCAAGGGGATGCACCGCTTCATGCCGACGCTGTTCAAAATCGAGGGCTTCACCGTCACCGAGATTCCGATTGCGGCCAAGTCCCGCCACTCCGGGCAGAGCAACTACGGTGTGTGGAACCGGCTGTTTGTCTCGTTCCACGATTTGCTGGCCGTGCGCTGGATGAAGAAACGCATGTTCCAATACAAAATCGAGGAACGGATCAACTAACGCGCCCGGCAGGCGCGGGCCTGGTCATGCAGCGATTCCTCCTCCAATGCCTGAACGTCGCCTGGCTGGTGCTGGTTTTCATCGGCCTCCCCGCGGCCACCCGGGCGCAATGGGGCGGCTGGCAGATTTCCTCCTCCGCGTCCGCAGAGCTGTTGATGCTCTGGGGATTGGCGCTCGCGGTCGCCGGAAATCTCATCGCCGCGCTCGGTCTTATCAAGAGCCTCAAGGAACGGAAGCTGTGCTGGGAATGGACGGCTGTTTTTTGTGGACTGCTGCTGGTGCAATACGCCTTTCACCGCGGCTGCTTCAATTTTGACTGGCTGAAACAGGCGCTGGTTTGGCTGCAACGGCACCACTAACCCGCTGCCGCGCCCACCGGGAAACGCTGCGCCAAAATCGGGATAAGCCGGCCCTCTCTCTTGCATTATTCAACCTTTAGAAAATCACATTTTTTGTTCTGGATGGACAACTATTGCTTATGTAAGGTTCGGCATCTGTTTGGGTTGCCAAAGTTTTCAAACTCTGGTTGACGGCAAACCCAACCGCCCGAAACGGAAGGAAATGATATGGAAACGATTGTTGAAACGAAAACATCGCCGGGACTGCAAACCCTTCCCGGCGACGACGTCCGCCAGATCCTGTGGCGCTTTGCCGACCGTTACGAACTGCACATGCTCGTGCAATCCGCGCGCGGCGTGGCGCGCGGACCGGTCGCCCGCGTCGTGGCCGACGGCGGGAGGAACTCGCATGAATGGACGCCCGCCAAAGCCGGGCTGCTCCGCCATTTCGACGAGAGCGGCATCACCGCCGCAGCGTTGGATCCGGAGGAGGGCGGCTTCATCGACGGGCCAAAAAATCTTGCGCTGGCGCTGCTGGCCTTCGAGCTGGCGTGGGTGGATGCCGGCGCGGCCACGTGCAGTCTGGCCGGCAATCTCGGGCTGGCGCCCATCCACGAGCGCGGCACGCCGGAGCAGCGCGCCCGATACGTTGCCAACGCCGCGCCGTTGAAGCCCGGTGAAAACCGCAAACAGGTCCGCGCGGCCTTCGCGCTGACCGAGCCCATTCCGTTTGTCGGCGTCGAGACCGGCATGCTCGCCGGCAAGGTGCGGGTGGCCGAATGGCAGGACGGCCAGGAGCCGAGGCTGCAGGTGGAGAAACGCGGACGGTTCATTACGAACATGGGTTTTGCCAATGTCGTCACCGCCGCCGTGGATTCGGATGACCCGCGTCTCAAAGGCAGTTGCATGGTGATTTTGGAAGAGGGGGATCCGGGGATTTGGGACCGGGGCACACCCACGAAGAAACTCGTCCACCAGCTTTCCTCGACGAACGATCCGGTCTTCAATTTGAAAGTACCCGCCAGCCGCATCGTGGGCGGGTACACCGTCAAGGACGGCGTCATCGTGCCGAACTTTTCACACAGCGAAATCATCGAGGCGGTTTTCCGCCGCACGCGCGTGACCGTCGGTTTGATGACGGCGGCAAAACTGCTTTCGGCCATTGAGCCGGTGATTCTATACCAGCGCCGCCGTTTCCGTGGCGGCCAGGGCGCGCCCGGCACGCCGCGCTACGAACTGGGCATCCAGCAAAAAGAGGACGCCCTGCACCGGCTCGTGGACATCTGGGCCGCCGGCGAAGCGAGCGCGTCGCTCGGTTTTGAGGCCGCGCGGTTGTTCGACGTGCTGGATCCGCTGGAGAAGCAAAAGGACCGGTGGCTCGCGGAGAAGCATCTGACCGGCCGGGCCGCATTCAAGGAACTGGCCGCGAAGCAAAAGGAGGCGCTGGAACTGGTGCAAATCACCTCCTGCCCGGTTGGCGAACGCGACCTGGAACGCGCGGAAAAACTGGAATCCGATCCACTGGTGCAATTCGTCCGGCTCGACTCGCTGGCCAACGTCCTGTGCCCGGCGTGCAAACTCTGGAACACCGGCCACGGCGCGACCATGATGCGCGAGGCGGTCAGTCTCATGGGCGGTTACGGCGTCACCGAGGATTGCCCCGGATTCCTTGGCCAGAAATGGATGGATGCGCAGCTGGAAGCCACCTACGAAGGACCGGAAGCCGTGCAGCGGCTGCAGCTCTCGATGACGATGACCAACGAGTTGTTCCTGGCGCAATTCCAGCAATGGATAGCCGACATGCGCCGGCTGGCTTCCGACCGGCCCGGCACCGGCGCCTGCACGCTGGCCAGCGCCATGCAACTCTGGCTTTGGAGCCTGCATCACGTCCAGTCTGCCACCGACGCCGACGGCGTGAAACTTTACCACAAAACGCGCCAGGGCGTGACCTTCCCGCTGGCCGACGCGCTGTGCTGGCTGCTCGCCGCGCGTCAATTCATCCTGGATGTCGTCGAACTGGAAACCAAGGGGGCTGCCAATCCCGCGCTGGCCGATGGCCTGCCCGGGCTCGTCAGTTTCTACACCGACCTTTGCCACGTGCAATGCGCCCGCGCGGCCGGGGAAATCAGCCGCATCTGCGCCGAACTCGTCCACGGTTACAACCGCCATCCGGCCTGGGACGAAGCGAGCTGTCACGCCTGTTACTGCGCCGAGGAACTGGAAACGCTCGAAGGCCTCATTCCGGGCATTGACGGATCTGCCCGCGCCTACTCGGATGTTTCGGAAGCCGGCGAGCTGCATCCGTTGAAACAAGGGCCGTGCGTGAAGTTCGCCGGGCTGGAAGATTTTGTGCGCCTGCGCGCCAAACTTGATGGCTGCCTCACCGGCTGCCGCCTGGCCAAGGACCGCGCCGCCGAGGCCTTGACCAAGGTCATGACCCGGGAGGCGCTGGATTATCCGGTGTAAGCATGGAAGTCGCAGAAACCCAGGTCGACAGGCAACGCATGGATGTGGACATCGTCTGTGTCGGGTTCGGCCCGGCCACGGCGGGGTTCCTGGCCACGCTGTCCCAACAACTCGTCAATCCCGACGGCACGCCTGCGGTTGAAAGCGCCACCGCCCCGGGCATGCCGCCGCAGGTGATCTGCTACGAACGCGCGGACGACATCGGTTTCGGCGTATCCGGGGTCGTGACCAAGGCACGGGCGTTGCGCACAACTTTTCCGGACCTGGACCCGGCACAAATTCCCCTGGCGGCGCCGGTGGGCGAAGAAACGGTTCTTTATCTGCTCGATCCGATGGGGGCGAGCCGGCGTTCTGTGGCGCTGCGCGCGGCGGATGCGATGATTCGTGCTTTCAAATGGCTGTTGCCCGTTGAGCGCGACGCGCTGCGGCTGCCCTGGACCCCTTCCTTTCTGCACAAGCGCGGCGGTCTGGTGCTCTCGCTGGGCCAGTTCATGCAATGGGTCGGCGCGCAGGTGCAAAGCAACGGCACCGTCCAAATCTGGCCCGGCACGCCGGTGTCGCAGGTGCTCATCGAGGAGAACAAGGTTGTGGGGGTGCGTCTGCTCGACCAGGGCGTGGATAAAAATGGCCAGCCAGCCGACGGCTTCACGCCGGGCATGGACATTCGTGCCGCGCTCACGGTTGTGGGTGACGGTCCGGTCGGTTCCATCGGCCAGCAACTGGACGCACACTTCGATGTGCCGCACGGCCATCGCACGCGGGATTGGGCTGTGGGCATGAAATTTGTCGTGGATTTGCCCGCAGACACGCCGCTCCAGCCGGGCACCGTGCTGCACACCCTCGGTTATCCCGAGCCGGAGATATTCGGATTTCTCTATGTGCATCCTGAAAACGTCGCCTCGATCGGCATTTTTGTGCCGTCCTGGTTCGACAGCCCGGTGCGCACCGCCTACCGGTACCTCCAGCATTGGATGTTGCATCCGTATCTCTGGCGCTATCTCAAAGACGCTAAACTCCGTTCGTGGGGCGCGAAGACGCTTGGCGAATCCGGGCGCCGGGGCGAGCCGTATCTGGCCGGTGATGGTTACGCCCGCATTGGCGAAGGCAGCGGCAGCACGAACGTCCTCACCGGGTCCGGAGTGGATGAAGCCTGGGCCACCGGAACAAAACTCGCCGAAGCGGTCATCGAATTGCTCAAGGCGAAAAAATCCTTCACGAAGCAGAATCTCGATGAATTCTATGTGAAACGTCGCCGGGCCAGCTGGCTGGAGCCGGAAGCCGTGGCGGCCGAAAAATCCCGCGATGGTTTCCAGAAAGGCGCTGTGCGCGGCCTGCTGGGCATGGCCTTGGCCGGTCTGACGAACGGAAAAGTTTCCCTGGCCGGCGAACCCGTACCACCTTGGAAACGCATCCCGT
This sequence comes from Verrucomicrobiia bacterium, assembly GCA_049280815.1. Taxonomy (GTDB): domain Bacteria; phylum Verrucomicrobiota; class Verrucomicrobiia; order Limisphaerales; family UBA11358; genus UBA11358. The sequence continues at coordinate 14,831 of JBAPQW010000064.1, read as the reverse complement.
CCATCGGGGAATATTATCGCAAGCGCGTCACCCCGGGTGACATCGCCCGGCTGCGGGCGGAGTGCAAGGCAAAGAGCACGTCCCTGCACGGCGCGCTGATGGAGAAGGCCGGCTGGCCGTCGATACCATACGACGGCAAGCTGCTGGTGTCACATCAGGACGCGCTGCTGATGGGGGGCAAGGTGCAGGCCCCAGCTGGGTATGCCGACCACGTCGCATTTCTCTACCCGGAGCTGTGCGAGAAATGCGGCACGAAGATTTGCATTGAAGCCTGCTCCGGCCAGGCCATCACCACCGGCGAAGGCGGGGTGCCCGGCTTCGATCGCGAGAAATGCGTCCACTGCGGCGCCTGCCTGTGGAATTGCTCCCAGCCGCTGACGTATGACCCGGAGCGCACGAACATCGCCTTCCGCGCCGGCACCGGCGGACTACATTCGGCGGAGAATTGAACAAAAATTTATGAGCATTGCCTACCCAATTGTTGTTTGCGGCAGCGTTGTGCCGGACCCGCTCCAGACTCTGGAGCCCGTGACCGGGCCGGCCGGACCCGCGTTGAAAAATGAAATGATGTTGCCTGCCGTCCTCGATCCATGGGCCAGCCACGCGCTTTATGAGGCCGCGAACCTGGCGAAGAGCGCGCCCGGCAGCAAGGTCTGGCTGGTCAGCCTCGGTCCCAAGGCCAAGCTTCAGCAGGTGATGATGACGGTCGCGCAAAAGGTGCCGTTCGATTTGGTTGCGCTCGACGGCCCGGCTGGCGGATTTACCGACGCCACCGAAACCGCCAATGCCCTGGCCGAAGCCATTCAAGCCATTCCCGGACTCGACAAGTCCCGGTTGCTTGTCTTTGGCGGCTGGGAGTCCGCCTCGCGCGGTGCGGGGGCAACGATGCAAATCGTCGGCGAACAGCTCGGCATCGCCGACCAGTTTCAGGGCGTGGATGAATTGAAGGTCAATGCCGACGGTTCACTGGAAATTGTCGAGCGCATCGAAGGCGGCAAGCATCAGGTTTCAAAATGCGCGGGCGCACCCGCCTTGCTCGGCTGGGCCACGGGGAATCTGCCGGAGCCGAAAAACAATCCGCAGGTGGGCATGGTCAACATGCGCACGGTGATGCCTGCGTTGCAAAAGGCGAAGCCAACAAAACTCACAGGCGAAGGATTGAGCTTCTCCAACGTAATGCTGCCGAAACAATTGCGCCAAACCCGGATCGTCAAGGACCAGCCGCCGGACGCCATCGCGAAGGAAATCGTCGAATGGATCAAACAATAGAACAAAAGGATTTGTGAATTCATGGAGTAATGGATTAATGAAAAACTCCGTTCGTCAATCCACCAATCCAATCATCCATTTTTAACCATGGAAACCATCCTTTATCTCGCTCATACGGAAGCTGACGGGTCACTAGGCAAGGCGGCGCTCGAGGCGCTCGGCGCCGCCACCGGTTTGCACGCTGCGTTGACCGGTTCCACGCTCGTCACCGGCCTGATTGGCCAAAACCTCCAGCCGGCGGCGAATCAGGTTGCCGGTTGCGGGGCAACAAAATTTCTCGGTGTCGCCGGCGAAGACTTTGCCTCATCGCGTTACGCCACGGACGTTATCGCCGCCGAGGCTTTGTGCAAGACGGCGGGCGCAACCATTGTTATTGCTGCGGGTACGTCACGGTTTGCCCGTTGTCTGGCGGGCGTGGCGCAGCGGCTGGGCGGACGCGCGGACACGCATGTCACCGGTGTAAGTGCGCCCGGTGGCAAGTTGAGCATCAGCCGCTGGTATTATCGCCAGCGCATGGAGGCGGTGCAGCAACGTGTGCAACGGCCCTGGTTTATCGTTTTGGATCCCGGCAGTCAACCGGCGTGGCAAGGCGCGGCCGGCGTGGCCACCGTCGAGATCGTCGCGGTGGCTTTGCCGGATTCGGCCAAACGCACCACGGTTACCGGTATCCGCGCCCCGGCCGCCGATGCTCAGACCATCCGGCCCGACGCGAAATTATTGTTTGTCACCGGTGCGGGCTGGACAAAGAAACAGGCCGACGGCCAGACGCACGTGCCAGAGGCGGAGAAGCACATCCGCGGTTTTCTGCAACTCAGCCGCGCGTCGCTGGGCAGCAGCAAATCGCTGGTGGACCAGGGCGGGGAAGGGCAGGCGGTGCTGTCGTTTTTATCGCACCTGAACCAGGTCGGCCAGACCGGCGCGACGCCGCGTCATCCGAAAGGACTCGCCACTTGTTGCCACGGCGAAGAGCCGCACACCGTCGGCTGGCGTTTCATTGTCGAACGCCGTGCCATCAGCCTGGACCCGAACTGCGGCTGGGCCCGCGGCAAAGCCGATGTGCTCTACGTTGCCGACGCCTTTGCCGTGATGGGAAAAGTGAACGAACTGCTGGCGGCGAAGAAAAGCTGATTGCCCTGCCTTCACCTAATCCACGTCAAAGAACCGGATTGCTTTGAGGCCGGCGGTCGGATAAGAACAGTTGGTAATGCAGGCGTAGATTGTTGCTAGGCTCTTTGAGGCGATGCGCAGTTGGCTTGTTGTGGGACACCGTTTTAAATTAATTGTTTTTTCCAACCTAAGTTCTCCAGACTGTTATTTTTTAAATAGATTGTTTTTGTTTCCATTTTGGTTGAAATAGTTGTTGCGCCTATTCCGGCCCTGTGTTATTTGTATCTCAACAGCCCGTAATGGGCGCAATGAATTATGGATAAAAAACAATTAGAACGCTATCGGTTGGCCCTTCTTGCTGAGAGGGGCGCCAAGCTGGCCTCCGTCCACTTGCAATACGACAAGAAGTTAAAAGCCTTGGATGTCTTGCTTGATAGAGACGAATCTCCAGAGGTCGGGCAGGCGGAGTTTATTCCAAACGGAACCCCGGCGAAAAGCCTACTCCAGGCTGTGCGCGAGGCCATCCGCGAGACATCTGGATTAATGGATGGGATGTCTGGGAAATTCAGTTCGGTAACGCTTTTTAAGTTTATCAGCAATAAATACCCCGATTACGCCAAAAAGCCCAGCGATCTTAGCAATCCACTATGGAAGCTAAAGAAAGATGGTGAAATTGAGGTTATGCAACAAGGTAGTGGTCAAAACCCCAGCATTTACCAGAAAACTAACAGATTTAACGCAGCCTAAAACGGGTTGCGTCCACTAAAACGCTAAATTGTTATGAAGATACTACTGACAGCGCCAGTTTGAGCCGACCAACTGAGCGCCGAAAGAAAAACGGCTGGCGTGGTGATCTTTGATAGGGACGCCACGTCCAGCCGAGAGGCAACCGGGTTGCCATTGATGTTCAAAGCTTATCGCTGGTCGCCGCGGAAAGCAAGGTTTTTCTAATCCAATTAGATTTTCCAAGATTTGACCGCGCTACAGCGTCTTGTACGTGCTTTGATTCATCCAGAGAGAACCTAGCGCCAATCAAAACTCCCCTCGTCTCTCCGCGTGGAAGTTTCGGCCTGCCCATTTTCTTTGTCATACTTTTTGTTTAACAAAATGTTTGACATCACTATACATTTCGTTTAACATTAAGTCAAGTAGATAAACAAAAGCCCTGCCAGTGCTAGAAACACCGACAGGGCACAACCAAAGGCCGAAGCCTTCAGTGGTAACCTGATCGTTACAAAATCACTGTAAGTCTTGGCCGCGAAAGGTCAAGTGAACTGTCATTGCTGCAATGGTGAAACCAAGAAATTTGGTCGTTTCCAAAATCGCAACCGCATTGTCCAACGCTACCAGTGTGTCCGGTGCGGTAAAACCATGAGCGAATCACAACCGCTAGATGGAATCCGAACCAGCACGGATGAGGCCGCCAAAGTCGTCGGGATGCTCTGTGAGGGAATGGGCATCCGAGCAATCGCCCGGCTTACCCGATTAGACCAGAAAACGGTTTTGAGGATTCTTGAATCGGCTGGTGAGCATTGCGCCAGATTGCTAGATGAAAAAATCCGCAACATCAATGTGGAGCAGGTTCAAGCGGACGAACTATATTGCTTCGTCGGATGCAAACAGCAAAACACGATTGAGGGGGACGCCGAACGGGGACAGTTTTTCACGTTCCTGAGTGTGGATAGGGCCAGCAAATTGATTATCAACTGGCGTACAGCCAAGCGGACGCAAACAGACGCCGTCCAATTTCTCACCGATCTAAAGAGCCGGGTTCAAAATCGCTTCCAGCTTTCCACCGATGGCTGGAGCGCCTATTGCGGCCGCTCTGGTGCGGTGCGGCAAGTCTTTGGAAATACGATTGATTACGCCACCGAAACCAAACACTTCGCCGCCGAAAACCCGCGCCTGTCTGTGCGGCCCGAATTGTGGAAGTTCCGCTCGAAATCGGTTGTGGCCATACAGCGTAGGAAAAAAATTGGAGAACCGGACATGAATCTGGCGACAACCTGCCACTGTGAACGCACAAACCTGTCGGTACGGACATTCACCCGCCGGTTTACCCGTTTGACCTTGGGATATTCAAAGCGGCTGCAAAATCTGCGCTGGGCGGTTGCTCTGTTCGTTGCTCATTTCAATTTCTGCCGCGTCCACGGCACGCTTAAAACCACGCCAGCACAGGCAGCAGGATTGACAGACCATGCGTGGACGATTGATGAGTTGCTTGCAGCCCTAAAAAACTGACGGCCTTATTTGTCAGTTCCAGTAACATCCAGCAATTGTTTTGTAAATTCTCTTAGACTTGAAATGGCACAGGCATTACGCCAAGCATCGGGCCGCCAAAGCTCAAATACTTGTCCCGAAACAAAAACAACTATAGGGCTTTTGATCTCCACAAGTTCCAAATCAACGGCATCAGCCGGAATCGTCAATCGAAGTTTTCGGCGGCTGGGTTCACGACTGCAAGTAATTCTTAGCAAGCTGCCCAGTTTGCGCATTATATCAGCCGTGCGATCCCCGCCGGCGTCCCAAGGCAATTGTCCGCCTATTGCGCCAGCCTCGTATTGGTCCCGAATCTTCGCCAGTTCACTCCCTGGGGCAAGAAGTTGCAGTTGCCTTCCGCTGCCTATGAACGCCCAGAGGCTTGTGCTTTCACCCGGAGAGAGTTTCACCCCGAGTGAGGACTGAATAAAAGATGGGTCAATCTCGATCCTGCGCTGCTCGTCAACGTAAACGACCTCCCTCAGCGGCAGTAATGATTCAGATTCTTTACTCATTTGAACAGGGGAATTCACCCAATAGCTTTCTAAAATGCCACTATGTGCTCGAAAAAGAAAGCAAAAAACATTTGACAATGTAACTAAAAATAGGGAATATTCACCCAGCTCTGGGTTCCGAGCTTCATGCCGTATGGTGTGCGGCGTGTCTTGAAAGAGACTAAGGAGACCCAGGGTTTTTTAATGCCTCGGGTTTATGAAATTTGTGGCGACGAAGCTTGGACCCATACCAATAAACCATTAAACCGGTATTGGTGTTTCTTTGGAGGTTTGCTTGCTTCTCAATCGGATTCGGACGAATTGGAAGGCGTTCTGCGTAAATGCATTGAGCGGCACGGCCACGGACAAGAGGTGAAATGGAAAAATCTGGACACGGTAAACTTGGGGATTTACAAAGAGTTGGTCGATATTCTGGCTGATTATCTTCAAAACCGGGAAGTGCGATACCGGCAGGTGTTTCTTGATAGAACCTACGTCCATGTCCCCGATTTACATAATCCACCATTGAGCGATTTGGACATTCAATTTCGCATTTGCTACCAATTTTTAAAACATAGCTTTGGTTTGTCATACCTACCTGCGGCTGAAGGCGGATTCGACAAAATCCTCATTCGGTTGGACACGCATTCCAGTCAAAAACACAAGCGTGAGTTAAGGGATTTTGTTGAAAATCTTCCATCGTTGATCGGACGGACGGATTTGGCCATTGAGTTAGTACACGTCTGTAGCCACCACATGCTGAGGCTGGGGGTTTGTGATATTATGCTCGGGGCTGCCGGGTCATATGGGAACCGGATACATGACAGGCGAGAATTTAAGCAACGCGGGATGACTTTTCGCCAAAAATTCAGGTTGGAAATGGCAAAATATGTTTCTCATCGGCTCAGGGATTTAAATAATTCCACAAGGGGCAAAGCCGCCTTTAGCTGGTTCGAATCAACCAGCCAAGATGGCAACCCACAAAACAATTATTTCCATAAGCTACGGATTTGGAAATTTCACCCATTGAACTACAAGATTGATAGGGGATGGCAAAATTCCCATTTGGACAACCAGGGCCGATATCAAGGGCCGGATATTGTTGAGCCGACTGCATTTGAAGACCCTTTTAAGGTTTAGCAACAATCTACGCCAGCATCACCGAACAGTTCATGTTAGCAAGGGTTTGTTCCGCGGCACTTAATGGCATTGAAGCGTATCCTGTCGAAGTCGAGGTCAACGCCGGTTGGGGCGACACGCTGGTCGTCATCGTCGGCCTGCCGGATGCCGCGGTGAAGGAATCGCGCGACCGCGTTTCCACCGCGCTCACCAATTCCGGGTTCAAATTTCCGATGGGCCGCACGACCATCAACCTCGCGCCCGCCGACGTGAAAAAGGAGGGGCCGAGCTTCGACCTGCCCATCGCGCTGGGCATGCTCGCCGCCGGCGAGCAAATCGAAACCGACCAGCTCGACAATTTCATCATCGTGGGCGAGCTGGCGCTGACCGGCGCGGTGCGTCCGTGCAAGGGCGTTTTACCAGTCGCCCTGCGAGCCCGGGCTGACGACAAGATCGGCGTGCTGGTGCCGGCGGAAAATGCCGCCGAAGCCGCCGTGGTCGAGGGATTACAGGTCATCCCGGTCCAAAATCTCCGTGAGGCCGCGAGTTTTCTCGAGGGCGAAATCAAAATCGCGCCGGCGAAGGTGGACGTGGCGGAAATGTTCGGCCGACTGCAGGACGACGATCTGGATTTCGCCGAGGTCAAAGGCCAGGAAAACGTGAAACGCGCCCTGGAAATCGCCGCCGCCGGCGGGCACAACGCCTTGATATTATGTAATTTAGTAAGAACACCCTCTCCAAGGGCGTAGGCGTCATCATCCTCGTTTCAGCCCTGGAAATCCCCTTTGCAGAGGAAAAAGGGCTGTAAACCGACGCAGGGGCGGAAGGGTGGGTAGCAGGCAGCGAAGCGGCATGGACGGAATCTGCGTAAGCAAGTCCTCGGCACGCTGGCCAAGCACGCCGATTTCACCAAAGATTTTAACGTGCGCAGTGTCGCCGTGAATCTCGACTGAAAACCACTCAGGGCCGGGCAGCACCCGGCGCGGAAATGGAATAACCGTGCCGGGTGCTTCACCGTCAACCGCCGCATGAGAAATCAAATCGCCTGACATATGCAGCCGGCGACCTGGGCCGCACCAAAGGCCTTTTGGCCGGCTGCATCCCCAAACCCGGCGCCCCTGATTTCCGCGGCTTCGAGTGGCGTTATTACTGGGGGCTTTGCCAGGGCGACCAGGATGACGCCTTTCCCGCCCAGTCCAACGCCGTTGCCGAACTTGCCTTCTCTCCCGACGACCGGCTGCTGGCTTCGGCCGGCTACGACCATCGGGTCCAGGTGTGGGATTTTAAGGACCGGCAATTGGTAAAAACCTACGAGACCCCCGGAGGCGTCGAAGATGTGGGATTCTCGCCCGACGGGCTGGAGATCATGATGGCCGACACCACGGGCTGTGTGGACGTCAAAGATGTGGAGAGCGGGCGGGTCAACTTCCATCTGCAAGGCGCTTTCCGTCGCGCGGCGATTTCGCCCGGCGGCACGCTGCTGGCATTGGGCGGCGGCGGCAAGCAAGCCACGATGGTTCAAGCGCCTGTGGAGGTCTGGGATTATCAGGCAAAGCGACAGCTTTTTTCCTTTACCAATGCCGGCACTTACGTCGCCTTTTCACCCGATGGCCGGCGGCTCGCAACCGGCAGCAACAACCGTGAAGTGAAAATCTGGAATCTGGAGGATGGCGCCTTGTGGCGGCAGCTCCAGCCCGTGGAAGACAACTTCGGCATGAGCTTTTCGCCGGATGGCCGGAAACTGCTGCTCGGCGATGAGCTCGGGTCTCTGTATCTCTGGGACCTGGAATCCGGCCAGCGGCTGGCGGGCGTCCCGGCCCACAAAGGGAATATTTTCAAGACGGCGATTTCACCGGACGGCACGATTATTGCCAGCGTCGGGGCCGATCAGACGGTCCGGCTCTGGCAGGCCGCAGCGCTTTCCGAACTGCGGATTTTGCGCGGGCACGCCAGCGAGGTTTGGGCGGTGGCCTTCTCTCCCGACAGCAAGATGCTGGTGACCGGCGGCAAAGATGGAAGGATTCTCTCGTGGAGTGTGGCGCGGCCCCTGACGAAAGAGGTCCTGACGCAGGATGTGAATTTTTGGGACTGGCCGGTGTTTTCCAGCGACGGAAGCCGGGTCGCCGTGGGCGAGAAAAAAGCCGGCGTGACGGTCTGGCGCGTGGCCGATGGGAGGTTGCTCGACACGATTGGCGAAGCGGAAAGGCCGCTGGCTTTCGGCACCAATGCCGCATCGTTGCTGGCCCTCGGGCAAAATGGTGGACTGCAACAGTGGACCTTGTCGTTGACCAACCATCATCTTCTCAAACAGGTCCACCTGCCGGACATGGAAGTTCGCGCCCACGCCTTCCTCCCGGAACGCAGTCTCCTGATCACCGGCGATCGCCAGGGGAACATCCGGATGTGGGACGGGAATACCGGCGCTGAGTTGGCGCATTGGCAGGCGCATCCGGATCGAATCACCAGCATCGCGCTCTCGCCCGATCACACGTTGCTGGCCACCGCTGCGGAATCAGACGACGATGCGAAAATCTGGGATCTGGACCGGCACGAACTGGTGCAAACGCTGCACGGCCACAAAATGGCGGTGTTCGGTGTCGCCTTCTCACCGGACGGGCGAACCGTCGCCACGGCCAGCGTGGATGACACCTGCTGCCTTTGGGCTGTCCGAACCGGACAGCGCCTCGCTGAGTTGGGCGGACACCAGGGCGGCACGTACAGCGTGGCGTTTTCGCCGGATGGCAAAACCCTGGCGGTCGGTTGCAACGAGGGCGAATTGAAACTTTGGAACCTGGCCACCTGCCGCGACATGATGACCCTGGCCGCCGAGTCCCATACAATATTTGCCACGAGTTTCTCGCCGGATGGGAACACGCTTGCCACCGTCAGTTTCAACCATCACAACGAGGAATGTTCACTCAAACTCTGGCGGGCGCCGGACCTGCCGGGAGCCGAACCGGGATCGCCTTAAGCCTCCGGCGCAAGGCGGTCCTGTGGTTTTTGAAGCGCTCATTTGCAGACAGCAACGCCCGATCTCCGGTTCCTCCTCATAGCGGATGACAGAACTGTCATCTGCCGTTCAGCAAGCGTTCATATCCGGAAGGTTTCATTGCCGTATTAATTATAAAAGCCAACCGTGGGTTGACGGCGGGCGCGCGGAAGCGCAAAAGTTGTCGGCCTAATTCCATTTAAACCAATCAAACCATGAAAACAATTCTATGGCCGGTCCTGTTCAGCCTGACCGTCGCGGCTTGCCGTGCCGACGGGCCTTATCACTTCATCAAGGAAATCCCCATCAGCGGCGACACCGGCTGGGATTACTGTTCCGTGGATTCGGCGGCGCAACGCCTCTACGTGTCGCACGGGACCAAGGTCGTGGTCATTGACCTCGCCACGGACCAGGTCGTCGGTGAAATCACGAACACGCCCGGAGTGCATGGCCTCGCGCCTGCGCCCAATCTGGGGCTGGGACTCACCAGCAACGGCAGGGAAAACAAGGCGGGCATCGTGGATTTGAAGACGCGGCAAACGCTTTCCAAGGTGGACACCGGTCAAAATCCGGATGGAATGCTTTACGAGCCGGGGCAACGGGAGTTTTACACGTTCAATGGACGCGGCCAATCGGCCACGGTCATCGATGCCAAATCCGCCAAGGTCGTCGCCACCATTCCACTCGACGGCAAGCCGGAGTTCGCGCAGGCCGACCCGCAGGCCGGACGCGTCTATGACAATCTCGAAGACAAAAACGAGGTCGCGGTGATCGACACGAAGTCGCACCAGGTCGTCACCAACTGGCCCATCGCACCGGGCGAGGAAGCCTCCGGCATGGCGATTGATTTGAAAAACCACCGGTTGTTCCTCGGTTGTGGCGGCAGCAAGACGATGGAGATGATGGACAGCACCACCGGCAAGGTCATCACGTCAGTGCCCATCGGGCAGGGCGTGGATGCCAATGCTTTCGACCCGGGCCCCGGACTCGCTTTTGCCTCCTGCGGCGACGGCACGACCACGATTGCCCACGAGGATGCACCCGACAAACTGACCGTCGTGCAAACGCTCGCAACCCAACGCGGATCGCGGACGATGACGATCGATCCGAAGACGCACCGGATTTACCTGGCCGCCGCCAAATTTGAAGCCCCGGCGGAGGGCCAGCGGCGCGGGAAAATGGTCCCGGACAGCTTTAAAATCCTGGTGTACGGGATGGAGAAATAAAGGGGCCGGTCGTTTACCCGACTGCGGTTCTTGACGCCTCGGTCACATATCCTCAAAGTCGGCGCATGCGTGTTTTGGTCGTTGAAGACGAGAAGAAGACGGCGTCGTTTGTCCGCAAGGCGCTGCAGGCCGAAGGCTTTGCCGTGGATGTCTGCCATCATGGCGACGACGCCCTCGCCGCGGCACGGACCACGCCCTTCGACGGCATCGTGCTCGACATCATGTTACCCGGGCGCGACGGCTTGAGCGTGTTGCGCCAGTTGCGCGAGCGCAAAAACACCACACCGGTCCTGCTGCTGTCCGCGCGCGGCGAGGTCAACGAACGTGTCGAAGGCCTTAATGCCGGCGCGGACGATTATTTGCCCAAACCATTCGAGCTGGCCGAACTGGTCGCGCGGGTGCGGGCGCTGACGCGGCGGAGCGGTGAAAACAAATCCACCATGCTGCGCGTGGCCGACCTCACGCTGGATACCATCACGCATCAGGCGCAACGGGGCGGGGTGGCGATTGAACTGACCGCGCGCGAATATCGCCTGCTGGAATTTTTGATGCGCGATGCCGGGCGCATTTGCGGACGGATGGCCATCATGGAAAAAGTCTGGGACTACGATTTCGACCCCGGCACGAATCTGGTGGACGTTTACATCCGTCGGTTGCGGGAAAAAATTGACGCCCGCTTCGAGCCCAAGCTGCTCCACACCGTGCGCGGCACCGGTTATGTGATGAAGGAACAGCCATGACCATCCGTACCCGGCTCACCCTCTGGTATGCTGGCATTCTGACGGTGTCGTTGCTGGTGATCGGTGTGGGAACCTACCGCGAAATCGACGAACGTCTGCGCCACGAACACCGTCGGGAACCGGAGGAGCACGCCATCGCCGAGACCAGCGAGATGGTGTTTCAATTGGGTCTGCCGGCCATTGTTCTGGGTTTGCTGGGCGGCTGGTGGTTGACCCGCCGGGCCTTGGCGCCGGTGGCCGGCTTGACCGAGGCCATCACCAATATCCATGAACGCAATCTTCGCGAACGACTGGCCCGCACCGGCAACGGGGATGAGCTGGACCGCCTCACCGGGGTTTTCAACGGGATGCTGGCGCGGCTCGACGACTCGTTCAACCGCACGCGCGAATTCACGTTGCACGCGTCGCATGAACTCAAAACGCCGCTCACGATTTTGTGCGGCGAAACCGAAACCGCCCTGCGCGACGAATCGCTTTCCGCGGCCGGGCGCGAGCGCGCCGCCAGCCTGCTGGACGAATTGCGCCGTCTCGCCCGCATTGTGGACGGCCTGACCCTGCTGGCGAAGGCCGATGCGGGCCAGGTCGCGTTGACGATCGAGCCGGTGCGCTTCGATGAACTGGTGCGCGACAATTTTGCCGACGCGCAGATACTCGCCGAACCGCACGGCATCAAGGTGGAGCTGGCGGTTTGCGAGGAAGCTTCGGTGCGCGGCGACCGCCATCGCTTGCGCCAGTTGCTGCTGAACCTCGCCGACAACGCCGTCAAATACAACCAGCCGCAAGGCCGGGTGACGATGCATTTACGGCGCGCTGGCGACACGGCGGAATTCACCATCGCCAATACCGGGGCTGGCCTTCCGCGGGAAATATTACCGCGAGTTTTCGACCGGTTCTTTCGCGGCGACCGGGCGCACAGCCAGGCGGTGGACGGTTGCGGCCTCGGCTTGAGCATCGCGCAATGGATTGTTTCCGCGCACAACGGGAGCATCCAAATCGAATCCGTGCCGTCGAAAATCACCACGGTTACCGTTCGCCTGCCAATGGATGTAAAGGAGGCCGTGCCCACATGATGACAGTTCAGCCCATTGATTTTAAAAGCGCCCGCGGGCTGGCGCCGTCCAAGACGCTGGCGCGCGGCCTTCCATCGCCGGAGCCTTTGGCAGGTCTTGTAGTGCGGCCGCCGTCCGCCGCTGTTTTTTGTGCACTCGGGGTCATGTTTGCCATGGGCTTGATCTCTGGTTGCGCCCGGTTCCAGCCGCAGCCCATTGCGCCCGACCAGACCGCCGCCGCGTTTGACCGCCGCTCGCTCACCGCCGCGGCGTTGGAGGCATTTCTCGAAACGAATCATGTGGCCGGTCCTTGGCCGCGCCGTTCCTGGGACCTCGACGCGCTCACGCTGGTCGCCTTTTATTATCAACCGGCCCTGGCCGAGGCCCGCGCGCAGTGGGCTTCGGCGCAGGCGGCGAAAATCACGGCGGGCGAACGGCCGAATCCGACCGTGTCCGCGACGCCGGGATACGACTCGCAGATTCCCGGCAATTTCAGCCCCTGGCTGGTATCGCTGAATGTTGACGTGCCCATTGAGACGGCCGGCAAGCGCGGCAAACGCATGGCCCAGGCCAGCCAGCTTTCCGAAGCCGCCCGCTGGAATTTCGTCTCCGCCGTCTGGCAGACGCGCAGCCGCCTGCGCGCCGCGTTGCTGAATCTTTATGCCGCGCGCGAAACCGGGTCGTTGTTCGCCCGGCAGGAATCGGCCCAGAGCAATGTCGTCCGCCTGCTCGAAGGTCAGTTTGCTGCCGGGGCCGTGTCGAGTTATGAAGTTACGCAGGCCCGCGTCACGTTGGGCACCACGCGGTTGGCGCGCCAGGAGGCCGAAGGTCAACGACATCAAGCGTGGGGGCAATTGGCCAATGCACTCGGCCTGCCGTTGCCCGCGCTGGACGATGTGCCGCTTTCGTTCGCCGGGTTGGATCAATTCCCGCAGGACTTGACCGCCACCGAAGTCCGGCGCCAAGCGCTGTTGAACCGGGCGGATGTGCGCGGGGCGCTGGCCGAATACGCCGCCAGCCAGTCCGCCCTCCAGCTTGAAATTGCCAGCCAATATCCGGACGTTCATCTCGGTCCGGGCTATGGCTGGAACACCGGCAACGCCGGCGACAATGAATGGACACTAGGCCTGGCCGTGACCCTGCCGGTGCTGAATCAAAATCAGGGCCCGATTGCCGAGGCGAAGGCGAAGCGCGCAGAAGCCGCCGCGCATTTTCTGACGGTGCAGACGACCGCCATCGCCGAAATCGACAGCGCGTTGGCTGGTTACCACGCGGCATTGCAAAAATCGGCGACGGCAAGGGCATTGCAGGACGATTCGCGGAAGCAATTGGATTCCGCCCACGCCCAGGCGAAAGCGGGCGAAACCGAGCCGTTGACCCTCGCCAATGCCGAAGTCGAATACACCGCCGGCGCACAGAACCATCTCGATGCCATGGTCAAGGCGCAGGCGGCGCTCGGCCAGCTGGAGGACGCCGTCCAAAGTCCCTTGACCCTGCCGCCAGCCACGCTCCATGCGGCGGAGAACATTCCTTCCCAAGGCGCAAAATGAAACGAAAACATATCATCACCGGCCTCATCGTGGTTCTCTGCGTCGGATTGGGTATCGGGGCGCTCATCAAATCGCGGGGCAAGGCGTCCGAGTCAGGCGGCGACGAAATGACGCCGACCATCGTGACCGTTCAGACCGGCGCGCTCAAACTTGTCACGCTGCATCGTTATGTCACCGGTTACGGCACGGTTGAAACCGCGCCCGCCACGGCGGAACAGCCCGCCGCGGGGGCGCAACTCGCCGCCCCGTCCGCCGGCGTGGTGGCCAAAGTCAACGTCCTCGAAGGCCAGCCTGTCGAAAAGGGCGACGTGCTGATGGAAATCAATTCGGGGACGGCCACGGCGGAAAGCGCGGTGCAGGAAGTGGAGCGGCAGGAAAAATTATACGCGCAAGAAAACACGTCGTTGCGGAATCTTCAGGCCGCCAAGGCGCAACTGGCCTTGTTGCGCGTCACCGCGCCGTTGTCCGGCACAGTCGCGCGCGTCAACATCAAGCCCGGTCAGGCGGTGGATTTGACCACGGTCGTGGCGGAGGTGATGGATTTGAACCGGCTCGCCGTGAGCGCGGAAATTCCAGCGGCGGAGGCCGGTGATTTGAAATCCGGCAATCCAGTTGAAGTATTGACCGAGCCGCCGGTGACGACGGCACTTTCGTTTGTCAGCCCAAATGTGGACCAGGACAAGGACACGGTTCTGGTGCGCGCGTTGTTGCCCGCGGGCGGCGCGTTGCGGCCCGGACAATTTGTTTCGTTGCGCATCGTGACGGCGGTTCACCCGGATTGCCTGGCCGCGCCCGCCGCAGGTGTGGTGACGGATGAAAGCGGCAAAAGTGTTGTCGCGCTGGTCAAAGGCGATGAAGCCACGCAAACGCCGGTGCAAACCGGCCTGCGCGAAAACGACTGGGTTGAAATCGCCGCCCCGCAACTCAAAGCGGGCGACCTCGTTGTGACCGTCGGTGCTTACGGCCTGCCGGAGAAAACCACAATCCGCCTGTTGAATCCATGAAGCAGGTTTTCATCCTCCTCGCAGC
>JBAPQW010000063.1:0-26559 GCA_049280815.1 Verrucomicrobiia bacterium | reverse complement strand
CCGGCTGCTCCAACACCCAGCCTTAGTGCTTGATCCGGTAGAATTCCGTCGGACCACTGGTCGCCAGGGTCGCCTGGAAATTACCGCCTCCAAGCGCGGTAACGATGGCGGATACTGCCGAGTAGGTCCCGTTGACCGTTGAGGAACCCACCGCGGAATACGATGATGCCAAGGCAGCGGGGGCGCCGGTAAATTTGATGGTCACGGTTCCAGCGCTCACGGAGATGCTGGTGATGTTTGGCGGCGCCGGGAGATAACCCAACTGACCCAGGCTGGGCGTCACCAGACCGGCGGAGACTTGGACCTCGTCAATGGCACCCATGAAGTTGCGATTGTCATCGCCGAGCGGATAGCGCATGCGGCCGACGAACAAGTTGCCTTCAAAGTTGTTGGGCAATGGACCATAGCCAGGGGGCAATGCGGCCGTGGCGCTGGTGCCGGTATTGTCTGCATTGGCAACGGAAAGACTGATCTTGTTGTTGATCGAATCATACTGCGCCAGCAGGTAATGCCAGTTGCCGTCGGCGTAGTTTGCATTTGTCACGACCACCGACTGGATGCCCGCATTGGTATCTTCAAACGCCGGTCCCGCCGGGGGGATGGCGAAGTTATTTATGGCGAAGCTTAACCCTCCCGGTGCCGCCTGGTTGAGATTGATCCCATAGCGGAAGGTGTTGCCCCCATCCGTGCCTTGACAGATCAGTTCCATCGGGCCGTTTCCGCTCTGGTCGTTGTAGCTGCGGAAAAACAATTCCAGCGAGAAGGACGTCTGGAAATCAAACACGTCCGGTCCGGCAGGATAGAATACCACACCGTTCACACCGCCGATGTATGAGGAGTCGAAGGCGTTGGTGCTGCCGTTGTTGCCATTGATGAACATCGTGGTTGGCGGAACACTATTGGTCAAAGCGATTTCTCCATTGGCTCCAATGCCGCTCAGGTTGGGAGCATCGTTGAAGGTAATCAGGTCATAACTTTGGCCTGGAATCAAGTCGTCAACAGTTGCTTGAGGGTAGGTGTTGGTTTCCGTGAAGTTAAAGCCCCACCGGGAAAGTTGGACAGCCGGTTCACCGACCACCACGATTGGCGCGCTGGTGGCGGAAATACCGCCACACGGGGTTGTAGCCACAAGCGTATAAGCGCCCGAATTGGCGACCGTGACCGGGTAAAGTTGGAGGTTGATATTGGTCTGTCCACCCACATTGTTACCGTTCAACTGCCACTGGAGAAGAAGCGGTCCGCCTGCCATGTTGAGGGGCTGATACGCTGGCGACAGGTTCAGGGAAGCGCCCACATTGACAATATTTGTCATTGGGGGGTTGGCGAAGGCCGGCGTGACGCAACCCGTCACGTTGGCCAGCAATTTATCGTCGGTCAACGACGCCTGGGAGAAACGCACCTGATTGATCCTGCCGAGCAACGGTGTGCCGCCCCCCTCGTCATTTCCAACAATGAAATTGCCACCCGCCGGATTGCCAGGATTTAGGGGAGCGCCCAAATAAGATGAAGATTCTGCAGTAGTGCCGTCCTGGTTCAAAACAAACATGTCCATCGTCAAGGTGGCATGATTCCAGCGACACGCCACATAATGCCATTGGCCGTCATCGAACCGATCGCCGCCGTTTTGGGCCGCCGTAATCCGCACGGTGGGGAAAGTCACGACATTCCAGGCCCAAAAAAGCAGACTGCCAATGTCGTTGGTATTGCCGGCAGCGCTTTCATTAAGCTGGATTTCAGCATAAGCCGAAGTTTGATGATTCCAAATGAGGGTTTGTTTGACGGTGCCCAAGGTCGGATCGTTCGTGTAGTCGGTCTTGAAAAAAACTTCCTCGGTAAAACTCGGGGTGATCCATTCATTGCCAGAAACGGTTGGATCTGAATAGACCTCCGACCCGTTCGGCACATCCACTCCGGCGTCCCACGATGCCGATCCGGCATTGAACGCGGCATGGAACATCCCAGCCGGCGGAACGTCGTTCGGAAAGGTTACCACCGGCCCAATGGCAATAAGATTATCCACCGATGGGAGAACATTATAGTTGCTGGCAGACCCATTCAAAGTGCCCTGTCCCACGTTGGTGGCCAAATCCAAAATACCAACCCCGGAGAGTGATTCAACCACTGCACTCGTCCCGCTGAATTTCCAATAGGCCACGGTATTCGTGCTGGGATCTTGCTCATCAGCAAAGGCAATCCCGATTGCACCCAGGACGAGCGCAGCGGATAAGATTGCTGCTTTTGTTTTTGTCGTTTTGATTTTCATGACTGTTAGTTTGGTTTAGTGTTTCGATTGTCAACTGCTCCAGCCCCGTCCACATTAAGAATTCATCCGTCAACTGCTCGGAATCATCCCTAAATGGTCATCAGGTCAGGCACCGCCGCACCGAGATGAGCCAATTGTCCATTTGCTGGGATTGATTCCTTTTTTAGCCCTTGCTCGGCCAGGGTGCAAACGCAGACTAGACAGGATTGCAAATAGTTGTTATGACAACTTTTAACGCAGTCACTACTGATCTAGTCAACCATTCGAATCGAAAAAAGAATGCAATCAGCGCCGCCGGCAAGTCAGAATTGCACCGCCCACCGATGGACATCACGATCAGCAACGAGCCGGGCCCAATATAATCACCAAGTTGACGGATGAAGGGAGCGGGGATGGGGCAGGCGCGAAAGTGGGCAAGATTTTCCTGCTTTTAGCCGCCGAAACAGGCTGCCATCCCGTTCCCGTAATGTGAGCTTGGGCTGAACGTGAGTGGCGCGCCTGCTTTGCCAATGGCATTGTCGCCTTCCAACCTGAAATCCTTGGCCAATTTTATTGTTGTTCTCCGAGCAACCTCATGATCCTGGCATCTGTGAGGTTTTCGCTGGTCACAACTTCAAGCCCCGTGTCAATCAACCGGGGACTGGTTTGTCCCTTGTTGTGCAAGGCCAGCACTTTCACACCCTCATAGCCCATCTTATAGGGATCTTGGACGATGATCGCCGCGACCTCCCCGGAACGCAGTCCGTCGATCAGCGATTTGTCCGGGTCAAAGGCCACCATTTTCACTTCGGTGCGTTTCTGCTCCTGCAGCGCTTGAAGAGCGCCCACGGACATGTCAACATTGCAGGCGAAGAGACCCTGCACATCCGGATGCCGCTGGAGCATTTCCCCGGTCACTTTCTTCGAAATTTCCGCGGTGTCCTGACCTGATTGAGAATCTACGATTTTGATGCCGGGAAAATCATTCGAGATGGTGTCAACAAAACCGCTCACGCGCTTGTTCGCCGCATGGGAACCAACGATATGCCTGACGACGAGAACATTGCCCTTGCCGCCGAGCACGTGCCCCATTTGTTGAGCCGCCAGCACCCCGCCCCGATAGTTATCCGTGGAGGCGAACGAAACGAAATGAACCGCATCCAGTCCCGAGTCAATGATGGCACAGGGAATTTTCAACTCCGCGAGCTTTTCAACGGACGGAACCAGGTACTGGCGATCCACCGGCGCAAGCACAACCCCCTCCACCTGGCGGGCGATGGCTTCGTCGACGATTTCGATCTGGCGGGCGCTGTTGGTTTCACGATCCGGGCCATCCCAGATAATTTCGTAGCCGTAATCCTTGCCGGCTTCCTGGGCTCCGGCGAGGACGGACTGCCAAAAAACCGTGTTGGTTAGCTTGGGAATGACGGCAATGACATGGCTGGGCCGGTTGGGGGTTTCACTGCTGACCGTTTCCTTTTCACAACCAGCACCGACGAAAAGTGCCGCCGCCAGCAGGATGGCAAGGGATAGCAATTGTTTCATAGTTATAGGTTCGTTACCGTTTCACATTCAAGCTGCAACACTTTACCGCCGCTGATGAGGGTTTGAACAGCTAGCATGCTAGGTTAGATACTACGCCACAAGCAAATCCAAACTGGACAGGTTTGAAAAAGGCTGCTATTACTACTTTGGAAGCTGTCATAACCAATCAACCCGACTAGATTGTTGCGCATGAATACCAAGACCAAGCACAGCGAAATCAGCAAGCACTTCGAGGCCGAGATCAGCAGCGGCAGGTATCGGGACGGTTCGCGGCTGCCCAGCGAGATTCAACTGGTCAAGCAATTTGGCGTCTCGCGCCCCACGGTCGCCCGGGCGTTGCGCGATTTGGAGGAAAAGGGCATGATTGAACGTCGCGCCGGTTCCGGCACCTACGTGCGCTCAAACCATGAGCGCAACACCACGTCTCGCATCCTGGGCCTGCTCTTGCCAGGACTCTCCACCACCGAAATCTTTCAAATCATCTGCGGTGAAATCGCCAGCCTGGCGCGGGTCAATGATTACGGCCTCCTCTGGGGTGGCTCCACCAATCCGCGCGTGGATACCGACGCCAGCCTCAAACATGCGGAGGAAATCTGCAAACAGTTCATCGAACGCAAAATCAGCGGCGTCTTTTTTGCCCCCGCCGAACTGCAACCCGGCCAGGAAGAGGCCAACACCTGTTTGGCGGAATCCCTCCGGGAAGCGGGCATCCCGGTGGTGCTGCTGGACCGCGATCTAAAGGATTTTCCGGGGCGGAGCGATTTTGACCTCGTGGGCATTGACAACATGGCCAGCGGCTACATGGTCGCCGAACATCTCATCAAACTGGGATGCCGGAAGCTTTTTTTTGTTGCGCGTCCCTTTTCCGCCGCCACCGTGGACGCCCGAATTGCCGGAGTCCGCGAAGCCTTTGTGCGACAGCGCATCGAGCCGGACGCTGATTGGGTTCGTTATGGCGATCCCGCGGACCTGAAGTTTGCCCGGTCTCTGGTTGCCGGGAGACAGGCAGACGCCTTCATTTGCGCCAACGACGACACCGCGGCAGTGCTGCTGCGCACCTTGGAATCGGAAGGCATTCGCGCTCCACGGGACGTCCGGGTCGTGGGGTTTGACGATGTTAAATACGCCACCTTGGTCTCGGTTCCGCTCACCACCATTCACCAACCCTGCCGGGACATTGCCGTCATGGCTTTCCGAACCATGATGGAGCGTCTGGCTGAGCCAACGCTTCCGCCACGCAGCATTTCTTTGACTCCCCGCCTGGTGGTGCGCGAATCCTGTGGCGCTTATCTGCCGCGATCCAAGAGAATGGTTCCCACCCAGGCGCGAAATTAATCGTCCGCAACAGGTGGATGCGACGGGAGGGAATCAATCGCAGCAGGGTCTTGTCCTGGCATGCTATGTCTGCGCAGTTCCACCGTCGTCACCCTTTCACGGCCGGGATGAATTGTCCCACCCTCGGTAAAATGGCGCGTTTCGTTCGGCGCCAGCTTCGGCACCCGGCCACGGCTGCATTCGAGTCCCGGCCGTGAAAATCTTCAGGGTGACTCATCTTCCCGGTGCTTCAGGCGGTCCACGATGATCAAACTCAAGTCCACCACAAAAATCAGGACCACCAGGCTGTCCATAATCGTTACCAGGGGGCTGGGCGGCACAAATTGTTCGCAGCCCCAGAGAAAGAAACCGGTGCCGAGCAGGACGCCCTTGATCATCTCCCGCCAACGCCGGCCCATGCTCAGTTGCAGGCTGATATAGGAAGCGCCAATCAGCATGAACGACAAGGCCCCCGTCCGCTGGTGAAATGAGGTCAGGCGCAGGTGATTCAAGGCATCAAACACCAGCAGCGTAGCCAGCCCGGCCAGCGCCGAAATCAGCAGCAAGGCACTCAGACTGCGTAGTGGTTTTTTCATAAACTGGAAATCATGGCCGCAAAAAGGCGCAAAGGTCGCAAAAAACCATGAAACCAGTCGCGGCCCATCCGGCACATAAACGGTTGTCTTTCTTCCTGGGAGTGCTGGCGTCCCGCCGGCCAGTCCCCTGCCACCAACGGACAACCCGCCAGCAAGACGCTGGCGCTCTCAGGTTGCACCCAGCCGCGCTCCGGAAATTTTTGTGCATTTTGGCGGCAGCTCCTTTTAATCCCAGATCAACAACCGCACCGGTGTCGGATTGTAGGCGTTGCAGGGATTGTTCAGTTGCGGACAGTTTGAGATGAGCCCGACCAGGTCCATCTCGGCGCGCAGCTCGACGTATCGCCCCCCGGCGCTTACACCGTCCTCAAACGACAGGCCGCCTTGCGGCGTCACCGGCACGTTCATGAAAAAATTGATGTTGTGTGTGATGTCGCACTTCGTCAATCCCCGGCCCCAGCGCGCCAGGGTGAGCAAAAACGTGTCACGGCAACTGTGCATCCAGCGTTTGTCGAGCGCATAGCGGACCTGGTTGCTTTCCGCGGCGCACGCCCCGCCAATGGTGTCGTGCCGTCCGCACGTATCGGCGACAATGGTGGCCAGCACGTTTCCCTCGCTGGAGATGAGCTTTGTACCGGTGGTGAGATAGATCGAGCCCTGCGCGCGAATGGTGTCCTGCGCCGAGTACCGGTCGGAAAGGTCATGGGCGTTGTAAAACAGCGTGTCCACCGCCTGGTTGCCCTCGAGGTCCACAATGCGGAAGGTCTGGCCGCGCTTGATTTCATGCATCCAGCCATCGCCGGCCGGCAGGGTCAGGTCGTAAACGGCTTTCGCCGGATCCAGTTTGCTTTCTTGATGGATGAGGATGCTCATGGTCAGGCTCCCAGGAAAAGACGTTCGGTGAGGATGAAACTGCGCTGGTTTTCGCCGCGGAAGTTGCGGCAGAAATCATCCGGTCCCGGCGGCAACGTCTGCCGCACGGACAGTTTGACCGGCTTCGGCGCGTACTTTGGCTCCGGGTCGAGCGGGTGCTGGCAGGTGTTCAACACCACCAGCACATTCAGCTCGGCGCGCAAATCCACCTGGTCGCCGGCTTTGGAATTGCCCGCGTGAAAATGCATTTTGCCCTCGCCGTCCACATCCAGCCGGCTGAAAAAATTCACGTTCGCCACAAGATCCCGTTTTCCCAGCCCGTATTTGCCCAGCTCGACGAGGAAATTATCATGGGCGTTGCGATACCAGGCGTTGCGTTTGTCCTGGTAGGTGGCCACGCCATATTTGCACCGCACGTGGTCCGCATTGCCATGTCCGCCCAATGGGTCGTGCCAGCCGGCCGTGTCAGCGGTGAGGGAAAGCAGCGCGTGGCCCATGTCGCTCATGAGCACATGGCCGCGGGTAAGCTTGGCGGTGTATTGCGCCTTGAGCGTGTCGGGCAGGTTCAGCCGGTCGAGCGGCTGGTCGGCATTGTAGGCCATCAGCCCGACATTGCCACCGCCTTCGAGATCGGTGAGGCGCAGCGTCGTGTGCCGCCGCAGCCGCCACGACCAAAGGCCGCCGCCCGGCAATATTTCTTCAAACAGGATGGTATCAGTGCTCATGGGTGATTTTCATTTGCCGGAGGCTTGGCGATAGGCAAGCCAGCCGCCAAATTCGGTGATGTCGCGCGCGTCATCCAGTCCAATCGATTCGCACAGGAAACCTTTGACGCTGGTTCCGTCTTCCAGATCCAGGGTGCCAATGCCGAGCGGTGGCGGAATTTCGGCGACGAATGAACCAAACGCCGCCTCGTCCAGCGCCCAGACCTCGATTTCGATCCCCTGCGACAGCCGTTCCGCCACGCGCCGCAGTCCCGGCTTGGGCGGCTGGGTGTTGGCCAGGGCATAAAGCCGGTAAACCGGCGCAGTGCGGGTCTTCCGGACGAAGCGGGCGCGCCGTGACGTGAGCTGGTGGTTGAGCGGCTGCCCGCGCAAATGCGCCCCCACCACCGCCAGCAGCACCCCCTCGTTGTTCGCCCGCGGCAACGGCTGTTCAACGATTTTTGCCGGGGTGACGCCGAGGCTGCCTCCCAAGGCCCAATGGAAACGCGCGCCCAACGCCAGCAACGCATCATCGCAAAACGCCGGCCCGACGAAGGTAACGCCGAACGGCAGTCCGTTCGACGCGCGGAACCCGGCGGGCAGCGCCAATGCCGCCAGATCAAGCAGGTTTACAAAATTGGTGTAGTGCCCCAGGTTGCCGTTCAACCGGACGGGATCGGCCAGGACTTCCTCGATGCGATAGGTCGTGCCGGTGGTCGGCAGGAGCAGCACGTCCACTTTCCGCCAGACTTCACGGACGATTTGTGACAGCGCCTGCAGCCGATACTGGCCGTCAAACACCGCCACGGCATCGTACTTCGACGCACCGCCGATGATTTCGCGCACGACCGGATGGATGCTTTCGGGGTGTTGATTAAAAAATTCCCCCAACGCCCAACGGCGTTCCGCCACCCACGGACCCGCGTACAGCAAGGCCGCCGCCTGGGCGAACGGCGTGAAATCGAATTCCACCGGCTCGCCACCGCAATCGCGCAACCGCGCGATGGCCTGCTCGTAAAGCGCCGCCGCCTCGGTGTCGCCAAAAAATTCCCGCTGCGACGGGGGCAGCACGCCAAATCGAAACGCCTCGGGAATGGTCGCGCCATTTTTCGGACGCGGACGCGAATAAGGATCGGTGGCGTCAAATGCCACCGCCACGTCAAGCACGGACTGCGCGTCGTGGCAACTGCCGGCAAAGATGGCGACGCAGTCCAGCGAACGGCACGCCGGTACCACTCCGTGATTGCTCAACAAACCGCGCGTTGGTTTGTGCCCGACGATGTGGTTGAATGCCGCCGGGACCCGGCCGGAACCCGCCGTGTCCGTGCCCAGCGCAAAGGTCACCATGCCGGCTGCCACCGCGACCGCCGAGCCGGAACTCGAACCGCCGGCGATATAACGTGCGTCAAAGACCGACTGGCAGGCGCCATACGGCGTGCGCACCCCGACCAAACCCGTGGCAAATTGATCCAGATTGGTTTTGCCGATGGGCAATGCGCCCGCGGCCATGAGCCGATTGACCACCGTGGCGGATTCCGGCGGCAGGTAGGCAAAATCCGGGCAGGCCGCGGTGGTTTTGATTCCGGCCAGATCGATGTTGTCCTTGATGGCAAAGGGCACACCGTAAAGCGGCAGCTGGTCGTCCGGCTGTGCGGGCAGGGCCCGCGCCCTGGCCAGTAATTGTTCGCGTCCGCTTTTTTCAATCCAGACATGGGGAAAGCGTTTGTCGTCAGCCCGACGCAAGGCTTCCTCGACCACCTGCTCCGGGGTCACGGTCCCTTCGGCATAGGCGCGGCGGAGCGTGGGCAAATCAAAGGTTGCGGGAACACTCACGCCGACGCCTCCATTTCGATGACGGCCAGCACCTGGCCGGCGGAAACCATCCTGCCCGGTTCGACGGCGATTTTTTTTACGATGCCGGCAACCGGCGCCTCAACGCCAACTTCCATTTTCATGGCTTCGACCACCACCAGCTTCTGGCCGGCCGTCACCCGGTCGCCTTCCTTCACCAGCACCGCCCAGACATTGCCGGTGATGGGCGACGCAATCAGCTGGCCGTTCGGCGGCAGGATGATTTCATCCGGTGCGGTTTCCGCCGCAGGCTCCAGAGCACTGAGGTTGGCCAACCCATCGGCCGCCCAGCGCTCGCGTTCCTCGGCAAAGGCCTTCTGTTGCTGGTTCCGGAAGGTCGCAATTTCGGACTGATGATCGCGCAGGAATTTCCGGTATTGCGCAAAACTGAAAACTTCCTCCGTGATGTCGAGCCGCGCCTTGCCCTGCAAAAAGGCCCGCCGGAACTCCAGCAGCTCCGGTTCGGACACCGGGTAAAAACGGATCTGGTCGAAGAAACGCAACAGCCAGGGCTTGCCGGGTTCAAACTCGCGCGTGGTCTTGTGGGTGTTCCATACCTGCGCCGTGCGCCCGACCAGTTGGTAACCCCCGGGCCCTTCCATGCCGTAGATGCACATGTAAACCCCGCCGATGCCCACCACGTTTTCCACCGTGAACGTGCGCGCCGGATTGTATTTTGTCGTCACCAGCCGGTGCCGCGGGTCCATCGGCACGGCGCAGGGCGCGCCGAGGTACACATCCCCCAGTCCCAGCACGAGATAGCTTGCCGAATAAACCGTCTCCCGCACCTCGTCCACGCTGCCCAGGCCGTTCATCCGGCGGATGAATTCAATGTTGCTCGGCAGCCACGGGGCCTGGGGACGGACCGACTGCCGATATTTTTCAATGGTCAGCCGGATGCCACTGTCATCGTACGCGAGGGGCAGGCGCAGGATGCGGGTGGGCACTTCGAGCGACTCGACCGACGGCAATTCGCCTTCCGCCCGCACCAGGATTTCGAGGAGCTTTTTGAGCGGAATGACCCGACCGTCAAAATTGATCTGCAGCGAACGCACCCCCGGGGAAAGCTCGATCACGCCCTGGACCGGATGGGCATTGAACCATTCCATCAGCGTGTGGACGCGGAAACGCAGCGCAAAATCCAGAACCAGGGGGCCATATTCGACCAGCAGATATTTGTCACCGGCCTGCCGGTATACGACTCCGGGACAATCTTCGGACGCCGGCAGGCGGTGCAACACCGCCCCGCCGGCCGCCGGATCGGAGGTTTTTACAAAGATTTTGGGGGCGATGGAGGTCGCCTCGCCATCCAGGCTGGCAAGGGCATTGTCCTGCCGCACCTCCGTGGCCAGCGCCTCGCCAAACGTCGTGCGCATGAACCGGATGGTGTCGCCGGGCCGGAGCTGTCCCACCTTCCAAAACTCAGACTTGATGACCGTCACCGGACAGACGAAACCGCCGAGGCTGGGCCCGTCCCTGGCCAGGATCACCGGCATGTCGCCGGTGAAATTGATCGTGCCAATGGAATATTCGGTGTCATGGATGTTGGACGGATGCAGGCCCGCATCGCCGCCATCCGTCCGGGTGAAACCGGGTTTGGGGCCGATAAGCCGGATGCCCGACCGGCTGGAGTTGTAATGCACCTTCCAGTCCGTCGCGAAGAATGTGGCCATGAATTCTTCCGTGAAAAAATCCGGCGCGGCATGCGGTCCATAAAGCACCGCGATATCCCAATGGGCGGCATAGTTCGGAATCAGAGAGGTCGGGGTTGTTCGCAACGGCGCAAAAGGTTCGGTCTGACGGTGAACGTGAAGCACGTCGCCGTGGCGCAGGTTGCGACCCGCGTGGCCGCCGAATTTGCCCAGACTGAACGTGGCTTTGCTCCCCAGAAAATCCGGCACATCAAAGCCGCCCTGGACCGCCAGATACGCACGGCAACCGGCCCCCGGGATGTTCCGCAACCGCAACACGCTCCCGGCCCGCACATGCAGACCTTGCCAGAACGTCACCGGATGGCCGTCGAGATCCGCGGCCATGGCGGCCCCGGTGAGTGCAATGGTCGCATCCAGGTTGAACTTCAACGTCGGTCCGCCGAGGGTCAGCTCCAGGCCGGCGGCGGAGGCCGGATTGCCGACCAGTTCGTTGGCCACGCGAAACGCATAATCATCCATCGGCCCCGAAGGCGGCACGCCGACGGCCCAATGCCGGATGCGACCCGGATAATCCTGGATGCTGCTCTGCGTGCCCGGCTCGATGACATCAATGGTGGCGGGCCGGTAGGGAAAGCTCGCCAGCCACTGCGTGTGAATGTCGCCCCGGGCGAATTCATCGCTGGCAATCACCTGCCGGAGATATTCGAGATTGCATTCAATGCCGGACAGCCGGGTTGCCGCCAGCGCGGATTGCAGCGCGGCCACCGCGGCAGAACGGGTGCCGGCCTTCACTATGATTTTGGCAATCATCGGATCGTAGAACGGCGGAATTTCCGTGCCCGGTTCCACCCAGGTTTCAATCCGGACCCCCGCCGGGAAAACCGCCTCGGTCAGCAACCCGGAGCTGGGCTGGAAATTTTTGTTCGGATCCTCGGCATACAGACGGACCTGGATGGAGGCGCCGCGCGACTCCGGTTCGAAACCCGCCAGATCCAGCTCGCCCGCGGCCTGCTTGATCATCCATTCCACCAGATCCACCCCGGTGACTTCCTCCGTGACCCCATGCTCAACCTGCAACCGCGTATTCACTTCGAGGAAATAAAATTTACGCTCCTTGACATCGAAAACGAACTCCACCGTCCCGGCCGACTGGTAGCCGGCGGCCCGGGTAAGGCGCACAGCGGAATCCAGCAACGACCGCCGGAGTTCCTCCGACAAGCCCGGCGCGGGGGTCTCCTCCACGACCTTCTGGTTGCGGCGCTGCGCGGAGCAATCGCGTTCGCCGAGCGCCACCACATTCCCTTTTCCATCCCCAAAAATCTGCACCTCGATATGCCGCGCCACGCCGACGAATTTTTCGAGGTACACTCCGCTCTGTTTGAAGGCGCCAGCGGCGAGGCGCTTCACCGATTCATACGCGTCCGCGAGCGACGCCTCGTCCGGACACATGCGCATGCCGATGCCCCCGCCGCCGGCGGTGCTCTTGAGCATGACCGGATAACCGATCCGCCCCGCCTCGCCCTTCGCGTGCCCGAGGCTGTCGAGCAATTCGCTGCCGGGCAGCATCGGTACACCATTGGCCAGCGCGATGGCGCGGGCGGTGTGTTTCAGGCCGAAATCGCGCATCTGCTGCGGCGTGGGACCGATGAAAATGAAACCTTCCCGCGCACACGCCTCGGCAAAATCGGCGTTTTCGCTTAAAAAGCCGTACCCGGGGTGGATGGCTTCCGCGCCGGTCTGGCGCGCCGCCGCAAAAATTTTCTCCACGTTGAGGTAGCTTTCCGCGGCGGTTGAGCCACCCAGGCAAACCGCCTCGTCCGCCTGGACGACGTGCAACGAGTTGGCGTCGGCTTCGGAATAAACCGCGACGGAACCCACGCCAAGTTTCCTGAGGCTGCGGACAATCCGGCAGGCGATGGCCCCGCGATTGGCGATGAGCACTTTTTTAAACATAAATTTTTGCGGCCATTGGCTTCAACAAACCATGGCAACCGCATCCGGTTGCGCCGGCCTGGCCGGCGTCGCTGCCCTGACTTCAGCGAACCGCTGTTGTTGACGTCCGGCCATCCAGACGTTGATCTGCGACAAATCCGCGACCGGAATGCCGGTGAACGGCAGGCAATGCAGGTAGCCATCCGGCCCGAATTCCGGCGTGAGCGTGCTGGCGGACATGCCGCGCGCCAACTGGTTGTGCCAGATCTGCGTCCACCAGCGTTCGTGGGCCTCCAGCGCCGCCTGATAGGCCGGCGCGGCCGGATGCGGCACCTGCGGCCCCTGGTCATAGCCAACGCGGGCATGCACATGATGGGCGCGTTCGGCACAGAGTGCGAGCACCTCCGGCTCGGTGTCAATCAGCCGCTCGCATACCACGCACCAGTGGGAAAAATCGCAGGTGAGCTTGAGCGCCGGAAGCTGCCGCAGAACGTCGCGGGTTGTCCACGGATTGAAAAACGACCGGCTGCGATGGGTTTCAAAACTCATGCTCGCACCCAGTTCCTCCCCGACCGCCAGCGCCTGGCCGAAAAAATCCACGCTCGCGCCGACACTCCAGGCATCGCAACCCGCAATGACCGTGAGGAACAACGGCTGACATTCCAGCGCCATCACGGCCTGGCGGCGCAACGATTCAAGGTGCTGGACGGGTGATGCCTGCCGGTCGGGAACGTAACTGCCCGCCGTGCAAATTTCTGCAATGAACCCCAGTTTGGCCCGGGCCAGTTTCGCTCCGAATTGTTTCCGTTCGGCCGGATGGGCGGGCGCCGGACCCTCGATGCCCGAAAAATCGTGCTCGTGGCACGCGGCTATCGCCTCGTCCAGACTGCCCGTATGACCCCAGAGCGTTTTGAAAATGCGCAATTCCATGCTCAGGGTTGGTTGAATGTCCTTCGGTCGCTGGTGATCACACGGAAGCCGATATTATCCGTGCGTTGTTCCGCCGGACGCCAATCCCGCCATGAGCTGCGCAGCAGGCGCGGCAGATAATCCCAGGCCCCACCCCGCACCACCCGGCGGTTGTCGCCGGCACCAGCCCAGGCCCGGCCATCATCCGGTGCGCCATGATAATTCGGATGCCACGTGTCCGCCACCCACTCGCTCACGTTGCCGTGAAAATCGTAAACGCCGAATGCGTTGGCGGCATAGCCACCCACCCGCACGCGATGACCAGCTCCGACCCGGAAGCCGCTTTCATCGTATAGAAAATTCGCCTGCACCGGGGTGATCTCGTCGCCGTCGGCAAACGGCGTGCGCGAACCGGCCCGGCACGCATATTCCCACTCGGCTTCGCTCGGCAATCGGTACCCACGACCGGCTTTTTCCGTCAGCCAGTCGCAGTAGGCGTACGCGTCACCCCAGTTCACGCGGACCACCGGCAGATCATCCGCATCCTCGGGAGCATGGCCGGGACGGAAACACCGGAACTCGCCGACCGTCACCGGAAAGCAACCCAGTGCCAGACCCGAGGGAATGCGAACGCGATGCACCGGTCGCTCGGTATCATTGGCAAATTTGTCCCCCGCATTTTCGCCCATGATAAATTCACCGGCGGGCAGTTCAATCATCAGCGGCAGGCCGTCGGCGTCGCTCCACTGGTTTGGCAAGCCGGTCTCCGACCCGGCGTTTTTTGGCGAAACACCGGATTCGCACCGGGTCAGAGGCCGGCGCTCCAGATGATGGGGAGCCTCACACCTCATCCACCCACCTGCCCTTCTGTATATTAATGGGCGGAACGAGGTCATAGTCCGTCCAGCCGGTGGTGAGCCCGCCATCCACGGCAATGTTTTGTCCGGTGATGTAAGCCGCCTCGTCGGAAGCGAGAAAATGACAAAGCGCGGCCACCTCCTCCGGCTGGCCAAGCCGGCCCAGCGGCGTGCGCCGTTCGATGAAAGGGATTTCAGGATTGTTGGCCATCCCGGTGATGGCCGGGGTAAGAATTGTGCCCGGGCTGATCGCGTTCACGGTGATCCGGCGCGGCGCCAGTTCAATGGCCCCAAGTTTGGTGAGATGCGCCACGGCCGCCTTCGACGCCGCATAAGCCGTCCCGCGCGGGACGCCGATGAGGCCGACAAAGGAGGCCAGATTGATCACGCGTCCGCCGGCAGCCAGGTGCCGGCCGGCGTATTTCAACCCAAACGCCACCCCGTTGACATTCACGGCAAAGGTTCTTTCCAAAAGCGGTCCGGTAAGGTCATCAAAACCGACGCCCAACGGCTGGATGCCGGCATTGTTCACCAGGATCCGCACCTCGCCGAAGGCCTCCCTGGCCGAATCAAAGGCTGCCGCCACCTCCGCTTCCACGGACACATCGGTTCGTAGGAAGTGCGCGCCGATTTCCTCCGCCACCGGAGCGCCATCAGTCCGCCGGTCAGCGATGAGCACCGACGCGCCCTGCTCACGGAACCGGCGTGCAATGGCCAGCCCGATGCCCGAACAGCCGCCGGTGACAATCGCCGCCTTGCCGGCCAGCGAAAACGTGATGGGGATCGTCGGGTTCAAGGGCGTTGACTGGGCGCGGGTTCATAGTCGTCGGTCGGCCAGACGCCGCGGATGCGCGCGGCCAGATAACGGTGGAACAGCCACACGGTCATCTCCAGATGGCTCAGGCGGCCCGGCTGCCAGCCGCTCGCGTAAAACCCGCGTTGCACCGCCGTGCAGACTTCCATGTCTTCGAGGTGAAAATCCACCAGCTGCTTCGCGGTGTTTTGCCGCAGCGCATCAAAATTTTCGCGCCGCAACACTTCCGGGGCCACCAGGGTGGTCGTCATCAATTTCAACCGGTCCGGGCCCAGCGGCTGCAAGCGATACCAGATGACCCGGTCCGGTGCGGTGGCCAGCAGGAACGTCGGATGGATGAGAAACAAGCCCCATTCGGATTTTTGCGCCGGACTCAAACCCGGCAGCGGCGGAAGCGCGGCGGAGAAATCTCCCTTCGCCTCGAATGCCTGATATTCCTCGCGCACGGAATCCTTGTACGGCAGATGCGCGCGGACGTAGTGACGCCGTTCCTGTTCCGTCCAGGTGTCGCGGGCGGGCATCATGGGCTGGAGTGTCTTGTGATGAATGCCCAGATGGTGGTAGCTTTCCATGAAATTTTCCACGAGCACCTTCCAGTTGAACGGGCAGTCCCACTCGCGCGCAATGACCAGCTTCAACCCGTCCAGCCGAAACGCGGCCAGATCGGCGGCCATTCCCCGGAGGCCGGGAGCCAGCGGCGGCGCGTGGCCGTCCAGATTGACAAAGACAAAGCCCTGCCAGATCTCACTGCGGAACGGCTTCAGGAAAAAATCGTCCCGGCAAAAGCCCTGCGCCTGCTGCATTTCCGGACACGCCTTGAGCTGGCCGTCGAGCTCAAAGGTCCAGGCGTGATAGGGACAGAGAAAAAGCCGCGTGCGGCCGCAATCCGTTTTCCCGTCGCGCGCCTCGGCCGGGGTGTGGCCGGCGTAGCCAAAACCCTCGGGCATGATGTCCATCGCCCGATGCGGACAAACCCGCGACAACACGCGGATGGCCTCATCCTTGCCGTGGACCACGATCAGCGGCTCGCCCAGCAGATCGAGATTCAGAAAATCACCGGGAGCCGGAATTTGGGAAAGGTGCGCGACGCACTGCCAGCCGGCCCGCAGCACGTGGTTCAGTTCCCAGGCAAAAAACTCCTCGCTGGTGTACGCCTGGGCGGGCAGCGTGGTGGCGCGATTGAGCGGGCGGGCCGCGGCTTCCGCGACGCCGCGCTGGATTTCCGCGAGCGACAGCGGCGGTTGCGCCGTCCGGGTGCTAAGCTGCCGCGCAAACGCCAGCGGTTCGAAGGACGGTTTCCATTCAAAGGCGGTGGAGCTCATGATTTGACCGGGGTTGAAGTTTCCACGGCGTCAAAATCAAGCTCCCGGCGCGCCTCGGGATGGGTGCGAACGTAACCGGCAATTTCGTGTCCCCGCGCAAACCAGACCCCGCCCTTTTCCCGCATGGCCCCCACCAGCTTCTCGAGCAACTGCACCCGGGACGGACGGCCGCTGAGCCACGGATGCAGGGTCAGCACGAAGCAACAGCCGTAGTCATGCATCGCCTTGAATTCGCGCCACCAGAGATCAAAAACCTTTTTGCAATTTTCCGGGACAAAACCCCAGGCCGGATCGGCATTGAAGGCGAACTGTTCCCAGTCTTCGAGCAGCCATTGGCCGGGGATTTCCACCAGGCCGTTGGCGTGAAAATACGGCACGTCGTCGCCCATCTCGCTCGCGCAGTATTCAATGCTGTTCCGCGCCAGCAGTTCCGGGGTCCATGGATTGATCTCAAACCAGGGCGCCCGAAAACCAACAGGACGCGAGCTGGTGAGCCGGGTCAGGATTTCGATGCTGCGCAGCAGGATGGCCTCCTCTTCCGGCTCGCCCAGATGCGCCAGCCTTTCGTGCAGATAACCGTGCAGCCCGATTTCATGACCGGCGTTGACGATGGCCTCGACCATGCGCGGATGATGCTCCGCAATGTAGGCGGGAACAAAAAAGGTCGCGGGCACTTCGAGATGCTTCAATAAACCCAGCAGGCGCGGCACCCCGATGCGCGGGCCGTATTCGCACTGCGACATCAACGTGCGCCGCCGCGCCAGCGCGGGATCCTCGGACAACGCGGTGGTTTCACCATCCACATCAAAGCACAGCATCGCGGCGCAACGCTGTCCCTCCGGCCAGGCGAAACGTGGCGGCGGGAGAAAGCGGGGGACGGCCGGTTCATGTTTATTCGACTTCATCGCCGGCGTCGGTCAGTTTGATCATGGGCAGTTTTTCCACCGCTTCCTCGATCGGCGGATGGATGTGTTCCTCCAGCCGCTTCTTGAGCGCCAGAAATTCCGGGGTGATGAACTGTTCGGAACGGCGCGGGCGGGGCACCGGGTTTTCAATGAACTCGACGACCCGGCCCGGATTCGTTCCCATGACCAGGATGCGGTCGGACAGGTACGCCGCCTCGTCCAGGTCGTGGGTGATGAACAGAATGGTCGCATCCACCTTTTTCCAGATCTGGAGCAGGTACGCCTGCATCTGGCAGCGCGTCTGGGCGTCGAGCGCCGCAAACGGCTCGTCCATGATCAGAATGCGCGGGTTGTTGGCGAGGGCGCGGGCGATGGCGACGCGTTGTTTCATGCCGCCGGAAAGTTCATGCGGATACAAGGTTTCAAATTTGGCCAGGCCAACCATGTCCAGCCACTGGCGCGCCTCCGCTTCGGCGGTGTCCGCGTCCTTGCCCTGCATCTGGAGGCCGAACATCACGTTGCATTTCACGGTGAGCCACGGAAACAGCGTGTACCCCTGGAAAACCATGCCGCGATCGGGACCGGGCCCGGCCACAGCCTTGCCGTCGAGCAGGATCTCGCCGCCGGTCGCCTCGTCCAGACCGGCGACGATGCGGATGAGGGTGGATTTGCCGCAGCCCGACGGGCCGACGACGCAGATGAATTCGCGACGGTGGATTTCAAGCGAAACATGGTCAAACACCACCTGCGTGCCGCCGTTCGCGCCGAACGATTTCTTCAAATCCCGCACCTTCAGGATGACCGGCCGCTCGCGGATGCGTTGGAAGCGCGCCGCCACCGCCGGCAACTGTTCCCGGTAATCGGGAAGTTTTAATTCAACGTGAGACATGATATTCAACCTCCGGTTTCACCGGGACGGGACGGGTGACTTTTCTGGGGCGTTCCAGCAGCCCGGGACTGGTGCTCGGCCGGAACCAGGCGAGCCAGGCCCAGCGTCCCTGACGGGCCGCCGTCCGCGACCGGCGTTTCCACGGGAACAAAACCGTGCCGAGCCAGGCGAGAAACATGTCGGTGGAGAGACCGATGATACCGATCATGGCGATGGCCGCATAGACGTTGTCGAAGTTCCGGTAGCGCGCCTGCTGGTTGATGAACAGGGTGATGCCGGACATCGTGCCCACGACTTCCGCGACAATCAAGTACGTCCACGCCCAGCCGAGCAGGATCCGCATATCGGTATAGACGTCGGTGATAGACGCCGGAATGACGACCCGGCTGACCAGTTTCCACTTCGACGCGCCCAAGGTCTGGGCGGCTTCAAGCAGCGCGGGGTCCACCTTGCGCACGCTGTTCGCAATGATCAACACCTGCTGGAAAAAGGTGCCGATAACGATGATCGCAATTTTCGGCGCGTCTTCAATGCCGAGAATCGCCACGCAAAGCGCGCCGAAGGCCGGCGCCGGCAGGTAACGGAAAAACTCGACGAACGGTTCCTGCAACCGGGCAAAGAAACGATATGTGCCCGACAGGATGCCCAGCGGCACGCCGAGCAGGGATGAAAAGAGGAAACCCAGGAAAATTGTACGGATGCTGTGTCCCAGGCTTTGATGCAACCAGGGTTCGTCCTGCAAACGCGGCGGCGTCTTGAAGGCGGTATAAAAGGCGCAGGCCACCTTGTGCGGTGCGGGCAGATAGACGGGATTGACCCGGTATCCCTTTGGCAGCGGTTGCCCCGCCGCCGCGGCCTTGGCCGCCTCCCGGTAAAAATCCGCGCGCGGGATGTCCAGCCCTTCGCTGAAATAATCCACACTGCCCGGATCGGTGATGTGAATCAGCGGGTGCCAGATCCACGGCACGTAACTCAAAATGCACCACACCACCAGCGGCAGCACAAAGGATAAGGTGGTGAGCAGGAGCCGCCGCCGCCGCGGCAACTCCTGCTTCAATCCCAGCCAGTCGTGATGGGCCATGAGCGTGCGGGGGATTACTTCAATCCCATGATGATGCCGGGCGCCAGGTAATCCGAGGGCTTCTGCGACTCCTTGTACACGGCATTGTCGAGGTTGAATTTGTCGCTCAGTTCCATCGAACCGTAGATGGACATCATGTCATGGCTTTTCTTCAACGCCTCCTTCGCCTCGGCCAGCGTCAGAAAATGCGTGCCCGGAACGTTCTTGGCATATTCCACCGGGTCGGCGCCGACTTTGGCCGCCATGATTTTGATGGCGTCATCCCGCGTTTTTGGATCCATCAGATAATCCACGCATTTGTAGTAAATCGCCGTGATTTTAGCCCAATCCTCCTTGTGCGCGGCATAGCTGGTGGGACTGACCGCGATCACGTCAAAGATCAGCCCCTTGGCGTCGGCGCTGGTGAAAAGTTTTTTTGAACCGGGCACCTGCTTGAGCGCCTGCCCGGATATCGGATACCAGGCGCCAATGGCCGAAACCTGTCCCGACGCGAGCGTCTGGGGCGTCTTATCCGTCGAGGTGCCCACCAGCGTCACGTCGGACTGGCTCATGCCATTGACCTTGAGCGCCTGCAGCAAAAGCTCATGTTCCACCAGGGTCAGTTCAACTCCGACCTTCTTGCCCTTCAAATCCTTGATGGAATCCACTCCCGGCGCGCCGACGATCATGTCGCTGCCTTCGCTGTAGTCCACGAGGCACACGATCTTGCTCTTCGCGCCGCTGGCGCCGGTGACCATGTCATCGCCGGCCACA
Organism: Verrucomicrobiia bacterium; assembly: GCA_049280815.1. GTDB lineage: Bacteria > Verrucomicrobiota > Verrucomicrobiia > Limisphaerales > UBA11358 > UBA11358. Next base: position 6,320 of record JBAPQW010000063.1, on the reverse strand, counting down.
ATCATGTCGGCGTCAATTTTGCCGGCGGAAAAGGCGTCAATGGATGGCGAATATTCGAACCACACCATTTCCACGTCCAAGCCGGCGTCCTTGAACCAGCCTTTTTGTTTGGCGACTTCCATTACGGTGTAACCGGGCCAGTCGCTGTAGCCGATTTTGATGGGCGCCGCCAGGACTCCGGCCAGACCGGCCAGACCAATCAACAGGGTAACGAGCATTGTCTTCAGTTTCATTTTTTTCCTTTGGTTTGATGGTTGAATTTTACTTGGGGACCTCTGCAATGGTTCAGCTCAGAACAGGCGCGCGTAACGGTTGATCTCCCACTGGCTTACGCTCTGGTGATATTACTCCCACTCGGCGCGTTTATATCTGATGAATTCGTTCCGCAATCCCGAGCCCAGCACCTGTTCCACAAACGGGTCGGCCGCGAACGCGTCCACGGCCTCGCCCAAGGTGCGCGGCAGTTCCTGCACCCCGGCCCGGGCCAGTTCGGCCGGCGACAGTTCATAAAGGTTCTCGTGGTGGGGATCGCCCGGGTCGAGCTCCTCGCGCACGCCTTCCAGCCCGGCCGCCAGCACCAGCGCCGCGGCGAGGTAGGGATTGCAGGAGGAATCCGCGTTGCGGCTTTCACAGCGTCCGCCGCCCATGGGGACGCGGATGGAATTGGTGCGGTTGTTGGTGCCGAAGGAATTGAAGACCGGCGCCCAGGAATAATAACTCATGGCGCCGCGCCGGATGAGCCGCTTGTAACTGTTCACCGTCGGCGCCAGCACCGCGCACAGCGCGCGGCCATGCCGCAGGATGCCGGCAATGAAAGCGTAACCCAGCGGCGACAGGCCCAACCCGCGCGGGTCTTTTTCCGGCGGCACAGCAAACAGATTCCGGCCGGTGCGCGGATCGCCCAATGACATGTTGAAATGCGCCCCGTTGCCGGTCTTGTCCGCAAACGGCTTGGGCATGAAGGTGGCGAGCAGGCCGTGCTTCGCGGCAATCGCCTTCGCCATGTGCCGGAAGAAAATGTAGCGGTCCCCCATCGTGAGCGCGTCGGCATATTTGAAATCAAATTCGAACTGCGAATTGCCGTCCTCGTGATCGAAGGAATATACATCCCAGCCCAGCCCGTTCATCATCCCGGCCATTTCGTCCAGCCAGGGAAAGACGTCCAGGAACCGTTTCACGTCGTAACAGCTCTTCTCCAGGTTGTCGTCGTGGTTCGGCACCACCAGCCGCCCCTGCTCGTCCTGGTGGAGCACGTAGATTTCACATTCGATTCCCAGATTGAAGGTGAAACCCATTTGGGCCGCTTCACCGATGACGTTCTTCAACAAGACTCGTGAGTTGAGCGGATAGGGCTGGCCGTGGAAATGATTGTCCGCCGGCATCCAGGCAACCTCCTTGCGCCAGGGAAGCTGGATGATGTGGGCAAGATCCGGCACGGAGGATATCTCGTCGTCGTTGGGTTCCTGCCCGAGGCCGTCCAGTGCGTAACCGGTGTAAAGCTCGGAACCGTGGGCGAAATGCTCGAAATGTTCGATGGGCACAAACTTGCCCTTGGGCACGCCGTGGATGTCCACGTAGGCGCCGACACAATATTTCACGCCCTGCCGGATGAGCTTTTGTTTGAGCGCCTTCAGTTTGGCCGCGGAATTGGCGCCGTTGGTTGTCACGGCGCCGGCCGGCATGCCGTTCGTCCCGGGAATCCGGCGCGAGGCATGCAACCGGTTGACGTCGGTCCTTTTGGCTGGGAGGGTGGCCTTCATGTGATCGGGGCAAAATAACTGTGTTCGAGCGGTGGTCGTTCCATCAGCGCGCGCCGGACCAGCGCCGCGAGGTCCTCCACCATGAAGTTGAAAAGTTTCTCCCCTTGCTCGCGGGTCGCGCGGCTGGGAAAACCGGTGACCCCATTCCGGCTGGTCCGATTGACCGGATGCGGAAAGACCAGTCCGCCGGTCCGGTCCGGGTCATCAGCGGCGGCCAGCTTTTCCTGTCGCACCAGTTCGGGAGCGCCGGCCAGCATCAGGGAGGTCTCGGCGGCATTGGCGTGCCAGTCCTCCGCATCGGCGAAATATTCGGCGCGCACGCGCGGGCTGAGCTCGGCCACATTGCAGACGCGCACCAGCGCGTCATCCCACCGGCTGCGGATGATTTCAACCGCGCACCGCAAGGGGGCGGCGTTGCCCACATGACCGTTGACGATCAGCAGCCGTTTGAATCCCGCACCCTCAAGCCAGTCGAATAGTTCGACCAAGACCCCGGTCAGGGTCTGTGGCTGCAGGGCAATCGTGCCCGGCCAGCGGCGCGAATGTCCCAGCGAACAACCGTAGGCCAGCGCCGGCAGCACGGGAACGCCGGTCAGGCGCGACACCGCCTGGCACAGGGCGGTGGCGTTGCGGGTGTCCATGCCGACGCCAAGCTGCGGCCCATGTTGTTCCGTCGCCCCCGCGGGCAACAGACAGAGATCCACCCCCGTGCGGCGCAACGAACCAATCTCCTCCCAGGTCAACGTCTCCCAGAGCAACGGTCTTTGTTCGAGTCCATGCATTGATTGTACGGCCTTATCCCGCCCTGCCTCCGCACCCGCGCGACTTTGGCGGGGAAAAAGCGCGGGCTGACTTCAATCTGTTTTCTGGATGGGAACCTCCAAACCCCATAACGGCAAATGTGACCAAGGTGAAGCTACGTCCGGGCTCAAAACAGGGGTTGCTTCAAGCCCGGACACAAAGAAGTCATCGGGCCACGGGCGGGCCGCAGCAGATGTCAATGAGGGTCAGGCGCTGGAAGAAACAACTATCGTCAAACTCTTGCGAAGAAGAATATATGTAGTCGATAATCATTCCTTCTCAACCCAAGCATCCGACATGCCACCATAATCACGCTTGATTAAACCGCGGATGATCTGTCGCGGGGCAGGCGGCGCCGCGGGTTAAAACGCATCTGTTGACGGCATTTCTGCAACGGGAACCCCGAATTGAACAATTCCGGAATCCAACCCGGAGAAGATGAACTCAGCCGTGATGGGCTGGTTTGATTTGAGCAGCAGGAAAATAAAGCAACAGCCCCGGAAAGCCGGGGAGCATGTTTAGCATCGCTTTGCTCGAAAGCTTACGGAGTGCCCGGTTTGAAAACCACGTCCACCCAGTAGTTGGCCGTGTTCCAAGTCAGGTTCGGAAAGGCACTGCTCTTGCCATAGGCGTAAACTCCATTACCGCCGCTCACCCCGTTGCGCAGGGCATGCAACGGCGGATTGTCCACCCCCGCCGCCGAGAAGAAATTGATGGCTGCGCTATAATGTCCGTTGCCGGCGTGATACGAAGCCACATACACCGTGTTGGAACTGATCGTCACCGGAGTGGTAAAAATCACCTGCTGCCAGCCCGATGCGCTTTCGCCGGTGAAGGTGGCCGTGGCCAGACGCGTCCCGGTGCTCGTCCAGAGATTGCCCACATGGGTGCCGGTATTGGCGGTCGCCTTGTAAAAGCGGATGCCGGTTAGCAACCCACCTACGTCCGAGCGGAATTACACCCCGAGCTCCACCGAGCTATCCGGGCCACTGTCCACCACGCCGGGGACCGTGTTGCTGGGCCAGATGCTCACCGTGCTGGACGCCGAAGCGATCACAATGCTCAGCAGCTTTGTCGCCACTTGAACCGGATTGCCGGCATCGCTGGCCTGGACCGAGATGCTGAAAGTTCCGGCAACGGTCGGGATCCCGCTGATGCTTCCACTATTCGAATTGAGCGTCAGCCCGGCCGGAAACGATCCGCTGGAAAGCGACCACTGATAAGGGGTCGTGCCACCACTCGCTGAAAGGGTCGCCGAGTAAGCGGCATTCACGGTCCCGCCGGGCAGCGATACCGTGTTGATGGTGAGAGGCAGCGCCTGCACCGTCAACACTGTCGTGCCCGTGATGCCCGCAAGCGTCGCCGTCATGTTTGCCGTACCGGCTGAAATCCCCGACGCCAGGCCGCTCGCGTTGAGACTCGCCACCGCCGGTTGGGACGAGATCCAGGTCACCTGGCTGCTGACGTTCTGCGTGCTGCCGTCGGAATAATTTCCACTGGCTATGAATTGTTGCGCTGCTCCAATCAAGATAATTGGGTTCGCCGGTGTGACTGCAATCTGGGTCAAGGATGGCGGAGCCTGGACGGTCAGCAGCGCGGAGCCGGTCACACCCGCCAGCGTCGCTGAGATGGTCGTGGCGCCCCCGGATGCAGCGGTGGCCACACCGTTGCTGCTGATGGCAGCCACAACCGCGTTGGACGAGACCCAAGTCGCCTGGCTGCTGACATTCTGCGTGCTGCTGTCGGAATAAGTCCCCGTCGCAACGAATTGCTGTGTCCCGCCAACCACAAGGTTCGCAGTGGCCGGCGTCACAGTAATCAGGGTCAAGGATGGCGGAGCCTGGACGGTCAGCAGCGCGGATCCGGTCACACCCGCCAGCGTCGCTGAGATGGTCGTGGCGCCCCCGGATGCGGCGGTGGCCACACCGTTGCTGTTGATGGCAGCCACGACCAAGTTGGACGAGATCCAAGTCGCCTGGCTGCTGACGTTCTGGGTGCTGCCGTCGGAATAAGATCCGATGGCGATGAATTGTTGAGCCGTTCCAATTAAAATGCTTGGATTCGCCGGCGTCACGGTGATCAGGGTCAAGGATGGCGGAGCTTGGACGGTCAGCAGCGCGGATCCGGTCACACCCGCCAGCGTTGCTGAGATGGTCGTGGAGCCCGCGGATGCGGCGGTGGCCAGACCGTTGCTGCTGACAGCAGCCACGACTGCGTTGGTCGAGATCCAGGTCACCTGGCTGCTGACGTTCTGGATGCTGCCATCGGAATAAGTCCCCACGGCTTTGAACTGTTGGGTCCCTCCGATGACGATGCTTGAAGCGGTGGGTGTTACGGCAATGGAAACCAGGACGGGGGGTTGAACGAATACTGTGGTGGTTCCGGTTACGGCACCCAATTTGGCTGAAATGGTCGCCGTGCCCACCGAGGCTCCGGTCGCGAGGCCGCTGGTGATGATGGTGGCCACGACAGCGTTGGATGAAGCCCATGCTGCCTGGCTGGTAATGTTCTGCGTGCTGCCATCCGAGTAAGTCCCCGTTGCCGTGAACTGCTGGGTTCCTCCGACAATGATGCTCGGACTGGCGGGTGTCACACTGATGGAGGTCAGCGTCGCAGCCGCGGGTCCTGTGGCGTAGATACAATAATTGAAACTGCTGCCGCCACTGGTGCTGATCGGATCCGGCCATGAGCCGTAATTGTATTGTCCCCAGCGAAGGGTTCCGTTATTGCCCGAATAATAAACTTGGGCATTGGCATTGTCCGACCAGACGGCCAGCCAGTAATAGGAGCCATTCGTGAGCGTCACCGATGCCGCGAGCGGGAACGACTGCCACCCGCTGGCGGGATTGCTGACTTCGCCCGAGGCCAGCAACAGCCGGTTCGGCAGGCCGCTGTTGTCCGTGTAGATGGCGCACTTGTATTTGCCGGGAACCGCCACAACCTTGGCAAAAATTGTGGTCACGCCCAGGTTATTCGTGGCTCGAAACCGGCTGGCGTTTATCCATGCCCCATTGTCCCAAAGATTATCGGTGGACGTTCCATTGATCGTGTTGCCGATAGATCCGCCATTGGTCGTTCCTCCAGTCGTGGCGGTCACGGTGACGGTGCCCGTTCCGAAGAGGCCGCCGCTGCCGGCGGTGACATTGAAGGGACCGCCGGAAAGACTGCCCGCCGTGAACAGTCCATTGCCGGCAATTGTTCCACCGCCCGTGACCGACCACAAGAAAGCCGGCGGCGGGTTGAGGGTGTGTCCCATCAAATCGGCACCCGTGGCAATGTATTGCTGCGTGGCGCCCGGCGGAAGCGTGGCATTGGTCGGGCTGACCGTAATCTGGGCAAGGGCTCCGACGACGGTCACGTTGACCACGGCTGACGTGCCAACGTCGCCGAGAGTGTCGCCAGCGAGAGCCGTGAGCGAATAGTCGCCCATCGGCACATTGCCCCAGGTAAACCCGTATGGCGCCACGGTGTCATCACCCAGCAAAGCCGCGCCGTTGTAAAACCCGACCAAAGCGATGCTGCCGGTCGTGGTCGCCGCCGTGGCGGCTATCGGAATGGTCGCCGGGGCATTGAATTGCGCGCCATTCACCGGATTGGTGATGGTGACGTTGACGCCGGTGAAACCGGTCAGCGTGAACACGCAATCGGCCGGGATCACGGCGCTGAACGTTCCCTGGTTAACGGTCACTGCGCCGGCATAAGCCAGGTTCGTCGTCGCCGAAGTATAGTAGAGATCCAGATGTGTCACAGTCGGTAGCG